>NZ_JBQUYV010000008.1:21589-164078 GCF_056314185.1 Sphingomonas sp. DMC8 | reverse complement strand
GGTCATGCTGGCGACGGGCCCACCAAGCCGCCGCACAACGGTCACATGTTCGATCAAAAACGCAACTGTAATGCTAGCCGGTCGGTGGCGATATCGCGAGCCGCGACGGCAAGGTCGCTGGCGTACGCGGTGAGGACAGGCGGGACGCTTCGCAATTCTGCCGCGCCCCTAACCCGGAATTAACCCTCTTGCCCGCATGACAGTCCTGGAATTTCCATTGGGGCCCCATGGACGACCTGCTGCAGGACTTCATCGCCGAGACGCGCGAGACGCTGGAGGCTCTTTCGGGCGAGATCGTCGCCTGGGAAGCCCATCCGGAGGACAGCGCGCGGCTGGATGCGATTTTCCGCTTCGTCCACACCGTGAAGGGTAGCTGCGGCTTTCTCGATCTCCCGCGGCTCGAGCGGCTGGCCCATGCCGCCGAGGACGTGCTGGCACAGGTCCGCAGCGGCGAGCGGGTGCCCGACCGGGCGCTGGTCAATGCGGTGCTGGCGGTGGTCGACCGGATCGGCGAGATCGTCGAGGCAATCGATGCCGGCGCCGCGCTCGACCATAGCGGCGAGGAGCTGCTGATCGCCGCGCTGAAGGAGGGATCGGAGCAGATCGCCGCCGCGGCCCCTGCCGTATCCCAGCGCGCCCCGTCGCGTAGCGTGCGGCTGAACGTCGACCTGCTCGACCGGATGATGAGCGGCATGTCGGAAATGGTGCTGGCGCGCAACGAGCTCGCCCGCCGACTGCGACTGGGTGACATCGACCCGACGGTGGAGGCAGCACTGGAGCGGCTTTCGCTGACGGTCGGCGAAATGCGCGACACCGTGACGCGCACCCGCATGCAAAAGATCGACGCGCTGTTTTCCGCCCTGCCGCGGATGGTGCGCGATACGGCCGCGGGCCTCGGCAAGGCAGTGCTGCTGCAGATCGACGGATCGGAAGTCGAGCTGGACCGCGAGATGATCGAGGTGATGCGCGATCCGCTGGTGCACATCATCCGCAATGCCATCGACCATGGCATTGAAAGCCCCGCAGAACGCCGCGCCGCCGGCAAGCGCGAAAGCGGGCGTCTGACCGTCGCCGCGCGCCAGTCGGGCAACCAGATCATTGTCGAGATCGCCGACGACGGGCGGGGCGTCGATACCGGCCGGCTGATCAAGAAGCTGGCCACCAGTGGTGTGCGGAGCGAACGCGAATTGCTGGCGCTGCCCGAAAAGGCCAAGCTGGAGCTGATGTTCCACCCGGGGCTGTCGAGCCGCGACATCGTTTCCGAAGTCAGCGGGCGCGGCGTCGGCATGGATGTGGTCAAGGCCAGCGTCGACCAGATCGGCGGCCGCATCGAACTGGACAACACGCCGGGCAAGGGCCTGCGCATCGCCATCCATGTGCCGCTGACGCTGTCGATCATTCCGGCGATCATCGTCGGGGTGGGCGCGCAGCGCTTCGCGATCTCGCGCCAGTCGATCGAGGAAATCGTCAGCGAACGCGGCGAGGCGATCCGCATCGACATGCTGGGCGATACCGCCATCGCCACCGTGCGCGAACGGCGGATGCCGCTGCTCGACCTTTCGGCGCTGCTGGGGGGGGCGCGGGCATCGGAGGAGGCGCCGCGCATGCTGGCGATCGTCGGGCTGGGGGCGGGCAGCTACGCGCTCGCCGTCGACACAGTGATCGACAATGAGGAACTGGTGATCAAGCCGGCCTCGCCCGCCGTGATGTCCACGGGCATCTATGCCGGCCAGACGCTGCCCGATTCGGGGCTGCCGATGCTGCTGCTCGATTGCGCCGGCATGGCGCGGGTGGCGGGTCTGGATTTCAGCCGCGACCTGAACGAAGCCTTTGTCGAAGCCGAGGTGGAACAGGAAGTGCCCGGCCTGCCCGCGCTGCTGTTCCGCGATCTGGATGGCGCCCGGCGTGCGGTGCCGCTCGCGGCGGTCGACCGGGTCGAGCAGATCGTGGCGGGGCAGGTGCGCTTTACCGCCGGGGGCTATCGCCTGGCAATCGACGGGCGGATCGTGCCGCTGGCGATGCAAGGCCGGCTTGAAGGCCGCGAAAAGCTGAGCGTACTGCGGCTGAAGGACGATATGGCCGAGGTCGGCTATGCGATCGACGAAGCGCTCGACATCATCACCTTGCCGCACGATCTGGTGCCGGCGCGGATGCCCGGGCCGGTAGCAGGCGTCGCGCTGATCGAGAATGAGCAGGTCGAACTGCTCGACGCGCTGTGGGTGTTCGACGAACATGCCGATCGCGACATGGCACCGCACGCCCCGCTGTGCCTGATGGCGGGCGATGATGACGGCTGGATGGCCTCATTTGTGCGGCCGCTGCTGGAAGCTGCGGGCTATCGCGTCGCAACGGCGCTGGCGCCTGGCGAAGTGCCCGCGGTCGTACTGCGCAGCGACGACATGCCCGGTGGCGGTGCCGGCGGGGCGCCGGTCGTCCGGTTGCGCCGACGCCGCCAGGGCGATCCGTCCGACGACAGCGTGTATCGCTATGATCGCGCCGGGCTGCTGGCGGCACTCGAGGCGCGGGTCGCCGGAAAGGCGGGGCGCTGATGCAGCATCTTTATCTGATCGCCCAGATCGCCGGGCGCACGGTGGCCATCGATTCGGATCAGGTCGAATCGGTCGTCGACATCGGCGAAGTGACGGCGGTGCCACGTGCCTCGCATCAGGTGCGCGGGTTGGCGGCGCTGCGCAGTCGGGTGGTTACGGTGGTCGATACCCAGGCCGCGCTCGGCCTGCCCGGCGGCAGCGCGGCCAGGCGCGCCGTGATCACGCTGGTCGACGGGCACCATTATGCCTTGCTGGTGGATGCGCTGGACGATGTGGCGCCGTTCGAGCTGCGGCCGCTTGCCAGCGGGATCGCGCTCGATGCGGCGTGGCGCAGCGCGGGGCGCGGGCTGGTGGAACGCGACGGCGAACCGATTCTGGTGATCGACCTTGCCGCGCTGGTGCCGGCTTCGGCGGTGCTGGCATGAGCAATGCGATTAACGGGACGCTTACACCTTGCAAGGCAGAAGCAGGCGCAAAGCCGCTTGCAACGGGGAAAAGGGTAGCATGAAAACGTGCCTGGTCGTGGACGACTCGAAGGTGATCCGAAAGGTTGCCCGACACATCCTCGAGACGCTTGATTTCGAAGTGCGCGAGGCCGGTGACGGCCGCGAGGCACTCGATTCGTGCCTGGCGACGCCGCCGGACGTGATTCTGCTCGACTGGAACATGCCGGTGATGAGCGGCATGGATTTCCTGCGCGCGCTGAAGGATGCGGGGCTGGCCCGCCGCCCGAAGGTGGTGTTCTGCACCACTGAGAACGGCATGGCCTATATCCGCGCTGCAATCGAGGCGGGTGCCGACGAATATGTGATGAAGCCGTTCGATCGCGAAACGCTGGAAAGCAAGCTGCAGATCGTCGGCGTGGCCTGAACTTCTCCGGCATCGGCCGGATCAATCCCGGGAGAGCAACGGGTGGCGGAACCTCTACCCCTGGCAGGTGCGGCAGCAACCGCTTTGCCAGGTGCATTTGCGCGCGTGCTGATCGTCGACGACTCGGTCGTCGCGCGGTCGGTGCTTGGCCGCATGGTGGAAGGGACGCGCCGCTTCCGCGTGGCCGAGGCGCTGAGCGACGTGCGTGCCGCGCTCGACTATCTCAAGACTCATCAGGTCGAAATCGTCCTGCTCGACATCGAAATGCCCGGCATCGACGGCCTGACGGCACTGCCCGATGTCGTCGCGGCGGGCAGGGGCGCAAAGGTGCTGATCGTCTCTTCCTCCGCAGATGAGGGGGCGGCGACGACGGTGCAGGCGCTGGCGCTGGGGGCGGCGGATACGCTGGTGAAGCCCGGCATCGGCGCCTTTGGCGGGCGTTTTGCCGAAGTGCTCGAAGAACGGCTCGCGCGGCTGCTCGACAAGCCCGCTGGAGCGCCGGCGCCGGGGCCGCTCTCAGCGCCGCGCATGATCCCGCCGGCGGTGGTGCTGGAGCCGTTCGATATCGTCGCGATCGGTGCCTCGACCGGCGGCATCCACGCGCTCAGCCAGTTGCTGCGGGCGATTCCGCTGAGCTTCCAGTTGCCCATTCTGGTGACGCAGCATTTGCCGCCCTCGTTCATGGGCTATTTCGCCACGCAGCTTGCGGTGCTGGGCGGGCGGCCGTGCGAAGTGGCGGCGGACCGCACCCGCATCCGGCCCGGCCGCATCTATGTCGCGCCGGGGGAGGCGCATCTGCGCATTGTGCGCACCTCTGACGGCGCGGCGATACGGCTGAGCACCGAATGGGCGCAGAGCGGCTGCATGCCCTCGGTCGATCCGATGTTCGAAACCCTGGCCGAAGTGTATGGCAATCGCGCGCTGGGGGTGGTGCTGAGCGGCATGGGCCGCGACGGGTGCGAAGGCACACGCCACCTGGCGGATGCCGGCGCGCGCGTGCTGGTGCAGGATCAGGCGAGCTCGGTGGTGTGGGGCATGCCCGGCGCGGTCGCCAATGCGGGCCGTGCCCATGCCGTGCTCGCGCCTGAAGAGATCGGCAGGCTGATCGCGCGGGGGGGCAGCCAGCGATGATCGGCCATGGCACCAGCCCGTCCGTTGCAAGCGGCGCGATGCAGTTGATCGGCGCCTTGCTCGAACAGCGGACCGGGCAGCAAATCGCCGCGAATCGTAGCTGGCGGATCGAAACGGCGCTGAAACCGCTTTTACGCGAATGCGGCCTCGCCACGCTCGACGAACTGGCTGCAAAGCTGATTGGTGCAAGAACGGGGGAGCTTGCAGACAAGGTGGTAGATGCACTGCTGAATCAGGAAACCAGCTTTTTCCGGGATGTCGCCGTGCTCGACATGGTGGTGGATGCTGCGCGGGCGATGCATTCCGAGCTCGGCGGGCGGCGCCTGCGGATCTGGTGCGCGGGCTGTTCGACGGGGCAGGAGCCCCTGTCGCTGGCGATGCTGTTTTCCGAACAGCTCGAAGCGTTCGGCGGCCATATGCCGGAGATCGTGGCGAGCGATGTGTCGCAGACCGCGCTCGCCAAGGCGCGGGCGGGCCATTATTCGCAGTTCGAAATCCAGCGTGGCCTGCCGGTGCGGCGGATGGTCGCCTGGTTCGACACGGTCGGCGGTGACTGGGTCGCCAAGCCCGAACTGACGCGCAAGGTACAGTTCCGCCAGCAGAACCTGACGACCGATGCACCGCCGCCGGGGCGGTTCGACATCATCCTGTGCCGCAACGTGCTGCTCTATTTCTCGCTGTCGATGCGTCGGCATGTGTTCGACCGGCTCGCGACTGCCACCCGCCCGGGCACGCTGCTCGTGCTGGGCGCGGGCGAGACCGTGATCGGCCTGACCGAGCATTTCACCCCCTGCGATGCGCATCGCGGCTGCTATCGTGCGGTCGAAGGCGCCGCGCCGGTTATCAGCGCTTTCGGCTGAGCGGGGGGTAGTTCCCAAGCGCGCGCCGCCATCCTACACAAGGGCATGACCAGCGGCCTTTCGATCGTCGACGCTCCCTCTTCCAATTTCGACGAGCGGGCTTTGCCGGTCAGTATGATCGTGCTGCACTATACCGGGATGGAAAGCGGCGAGGCGGCGCTGGCGCGGCTGCGCGACCCGGAGGCGAAGGTGTCGGCCCATTATCTGGTCGAGGAAGACGGCACGATCTTTCGGCTGGTTCTGGAGGAAAAGCGGGCCTGGCATGCCGGGCGTTCGCATTGGCGCGGCATCACCGATGTCAATTCGGCCTCGGTCGGGATCGAGATCGTCAATCCCGGCCACGAGTTCGGCTATCGCCCTTTCACCGACGCACAGATGGGAGCGCTGATCCCGCTGGTGGCCGAGATCAAGGATCGCCATGGCATCACGCGCGGCAATGTCGTCGGCCATTCCGATGTCGCGCCGGCGCGCAAGCAGGATCCGGGCGAGCTGTTCAACTGGCACGCGCTTGCCCGCCTCCGGCTGGCGCTGCCCCGGCCCACGCGCAATCTGGTCGATCCCGGCTGGCCCGATGCCGGTTTCATGCTCGCGCTGGAGCGGTTCGGCTATGACGTTACCGATCCGCAGGCGGCGGTAACTGCCTTTCAGCGCCGGTTTCGCCCTGAAATGATCGACGGGGAGATCGACATGGAGTGCCGCTGCCTGCTGCTCGCGCTGTTGCTGCCGAAGCCGCAGGGCGATGACTGAATGGCGCAGTAGCGTTACTGCCGATTTCACCAGTCTATCTTACCGTCCGTCAAGTAAAGGATGATGTATAGGAGTACGGAGGTGTAAGCCGTGACTTCGATTCGTCCTTCGATGGCGCCGATCGGGCCGGTGCATGTGCGTATGACCGGTGTGGTGCGCGGTGATGACAAGGGGCCGGGTGTCGAGGCGATCAATGCGCCGACAGCGGCCGAGGCTGCTGCCGCGCTGCATCGCGCGGCGCGCGTCAATGGTGCCGATAATGTGATCAGCGTCTCGTCCGATTATCGGCGCGCCGCCATTGCCGGCGGCGCCCATGCGACGCAGTGGCGGATCGAGGTGCAGGCCTGGGGTACTGCCGTGGCGGCGGTGGCACCGGCTGCGGACGAGAAGGTCGCGAAGGAAGACGCGGCCGAGGCGGACCGCAAGAGCAAGGAAGCCGAGGACGCCGCCAAGGCGAAGGCAAAGGCCGCTGCCGACGCTGCGCAGGACGGTGATGCGGCAAAGGACCGGCACGCAGCGGCAGTCGAGGCGCAGTCCGGCAGCGACAGCGCTCCCCGGCAGAGCGCGGCAGCCCCGGAAGTATCGGCATCGTCTGTGTCGACGGATAGCGTGTCTGCGCCGGCTGCTGCGTCCGCCGATATGGCGCCCGCGCCGTCTGCCGCGCCCACCGCGCCGGCACCGTCGCAAGACACGAGCCGCGGCTAATCGCTTGCGCTGGCGCGATTAGCCGCTAGACCGGCCCCGCCAGAGGGCCGGGCGGCCGCCGCCTGCTGTATAGCAGGGGGAGGAAAGTCCGGGCTCCACGGAACGACGGTGGCGGGTAATGCCCGCCGGGGGCGACCCCAGGGAAAGTGCCACAGAGAGCAGACCGCCCGCTGGCCCCGCGCTTCGGCACGGGGTTGAGGGTAAGGGTGAAAGGGTGCGGCAAGAGCGCACCGCGCGACCGGTAACGGAAGCGGCTTGGTAAACCCCACCGGGAGCAAGACCGAATAGGGACGGCACATGCGCCTCGTTCCGGCGCGTCGTCCGGGTTGGTTGCTGGAGCGGCGGAGCGATCCGTCGCGTAGAGGAATGGTCGCCTATCCCTTTCGAGGGGGGACAGAACCCGGCTTACAGGCCCTCTGGCATTTCGTTTTTTGCACTGCACGCGGCGCCCTCTGGCCTTTGGCGGCGGGCGCCCTTATCTGCGGGGCTATGGCGCGACAGACGCGATCGATGGACTGGGGTTTCCCGCGCTGGCGCGAATATGGCAGCGAGCGTGAGGCCGCGCGCGTGCGCCTGTGCGACCGCGAAGGCTGTGACCGGCCCGGCGACCGGCCCGCGCCCAAGGCGCCGAACAGCCCGGAGCGCTGGTATTTCTGCGAAGAGCATGCCGGCGAATATAATCGCAACTGGGACTATTTTGCCGGGCTGAGCGCCGAAGAGGCCGCGCGGCGCGAGGCCAATGAGCGGCGCGATGCTTCGGGCTATGCCGAATCGAGCTACAAGAGCTGGGCAGGGCCGGGCGATGGCAGCCGTTCGCGCGACGAGATGCGCGCGCTGGAAGTGCTGGAACTGGAGGTCGACGCCGATTTCGAGGCAGTGCGGAGTGCCTGGCGGCGGCTGGCCAAGGTCAACCACCCCGATGTTCGCCCCGGCGATGCCGAAGCGGCGAAGCGTTTCCAGGCGATCCAGGCGGCGTATGACGTGCTGAAGGCCGCCGAAGACCGGCGGCAATGGAAGCCCCGTTGACCCCGCTGGTACGCTCCAACTGGTCGAATACGGTGCTGGTCTGCGGGAAATGCTCCCGCAAGCTGGGCGGCGGGTTCGGGCCGCGCGGCAAGACCCGGCTGGCCAAGGCCTTGCGTAAGTTTCTGGGCCTGAAAAAGGGGCGCAAGGCCGAACTGGGCATTATCGAGACCAAGTGCCTGGGCGTGTGCCCGCGCGGGTCTGTCACGGTCGTCAACGGCGCAAAGGCGCGCGAATGGCTGATCGTGCGCGAAGGCACCGATATTGCCGAAGTAGTGGCCGAACTCGGCCTAGAGCCCTCAGGCCCTTAGTCGCGCATCCAGTCTGGCTGTCGCCGCCAGCGGTGCGTCGGCAATGCTGCCAGCCGCCGCAATCCGCCAATGTCGAGAAGCTCGAACTTGTTGCGGCTGCGCTGGACATAGCCGGTTTCTTCCAGTTCCCGCAGCGTGCGGTTCATATGGACCGGGGTAATGCCCAGCATTTCCCCCAGCTCAAGCTGGGTTAGCGGCAGTTCGAGGCGCGGCTGGCGTTCGGGATCGATTACCGAAAGCCGGTCGAACAGATGCACGAGCAGCGCGGCGACGCGGTTCACCGAGCGGCTGCGACCGATCGAGGCAAGCCGGTCCATCAGCATCACCCGTTCCTGCTGCGACAACAGGAACATGATGGCGGCCATGCGCGGCTGTTCGAACAGCATCCGGCCGAAATCGGTGATACGGATCGGGCGGACTTCCGCCTCGGTCACGGCGGTCAGCGTCTCGGCTGCGTTTTCCAGCGCGATGCTGGGCACACCGAGCAGATCGCCCGGCAAATGCACCTTGATGATCTGGCGGCCCCCGTCGGGAAACTCGACCGAACTCGTCACCCACCCATCGACCAGCAGATAGATGCGGCTGATCGGCTGGCCCTGGGCGTGGAGACGCTGGTTCGAACCGAGTCGCATCACCGTACCGCAAAGCCCGCGGATCAGATCACGCTCGGCGTCACTCAGGCTGACGAATTCTTCTAATCGGCTGAACGGAATATCGCGCAAGGCACTCCCCCACTGCGCTTCTCTATCGGAGCCTCTGCTGCGGGCTCTAACGTATGTTTGTTTCGGGAGCGTTTGAATAATTTTCCTAGCGTTAACCGGGTGTTGACTGTCCCGGTACGGTAGAAAAATTCACCGTTCATGCAATTAAGGAATACCCACAGGCCGCGCGGTGGTTGGGTAAAAGAGGCGCTTATGAACATTGCGCCATAATTGATTGGGAAGCTTCTTTATTCCTCGGGCTGGCGCATTTCGCGCACAAGCCGCGCATGCGTGCCGTGCCGCAGCGGGTTGCCGAGCATGGCCAGAAAGGCGAGCGCGAAGAAGACGAACGGCACCATCGCGATGGTCCAGTGCATCGAAGCCAGCGTCGCCGCGCTCTGGGCCGTATTGGCGACATAGCCCGCAGCGCCGAAGCCAAGGCCGAGAATGCCCGTCGCAATGCCGATCGCCACCCGCTGGAGCAGCGCCGCCAGGCCGAACACCGCGCCTTCGACCCGCAGTCCGGTGGTGCGCTCGCCAAACTCGATCGTGTTGGGCAGCATTGCCCAGAAGGCGAAGTGCAGACCGACGATCACCGCCTGCATCGCCACCAGCCAGATCTGCATTTCCGCAACATGATCGAACGGAAAGGCGGCGAACAGCGCAAGCCCCAGGCTGCACAGGGCGATCGCCGTCAGCCACAGGTTCCGGGCACCCATCCGCCGCTGCAGGAACATCCACAGCGCCACGGCCACCCCGCTCACCACCCCCATCCAGCCGAGCGCGGCCTGGCCCGCCGCTTCCGAATGGAGGAAATATTTGAAGTAATAGAGGACCGACTTGTTGAGCAGCGTCACCGCAACCAGCGTCGCCATCATTGCCAGGTTCAGCGTCACGAAGGCGCGGTTGGAAATCAGGCTCGTCATGGTCTGCTTCAGCGAGGGCGGTGGTGCGCTCACCGGGTGGACCTGTTCGCGATAGGTGGTGCCTACCAGCACCAGAATGGCCGTGGCGATGGTGGCGAACAGGATCGCCGCGCCCAGATAGGCACGCGCCGATCCGCTGCCGGTCAGCCAGCCGCCGAGCGGGATGGTCCCGCGCGCGACGATCACCCAGGCCAGGGTGCCGAAGATCATGCGGGCACCGGCGACGAAGGCGCGGTCGCCGCTGTCGCTGCTGATCCGTGCGGTCATCGCCAGATAGGGAATGTTGACCGCGGCATAGGCGGTGCGGAACAGCAGGTGGCCGCCCAGAACAAAGGCAATCGCGCCGCTGCCCATCAGGGGCGGAGGCAGGTAGGTGAGGATGCAGGCCAGCCCCAGCGGGACGCTGCCCAGCGCGATCAACCGTCCCTCGCCGCTTCGTACCGGCCGCCGGTCGGCCCAGGTGCCGACAAGAAAGTTGACGATGCCGTCCCAGATCGTCGCGGCGGCGTAAATGGCAGCCGCCGTCTCCACCGGTAGCGCCAGCGCATCGGTGTAATAGAACAGCAGGAAGAGCATGATGCTCTGCCAGTAGAGATTGAAGGCGAAATCGCCGAAGGCAAAGAGCAGCAGGCGCGCGCGCGGGATCACTGGCTTACCCGACGCGCACGCCGCATCCGACCCGGAATACCGGGCCGGCGGTGCGACGAAAGGGCAGGATGTTACTGGCCCGCGCTGTCATTGCCTTCGCTGCGATCAACGCGCGAGGTCATGCCGGTTGCGGCTGCATCGGCTTGCGTCTGCTCCTGATCGCTGAAGGCAGGCGGCGGTGCCGCTTCGGCGTCATGCGCGGCATTGGCGGTGGGCGCCGGCGCCGGTTCTTCGGTGCTGACGTTCATGGTCGCCGGCGTTTCCGGCACGGTGATGGCGGTGACATTGGCGTCGGGCGCAGGCGCGTCGTCCTTGCCGCCACAGGCGGCGAGGGTGAGGCCGGCGCCAGCCAGCAGAGCGAAAGTGCGGAAGTGCTTCATGGTCATTCCCCGGAAAGGCTTTGGTCAGGCGGCAGGCGCGTTGGTGAGGGCAGCGCGCTTTTCGATTTTGTCGGCCAGGGTCTTGTCCCAGCCATAGGGATCGTCGCGGAAGTTCATGGCGCCGTCGGTGCCCATAAAGGCGGTCCAGTACAGCAGATAGACGGCGACCTGATCCTGATCCGCCAGCCGCACGCGCTGCGTGTCGCCGCTGGCGACGGCATCGGCAATCTGCTGCGGTTGCCAGGCGGGATCGTTCTTCAGCAGCAGTTCGGCGAGCGGGCCGGGCTTTTCCAGCCGCACGCAGCCATGGCTGGCGAGCCGGCTATAGCCCGAGAACCCGGACTGGACCGGCGTGTCGTGCAGATAGACGGCATAGGGATTGTCGAAATCGAACTTGTAGCGGCCCAGCGCGCTCTTGGGGCCGGCTTGTTGCTGCAGGCGGCGGTTGGCGCCAGTGCCGATGATCTTGTAGCCGTTGCGCGCCAGATAGGCCTCGCCCTTGGGCCATAGCTCCTTGGCGGCAATACCCGTGGGCACGTTCCACGGCGGATTGATCACGATCGAGTGGATGCGCGACTGGAGCATCGGCGTTTCGTTGCCCGGTCGCCCGGTCACGGCCTTCATCGATGCGATCGGCGTGTCGCCGTCGAATACCGTAAGCACCGCTGCGGCGATGTTCACCTGAATGCGCTTGGCGGGCAGTTCGCGCGGAATCCAGCGCCAGCGTTCCATATTCGCCATGATCTGGCGGACGCGCTCTTCGACCGGCACGTTCAACGCGGCCATCGTCTGGGTGGAAACCACGCCGCTGGGCTTCAGCCCATAGCGCATCTGGGCGCGCACGACGGCGGCCTGCAGATCGTCGTCGAACTTGTCGCCGTCCAGCGCGACCTTACGGTCCTCCACCGCCAGGCGGCGGCGGAGCGCCAGTACGCGCGGGCCGCTGCTGCCCTTGGCGAGATCGGCACCGGGGGCGAGTTTCGACCAGCCGCCCTGTACCATCAGCACGCGATAGGTCGCCAGGCCGCGCGCCAGCCCGTCATACCCGGCATAGGGCGGCGGCAGCGAGCGAATCCAGGCGGCGATCTTGTCGCGCTTCACTGCGTCGGTGAAGCCGGGCAGCGGGTCATAGGGGGCAGGGCGCAGGCCCCAATTTTCGTCGAAATCGCTGATGTCCAGCCGGCCCGAATGCACCGACCGCGCATAATCCAGTGCAGCACGGACCAGCCCGTCATTGTCGCGGGGCAGGCTGATCGTGCTGTTCATCCGCCGCAGACCCTGGGCGAGACCCGCTTCGGGGAGCAGGCGCGTCAGCTCGGCGGCTTGCGCGGCGCTGAGCGTCGGCAGCGGCGCGGCCTGCACCACCGGCGCGGGGGGCAGCAACTGCTCCACCGTCGTCGGTGCCGTCGGTGCCTGCTGGCGCGGGCGGGGGGCCTGGGTGGCGCCGGGCACAGTCTGTGCCATCAGCGGCGAAGCGACCATGCCCGCCAGCACCCAGCCCGCAACGCCCTTGCTCAACCAGCCCGTCATCCGTTTGCCCACGCGCTATACTCCACTCGTCGCGTCGTTAACCCAACGCCCCCCTATAGGCGAAGCGTATCGTCGAGTGCGAGCACGAAAGTCCACGACGTGCGCTTGACTTTGGCAACGCTGTCGGGAAGCGTCCGCACCGCAACGAAGGAGAGGGATCGCTTGGGCACCGCACGTTCTACACAGACGACATTGGCATTCGCCGCTGTCACTACGCTGTTCTTCGCCTGGGGTTTCATCACGTCGCTGGTCGACCCGCTGGTCGCGGCGGTGAAGGGCGTGTTCACCCTCACCAACTTCCAGGCGCAGGCAAGCGCCACGGCCTTCTTCTTTGCCTATTTCGTCGTATCGCTGCCGGCGGCTGCACTGGTTTCGCGCCTGAAGGCGGTGCCGTCGATCCTGCTGGCGCTGTGCACGATGATCGCGGGCTGCCTGCTGATGCTGGCGGCGGCGAACCTCGCCAATTACTGGCTGGTGCTGCTGGGCCTGTTCGTGCTGGCGAGCGGCATTACCGTGCTGCAGGTGGCGGCAAACCCGCTCGCCGCCGCGCTCGGCGATCCCAAGGGCAGCCATTTCCGGCTGGTGCTCAGCCAGACCTTCAACTCGTTCGGCACGTTCCTCGGCCCGCTGCTCGGCGCGCACCTGTTCCTGCAGGGCGTCGAGGTGAAGAAGGGCATGGTGGTGACCCCGGAAGTCCGCGCGCAGGCGCTCGCCGGCATCGACACGGCCTATCTGTGGCTCTGCGGCCTTATCGCGGTGCTCGCGGTGTTCTTCTTCGTCAGTCGCCGTGTGGTGACGCAGTCGGCGCCGGCGCCGGCGCCGGCGGCGTCGGGCGGGCTGCTGGCCGCCTTCAGCTCGCGCTGGGCACTGTTCGGTGCGCTGGGGATTTTCCTCTATGTCGGGGCCGAAGTGTCGATCGGCACGCAGATGGCGCTGTTCCTCAACGACAATAGCATCTGGGGCCAGTCCGATGCGCCGTTCGGGGTGCCGCTGCTCGGCTATTTCATGGGCAGCGATGGCGTGCATGGCGTGTCGTTGCAGGAAGCCGGCAAGGCAGTCGCCTTCTATTGGGGCGGGGCGATGGTCGGCCGCGCGATCGGATCGCTGCTGCTGACGAAGGTGCGCGCCGACAAGCTGCTGGCGCTGTTCACCGCGATTGCGGCGGCGATGTGCTTCTATGTCTTCGCGGTGGGCGGCGTCACCGCCGGGTTCGTCGCGCTGTCGATCGGGCTGTTCAACTCGATCATGTTCCCGGTGATCTTCACGCTCACGCTGGAGCGCTCGACCGCCAGCGAGGAATCGACCTCGGGCCTGCTCTGCACCGCCATCGTCGGCGGAGCGGTGCTGCCGCTGCTGGTCGGCAAGGTGGCCGACCTGCACGGCTATGCCTTTGCGCTGGTGGTGCCGGGGCTATGCTACATCGTGCTGTGCGGGTTCGCGATCGCCGCGGGCCGCGCCAAGGCGGTGCGGAGCGGGAGCGCCGCTTCGCTGCATTGATCTGGGGGAGTTCAGGCATGGCACTGGGTCGTCGTTCACTGCTGGGGGGCGCATTGGCGTTGCCCTTGTTCGCACCGCTCGCCCGCGTGCGGGCGCAGGCGCAAGAGACATGGGAACAGCGAAAGGAGCGCCTGTTGCATCAGGACTGGCCCGAACTCAGCCGTTATGCCGAGGACAATCGCCGCATCCTCGCGACTGGCGAGAAAGTGAACATCGTCTTCATGGGCGATTCGATCACCGAGGGCTGGAAATCGAAGCGGCCGACCTTCTTCTCGCCCGGCCGGGTGTGTCGCGGCATCAGCGGTCAGACCACGCCGCAGATGGTGCTGCGGATGATGGCCGATGTCGTGCATCTGAAGCCGCGCTTCGTCCATATCATGGCCGGGACCAACGACATTGCCGGCAACACCGGCCCGATGACGCTGGAGCAGAGCTTCGACAACTTCCGGATGATGACGTCGCTGGCCAAGGCCCATGGCATTGGCGTGATTCTGGCATCGGTGCCGCCGTCGGACCATTTTCCGTGGCGGCCGGGGCTGGCGGTCGTCGAGCCGATCCGGGCGATCAATGCGTGGCTGAAGGACCATGCCCGTGCCACCGGCGCGACCTGGGTTGATTACACCCCGGTGCTGGGCGATGCGGCCGGCGCGATGAAGCCGGGGCTTGCCGATGACGGAGTGCACCCCACTGTCGCCGGCTATGACGCAATGGCGACGGTGATCGAGCCGGTGCTGAAGGCTCTCCACGCATGAAGAGGCTGCTCGGCGGACTGGCGCTGCTTGCCGCCACGCCGGCGGCCGCGCAGGCGCTGCAGGCCGTGTCGCCCGACGGCACCAACCGGATCAGCGTGCAGCTCGCGGCCAATGGCGCGGCGCTCTACAGCGTCGATCGGCGCGGCGAGACGGTGATCGCCCCGTCGCCGGTACTGATCGACTTCGCCGACGACACGCTCGGCTATACCTTCGCCGTCACCGGCAGCGAAACGGCGAGCGTTGATACCCGCTATCCGATCGTCGTCGGCAAGGCGACCGAGGGGCGTGACCATTACAACCAGCTGACGCTCCACCTGCAGGAACGCAGCGGGTCGAAGCGCCGGATGGATCTGGTGCTGCGCGCCTATGACGACGGCGTCGCGTTGCGCACCGTCATTCCGGTCCAGCCCCAGACTGCCGGCGCCGTGGTACGCGGCGAGCGCACCGGCTTCTATTTCCCGCAGCCGTGGAAATGCTGGGGCTTCAATGTCGGCCATTTCGGGTCGAGCCACGAAGGCGAGTTCGACCCGGTCGATACTGCGCGGCTGCGCGACCATAATCTGTTCGACCTGCCGTTCAGTTGCGAGACGGGCAAGGGCGCGTTCGCGATCGCCGAGGCAGACCTGATCGACTTTGCCGGCATGTATCTGACCGGGCGCAGCGATGGCGCCGGGCCGGGCCTGCAACTCAAGCTTTCACCCTCGCTCGACGACCCGCGCGTCGCGGTGCGCACCCGCATCGGCAGCCCGATCGTCACGCCGTGGCGCGTGGTGATGCTGGCGGACCAGCTCGGCAAGCTCCAGGAATCGACGCTGCTCACCAGCCTGTCGAGCCCGAGCCGGATCGAAGATACGAGCTGGATCAAGCCCGGCCTGACCGCTTGGGACTGGTGGAACGGCCCGGTGATCGCCAGGCTGCCCGGGCAGCGGACCACTACGGCGGTTGCCAAGGCGTTCATCGACTTCGCCGCCGCAAACGGCTTTCCCTACACGATGATCGACGAGGGCTGGTATGCCGGCGCGGGCGGTGGCGGCGTGCGCCGGCCGGGCGTTGACGTCACCAAATGGGCCGATGCCATCAACCTGCAGGAAGTCGCCGACTATGCCCGCGCGAAGAAGGTGCGGCTTTGGCTGTGGGCGCACTGGCAGGCGATAGACGAGCAGATGGAAGATGCCCTGACGCTCTACGAGAAGATGGGCATCGCCGGCATCAAGGTCGACTTCATGGACCGCGACGACCAGTGGATGGTCAACTGGTACCAGAAGCTGCTGGGCGCGGCCGCGCGCCACCATCTGATGGTCGATCTGCACGGCGCGCTCCCGCCGCGTGGGCTGACGCGCACCTGGCCCAATTTCATCACCCAGGAAGGGGTGATGGGCGCCGAATATAACAAGTGGAGCTGGCGGGCGACGGCAACGCACAATGTGATGCTCGCCTATACGCGCGGGCTGCTGGGGCCGATGGATTACACGCCGGGCGGCTTCCGCAACGTCGCGCCGGCGAAGTTCTGGCCGCGGAGCGATCTGCCGATGGTCCAGACGACGCGCGCGCACGGGCTGGCGATGTATGTCGTCTATCTCTCGCCGCTGGCGGCAGTGGCGGACAGCCCCGACACCTATGCGGCGAGCCCGGCCGGGTTCGATTTCATCCGCGACGTGCCGGCGAGCTGGGACGAAACCCGGTTCCTCGCTGGCGCGACCGGCGAGTATATCGTGCTCGCCCGGCGCAAGGGGCGAACCTGGTATCTGAGCGCCATGAACAACGAGACTGCGCGTACGGTGACGGTGCCGCTCGACTTCCTGGGCAACCACGGCGCGGAAATGCGGCTGTGGAGCGATGGCGCCACGCCCGATGCGGTGCAGGACCAGACCCGGCAGGTCCAGGCCCGCGACAACCTTACGCTTTCGCTGGCGGCAACGGGGGGCGCGGCGGCGATATTGCAGGAGCGGTGAGGGGCGGCGCGCGGCTATTTCGCCGGCGGCTGCCAGAACTCGATCTTGGTTCCTTCGGGATCGAGGATCCACGCGAACTTGCCGGTCTGGTCGCTGGTGCGGTTGAGGAGCTTGACGCCTTTCGCCTCGATACGGGCGATAAAGGCGTCGAGATCGTCGACGGCGAAGTTGAGCATGAAGTCGCGATGCGAGGGGGCGATCTCCTCGCTGTTTTCCGGCATTGCGTTCCACAGCGCCATCGGCGGATGGCCCGGCGCGTCGTAGCGCAATATCGCGCCGCCCCAGGGTTCGAGTTTGATCCCCAGTATGTCCCGGTACCATTTCGCCAGCGCTTTGGGATCCTTGCTGGTGACGAAGACACCGCCAAGGCCCGTTACGTGTCCCGCCGTCTGGGCATGGAGCGCCGCCGGGGCCAGACTTCCGGCAGTCAGCACGGCGAGAAACAGACTGGCGTATCGCATGGTCCCTGCTCCTGAAATTTCCGTCGAGGATGCCATGCTATAGCTGGCCGTGAAAGCCGCTTCCCGAGGTAGGATGATTTGAACGCAGCCACCTGCCGCCACGCCGGGAAGTGCTGGTGGCAATCGCATTTGGCTCTATTGCTCCCCTCCCTGCATTGCAGGGAGGGGCCGGGGGTGGGTCCGCCGCCGTCAGGCGGCGGGACGCGCTGTCCGTCAAGGGTAGCATTTTTGTAGCGCGCAGACGCGCGCACCCACCCCCAACCGCCTCCCTGTCCAGGGAGGGGAGCAATAGAGCCAAATGCGAATGTCCGGCGGGAGCGGTGGAGGCGCCCGCAGGAGGGTTAGTACCGAACGGTGCTGCGGCTGGAGCTTTGGGTGATACAGTATATCTTCGATGGATTCGGCGTCTGCTCCGCGCTAGCATCCGCAACCACTTCATCCCCGGGGGGGGACCATCTTGCGCCGTTCCGTTCTGCTTTCCGCTTCGCTCGCCGCCCTGCTGCTCGCGCCGGCCGTTTTCGCCCAGGACAAGCCCTCCGAGGCTGCCGCCGAAAAGCCCGAAGCCAAATCCGACCTGCCGCCGCTGCCCGATGACAAGACCATCAGCCAGACGGCGGTGATCGGCGGCAAGCCGATCCGCTATCAGGCGACGGTCGGCAAGCTGCCCGTCTATGACAGCAAGGGGAAGAAGATCGCCGAGGTGGTCTATACCGCCTATGTCGTCCCCGGCGGCGGTGCGCAGCGGCCGGTGACCTTCGCGTTCAACGGCGGTCCGGGTGCTTCCTCGGTCTATCTCAATCTCGGTGCGGTAGGCCCCAAGCGCGTGCAGTTCGGCGACAAGGGCGATGCGCCCTCCGACGCGCCGCTGCTGCAGGACAATCCCTCGAGCTGGCTCGACATGACCGATCTGGTCTTTATCGATCCGGTCGGCACCGGCTTCAGCCGCAGTCTGGTGGACGAGGACGCGACCAAGAAGGCCTTTTACGCCACCGAACCCGACATCAAATATCTGTCGCGCATCGTCTATGACTGGCTGGTCAAGAACGAGCGGCTGCGCTCGCCCAAATTCGTGATGGGCGAAAGCTATGGCGGCTATCGCGCCCCGCGCATTGCCTATCAGCTCCAGACCCAGCTCGGCGTGGGCGTGAACGGCATCGTGATGGTGTCGCCCTATCTCGATCCCGCCGCATCGGCGGGCGCAGATGCGCTGTCGCCGCTGCCGTGGATGATCAACCTGCCGTCGATGGCGGCGGGCCATCTCGAGCGGCAGGGCAAGCTGAACCCGCAGGCGATGGCGGCGATCGAGGCCTATACCCGCGGCCAGTTCGCGACCGATCTGCTCGCCGGCCGCTCGGACCCGCAGGCGACTGCGCGGCTGGGGCAGAAGGTTGCGGAGCTGACCGGGCTCGACCCGAAGCTGGTGGCCCGGCTCGACGGGCGCGTCGACGACGGCACCTATCTGCGCGAAGTCCACCGCGACGACAGCAAGATCGGCAGCGTGTACGATTCGAACGTCGATGCGTTCGATCCTTTCCCCAATGCCGCCGAGCGCCAGTCGGGCGACCCGATCCTCGAAGGCATCATCGCGCCGACGACGAGCGCGATGGTCGATTTCATCACCCGCGAGGTCGGCTGGAAAACCACCGCGCGCTACAACGCGCTGTCCTTCTCGGTGAACGAGGCATGGGACCGCGGCACGCCCGACGACCGACCGGTCAGCGACCTGCGCAAGGCGATCGCCAACGATCCCAAAATGGCGGTGCTGATCGCGCATGGCTATAACGACCTGTCCTGCCCCTATTTCGCCTCGCGGATGATCCTGGATCAGATGCCGCGCTTCGGCGTGGACCAGCGGGTGCGGCTGGGCGTCTATCCCGGCGGCCACATGTTCTATTCGCGGAAGGGAAGCGCCGAGGCGTTCAAGGCGGACGCGAAGGCGCTGTTCGAGCGGTAAGGGGCACAGCCCCTCCCTGAAAGGGAGGACGCCGCATTCGATCTGCGTCCCCCTCACCCTTCCGCCGCTTCGCGGCTCCCTCCCTCTCCCACAGGGGGAGAGGGAGAGTAGGCGCCCCAACTCCCTCTCCTCCTGTGGGAGAGGGAAGGGGCCCGCCGCCGAAGGCGGTGGGAAGGGTGAGGGGGATGCGGACTCCATCACCACGACCTGCCGACTGCAGCCGCACCGCCCCCAACCCACAATCGCATCCCGACGCGCTTTCCCCTTCACCCCGCCGCCGCCGATGCTATGGAACCGGCAGGAGGAACAGGTGACCGGGCTCGACATCATCGTACTGATCGTCATCGGCGGGGCGGCCGTGCTGGGCTTTTTGCGCGGCTTCACGACCGAGGTGCTGGCGTTTCTCGCCTGGATCCTCGTGGTGGTGGCGGTGAAGTTCTTCCACACCTCGCTCACCCAGCTCCTCACCCATGTCGTCGGCACCACCGGCGGCGCGGCGGTGCTCGCATTCGTGGTGCTGGCGGGGCTTGCCTATTTCGGCGGGCGGCTGATCGCCAACACGCTGGGCGCGCGGATGCGTGACAGCTTTCTGGGGCCGATCGACCGCGCGCTGGGCGTGGCGTTCGGCGCGCTGAAGGGGTTGATCCTGGTCAGCATGGGTTTTCTGGTGCTCGTACTGGTGTTCGACACGATGGGCGGCGGCCCTTCGCAGCGGCCGCAATGGATCACCAGGTCGGTGACCTATCCGCTGCTCGACACCACCAGCGCCGGCATCGCGGATTTCGTCGACCGCCGCCGCCGGGGCGAGCCCGTCTTCCGCGGCAAGCCGGTGCGGCATGACGAGCGCGAGGATGCCGCCAGCGACGACGCACGGAACTGACCTTCGGCGAACCCATATCAAGGATTGGTTTTTCGCACTCGAAACCGACGCGCCGGTCGCCTAGATCGGGGGCATGAACGCGCCGCTCTACAATATGGAAATCCTGCGGCTTGCCGCCTCGATCCCGCATCATGTGCGGCTGGCCGAACCCGCCGGCACCGCCGAGAAGCGCTCGCCCGTCTGCGGCAGCCGGGTGACGGTGGACATCACGATCGGTGACGATGGCCGCGTGGCGGAAATGGGCATGCTGGTGCGGGCCTGCGCGCTGGGCCAGGCATCGGCGGCGCTGATGGGCGAGGCGGTAATCGGCCGCTCGCCCGCCGAAATCGCTGCTGCCCGTGACCAGCTCACCGCCTGGCTGGCCGGCGAACGCGAGACGCCGCCCGACTGGCCGGGCTTGGCGCTGTTCACTCCCGCACTGCCGCATCGCGGCCGCCATCCCTCGATCCGCCTCGCCTTCGAGGCCGCAGCGGAAGCGGCGCTGCAGGCGGCGGAGGCGCGGGTCTGATGGCACATTCGGGGGATGGATCGTTGCTGGTCGATGCAGTGCCGATGCTCGGCTTCGCGCTGTTCTTCGTGCTGCTGTTCCGGCGGTTGGGACTGGGTGCGACGCTGGGCTTCCTGGTCGCCGGTGCGCTGGTTGGCCCGCATGTGCTGCGGCTGGTGGGCGATGCCGAAGGCAAGATGGGCATTGCCGAACTGGGCATCGCGCTGCTGCTTTTCCTGGTCGGTCTGGAGCTGAGCCCGTCGCGGCTGTGGCGGATGCGGCGCGACATTTTCGGGCTGGGCCTGTTGCAGGTGACCATCTGCGGCCTGGCGGTCGCGGCGATCGTGCTGGTGGCGACCAGATCGACCATCGGCGCGGCGCTGGCGCTGGGCCTGCCGATGGCGCTTTCTTCCACCGCGCAGGTGCTGCCGCTGCTGCAATCGGCCGGCCGCCTGCGCACGCCGTTCGGTGAGCGGGCCTTTGCGATCCTGCTGTTCCAGGATCTGTCGATCGTGCCGCTGATCACGATCGTCGCCGCACTCTCGCGCAACCCGGCCGATCAGGCGGGGCCGCCGGGATGGCTGCTCGCCGTCTATACCGTCCTCGCCATTGTCGGGCTGGTGCTGGCGGGCCGGTTTCTGCTGCGTCCGCTGTTCCGGCTGATCGGCAATCTCGACGAGCGCGAGATGTTCGTCTTTGCCGGCCTGCTGACCGTCATCGCCAGCGCGGCAGTGATGGAGGCGCTGGGGCTGTCGGCGGCGCTGGGGGCGTTCATCGCCGGTGTGATGCTCGCCGATTCCCCCTTCCGGCACGAGCTGGAAGCCGATGTCGAGCCGTTCCGCGCGATCCTGCTCGGGCTGTTCTTCGTCGCCGTCGGCATGACGCTCGACCTGCACGCGATTGCCGAGCGCCCGCTGTTCGTCGCCGGCATGGCGCTGGCGCTGATCGCCGCCAAGACGGCGCTGATCATGGGGCTGGCGCTGCTGTTCGGGATGAAGCTGCGCGGCGCCTTCGCGCTGGGCGTGCTGCTCAGCCAGGGCGGCGAGTTCGGCTTCGTGCTGTTCGCGCAGGCACAGAATGCGCTGCTGATCGAGCCGCAGGCCGCCAGCGTGTTCAGCGCCATCGTCACCCTGTCGATGGCGACCACGCCGTTCCTGATGATGGCAACCCGGCGGCTGCGGGCAGAGCGGCCGCGCCAGGGGGCGACCCCCGCCGGCCCGCAGCAGGAAGGCGCCAATGCCGTCGTCGTCGGCTATGGCCGGTTCGGGCAGACCGTGGCGCAGATGCTGATCGCACAGGGCATCCCCGTCACCATCGTCGACCGCGATGTCGAGATGATCGAAACCGCCGGCACCTTCGGCATGAAGGTCTATTATGGCGACGGCACGCGCATCGACCTGCTGCGCCAGGCGGGTGCGGCGGAGGCCGAGCTGATCCTGTTCTGCCAGGATGGCGACGCGATGGACAAGGAAATGGTCGAGGGCGTCCACGCCGCCTTTCCCGACGCCAGCATCTTCGTGCGCGCCTATGATCGCCGCAGCGTGATGAAGCTGGCCGGCGCCCCGGTGGCCGGGGTGGTGCGCGAGATGATCGAAAGCGCGATCGTGATGGCGCGCCGCGCGATGGACGCAGTGGGCGTCGACGGGGCGGAGATCGACAAGACCGAGGCCGAATATCGCCGCCGCGACATCGAACGGCTGAAACGCCAGAAGGAAACCGGCGACCTCTATGCCGGGCGCGACGGCATGTTCAGCCAGGCAGCGGCGGCGGCTGCCGCAGTGGAGGACCGGGGCGATGGCTGAGGCGCGGGGGCCTGTGAACTGGATCACGCTGCTGGCGGCGCTTTCCGGCGCGATGGCGGTGGCGGCCGGCGCCTTCGGTGCACATGGCGCGCACGGGGCGGCGGCGGAGTGGCTGAAGACCGGCAGCCATTACCAGCTGATCCATGCCGTGGCGGCGCTGGTGGCGTTGCAACGGGGCGGGCGCTGGCCGGCAGCCTTGTTCGTCGGCGGCGGGTTCGTCTTTGCCGCGACGCTGTACCTGATGGCGCTGGGCCTGCCCCACTGGCTGGGCGCAATAACGCCGATCGGCGGCGCGGCGATGATCGCGGGGTGGGTGTGCCTGGCGTGTGGGGTGGCGCGGCGGTAAAGCCCCTCCTTCCTGAAGGGGGACAATCGCATTTGCCTCTTTCGCTCCCCTCCCTGCATCGCAGGGAGGGGTAGGGGGTGGGTCCGCCGCCGCTAGGCGGCGGGACTCGCCGTCAGTTGGGTAGAGCGACTTTGGGAGCGCGCAGACGCGCGCACCCACCCCCAGCCCCTCCCTTGGCAGGGAGGGGAGCAAGCGAGTCAGATGGGCTTCTCCTGCTCTTTAAAGGAGGGGCTCCAGAACGGGAGTGGGGTTACTCCACCCCCACAATCTTCCCCACGCCCGCCGCCATCGTCGGGTGGTAGCTGCCCTTCGCCTCCTGATAGAAGCGCCGGGCGACCGGCTTGCCCCAGTCGCCTTGTGCCACCAGATCCTTGTAGATCGGGTAGATCAGCAGGCCGCGCCCGACACTGCCCACCAGCTTTTCGATTCCGGGCAGCGCCGGGTCGTAGCGGTTGGCGATCGCCAGCTCGCCCCAGGCGGAGCGAACATAGGCGTTGTTCGACGCCGACAGCCCCAGCGTCTCGTCCAGTTCCTTGAGCCGCGCCGCCGTCTGCTGGCGGTTGAGGCCATTGAGAAAGCGCAGCCATTGCTGGGTCGACCAGCCCTTGGGATCGACCGCCGCCACCGGCCCGCCGGCATTCACCGCCGCGAGCTGCTGGTCGATCGCCTTCAGCGTTGCCGACTGCACATGCACCGCATTGTTCGGCAGGCCGGGCGCATAGGCCCATCTATCGAGCTGCAGGTTCGATTCGAGCGCAACGTCGCCCTGCACCAGATGGGCGCGCAGGTCGGCCAGGAACCCCGCCGTGGTCTGCGGCTGGAAGGCGTGCCGGTCGAAATAGCCGCGCAGATACACGTCCCACCGCGCGCGGCCGACGATCCGCTCGATCGTGCGCAGGAAGGTCGATCCCTTGAAATAATCGAGCTGGCCGAAGGTCGCGCCCGGATCGCCGTGCAGCCGCGTGGTCGGAGCCTCCATCCCGCCCGCATCGGCGATGTCCTTCTGCAACCCGTCCCACTCCAGATCGGCATCGGTGGCGGCGCGTTCCTTGCCGTACACCGCCTCCATGATGCGGTTCTCGAAATAGGTGGTGAAGCCCTCGTTCAGCCAGCTGTCCGACCAGGTGGCGTTGGTGACGAGATTGCCCGACCAGCTATGCGCCAGCTCGTGCGCGACGACATCCACATTCGAACGATCCCCGGTGAGGATCGTCGGCGTCAGGAAGGTGAGGGTGGGGTTCTCCATGCCCCCATAGGGAAAGCTGGGCGGCAGGACGAGCATGTCGTAACGCCCCCAGCGATAGGGGCCATAGAGCGCCTGCGCCGCGTCGATCATCTTTTCGACATCGGCGACTTCCTTCGCCGCAGCGTCCAGCATCGTCGGCTCGGTCCACACGCCGGCGCGCGGGCCGACGGCCTTGAAGGCGAGGTCGCCGACCGCAAAGGCGATCAGATAGGGCGGCACCGGCTTGTCCATGCGGAAGCGGAACTTGTGCCAGCCCTTGCCGGCGGGCAGGCCCTTCGCACCATCGATCCGCTCGGCGCTCATCACCGCGACCAGATCGGCGGGCACGGTCAGCGTGGCCGACCAGGTCTGGCGGATGCCGGGGCTGTCCTGCGTCGGAATCCAGCTGCGGTTGTTGATCGGCTGGCCCTGGCTGAACAGATAGGGCTTCTTCTTGCCCGCCGTGAGCTGCGGCGCGAGCCATTGCAGCGCGGAGGCGCCGGGCGCAGTGCGGTAGTGGATGGTGATGCGGCGGGCGCCGTTCAGCTGGACGGTAAGCGGCGCGCCGATGTCCGGATCGGCCTTGCCGACGGTGAAGGGCAGGGCCTTGCCGGCGGCATCGGTGATCTTCGCGATGACCAGCCCGTCATCGTCGAGCACGATTTCGCTCGCACCCGGCGCCGCGAGAATGTCGAGCGTGGCGGTGCCGGACAGCGTCTTCGCCGCGAAATCGGCGCGCAGGTCCAGCGCGACATGGGTGACGCGAGCGATTTCGGGCCGCGCATGGGTCCACACATCCTTCGCCTCGGCGGTCGTGAGGATCGGCGCCACCGCGGCGGCGCGCTGCTGGGCAAGGGCGGCGGGGACGAGCATGGTCGATGCGGCAAGGGCCAGAGCTAAGATACGCATGGCGCCGGGGTAGGCCTGCCGGGGCAGCGGGCAAGGTGCGCGGCGGGGCGACCCATCTCCTCTCGTCATGCCAGCGCAAGCTGGCATCTCCCGCAGCAGCGCTGTTCCGTTTGTGCCCGGCCCCGGGAAGACCCCAGCGTGCGCTGGGGTGACGGCTGGTGGAGAGGGGTGCGATACGCGCATGCGTCCAAATCAGACAGC
Source organism: Sphingomonas sp. DMC8 (assembly GCF_056314185.1). NCBI lineage: Bacteria > Pseudomonadati > Pseudomonadota > Alphaproteobacteria > Sphingomonadales > Sphingomonadaceae > Sphingomonas > Sphingomonas sp. DMC8. Next base: position 139,231 of record NZ_JBQUYV010000008.1, on the reverse strand, counting down.
CTCACCCCCTTGCTGATACCACGGATGTTCCCCATATGTTCAAACCGCGCCCCACAAGGCGCCGCTCTTTGCACCTGTCGGATCAACAGCCCGCTTGCCTCGCGCACATACGCGCGTGAGCCTGAACTTCCTAAACTTCGCACCCCGTGCAGATGGGGAAAACAGGGCCGTCGCAGACCGATAACGCCGCGACGTCCGCAGGCGGCGCTTACCCGCAGCGGTCCAGAAACGCGGCGACTTTCGCCAGATCGACGGTGCGGTCCAGATAGGTCTGGCCGATCCCGCGCGTGAGCAGGAAGGGGAGGGTGCCGCCCTCCATCTTCTTGTCGTGGAGCATGTGGCCGACCAGCGTCTTGCCGTCCGCCGTCACGCCCGCCGCTGCCAGCCCGTCGGGCAGGCCGACGCTGCGCAGATGGGCGGCGACGCGCGCGGCATCCTCGGCCGGGCACAGCCCCTGTTCGGCGGAGAAGGCGAAGGCCAGCGCCATGCCGGCGGCCACCCCCTCGCCGTGGAGCAGCTTGTCGGAAAAACCGGTTTCCGCCTCCAGCGCGTGGCCGAAGGTGTGGCCCAGGTTGAGCAGCGCGCGGGTGCCGGTCGTCTCGCGCTCGTCGGCGGCGACGATGCGGGCCTTGGCGGCCACCGAATGGCCGATCGCATGGGCGCGCGCGGCGGGATCGCCGGCGAACAGCGCGGCGGCATTTGCTTCGCACCAGCCGAAGAAGTCCGCATCGTCGATCAGGCCGTATTTGACGACCTCGGCATAGCCTGCGCGCAGTTCGCGCTGGGGCAGCGTGTCCAGCACCTGCGGGTCGATCAGCACCACGGCCGGCTGATGGAAGGCGCCGACCAGATTCTTGCCCGCGCGCGAATTGATCGCGGTCTTGCCGCCGACCGAGCTGTCCACCTGCGCCAGCAGCGTGGTGGGGATTTGGACGAAGTTGCAGCCGCGCTTCAGGATGCTGGTGGCGAAGCCGACCAGATCGCCGATCACGCCGCCGCCCAGCGCGATGACATGGTCGCTGCGCTCGACGCCGAGTTCGAGCAGCCAGTCGGTCAGCGCTTCGAGCTGTGCCCAGCTCTTGGTCGATTCGCCCGCCGGCAGCGTGCGGACCGGGGCGGCGATACCCGCGGCGGCCAGGCTGGCGACCAGCGCTTCGCAATGCGGCCCAAGGTTTGCGTCGGTGACGATCGGCATCGCCCGGCCGCGTGCCAGCGGGGCCAGCACCTCGCCGGCGCGGACCAGCAGGCCGGGTTCGATGCGCACGTCATAGCTGCGTGCGCCCAGGGCGACGGGAATGGTGGTCACGCTTGCAGGGCCTTCAGGATCGCTTCGACGGTGGTTTCGTGCGGTGCGGCTACGCTGGGGACGCGGATATGTGCAAGCGCGTAATGCGGGTTGCGGACCTTCGCCAGCTCGGTCAGCACCTCCAGCGGGTCGCGATCGCGCAGCAGCGGGCGGGTGTCGCGGCGGCGGACGCGGTCGGCCAGGACAGCCGGTTCGGCATCCAGCCAGATCGCGATCGCCTGATCGAGAATCAGCGCGCGGGTCGATTCGTTGACGAACGCGCCGCCGCCGGTGGCGATCACCTTGGGCGTGCCGTCGACCAGCCGGGCGATCACCCGCCGTTCGCCGTCGCGGAAATGCGGTTCGCCGAATTTCGCGAAAATGTCGGATACCGACATGCCCGCCGCTCTCTCGATCTCCTGATCTGCATCGACAAAGGGCAGGTGTAGGCGCTGGGCGAGCCGGCGCCCTACCGTCGTCTTGCCGGCGCCCATCAGCCCCACCAGGACGATGGGTTTGCCGGTCCAGCCATGAATTTGCACGGGCGTTTGTAACATCGTGCGAAGGGCTATACAGCGTGGCCGGGTCTCGGGCAAAAGGCCCGTCCAACCGCTATTTTACGGGTTTTATTCATGTCGCGTGCGCTTGTCGTCTTGCTGGTTGTCGTCGCCCTGCTGCTGGTGGGGCTGTTCGCCCTGGCCGGGCGCAACACCGCGAAGGAGCCGGTGCGGATGGAGAAGGCGGTCTCGCTTGAAAACCTTGCCAATTAGGGTCTCGCGCATTGCCCTGACGGCGCTGGTGCTGGCGGGCATCGGCGTACCGGCGCTGGGGCAGCAGCAGAAATCGAAGCAGCAGCAGGCCCCCGAATCGCTGCTGCCTCCCGGCTTTGACCAGCCGGCGCAGAATCCCGCGCCGGCTGCCGCGCAGCCGTCTCGGGCGCCGGAAGCGCAGGTCGCCCCGCAGCTTCCGGTGGAGCCGGTGAGCGGCAGCGCCGCTGCGGCGCTGCAGAATGGCGAGGGCGATACCGAGGAAGTGGAGGGCAATTTCACCGCCCCCGCGCCGGTCAACCTGTCGCAATATGATCTGCCGGCAGTCGCGCGCCATTCGACCGATCGGGTCGGCATCTTCGCCTGGGGCAACACGGCATTCCCGGCGAACGCCTTCGGCAAGACGCGCGGGCAGGTGCTGGAGACGCTGATGCAGCGGCTCGATGCGCCGGTGGCGTCGCGCTGGGTATCCATCGTGCTGCGGCGTGCGCTGATGTCGCCCATCGATACGCCCGCCGGGCTGGAAGGGGCCGATTTCGCTGCCGACCGCGCCCAGTTGCTGGTGCGCATGGGCGAGGCGATGGCGGCGCGCGCCGTGGTGAACGATGTCGATGTCGACGATTTCACGCCGCGGCTCAGCCAGGCGGCGCTGCAGGTGGCGCTGGCCAGCGCAGACCCGGGCGAGTTCTGCCCCGTCGCGGCCAAGGGCACGGCGCCTGCGGGGGACGGCAATTGGGGGCTGGCCCAGGCGATCTGCGCCGGGCTTGCCGGCAAGCCGAACGAGGCGGGCCAGCTGTTCGACGCAGCGCGCAAGGGCCGCAGCCAGGGCGATATCGACCTGCTGCTCGCCGAAAAGGCGATCGGTATGGGTGTGGATGGTCGCCGGGCGGTGACGATCGACTGGGTCGGCGTGCAGCAGCTTTCGCCGTGGCGCTTCGGGCTGGCGACGGCGACCGGGGTGAACATTCCCGACGAGCTCTACGGCTCGGTCGGCCCCGAATATCGCTATTGGCAGGCGCTGGCACCCGGTCTTGCCCCGGCGGCGCGCGCCTCTGCCGCAGAACTGGCGGCCACCGCTGGCGTCTATTCCAATGCCGGGCTGGTCGATCTCTATGCGGAGATCGATCAGGCGGCCGATGCTCCGGCGCCGCTCGCCGCCACGGCGCGCGACCTGCGCACCGCCTATGCGGGCAGCGGCGTTGCCGAACGTATCGCCGCCATTCGCGCGCTTTGGGACGGGGCGGGCACCGCCCGCACGCGCTATGCCCGGCTTATCCTCACGGCGAAGGCGGCATCCTGGATCCCCGCGAGCAAGGACGCGCCCGATCCGGACACCTTGATCGCGGCGATGCTGAGCGCCGGCTATGACCGCCCTGCCATGGAATGGCGCGGCGTGGTGTCACGCGGCAGCGAGGGCTGGGCGCTGCTCAGCCTGGCAGAACCGGGCAGCGGCGCGATCAGCTATGGCGATTTCGAGCGCTTCACCGGCTCCGCCAGTCCGCGCAAGGCGCAGATGCTGCTCGCCGGGCTGGCGGGGCTGGGTCGGCTGGCGCCTGCAGATGCCAGCCGCGGCGCCCAAGCGCTGCAGGTCCAGATCGGCGGCGAGAATAGCTGGACGCGCGCCATCGACGATGCGGCGCGCCGCAACGAACCGGGCACGGTCGCGCTGCTCGCGGCGGTGGGGATGCAATCGACCAGCTGGACGCATGTGACGCCCGAGGCGCTGTTCCACATCGTCGCGGCGATGCGCGCCACCGGCATGGCCGATTATGCGCGGATGATCGCCGTCGAGGCGGTCACCCGTACGGCGTGAGCGCAGCCTCCCCGGGCGGCGACCGGGCGCTGATCGAGCGCTTCCTCGAAATGCTCCGCGCCGAGGCGGGGGCGGCGGCGAACACGATCCTTGCCTATGGCACCGATCTGCGTCTCGCCTCGGAACTGCTGGGCGGGCGACTGGCGGCGGCAGGGCGCCCGGAGATCGAGCGGCTGGCAGGCGAATGGCAGGCGCTGTCGCGGGCGACGGTTGCGCGTAAATCGGCGGCGTTGCGGCGCTTCTTCGCCTTTCTTGCCGATGAGGGGTTTCGGGCGGACGATCCCGGCGCCAGTCTGCCGCGTCCCGGCGCCGCGCGGCCCTTGCCCAAGATATTGAGCGTCGCCGATGTCGATGCGCTGTTCGCCGCCATCGCCGCGCGGCAGGCGCGGGTGCCGCCCGATCCGCTCGACCTGCGCCTCGCGGCACTGATCGAGCTGCTCTATGGCTCGGGCCTGCGCGCGACCGAGCTGGTATCGCTGCCGCGCAATGCCATCCATCCCGACCGGCCGTTCCTGATTCTGAAAGGCAAGGGCGGGCGCGAGCGACTGGTGCCGATTTCGGATCGTGCCCGCGCCGCGGTGGCGGCCTGGCGTGGACAGGTACCGCCGGACAAGGCGTGGCTGTTTCCTTCTGGCAAGGCGCACCTTACCCGCGTGCGGCTGTACCAGCTGGTGCGTGCGCTGGCGGCCGAGGCGGGCATTCCCCCCGACCGGGTGAGCCCGCACGTGCTGCGCCACGCCTTCGCCACGCATTTGCTGGAAGGCGGCGCGGACCTGCGCGCGCTGCAGGCGATGCTGGGCCATGCCGACATCGCCACCACGGAAATCTACACGCATGTCGACAGCCGGCGGCTGGTGGAACTGGTCAACCAGCGCCATCCGCTGGGCGAAGCGCTGGGCGGGAAGGGGGGCGCACCCACGCCCCGCGTTGACGCGAAGCGCGGCTCCGCGTAGCGCGACTGCCCATGACGACATTCCTCGACTTCGAGAAGCCCATCGCCGAACTGCAGGGCAAGATCGACGAACTGCGCAGCACCGCTGCCGGCGGCGTGGACATCGCTGCCGAAATCGCCCCGCTGCAGGCGAAATCGGACAAGCTGCTGCTGGATACCTATGCGCGCCTGACGCCGTGGCAGAAGACGCAGGTCGCGCGCCATCCGGAACGGCCGCACTTCAAGCATTATGTCGCCGGTCTGATCGAAGACTTCATGCCGCTGGCCGGCGACCGCGCCTTTGCCGACGACAATGCGATCATCGGCGGGCTGGGCCGCTTCCGCGGACGTCGCGTGATGGTGATCGGCCACGAAAAGGGCGACGACACCGCCAGCCGGCTGAAGCACAATTTTGGCATGGGCAAGCCGGAAGGCTATCGCAAGGCGATTCGCCTGATGAAGCTGGCCGACCGGTTCGGCATTCCGGTCCTCACGCTGGTCGATACGGCGGGTGCGTTTCCCGGCGTGCAGGCCGAAGAGCGCGGCCAGGCAGAGGCGATCGCGCGTTCCACCGAAACCTGTCTGGGGCTGGGCGTGCCGCTGGTTGCCTCGATCCTCGGCGAGGGCGGCTCGGGCGGCGCGGTGGCGCTGGCTGCGGGCAATCAGGTGCTGATGCTCGAGCATGCGGTCTATTCGGTGATTTCGCCCGAAGGTTGCGCTTCGATTCTGTGGCGAACGGCCGACAAGGCTGCCGATGCCGCCGAAGCGATGAAGGTGACGGCGCAGCACCTGAAGGAGCTCGGCGTGATCGACCGGATCGTGCAGGAGCCGCTGGGCGGGGCGCATCGGGCGCCGACTCAGGCGGTGCAGGCGCTGGGCGATGCGATCGAGCAGGCGCTCCGTGGCCTGGACGGCATGTCGGCGGAGGGGCTGCGCCAGGCGCGGCGCGCCAAGTTCCTGGCGATGGGGCGAGTCTGAACCCCGAAAGATCGGATGACGGCCCCAGGGGCGGCGCGGTCCCCTCGCTCCGCCCCTGGGTTGTCCTTTGGTCTCGGAATTTAGCTGGCCTTCATGTTCGACGTGACGTTGCCGAACGTGGTGGCGAGCTGATTGCCCAGCCCTTGCATGGCGGCAATCGCGGCGATCGCGATCAGCGCTGCGATTAGCCCATACTCGATGGCGGTGGCTCCCTTGGCATCGGCCAGGATGTTCCTCAGAAAACGCATAACCAGACTCCGGATCGGTTCAGTCCCCCGCAGGAGTGGATTCTATGCGTCGGAGGATGTTTATTCCGTTAACGAAACATTATGAATTCCGTTGAGACGTATTGAAATAAAAAGGGCGGCGGCACCCGGTGCCACCGCCCTTTCCATTTCATCCATCAAAAAAGAGGCTTACGAAGCCTTCATGTTCGAAGTGACGTTGCCGAAGGTCTTGTTGAGCTGGTTGCCCAGGCCCTGCATCGCGGCGATCGCGGCAACGGCGATCAGAGCGGCAATCAGGCCGTATTCGATCGCAGTCGCACCCTTGGAATTCTTCAGGAAGTTGCGAATCTTCTTCATACCGGTCTCCATCGTCCCAAATTACTTCATTCCACCGGTCGCACGGTTTCCCTCGCGACGAATTCAGCTTTAAAGCCCGAGAGTTAAGAACGACCTAAATGGCAAGCTTAGCGAAAGGTTACCGGATCAGCCGACCGCCTGGACCTTCGCCGACACGTTCGACCACATGTTTGACGTGACGCTGCCCAGCTGTACGAGCGCGGCCATGATGGCGAGTACGATCAGGGCAAGTATGAAGCCATATTCGACGGCCGATGCCCCCCGGCGATCCTGCAGAAATGCGGAAATCTGGCGGGCAATCTGTCGCATGGGCGTCCAATCGGGTTATCTTCCTACGGTCTCTTTGCATCGATAGATTGAGAAGTGCTTATCGAACGCGAAATCCTGCTGGTTGCAGCTGCGGCAATCATGAATTGTGACGGGCGCGTGCTGGTGCAGCAGCGACCGGCCGGCAAACCCATGCCGGGTCTTTGGGAATTCCCCGGCGGCAAGATCGAGCCCGGCGAGACGCCCGAACAGGCGCTGGCGCGCGAACTTGCCGAGGAACTGGCGATCATCGTCGATCCGCAGGTGCTGGTGCCACTGACCTTCGCCAGTGAATCGCTGGGCGAGCGGCATCTGGTGCTGCTGCTCTATGGTCTGGCCGATTGGCGCGGTGTTCCCGAGCCGCTGCATGCGAGCGCGCTGGCCTGGGTCACGGCGGCCGAGCTGCGCACGCTGCCCATGCCCCCGGCGGACCTGCCCTTCATCCCGGTACTGGAGCGCGCGCTCAGCCCTTTGGCTTGAGCGCGTCCGCCAGCGAAGCCGTCGCGCTGCCGCGCCGCGCCGGCTTGGGCTGCGACGGGTCCGGCGCCCAACCGGTCAGGTAGACGATGTCAAACCGCTCGGTCGTACGGCCATCGGGATCGGCGCGTTCGGCAAAGGCAGCGGCTGCGTTCAAAAGTGTATCACGGCGCAGCGGCGGCGTGCCCGGCAGCAAATTGGTCGCCGCCATGCCGCGCAGGTCGCGAATCAGCCCCGGCAGCCCGGCATAGCGCACCGTCAGCGTCTCGGTGTCCGCCACGGGCAGTGCAAAGCCGGCACGCGAGAGCAGGTCGCCGGCAGCACGCACGTCGATCTGCGGATGGAACCGCGCGACCGGCCGGTCGCCCTGCGCCGCCATGAAGCAGGCGCGTAGCGTTGAAAGCGTACCAGCACCAAAAAACGCGCCCAGGAACAGCCCGTCGGGCTTCAGCGCCCGCCGCGCCAGCGCCAGCGCGCCCGGCACGTCGTTGACGGTATCGAGTACGCCCGCGCAGATCACCAGATCGAAGCTGCCCTCGGGAAAGGGATGCATGTCCTCATCGCCCTGAATGCCACCGCCCATCGCCGCAAACCGGGCGCCGGCATCAATCCGGGTAATCTCGGCGCCGGGCCAGACAAAGGCGCCGTCATGGCTGCCGAGATCGAGAACCTGCCGAAACTCCCGCTTCACGCCTTCCAGCCGCTCGTACAGTGCGTCGAGCATATGGTCGCGCAGGAAACTCTCATATTGGCGTGCGGCGCGGTCACGGCGCTTGCGGCGCAGGGCGCGGTCGAAAATCTCGGAGTCGGACACGGGCGCGCTTGTGCAGCGTGGCGGCTGCGGCGACAAGGGTGCCCGTGCAGGGTGCGGCGGCTCTTTCGCGATTGTTCGATCTGGTGCTGCCGCCGCGGTGCCCCGGTTGCGGCGCGATCGTCGAGGCCGATCACCGCTTTTGCGCCGGCTGCTGGGGAAGCCTGAACTTTCTGGGGCCGCCCTGGTGCGCGGCTTGCCATCTGCCCTTCACCTTCGATCGCGGAGAGGGCGCACGTTGCGGCGCATGTCTGGCGAGCCTGCCTCCGCATGACGGGGTGCGTGCCGCCGTGGCCTATGGGGATGTCGCGCGGCGCGTGGCGCTGAAGCTCAAATATGGCGGCCGGCTGGCTGTAGCGGAGACAATGGCGCGCGGGATGGCGCGGCTGATGCCCGAGGGCGCGGATCTGCTGGTGCCGGTGCCGCTGCACCGCTGGCGCATCTGGTCGCGCGGCTTCAACCAGGCGGCGCTGGTCGCGCAGGGGCTTTCCCGGCGGAGCGGGGTTGCGGCCGAAATCGATCTGCTGCGCCGGGTCAAGGCCACGCCGCCGCTCCGTGGGCTGGGGGCAAGGGCGCGCGCCAAGGCAGTGGCGGGTGTATTCGCGCTGGCGCCGGAGGCCGCGGCGCGGCTCAAGGGGCGAACGGTCGTTCTGGTCGACGACATCTATACCAGCGGTGCCACGGGCGATGCTTGTGCCCGGTTGCTCAAGCGCGGCGGCGCGGCACGGGTGGTTCTGCTGTGCTGGGCGCGCGTGCTTTCCGAAGATGCCGCGGATTGACAAGCCGCAGTGCCGGGCACACCTCTGGTCGACTATGGCAAAGGTCGAAATCTACACCAAGGCGTTCTGCCCCTATTGCACGCGCGCCAAGAACCTCCTCTCCGCCAAGGGCGCGGCGTTCGAGGAATATGACATCACCATGGGCGGCCCCAAGCGTGCCGAGATGCTGGAGCGCGCGCCCGGCCGGACGACGGTTCCGCAGATTTTCATCGACGGGAAGCATATCGGCGGCTCCGATGATCTTGCCGCGCTCGATCGCGAGGGCGGACTGGACCCGTTGCTCGCGGCATGACGCGCGCCGCGCTGTTGCAGATGACCAGCGGGATTGATCTCGCCGGCAACGCCACCACGCTGGTCGAAGGCGTGGCGGAGGCCCGTGCGGGTGGGGCGGCGATGCTGTTCACGCCCGAAATGTCTGGCCTGCTGGACGGCAATCGCGAGCGCGCCTCGGTGCATTACGCCGCCGAGGGCGAAGACCGCGTGCTTGCCGCCGTACGCGAGGCGGCGGCGAAGCACGGAATCTGGGTGCATCTGGGCAGCCTGGCGGTGCTGCGCGCGGACGGCAAGCTCGCCAACCGCGCCTTCGTGATCGACGACAGCGGCGAAATCCGCGCGCGCTACGACAAGATGCATCTGTTCGATGTCGACCTGCCGACCGGCGAGAGCTGGCGCGAATCGAACAGCTATACGGCGGGCGCCGGACCGGTGGTGGTCGACACGCCGCTGGGGCGGCTGGGCCTTGCCATCTGTTATGACCTGCGCTTTCCGGACCTGTTCGCCGCGCTGAGCAACGCCGGCGCAACGCTGCTGGCGGTGCCGGCGGCTTTCACGCGCCCCACTGGCGCGGCGCACTGGCACGTGATGCTGCGCGCCCGCGCGATCGAGGCGGCGGCGTTCGTGATCGCTGCGGCACAGACCGGGATCCACGAAGATGGCCGGGCCACCTACGGGCATAGCCTTGCGATCGACCCGTGGGGCGACGTGCTGCTCGACATGGGCGAGCCGGCGGGGCTGGGCTTTGCCGAGATCGACCCGGCGCGGATCGACGATGTGCGGACCCGCGTGCCGGTACTGCGGCACCGCCGGCTTATACCGGATGTCGCTGCATCATGATCGTGTTCGATCTCAAATGCGCCACCGGCCATGTCTTCGAGGCGTGGTTCAAGTCGAGTGCAGCCTATGAGGATCAGCGCGCCGGCGGGCTGATCGCCTGCCCGATGTGCGGCGACACCGGCGTCGCCAAGGCGGTGATGGCCCCTGCGGTGGCGCCCAAGGGCAATCAGTTGGCGGAAAAGGCGCCGGTTCCGCCCGAAGCGATAAAGGCCGCGCTGGCCGCTGTTGCGGAAATCCAGGCGAAGATGCTGGAAAAATCGACCTGGGTGGGTGCCTCCTTCGCCAGCAAAGCACGCGCGATGCATCTGGGTGACGAGCCCGAAGCGCCGATCCACGGCAAGGCGACGGTCGAAGAGGCCAAGGCGCTGGTTGAGGAGGGCGTGCCGGTGGCGCCGCTGATCGTGCCGGTGGTGCCGCCCGAGGCTTGCAATTGATTTGCGCCGCGCTGGGCTTTACCAGCGACGGCGGCGTGGCCCGGTAGCTCAGCAGGATAGAGCAAGCGATTCCTAATCGAGAGGTCGGAGGTTCGAATCCTCTCCGGGTCACCACCTTCGCCTTGCCATCGCCGCGCTGCACGATAGCTTGTCGCACCGGCAAGGGCGCCGGCGGGCGCAACGGAAGGGTTTAAATGCAACAACGGCCACTGCAGTCGGCGCCGCGCTCGATGCTTCGTGGGCGCCAGAATCGACGTTTGCATGGCTCGGTCGCGCAACAGCTTGCGGTCGGCATTCTGCGCGGCGAGTTTCCCGAAGGCCATGTTTTTCCGGGCGAAATCGAATTCAGTGAGCAACTGGGCATTTCGCGCTCGGCGCTGCGCGAGGCGTTTCGCATCCTTTCCGCGAAGGGGCTGGTCGAAAGCCGGCCGAAGGCGGGAACGCGGGTGTCGGCGCGCCATTACTGGAGCCTGCTCGATCCCGATCTGCTCGCCTGGCAGTTTGAATCCGAGCCGTCGCGCAAGTTTCTGAGCGACTTGTTCGAATTGCGCATGGTGGTGGAGCCGGCCGCTGCCGCCATGGCCGCGGCGCGACGCACCCCCGCACAGGTTGCGGCGATGGAAGCTGCGCTGGACGAGATGGCGGCGCACGGTCTGGCGACCGAAACGGGGCGCACGGCCGACCAGCGCTTTCACACCATCCTGCTCGAAGCCACGGGCAATGAGGCCGTGCTGGCACTGGCCAGCTCGATTATGTCTGCCATCGCCTGGACGACGATCTTCAAGCAGCGCAACACGCCCGATCCGCGCGACCCGATGCCCGAGCATCGCGCGCTTCACGCTGCCATCGCCGCAGGCAATGCCAAGCGCGCGGAAGCGGCGATGGCCGAGCTGGTTCGGCTGGCGCTGGCCGATACCGAAATCGCCCTGCGCTGATCTGCGGCTTCAGTCCCCGGACTTTGGCACGTCGACGACGGCGCTGCGCGGCGGCGCCTCATCGAGCAGGTTGCGAACGAAATAGTCGCGGAACTTGCGCCAGAAAAAGGGCTGGAACACCCGGTGGGTGGTGTTGGGCAGGATCACCAGATCGACATCGCGATGCGCCTGGATCAGCGCATTGGCGAGGCGGTAGCTTTCGGTGACCGGCACATTGTCGTCGATATCACCATGGACCAGCAGCAGCTTGCCCTGCAGGTTCGCGGCGACCGACATATTGGCGTTGCGCTCCCACACCGACGGATCGGGCGTGCTCATCGACGTTTCCGGCCACCACGCCTTGTCGAGCCGCAGGTCGTGATTGCCCGAAGATGCCACCGCGACCTTGAAGAATTCGGGGCGGCGCAGGATGAAGCGGGCGGCATCATAGCCGCCGGCGGAGCCGCCATAGACGCCGACACGATCGGTATCGAGCTGCGGATAGCGTGCGGCCATCTGGCGGATCATGGCGATATGATCGTCGAGCCCCACCTCGCCCAGATTCTGGAAGGCCGGCATGCGGAACGCCTGGCCGCGACGCGAGGTGCCACGCCCGTCGATCATCACCACGATCGCGCCGATCTGGGCGACACTCGACGGGGTGTTGAAGACCGTGCCGCTCCAGCTGACCGGAACATCGGTGGTGGTGGGGCCGGTATAGACGGCGTCGATCACCGGATAGCGGCGTTTCGGATCGAAATGCGCCGGACGGTAGATCATGCCGTAGAGCGGTGTCTTGCCATCGGCGGCCACGCCCTGGAACGGCTCGGGCGGCGTATAGCCGGTTGCGAGCAGCGCCGACGCATCGGCACGGCCGAGTTCGCGAACGATATGGCCGTCGCGCGTGTCGCGCACCACGGTGCGCGGCAGGGTGGTGGGGCTCGACATCACATCGATCGCCCATTTGCCGTCGTGGGATGTCGTAATGTCGTGGTCGAGCGGTTCGGGGGTGAGCAGCACCGGCTGGGTGCCGTCCAGCCCGATCCGATAGAGCTGGCGCCAATAGGGATTGCGATCGTGTTCGCGACCGACGCCCGTGACCAGGATCGCGCGGCCGGGCGCATCGACATGCTCGATGCTGATGACTTCCCACGCGCCGCGAGTGAGGGGAATGCCGCCATCGGGGTCGTTCGGGCGGACCAGATAGAGCTGCGCCCAGCCGGTGCGTTCCGACACGTCCAGTTCGCCACCGAGTTCGGGAGCGGGATAGAGGCCGCTGGAGGTGGTGGTCACGACCGGCTTTCCCGTTTCGCGCGCGACGACATGCACCGCGCCGGTATCGGGATCAGCCTGATAGACGGCCAGTTGCCCATAGCCGCGCTGGACCCATAGTGCGCGGGGCTTGCCGGCCACCCAGTCCTGATCGGGATCATAGGGGTAGAGCAGTGCTTCGGCCGGGATCTGCAGCGGTACCAGCTTCGCCTTGCCCTTGCGCACCGCCTGTTCGACATCGATCGCATAGCGGGTCGCCAGCGGCAGCTTCTCGGCGCCGGCCAGCGGATAAATATAGTGGAAGCTGCGGGGGTAAAAGCTGCCGGGCGGGTTCTGCTGGGTGATGCTCAGCGGCTTCACGTCGCGTGTGTCGAGCCGCCAGGTCAGGATGTGGCGGCTGTCCGGCGACCAGCGGATCGACACCGGCATCTTCGGGTCTTCGGTCCCCTGCGCCAGAATGTCGGCGAGCTGGGGTATGCCGCGCCCATATGGCTGCTCGCGCGTGCCGTCGGTCGTCAGTGCGACTTCCCGGCCGGTCTTCACTTCGACGGCGAACAGGTTGAAATCGCGCGCGACGATGCGAAAGCGCCCGTCGGGCGACAGCGCTTCGGGTTCGGGCTGCGGCTTGGGCGTCTCGCTGAGCGTGCCGTCCGCCGTATAGCGCCAGCGCTTGTCGAGCGCGCCGAAGGCGAACGCGCCGGTGGCGGGATCGAACTCGGGCGAGTCGAACGCGAGTTGCGCGCGTTCGATCGGCTTGCCGGTTGCCCGCGACAGCAGTGCGAGCAGCGTTGCTTCGGTAGTGATGTCGCGCGCGTCGCCGGCGGCGGGATCGAACCAGCTCAGCGTTCGGGCACCGGCCTTGCCATGGCGGTAGAAGATGGCGGTGTGCTCGCCCAGGAACTGCGCGCGCAGATTATGGTCGACGATCAGCCGGTCGAGGCCGTCGGACTGGTAGAGATCGGCGCGCTGATAGCGTGCCTCGATCGGCGGTAGCGGGGCGGGGGCGGTGGTTGGTGACGGTGTCGTCTGGGCGATGGCGAGCCCGGGCGTGCCCAGCACCATCGCTGCACCGAGCAGGCCGCGACGGAATTTCGTGGCGCGATCACGCCCCGGCAGGCACGTTTTCGGACACGGCATTTGTGCTTCTCCCCACCCCGCGCGGGTAAAGCAGTGCCCTCGCGGTCGGTCAAGGATATTATACCGTATAAACTTGGGGCGAGGTCGGTTGCCCGTACCTCGCTCCCGATGTTGCGCTACCGACTTAGTGGTTGTCGCGCGGCAGGCCCTTGGTCTGGGCGATGCGCTGGAACTGCTCGGCGCCCTCCAGGATCGCGCCGGTGTTCATCTGGCCGACGACGCTGCGCTGGATTGCCTGCCACGGCGTCTGCGATTCGGGGTAGGGATAGCCGCCCGCCTCGGCCAGTGCGGCGCGGCGTTCGGCCAGTTCTTCATCCGAGATCAGAACGTCCGCCGTGCCGCGTCCCAGGTCGATCCGCACCCGGTCGCCGGTGCGCAGCAGCGCCAGGCCACCCCCCGCCGCCGCTTCGGGCGAGGCGTTGAGGATCGACGGGCTGCCCGATGTCCCCGACTGGCGACCGTCGCCGATGCAGGGCAGGGCATGGACGCCCTCGCGGATCAGATAGGCGGGCGGGCGCATGTTCACGACTTCCGCTGCACCCGGATAGCCGATCGGTCCCGCGCCGCGCATGAACAACAGTGTCTCCGGCGTGATGCCCAGCGCAGGATCGTCGATACGTTGATGATAGTCTTCCGGCCCATCAAACACGACAGCAGACCCTTCGAACGCCTCCGGATCGTTGGGGTTCGACAGGTAGCGCGCGCGGAATTCCTCCGATATCACGCTGGTCTTCATGATTGCCGCGTCGAACAGATTGCCGCACAGCACGACGAAGCCGGCATCTTCCTTCAGCGGTTGGTCATAGCGGCGAATGACCTTCTCGTCTTCGATCACGGCGTCGCGATTGTTGTCGCCAAAGGTGCGGCCGTTCACCGTCAGCGCGTCCTCGCGGATGAGGCCCTGGCGGATCAGCTCGGCCGCCACCGCCGGAACGCCGCCCGCGCGGTAGAAATCCTCGCCGAGATATTCACCGGCCGGCTGCAGATTCACCAGCAGCGGGATTTTGTGGCCATAGGTCTGCCAGTCGTCGAGCGACAGTTCCACGCCCATGTGACGGGCGATGGCAGCCAAGTGGATCGGCGCGTTGGTGGAGCCGCCGATCGCCGAGTTGACGACAATGGCGTTGAGGAACGCATCGCGCGTCATGATGTCGCTCGGCTTCACGTCCTCACGCACCAGGTCGACGATGCGCAGGCCGGTTCGATAGGCGACTTCCTGCCGGTCACGATAGGGCGCGGGAATCGCCGCAGAACCCGGCAGCGACATGCCCAGCGCTTCGGTCAGCGAGTTCATCGTCGTCGCGGTGCCCATGGTGTTGCAATAGCCGGTGGACGGAGCCGAAGAGGCGACGAGCTTGATGAAGCCATCGTCGTCGATCTCGCCGGCCGCGAGCATCTGGCGCGCCTTCCACACGATCGTACCCGACCCGGTGCGCTCGCCGCGGTGCCAGCCGTTGAGCATCGGGCCGACGGACAGAGCGATGGCGGGGATGTTCACCGTCGCCGCTGCCATAAGGCAGGCGGGGGTGGTCTTGTCACAGCCGATCGTCAGCACCACGCCGTCGAGCGGATAGCCGTAGATCAGCTCGACCAGTGCGAGATAGGAGAGGTTGCGGTCAAGCGCCGCGGTCGGACGCTTGCCGGTTTCCTGAATCGGGTGGACGGGAAATTCGATGGCGATGCCGTCAGCCTCGCGAATACCTTCGCGCACGCGCTCCGCTAGCACCATGTGATGGCGGTTGCAGGGGCTCAGATCAGACCCGGTCTGGGCAATACCGATAATCGGCTTGCCCGAACGCAGCTCCTCCAGGCTCAGCCCGAAATTCAGATAACGCTCCAGATAGAGCGCGGTCATGTCGATATTGTCGGGATTGTCGAACCAGGCACGCGAACGGAGCTTGGGGGGCTGGGCGGAATCAGTCATGGCGGTAGGCGTGCCTCAGTATTCGGGGGTGTTCAGCCGGTCGTCGACAGACGGAACACCATGCGGTGGTGGTAGGGATGTGCGGGATCGACTCGGGCCGAGCCAAACGCGGGCTGGTTGGGCGTGTCCGGGAACTTCTGCGGTTCGAGTGCGATGCCATCGCCCATGCGATACAGGTGTCCGCCCTTGCCGATCAGCGTGCCGTCTAGAAAATTGCCGGTGTATACCTGCAGGCCTGGTTCGGTGCTGAGCACTTCGAGTACGCGGCCCGAGGCGGGATCCTCCAGCCGAACCGCCAACTTGGGCTCAGCGGTCAAGCCGGCGTCGAGCACAAAATTATGGTCATAGCCGCGGCCGAACACGATCTGCGGATCGCGGCCGTCGCGGATGCCGTCCTCGATGACGCGGGGCTTGGTGAAATCGAATGCCGTGCCAGCAACCGCCTTCAGTTCGCCGGTCGGGATCAGCGCGGCGTTGACTGGCGTGTAGCGGCTGGCGGGGATCGTCATCCGATGTTGCAGAATGCCGCCGGCGGCGCCTTCGCCAGCCAGGTTGAAGATCGCATGGTTGGTCAGGTTGACGACCGTGGGCGCGTCGCTCTTCGCATCATAATCGATCGTCAGATTGCCCTTTTCGTCGAGCGAATAGGTCGCCCGAACTTCCAGCGTGCCAGGATAGCCCTGGTCGCCTGCGGGGCTGGTGAGCGCGAAAGTGACGCTAGCCACCGGCCCCTGCTTCACCGACACGATCCGCCAGTTGAGCTTGTCATAGCCCTTGGCGCCGCCATGCAGCGAGTTCGTCTTATCGTTGAGCGGGAGCTGATAAGTCTTGCCATCCAGCGTGAAGCGGCCGCCGGCGATCCGGTTGGCATAGCGGCCGACGCTTGCGCCCCAGAAATTGGGATGATCAGCATAGCTCTGGGCATCATCATAGCCGAGTTCGATATCGGCGAGGTGGCCGTGGCGATCGGGTGCCTGCAGCGATTGCAGCGTGGCGCCGAAGGTAATGATCCGGGCGCTGACACCGTTGCCTGCGCGCAGCGTTACTGCTTCGACCTGGGTGCCGTCGGTCAGGGTGCCGAAGGGCTTGCGCTCCGCATCAACCGCACGGGCCGGCATAGCGGCGCACAGAGCAGTGAGCGCCAGGCTGGCGGCGGCGCAGTACGCGCGATGGATATTCATTTCCCCTCCAATCGTTGACCATTGGCCTGTTCGTATATAGTCGGACAAGATGCAAGCATAGCCCCAGGGGCGCTTTTTTGGGAGAGGGAGCATGGCGGTCGGTCCGGTAAACAAGGCTGGAGTAATGGGGGCCGCTCCGCCGCGTCCGGGGGCATCTTATGCGCCCGCGCTGACGCTGCTGGCGAGCCTTTTCTTCATGTGGGGCTTCATCACGGTCATCAACAACACGCTGCTGCCGCATCTGCGCAGCGTGTTCGATCTTAGCTACACGCAGACTACACTCATCGAATCGGTTTGGTTCATTGCCTATTTCGTGGCTTCCATCCCTTCGGCGAAGCTGATCGAGCGGATCGGCTATCAGAAATCGCTGGTGATCGGGCTGCTCATCATGGCGGCCGGGGCGCTGGGCATGATGCTGGCGGCGAGCATTCCTTCTTATGGCGTCACGCTGGTGATGCTGTTCGTCATCGCCAGTGGCATCACGCTGCTGCAGGTGGCGGCCAACCCCTATGTCGCGGTGGTCGGCAGGCCCGAGACGGCATCGTCGCGACTCAACCTGGTGCAGGCGATGAACTCGGCGGGCACGATGCTCGCGCCGGCCTTTGGCGCCTATCTGATTCTCGGCCGCTCCAAGGGCGGCACCGTCCATGCCGGTACGGTGCTGACCCCGGCCGAGCGGCTGGCCGATGCGCATTCGGTGATTCTGCCCTATGGCCTGGTTGCCGTGGTGCTGATCGTGCTGGCAATCGTCATCGCGCGCTTCCCGCTGCCGGCGATGGGTTCGGCCACGTCGCGTGTCAGCAAGGAGGCCCGGAAGCAGCATTCGCTGTGGCGTCACCGCAACCTGGTGTTCGGCGTGCCTGCGATCTTCATCTATCTAATCGCGGAAATCGGCGTCGCGAATCTGTTCGTCAATTTCGTCAGCCAGCCCGACATCGCCAACCTGACGCATGAGCAGGCCGGCAATTATCTCACCTTCCTGTGGGGCGGCATGATGGTCGGTCGCTTCCTGGGTTCTGCGATCATGCAGAAGGTACGGGCGGAGACCGTATTGGCGGCGTTCTCGATCGGCGCATTCGTCGTCATGCTCATTACCACTTTTGCGCATGGTCCGACGGCGATGTGGTCGCTGATCCTGGTCGGTCTGTTCCACTCGATCATGTTCCCGACGATCTTCACGCTCGGCATTCGCGGGCTGGGCCCGTTGACCGAGGAAGGCTCGGGGCTGCTGATCATGGCGATCGCGGGTGGCGCGCTCGTGATTGTTCAGGGCAAGATCGCCGATAGCTATGGCCTGCAGATCTCGTTCCTGCTGACCGCGATCTGTGAACTCTACATTCTGTTCTATGCGTTGTGGGGCGCGCGCCCGACGAACGCCTTTCCGGAGGAATAATCGTAATGGTGCGTTCGCTGGTACAGTTCCGCAGCGGAGATACCGGGCAGCGTGGCGTAGCTGCGCTGCATGAGGATGGCTCGGCGCGTGTCGTGCCCGGTGCGGAAACGACGCTGGCGCTGGCGCAGCGGGCGCTCGCAGCTGGCCAGACGCTTGCCGAGGCGGTTGCTGCGGCAGGCGAGGGGGCGGGGATCGATCTCGCCACCGTCACGCTGCTGGCGCCGATCGACCATCCCGACAGCGCCCACCTGCTGATGACCGGCACCGGCCTGACGCACCTTGGTTCGGCGGAGGGGCGCGACAAGATGCACCGCTCGATGAGCGACGCTGCGCACCAGACCGATTCGATGAAGATGTTTCTGATGGGCGTCGAAGGCGGCAAGCCCGCTGCGGGCGAGACAGGCGTGCAGCCGGAATGGTTCTACAAGGGCGACGGCAGCATGCTGATCGCGCCAGGCGCGCCGCTGCCCTCGCCTGCCTTCGCCCTGGATGCGGGCGAGGAGCCGGAAATCGCCGGTATCTACCTGATCGACGCCGATGGTACGCCGGTTCGACTGGGATTTGCGCTGGCGAACGAATTTTCGGATCATGTCACCGAGCGCGGCAATTACCTCTGGCTTGCCCATTCGAAGCTTCGCCCAGCGGCGCTCGGCCCCGAATTGCTGCTCGGCGACCTGCCGCAGCATGTCGAGGGCACCAGCCGAATCCTGCGTGATGGCGCCGTGCTTTGGGAAAAGCCGTTCCTTTCCGGCGAGGCGAACATGTCGCACAGCATCGCCAATCTGGAACATCACCACTTTAAGTATCCGCTGTTCCGTCGCCCGGGCGACCTGCACGTGCATTTCTTCGGCACCGCCACGCTCTCGTTCAGCGAAGGGATACGGACCGAACCGGGCGATGTGTTCGAAATTGCCGCAGCACCATTCGCAATGCCGGTAAGCAACCCGATCGGTACTGCGCCCGAAGCGATGGTCACGATAAAGCAGCTCTGATTCTTCTGCATTATTCGGATACTCCCGCATTTTATGGAAGATGCGGATATGCTTCGGAATATGTATGTGGCGACTATCGCCCGTGTTGATATTCCGGAGGGGTAATGGGTATCGCAGTGCGCACGCTTTCGGAGCAGGTCGTCGAAATCGTGCGCGATCAGATTGTCGAAGGGCGTTTCGGGCTGCACGGCCCGATCCGCCAGGATGCGCTCGCCAATCAACTGGGCGTCAGCAAGATCCCGTTGCGAGAGGCGCTGGCAAAGCTCGAACAGGAAGGCTTTGTCGGCAGCACTGCCAATCGGGGTTTTTTTGTGCGCCGCATGTCGCTTGCAGAGGCGGAGGAGCTGTTCGCGCTCCGCCTTCAGATCGAACCGGGCGCTGCTGCGTTCGCTGCCGAACGCGCCGATGCCGCCGCGCGGCGGTCGGCGCAACTGGCCTATGAGAAGCTCGATTACGCCGTGCATCATCGCCGTAGCGATGTCGCACGGGATAATCGCGCTTTCCATTTGGCATTGGTGCGGGCAGGCGAGCGGCGGCTGACCATCGAGCTGGTCGAGCGGCTGGCGGCTCTCGCCGAGCGCTATGTCGTGGCTTATCTGGAACCTGCCGGCCGCCGGAAGCCCAGCCATCACGAACATCGCGCGATTCTGGATGCCTGGCTCGCGCATGATGCGGCGAGCGTGGAAACGCAGTTGACCAGCCATATCAGCGGCGTGCTGGAGTGTCTGCGCCGGCATCTGCCCGTCGATTAACGCGGCGACGCGCTTTCCAGACAAAAAATGGAGGCAGTCCGGCAGCGCACCATATCCCCAGAGCGGTGCCCGCCAAACTGCCTCCCAGCGTCTCTCGTTCCCCGGGGGTGAGGCGTAAGAGCGGGGAGAGAGGAAAGTATTTCCGAGCCCATTTCCGAACCCTGCCGGGCCGGCTGGCGGATGGTCAAAAGCCCTCCGCCAACGCATGTCCGTGCGTGTTCTTAGAAGCGGGTACCGACGCCGAAGCCGAACACCAGCGGGTTCAGCGTCACGCTCGCCTTGTTGATGGCGCCGCCGGTATCCAGGCGAGCGGTGGTGCTCATGTCGATATATTTGACGTCGAGGTTCAGGAAGAACTTCTTGTTGATGTCGACATCGACGCCGGCTTGCAGGGCATAGCTGAAGCTGTCCTTCAGGCTCAGCTTGGTGTTGCCCAGCGCCTTGTTGAGCGAGTCCGTCGTCTTGGTCGAGTAGAAGGTCGTGTAGTTCACGCCAGCACCGATATAGGGGCGGACTGCCGCCTTCGGCATGAAGTGATACTGAAGCGTCAGCGTCGGCGGCAGTACCCAGGTGTGGGCGACGTCGCCCAGCGCGGAAACCCCGCCGCGGCCCTGAATGTCATGGCGCGTGCTGCTGACGATCAATTCGGCACCGATATTGTCGGTCGCCATATAGGTGAAGTCGACTTCCGGCATCACGGCGTTTCCAACGCCGAGCCGGGCAGTCGGCACCGCGGGATTAATGCCGCTCGACGACTCATTCGGGGTCACGACAATACCGCGCAACCGAACCAGCCAGTCGCCTGCAGCAATGCCTGCCGTGTCCTGCGCCTGCGCAGTTGCGGTTGTGGCCAGCAGGCCGGCTGCAGCCAGACCGGCAAGTAGCGAAGTACGCATGTTTCTTTCTCCTCGTGTTCAACGAGGGTGGGATTACGACCGGCGGCGGCGGCGTTTTTTGATTCCGCGCAAGAATGACGCCTAGGTAATCTTCACAGGTCCGGTCGTTTCTGTGCTGAAAAGGCATGGGATCAATACGTAACGACTGCCCATCGCGCGCGCGGCATGCAACGCGTGAGGGAGGCTGATATGTACATGGACCGGGAACAGCCAGCATTGGGCGGAAGCGACTGGATGATGCCGTCGCGCTGTGCGGCATGTGGCGTGCGGATGGCTTCGCTCTGCGGCGGCCTGGAATCCGAGGCGCTTGAAGCGCTCAACCGTCTGGGCCGCAAGCGCGTGTTGCGCCGGGGCGAAGCGCTGATCTGGCAGGGCGATACTGCCGAGCAGGTGGGTATCCTGCACCGCGGGCTGGTCAAGTTGACCGCCTCGCTGGAGGATGGCCGCGAGCAGATGCTGGGTCTGGCCTTTCCGGCCGATTTCGTCGGCGCGATCGCCGATCGCCCTTCCAGCCACTGCGTTACCGCCCTCACCGATACCGAATTGTGCGTGTTTCCGCGCAGCGCGCTGCCGGGGCTGGTCGAGGCATATCCGCAGATCGGACAGGCTTTGCTTGAACGGGCCTATGATGAACTCGACCATATGCGTCGCTGGATGCTGTTGCTCGGTCGCAAATCGGCGGAGGAGCGCGTCGCCAGCCTGTTGCTGCAATTCGCCGCGCGCGGCGACAGAGCGCCGGGGGACCGCGTGCCGTTGCCGCTGACCCGCCAGCAAATGGCGGAGCTGCTGGGGCTGACGATCGAAACGGTGAGCCGCAAGTTGACGGCGATGAAGCGCGAAGGCGTGGTCTCTTTGCCCGACCTGCGAAGCTTTGTGATTCTCGACAAACCCGCCTTGCTTCGCATTGCTGCCGAGCATCCGTAACTAACCGCATGTCTGGCGACGATAAGGGCGCATAGCCTTTCAATATTCCCGAAGAAGTTCTGGGTGGATTGGGAGGCGATCATGAAGAATGTTCTCGTTCTGATGCATGACGACGCCGGTCAGGAGGCGCGTTTTCAAGCAGCGCTGGATCTGACACGTGGTCTTGAGGGGCATTTGCGCTGTCTCGACATCGTCATGGTGCCGACCTTTGTCGGCGATTACGCCGAAATGGGTGGCAGTGCAGCGTTGCTTGCCGACGAGCAGGTGCGCGAGGCGGCGAACCGCGAGCGCATCGAAGCGCGGTTGCGGGCCGAGGACGTGCCCTATGACTGGATCGACGTCACCGGTTTTGCCAGCCCGTGCCTGCGCGATGCCACGGCTTTGGCTGACCTGGTCGTGCTGAACCTCGAGCTTGAGGCGCAATATCCGGACATGCGCGACCTGATCGGCGACACGATTCTGAAGACCGGCAAACCGATCGTCGCGGTACCGGAATCGGCGCGCGGCTTCGACATTTACGGCCATGCCCTTGTTGCCTGGGACGGCTCGCGTGCAGCGGAGGCCGCGCTGCGGGCGGCGGTGCCGCTACTGAAGCATGCCGGCACGGTGACGATCATCACCGCGCAGGACGGATCGATCGGTACTCCGGCTGCGGAGGCGGCGGAATATCTGTCCCGCCACGGCATCAGGCCGGTGCTGAACGATGTCTCGGCGGAAAACGGGGCGGGGCGGGCGATTCTCGGCCAGGTCCGGTCGCTCCATGCCTCCTATCTGGTGATGGGCGGCTTCGGCCATGCCCGCTTCCTGGAATCGACCTTTGGCGGTGTGACGCAGCGGATGCTGGGCGAGTGCCCGGTGCCATTGTTTCTCGCGCATTGACCCGAAAGCAGCCGCCAAGACCGAATCGGGGATCGCAAAGAGCCAGGGTAACGAAGGCGAAGGATTCGCGAATCGGGGTGAAGTTGCCCGAACAAGAAGGTGTCTAACGGCACCCGGCAATAGCTGAAATGCAAGCGGGGCGGGCATGTCGACATGCCCGCCCCGTGCCATGTCCGCCCCGGTTCGGGGCGGGACGATGGTGCTTACTTGACGTGCTTGGCAAGGTGCTTGTTCATCTCGAACATGGTCACCTTGTCGGCGCCGAAGATCGGCTTCAGCGTGTCGTCGGCGAGAATTTCCCGCTTGTTTGCAGGGTTTTGGAGGTTGTGCTTCTTGATGTACTCCCAAACCTTGCTGACGATTTCGCTGCGCGGCAGGTCGGCGGTGCCGACGATCTTCGCCAGTTCGGGCGAAGGGGTGACGGGCTTGGCAATGCCGCCGCGTGCTTTGGTTTCGGCCATCTTCATTTTCTCCTGTTACTGCCCGTTCAAGGGCCTATTCCTTCGTCAGCGCCGCGGGCTTGTGAGAGGCTCCTCCCCCTTGTCGCACCGGACGATGTACTGCGGGACGCAACGCGTTGCACGTCCCTGCGCTTCTTTGATCGCGGGAAATCGCTTCTGTCCAGTCGTCTGTGCATCTTTCCGCGTCGGTGAGAGCGCGAGAGACGCCGCGGCGTTGCCGTGAGGACACGGCCGAAAGCGTGTGAGGGGTGGTTTCAGGGCTTGCGATCTGCCGGGCAGGCGCCATGGTGCCTGTGCTTTCGGTGAGCGGGGGACGTGGTGATGCGCAAGGGCGGATGGCTGGTACTGGCGCTGCTGGCGGGCGGTTGCGGGGATGGCGGGACGAGCGGCACCAACTATGCCGATCCGCCACCCATGGCAGAGATCGTCGCCACCCCTTCGCCGCGCGCAAGCGCTACGCCGGCCGACGCTGAGCCGGAAGCGCCGGACAATGCCGCCGTCGCCGAGGGAAATGGCGCGTAGCGGCTGGACATCGGCTGCCGCTTGCGCCAATGCTGGCGTTGTGAAGACCAACGCGCTCCTTTGCCTGCGACTTATCCGCCCTTAGGGGCTGGCATCGCAGGCGCGCGTCTCCCCTAAGGGCGAATTCCGGACCTTCCCGAACGCATATCGGCTGCGCTAGGCGCGGGCCGACCTTATCAGAGAGACACGGCACATGTTGCGTGACCCCAGCGTCAAATATCGTCCCTTCCCGCAGGTGAACCTGCCCGACCGGCAATGGCCGAGCCGCACCATCACCAAGGCGCCGCGTTGGCTGTCGACCGACATGCGCGACGGCAACCAGGCGCTGATCGATCCGATGGACGGCGAGAAGAAGACTCGCTTCTTCGAACTGCTGGTGAAGGTGGGGTTGAAGGAGATCGAGGTCGGCTTCCCCAGCGCGGGCGCAACCGAGTTCGACTTCATCTCCGGCCTGGTGCGCGAGGGCAAGGTTCCCGACGATGTGACGATTCAGGTGCTCACCCAGTCGCGCCGCGACCTGATCGAAACCAGCTTCCAGTCGCTGAAAGGCGCGAAGCAGGCGATCGTCCATCTCTACAACGCAGTATCGCCCGCTTGGCGCCGCATCGTGTTCAACATGGACCGCGACGAAGTGCGCCAGATCGCCGTCGAAGGCGCCAAGGTGCTGCGCGACGAAGCTGCCAAACAGCCCGATACCGACTGGCATTTCGAATATAGCCCGGAGACATTCTCCACCGCGGAACTCGATTTCTCGGTCGAGGTGTGCGAGGCGGTGATGGAAATATTGTACCCCACGCCGGAAAAGCCGCTGATCCTCAACCTGCCGGCGACGGTCGAGGCGGCGACGCCCAATATCTATGCCGACCAGATCGAATGGTTTTGCCGCAACATTCGCAACCGCGACAGTGTCGTCATTAGCCTGCACACGCACAACGACCGCGGTACCGGGGTCGCCGCGTCGGAACTGGGGCTGCTGGCGGGCGCCGACCGCGTCGAAGGCTGCCTGTTCGGCAATGGCGAGCGCACCGGCAATGTCGATCTGGTGACGCTGGCGCTCAACATGTACACGCAGGGCCTCGACCCGGGGCTCGACTTCTCGGATATCGACGAGGTCATCCAGACCGTCGAATATTGCAATCAGCTGCCGGTACACCCGCGCCATCCTTACGCGGGCGACCTGGTGTTCACGGCGTTCTCGGGCAGCCACCAGGACGCGATCAAAAAGGGCTTCGCATCGCAGGCAGCGCGCAACGACCAGATCTGGGACGTGCCCTATCTGCCGATCGACCCCAAGGATCTCGGCCGCGATTACGAGGCAGTGATCCGCGTCAATTCGCAGTCGGGCAAGGGCGGCGTCGCCTGGGTGCTCGAGCAGGACAAGGGGCTGAAGTTGCCCAAGCGGATGCAGGCCGAATTCTCCAAGCACGTCCAGGCGCTGGCCGACGAGACCAGCCGCGAACTCAATGCCGCGGACATCTGGGGCCTGTTCGAGCGTGTCTATCTGCCGGGCGAGAAGGACCGGATCGCGCTTGTCGATTATGAAGAGACGGGCAGCGCCGGTAGCCGCGTGTTCGTCGGCCATATCGCGATCGACGGCGCGACCCAGTCGATCTCGGGCCGCGGCAATGGCCTGATTTCGGGCGTGATCGATGCGCTGGCGGGTTCTACCGGGCCGCGGCTCGACGTGGTCGACTATAGCGAGCACGCGATCGGCATCGGTGCCGATGCGCAGGCGGCGGCCTATGTCGAATGCCGCACCGAAGACGGGCGGACGGTGTTCGGTGTCGGCATCGATGCCGACATCGCGACGGCGTCGGTGCGGGCGGTATTGAGCGCCGCCAACCGCGCGTGAGCCTTTAGCACCTTCCCGAGCGAGGTTCGGGAAGGCGTTGCACTCAATGCACGGTCGCGCCGGCGCGCACGCGGCGTGTGGTTGCTGTCGGCGCGACCACAGTCCGTTCGAACCGGAACGCGCCCGCACGCTCGGCGAGCGCAGTGACTTCGCCCGACAGGTTGCGGATCGCGGCCGAAGTTTCCTCGACCATCGCCGCATTCTGCTGAGTCACAAGGTCCATGGCCTTCATCGCCGTAGAGACCTGCGTGACAGCCGCGGACTGGGCGTGGTTGTCATGGTCGATCGCGGCGATCAGATCATGCACGGCCTCAACGTCGCCCGAAATCGTGTCGAGCGCATGGTCGGTGGCATGGACCGCATCGGCAGCCTGAAGAATGTCGGCCTGCGTTTCGCTGAGCATGTCGCGAGCCTGCTTGGCCTGGTCCTCGGCGCGCAGGGCCAGCGCTGCCACCAGATCGGCAACGACCATGAAGCCGCGCCCGGACTCGCCGGCGCGGCCGGCCTCGACGGCGGCATTCATCGCCAGAACGCGGGTCTGGAACGCGATCTTGTCGAGCCCCTCGATAACGCCGTCGATGTTCTTGGCGCTGCCGCTGGCGCGGTCCATCGCTTCCACGGCGCGCTCGGTGGTGCCACGGCCTTCCCGCAGCGCGGTGGTCGCTTCGCCCGCGCGCTTCACGGTGTTGTCGGCAGCGATCATCGTCGCGCGCAGCCGCTCCTCGATCTTGCTCAGTGCTTCCGTGGCCTGCGCCAGATTGGCGGCGCTGCTCTCGGTGCGATGCGCAAGATCTTCGGAGCCATGCGCGACCTCCTGCGAGGTGGTGCGGATATTCTCGGCGCTGTCGCTAACCAGCTGCACCTTGCCGCGCAGTGCCGCGATGGCATCGTTGATGTTGTGCCGCAGGACTTCATATTCCTCAGGGAACTGCCGGTCGATGGTGCGCGTCAGATCGCCTTCGCGCAGGGCGAGCAGACCCTGGCCAAGCACTTCGGTGACCGTCCGCTGTTCCTCGAGCTTGCGCGCATCGGCCTCGCTTCGCGCAGCGGCTGCGGCGCGATAATGTTCGAGCCCGGTTGCGATATGGCCGATCTCGTCCTTGTGGTCCTGATAGGGCACGGTTTCGTTGGCGCCCGTCGCGAGCCGGTCGGTGAGGTCGGACAGCTTGCCCAGCGGGTTCAGCACGCGGCGATACATGGTGATGTAGAAGTGGAGCGCCTGCGCAGCCACGATCAACGCCAGCAACACGACGATGCCAATCGCGAACCAGAACTCGTTTGAACCGGCCGATTCGATCGCGGACTGGTGATCGGTCGCCATCCGGACGAGCTTGTCGATTTCCCCGCGGTGCTCCGCATAGGCCTGCGACAGGCGCGCGTAGCTCGCATCCACTGCGGCGCGATCGCCGCTGCGGATCGCGGGCAGCAACTTCTGTTCCAGCTCATCCCAGAAGCGTTGGGCGGCCGGGTGGGCATGCGCCAGCAGCTGGTTGCGCAGCGCTTCGTCCACCCGTGCGGTGTGCCAATATTGGTTGCGCGCCAGATAGTCCTTGTGCAGCGCCTCCAGACGTCCCTCATGCGCGCCCAGGGCGCCCGGGTCGCGCGCGAGCAGCGTCGCTTCCAGATAGGGTTCGATGATATATTCTGGCGGCGGCAGAATGTCGGCGATCAGTTCTGCATTCACTTGCTGGCGCAGCTGCATTTCGCCGCCCATGCGAATGCGATCCAGCCGCCACGCAGCAAACAAGCCGCCGGCGATCAGTATCGCCATCATGGCGAGCGCACTGTTTCGCACGAACTGGGCAATCGACATCGGGATCCTTCCGGGTACGCATCTTCGTTCCCGGGCAAGGCGGTCCTGCAATCCGGGAGCACTTTCCGAATTATAGGGCGAAGTGCGGGCAAAGCGGACTGCGTCTAGGCACTATTCCTGATGTCCGCAGTGCCGTCACGGACGGTCGAGATGCATGAAATCGCGTTCGAAAGCAACGAAGTGTGCGCCGGCGTCGACATGGATCACCTGACCCGTCACCGCCTCGGCGCGGGCCAGGTACAGCACCGCTTCGGCGATATCGGCGGCACCCGGCAGGCGACGCAGCGGCATCCGGTCGGCAAGCCTCGCCATTTGCGGCTTGCTATAGTCGGCGGTGGCGATGGTGAGGCCGGGCGCCACCGCATTCACCCGGATATGTGGCGCCAACACCCGCGCCGTGGTTTCGGTCAGGCCGGCCAGCGCCTGTTTTGACAAGGTATAGGCGAACTGGTCCGCATGCGGATTGCGGATCCGCTGGTCGAGAATGTTGACGATCGCGCGTCCGCTCGGACCGTTGGCCGAAAACGCCTGGGTAAGCAGGGCAGGGGCCGCGCAGTTGACCGAGAAATGGGCGATCAGTGCATCGGCATCCACGTCTTCCAGCCTGTCCTGCCCGAAGATTGCGGCGTTATTCACCAATAGATCGGGCGCGCGGCCGAAGCGGGCAGTGACTTCGCGCATCAGCCGCGCTGGTGTGGCAAGATCGGCAAAATCGGCGGCGAATGCCTCCCATTCGCAACCGGCCTGCGTCAGCGCTTCAGCGAGGCCCGGTTCCAGCTGGTTGCGGCTGGAATGCAGCGCCAGGGCATAGCCGGCCTCCGCCAGCCGCGCTGCGATGGCGGCACCCAGCCGACGCTGTCCGCCAGTGATCAGCGCCAGCGGTTTGCTCACGCCCGGCCCATCAGGCGCAGCACTTCCTCGCGGCTGCGCTTGTCGTCGCGGAACACACCCATCATCCGGCTGGTCACCATGCCCACGCCGGGTGTCCGCACGCCGCGGGCCGTCATGCAGCCATGCTGCGCCTCGATCACCACCGCCACGCCATAGGGCCGGAGATGCTCCCAGATACAGTCGGCCACTTCTGCCGTGAGCCGTTCCTGCACCTGCAGGCGACGGGCGAAGGCGTGGAGCACGCGGGCGAGCTTGGAGATACCGACAACATGGTTCCGTGGCAGATAGGCAATCGAGGCCTTGCCGGTAATCGGCGCCATATGGTGCTCGCAATGCGATTGGAAGGGAATGTCGTTCAGCAGCACGATTTCGTCATAGCCGCCGACTTCCTCGAATACCCGGTGGAGATGCCGCGCCGGATCTTCGGCATAGCCGGAGCAATATTCCTTCCATGCCCGCGCCACGCGCTCGGGCGTGTCGAGCAGGCCTTCGCGCGAGGGATCATCGCCGGCCCAGCGGATAAGGGTGCGGACCGCTTCCGATACTTCCGCGGGCACAGGGATTTTAGGGGGCGGAGCAACGATGTCGCCGTCTTCCGGCCCGTCGTGAAAATCATCCGCGTGCGACATCGTTCTTCATCCCGTACATTTGACGCTACGGCATTGGCCGCCCGCCGCTCCAACAGTTTTCCCGATCGATCGTCAAGCAGCCTGAAACCGCGAAAATCCGGGACTTTCCGGCTGGGCTACGGTTGACGCGAACGGAAATCCAGCGTTAGTTTCGCAGACAAGATAAACAAAGTCGCGGCGGGGTACAGACCGGCGCGATATACAGGAGAGAGGGGCAGACCCATGAGCAAGCTCGAGCTGCTGAGTGCGACTGCGATGGCGTTGATGGTCGCAACGCCCGCCTTTGCACAGTCCACCGCACTCGCCGGACAAAATACCACGACGCAGGCGCAGGACGATCAATACCAGTCCGCCAACGAGATCATCGTCACCGCCACCCGCCGTAACGAAACCGTGCAAGACGTGCCGCTGGCGATCACCGCGATCGGGCCGGCGCTCTTGGAAAATGCCGGTGTGGGCAACGTCCGTGACCTGGAGCAGCTCGCGCCGTCGCTCCAGTCTTCCACCGGTCAGTCTTCGGCCACCGGCACCACCATCTATATTCGCGGCATCACCACCGGGGGCGACAATCCCGGTTTCGAACCCGCGGTCGGCGTGTTCATCGACGGCGTGTTCCGCGCCCGCGCCGGTGTGGCGATTTCGGAACTGCCGGAACTGGAGCGCGTCGAAATTCTGCGCGGGCCGCAGGGCACGTTGTTCGGCCGCAATACTTCGGCAGGTGCGCTCAGCATCTATACCGCCCAGCCGCAGTTCACGACCGGCGGCTATGCCGAGGCAAGCTATGGCAATTACAACGCCTATGAGGCGCGGGGGGCGATCACCGGCCCGGTGAGTCAGAGCATCGCGCTGCGGCTCGACGGCAGCTATCGCAAGCGCGACGGTTATATCAAGGATGCGAATAGCGATCGTTACATCAACAATCTCGACCGCTGGCAGGTGCGTGGCCAGGCGTTGTACGACAGCAGCGACCTGACCTTCCGGCTGATCGGCGATTACTACCAGACGAACGAGCAGTGCTGCGGCGCAGTTTCGGCCGTGCGCGGTTCGCTGGCCCCCGTCATCCAGGGCATCGCTGCCTCGCAGGGGCTGATCGGGCTGTACACCGGGTCGCCCAGCGACCGCATTCAGGCAATGTCCCCGGGGCGCGATTATGGGGAAAAGATCCGCGACTGGGGTTTTTCCGGCGAACTCAACTATAATCTGGGCGATGTGAAGCTCACCTCGATCACCGCCTATCGCGACTGGCAGGTGACGCGCGGGCAGGACATCGATTTCTCCGGCATCGATCGCGCCTATCGCGACGGGTACAAGAACCAGTTGCAGGACTTCACGCAGGAAGTCCGCTTTCAGGGATCGGCGTTTGGCGGCAAGCTCGACTGGCTGGTTGGCGGTTTCTACCTCAACGAGACTAACAGCCTGCACGACACGGTGCGCGTCGGCAAGGACGCCAACAGCTATGTCGATTCTATCTTCTCGGGCTTGCTGCGGCCCAGCTTCGGAACGCCGGTGCAGTTCTACGGCTCGCTGGGACCGACGGTGCCGACAATGGGGCAGGTGCTGCTGAATCCGGCCGCGCCGCCGGCGGCCTATGGTCCGCTGGCGCCGCTGGTAACGCTGTTCCGCGCACAGGCCGGTACGGCGCCGATTCCCGGTATTCCGGTGGTGCCGGGGCTGGCTGCGCTCGCACTGGGGCCGCTACCGGCGGCGGCATCGGGCCAGGGCAATAACAACGACTATCGCGTCAAGACCAATGCATGGGCGCTGTTCACCCACAATATTATCAACGTCACCGACAAACTGTCGCTGACGCTGGGCGCCCGCTACAATCACGAAACCAAGGATCTGGATACCACGATCCGCAACAATACCGGCAGCTGCGGATTCTTCGATCAGGTTCGCGCGGGCAATCCGGCGGCCACGGCCTATGCCAATATCCTTCGCAACATCCCCGGCTTGTTCAACAACCTGTTCCTGCTGAGCTGCAATCCGGCCGTGAACAATGAATTCAACGGCAACTACCAAAACAGCCGCAGCGAGGACCAGCTGACCGGCACCGCAAAGATTGCGTACAAGTTCTCGCCGCGCATTCTGGGCTATGCCAGCTATGACCATGGCTACAAGTCCGGCGGTTATAATCTCGACCAGGCGACGTTCGACTCCGTGCTGCTGGGCGGGAACGGACCGCAGGCAAGCGACCTCGCGTTCGGGAAGGAGACGGTCGACGCCTTCGAGCTGGGCCTGAAGACCGAACTGAGCCGCCAGTTCACCCTGAACCTCGCGGGCTTCTATCAGAAGTTCTACAACCTTCAGAGCCTGGTGTTCAGCGGCAACAACTTCGTGGTCCAGAATGTGCCGAAGACGACCAGCAAGGGCGTCGAAGCCGAAGCAACGATCCAGCCGGTACGCGACCTGATCTTCCAGCTCGGCTATAGCTATATCGACGCGCGCTATGACGATGACGGCAAGAATTTTGCCGGCACGCCGCTGCAGGGCAAAGCGGGGCTGCAGGTCGACAATCAGCCGCGGCACACGGTGACGGTCGCCACCACCTGGACGCCGCGCCTGTCGGGCGAGTGGCACGGCCTGTTCCATGTCGACATGCGCTACAACAGCGAAGTCAACATTCCGTCCAGCGCGCCCGATGCGAACGGCCGCAACGTGCTGCGCAACCCGGGCTATCCGCTGATTTCCGCGAGTGTCGGTATCCAGACCGAAGACCGCAAGAAGCGGCTGGAGTTTTTCGTCGAGAACCTGACTAACCAGTTCTACTACATCACCGGGTTCGCCGTACCGGAGCAGAATGGCAATTATGCCGGCTATCCGGGCTTGCCGCGCTTCTATGGTGTGCGCGCGCATTTCGGCTTCTGAACGCAAAAGAATAAACGGAGGAACGGGCGGCCGGGGCGGATGCTTCGGCCGTTTCCGTGCGTGGTTTCAGTCGCCGAAAAGCCGGTCGATCGGGCTGTCGGCCAGACACCAGAGCACGGCTACGATAGCGGCACAGGCGAGCCCCAGCGCAGGTGTGATCAGCGCCAGCGAAATGCCGGCGGCATAAACGAGTGTTGCTGCTGTCCCCTTGCGGATCGTGCGGCGGTGATAGGCTCGGGCGATGTCGGTATCGGCACCGGTGCGGCGGATGATCCGCTGCAGCCAGCTATAGGCGAAGGACGGCAGCAGCATCACGGCCATATAAAGGATCGTCGCCTCGCGGCTGAAATGCTGCCCGCCCAGATAGGCAGTGGCGAACGGGACCAGCGAGAGCGCGAACAGCAGGGCGATATTGGCCCAGAGCAGCGCGTTGCTCACCTGCGTGGCGAAATGGAACAACCGGTGGTGGTTGACCCAGTAGATCGCGACATAGGCGTAGCTGAGCAGATAGGCGAGGAAGACGGGCCATAGCGGCAGCAGATGCGCCAGACCGGGGGCCTCGGGAGCGTGCATTTCCAGCACCATGATGGTGATGATGATGGCGATGACGCCATCCGAAAACGCCTCGACGCGCTTGGCGCCTTCGCGGCCTTCCTGCTCCTGCATTTCCCGTCCCCTCGCTCGCGCCATCGTGACGCAAGCGAGAGGTGCAGGCAATCGGGACTTACTTGGCCGAGAAGGCCGCGTTGATGTGCAGCTTCACTTCGTCCGAGACGAAGGGGACATATTTGTCCATGCCGAAGTCGCTGCGCTTGATTGTGGTGGTCGCCTCGAAGCCGAAGTTCAGCTTCTTCATCATCGGGTTGGTCCCTGCGCCGACCAGATTGGTGTCGAGCGTGACCGGCCTGGTAACGCCGTGCAGCGTCAGGTCTCCGGTGATCAGCGCGTGCGTGCCGGTCACTTCCACCTTGGTGGAGACGAAGCGGATCGACGGATACTTGGCGCTATCGAAGAAGTCGGGGGAGGCCAGGTGCTTGTCGAGCGCGGCCACGGTGGTGACGATGCCGCTGGTCGGGATGGTGATTTCCAGCTTGGCGTCGTTCGGCTTGGCCGGATCGATCGTCAGCGAGCCGGTTGCGCCGCCGGCCTGGCCGGTGAACTGGCTGAAGCCGAAGTGGTTGACGGTGAAATCGACCTGAGTGTGGCCCGTGTCGACGACATAGGTGCCGGCCGGCACGCGGCTGGCGTCGGCCTGGCCGGGGAGCTGCGCCTGCTGGGCAAAGGCCGGCGTGGCGACGAGTAGGGCGAGGGCATAGAGTGCGCGCATGACGGTTCCCTTGATTGTTGCGTCATGTCCGTAATGCGGCTGCCGGCCCCGCAAATCCAGTGCGGAGCCGGCAACTTATGGTTTCCCGAACTGATCAGTTCTTTGTCTGGTCGACCAGCTTGTTGGCGGTGATCCACGGCATCATCGCGCGCAGCTCGCTGCCGACCTGCTCGATCTGGTGGCGCTTGGCCGCGATACGGCTGGCCTTCAGCTCGGGCTGGCCGGCGCGGTTGTCGAGTACGAAGTCCTTGACGAAGCGGCCGGACTGGATGTCGGCCAGCACGCGCTTCATTTCCTTCTTGGTCTCTTCGGTGATGATGCGCGGGCCGGTCTTGATGTCACCATATTCGGCGGTGTTCGAGATCGAGTAGCGCATGTTGGCGATGCCGCCTTCATACATCAGGTCGACGATCAGCTTCAGTTCGTGCAGGCACTCGAAATAGGCCATTTCGGGGGCGTAGCCCGCCTCGACCAGCGTCTCGAACCCGGCCTGGACCAGCGCGGTGGTGCCGCCGCACAGCACGGCCTGTTCGCCGAACAGATCGGTCTCGCACTCTTCGCGGAAGTTGGTTTCGATGATGCCCGAACGGCCGCCGCCGACACCCGACGCGTACGCAAGCGCCACGTCATGCGCGTTGCCCGAGGCGTCCTGATGGATCGCGATCAGGCAGGGCACGCCGCCGCCGCGCACATATTCGCTGCGCACGGTGTGGCCGGGGCCCTTCGGCGCGATCATGATCACGTCGATGTCCGCCGGCGGCTCGATCAGGCCGAAATGGATGTTGAGGCCGTGGGCGAAGGCGAGCGCCGAGCCGGGCTTCATATTGCCCTTCAGGTCCGCTTCGTAGATCGCCGCCTGATGCTCGTCGGGCGCGAGGATCATCAGGATGTCGGCCCAGGCAGCCGCTTCCTTGTTCGGCAGCACCTTGAAGCCGGCAGCTTCCGCCTTGGCGGCCGAGGCCGAACCCGGGCGAAGCGCGATCGCGACTTCCTTGACGCCCGAATCGCGCAGGTTCTGCGCATGGGCATGCCCCTGGCTGCCATAGCCGAGAATGGCGATCTTCTTGTCGGTGATCAGGTTCAGATCGGCGTCGCGATCGTAATAGACACGCATTTCTAATTTCCCTTTCTGCTCCTCTCCCTGTGGGAGAGGATACGGAGACTTGCCGGCCGGCGTCAGCCGGTTGGCTAGTCGAAGTTGGTGAGGGTGGCGGGGCACGAGGGCATTCACCCTCACCCTCCCATGCTGCGCATGGGCCCCTCCCTCTCCCAAGGGGAGAGGGGTTGAAATTCAGGCCGGGTCGCGGCCGCGTGAAATGGCGACGATACCGGTGCGGGCCACTTCGACCAGCCCCACTTCGCGCATCAGCTCGACGAACTTGTCGATCTTGTCGATTGTCCCGGTCACTTCGAACACGAAGCTGGCGATCGTCGCGTCGACCACGCGGGCGCGATAGACTTCGGCAAGGCGCAGCGCCTCGATGCGGTGGTCGCCGGTGCCGACCACCTTCACCAGCGCCAGTTCGCGCTCGACATGCTCGCCCTTGGTGGTGAGGTCGACCACCTTGTGCACCGGCACCAGCCGTTCGAGCTGAGCGATGATCTGCTCCATCACCGGCGCCGAGGCGAAGGTGACGATGGTGATCCGGCTGATCAGATCGTCGTCGCTGATCTCCGACACGGTGAGCGACGAGATATTGTAGCCGCGCGCCGTGAACAGGCCGGCGATCCGCGCGAGGATGCCCGGTTCGTTATCGACGATGACCGCCAGCGTGTGGCGCTCGATGGCTTCTTCCTTGATGTGCATTTCTACCCCTTCGATCCTTGCCCCTGGGGGAGGATCCAAAATCCGGTCAAACCAGCGCCTTGGCCTCGTCGTCCATCTCGCCGGACACTTCGCTCGCCTGGAGCAGCATCTCGGTATGGGCGGCGCCCGACGGGATCATCGGGAAGCAATTGGCCAGCTTTGCCACGCGGCAGTCGACCAGAACCGGGCCATCATGGTCGAGCATCGCCTGGATGCCGTCGTCCAGATCGGAGCGCTGCTCGATGCGGATGCCCTTCCAGCCATAGGCTTCGGCCAGCTTCACGAAATCGGGCAGCGCGTCCGAATAGCTCTCCGAATAGCGCGACTGATAGGTCAGTTCCTGCCACTGGCGGACCATGCCCATATACTCATTGTTGAGAATGAATATCTTCACCGGCAGGCGATATTGCGTAGCGGTCGCAAGTTCCTGAATGTTCATCTGGATCGACGCCTCGCCAGCAATATCAATGACAAGCGCGTCTGGGTTGCCAAGCTGTGCGCCGATCGCCGCAGGCAGACCATAGCCCATGGTGCCCAGCCCGCCGCTGGTCAGCCACTTGTTCGGCGCCTCGAAGCCGAAATGCTGGGCCGCCCACATCTGGTGCTGGCCGACCTCGGTGGTGATGATCGGGGCGCGAGCCTTGGTCGCCTCGTACAGCGCACGGATCGCCCGCTGCGGCATGATGACGTCGCCATTCTCCCGGAAGTCGAGGCACGCGGCTGCGCGCCAGCCCTGGATGCGGCTGAACCAGTCGCGCAGGTCCGGCTTGGGATGGCCGCGCTTCTTCCAGCTTTCGACCATCGCCGCCAGCGCCCGGCCGCAATCGGCGATGATGGGCAGATCAACGCGAACATTCTTGTTCACGCTCGAACGATCGATGTCGATATGCACCTTGCGGCTGTTCGGCGCGAAGGCGTCCAGCCTCCCGGTGACGCGATCGTCGAACCGGGCGCCGACGGCGAGGATCAGGTCGGCCTGGTTCATCGCCCAATTGGCTTCGTAGGTGCCGTGCATGCCCAGCATGCCCAGCCACTGATCGGACGAGGCTGGGAAGGCGCCCAGACCCATCAGCGTCGAGGTGACCGGTGCGCCGGTCAGTGCCGCCAGTTCGCGCAGCAGCCGGGTTGCCT
This sequence comes from Sphingomonas sp. DMC8, assembly GCF_056314185.1. Lineage (NCBI taxonomy): Bacteria > Pseudomonadati > Pseudomonadota > Alphaproteobacteria > Sphingomonadales > Sphingomonadaceae > Sphingomonas > Sphingomonas sp. DMC8. The sequence continues at coordinate 103,388 of NZ_JBQUYV010000008.1, read as the reverse complement.
CCGGGCCCGAATTGATGACGCCGCCGCCGGTGTAGAAGACCGGACGTTCGGCGGCCGCCAGCATGTCGACTGCTTCCTGGATCTTCGCGAGATCGGGCTCGGTCTGCGGGCGATAGGTCTTGTGCTGGATCGGGCCGGGCGCCTCATAGGGCGCCGTTGCGACCTGCACGTCCTTCGGAATGTCGATCACGACCGGGCCGGGGCGGCCCGAGGTGGCGATGTGGAACGCCTCGTGGATCGTCGCGCCCAGCATTTCCGGCCGCTTCACCAGATAATTGTGCTTGGTGCAGTGGCGGGTGATGCCAACCGTGTCGGCCTCCTGAAAGGCGTCGGTGCCGATCAGCGCCGTCGGCACCTGACCGGTGATGACGACCATCGGGATCGAATCCATCAGCGCATCGGTGATGCCGGTGATCGCATTGGTCGCGCCCGGGCCCGAGGTGACGAGCACGACGCCGGGCTTGCCGGTGGAGCGCGCATAGCCCTCCGCCGCATGGGTCGCCGCCTGTTCGTGGCGGACCAGAATGTGCTTGATCCGGTCCTGCTTGAACAGCGCATCGTAGATCGGAAGCACTGCGCCGCCCGGATAGCCGAACACGACCTCCACCCCGAGGTCGGTCAACGCCTCGATCAGGATGTCTGCGCCGCTCTTCTCGGTCACTTTGGCCTCCACTCTTCAAACACGCGGGATCGGCAACACGGATCCACGCCGGGACCGCGCTGCTAACGGTACGAAAATGATACGTCAACCTCTAATTGAACAATTTTCTTTCAATCTTTACGAGATTAGCGATCGTATCTGTCTCCGTTGTTCGCTCCCAGCTCTCCGGGGGCTGACGACGGAACCAAGTGTATTGCCGTTTGGCATATTGTCGCGTCGCGAGCGAGCCCGCGCGCGACGCTTCGGCCATATTCCAGGCGCCGGACAGAAGCTTTGCCGTTTCGGCGACACCTATCGCACGCAGAACCGGGGCGTCGGCGGGAACATCAGCGCGGGCGAGCAGCGCACTTGCCTCGTTGCGGCCCGCGTCCAGCATCGTCGCAAAGCGCCGGTCGATCCGCTCACCCAGCCAGGCGCGATCGGGTAGCAGAATCAGCGCGGCGAGGCGGATGCGGTCGCCGATCCCGCCCTCCCGCTGCGCCTGCCACTCTGCCAGTGGCCTGCCGGTTGAGCGCACGACTTCCAGCGCGCGGGCGGTGCGGCTTGTATCGGCGGGCTTCAGGCGGGTGGCGGCTTCCGGGTCCAGCGCGGCCAGCGCAGCATGGGCCTCTGCAACCGGCAGCGCGCGGACCTCGGCGCGAATGGCAGGATCGATTTCCGGCACGGGTGCGATGCCTTCGATCAGCGTGCGCAGATAGAGTCCGGTGCCACCGACCAGAATGGGCAGACGGCTGCCTTCATGCGCTTCATCGATCGCGGCGCGCGCTTCCGCTGCCCAGCGCGCCGCCGAGCAGGCTTCCGCGCCGTCGATATGGCCGAACAGCCGGTGCGGCACGCGCGCTTCCTCCTCCATGCTTGGCCGTGCGGTTAGAATGCGCAGATCGGCATAGACCTGCATGGAGTCGGCGTTGATCACCGTGCCGCGATGTTTTTCCGCCAGCGCGAGTGCCAGCGCGGACTTGCCGCTTGCCGTCGGCCCTGCAATGAGCGCGACGCGCGGTAATCCTGGGGAAGTCATGTTCATTGCGACGCTGATAGCAGAAGGTCTCACGGCTGGGCAGCTGAACGAAGCCGCCGATCGGCTGGCATCGGTGCATTGCGCCCCCGGCGGGTGGCGCTGGATCGACGAGGGCATTGCGGCGGACCTGTCCTTTGCCCATCATCCCGATGCGGCGCGAGCGGCGCTGGAAGGCAGCGTTGCCGGGGCCGATGTGATCGTGCAGCCCGAGGCAGGGCGCGCCAAGGCGCTGCTGGTGGCCGACATGGATTCCACGATGATCACCGTCGAGTGCATCGACGAGCTGGCCGATTATGCCGGCATCAAGCCGCAGATCGCCGAAGTGACGGAGCGTGCGATGCGCGGCGAGCTCGACTTCGCCGCGGCGCTTGATGCACGTGTTGCGCTGCTCAAGGGCCTGTCTGAAAGCGCGATCGACCGCTGCCTTGATGAGCGGGTGCGACTGATGCCCGGTGCCGTGGCGCTGGTGCAGACGATGCGGGCGCGGGGGGCGCATTGCATTCTTGTTTCGGGCGGCTTCACCCGCTTTGCTGAGCCCGTGGGCGCGCGGATCGGGTTCAACCGGGTGATCGCCAACCGGCTGGAGATTGCCGATGGAGCGCTGACCGGCACCGTCACCAAGCCGATCGTCGACAGCAACACCAAGGAAGTCACGCTGCTCGGCGTGATGGCTGAGCTGGGCCTCTCACCGGAGCAGACCATGGCGGTGGGCGACGGCGCCAACGACCTGGCGATGATCCGCAAGGCAGGGCTGGGCGTTGCGTATCACGCCAAGCCAATAGTCGCAGCGGCTGCCGGTGCGCGTGTGGACCATGGCGACCTGACTGGCTTGCTGTATGCGCAGGGCATTGCGCGGGCGGACTGGGTGACTGGCGCCTAGCGCACGCCCTTGCCGAAGGTGACGCTGAGCGCCACGCCGCCCCATAGCTGGTTGCGTGAGCCATAGCGGCGCACCAGCGGCGAATCGGCAGCATCGCCCACCAGTCGCTTGGCGGCGGCATAGCTGTAGATTCCGAAGCGCGGCGTGAGCTGGTAAAGAATCGTGGTGGCAACCCCCACGCCGTGCAGCGGATCGCCGCCGGCTAAATAGGTAGGCAGCCCGGTGGCGGCCGCCGCACGCGCTGACACGCCGAAATAGGCGCGGCGATACTGGGCATCCGACAGGGCAAAGCGTGGGCCGATCGAAACCAGCCAGCGGTCCCCGTCGCGCATTACATAGTCCAGCCCGATGTCGCTGATCAGCCCGTCATGGCCGTTCACGCCTCGGCGCAGCTCGGCATAGGCGCGAAACTGGGGGGCAACCCAGTAGCCGACCGAGCCGCCCAGCTCGACGGTCGGGACGACTTCGTCGATATTGGCGTGGACGTCGTTGCGGCGGCGGCTGCCCTGGATGTTGAACACCGGGCCGATCTCCAGCCCGGCCCGGGAGTAGAGCGCGAAGCCGGTGCTTTCGTCGGCCGGCTCGAATGGAAACGGATCGTCGCCGTGCGCGGTCGCTACGTCGATCAGCGGGCGGACCCGCTCGAAGTCCGCACCCGGAAATTTGGGCGCGAGCTGGGCGCCGAGCGATATGCGCGTGCGGCGCGGGGCGTCGCTGTCGTCATCGCTCTGGGCGAGTGCGGGTACGGCGCTGAACAAAAGTAACAGCGAAGTGGAAGCGCGAGCGAAGATCGACATTCCCGTGCGTTACACCATCAAGGTGCGACAGGCACGCAGGGATTAAACCCATTGCACGCCTTCGTTGCCTCCGCCTTGCTCGCATAGGGGCCGACCAGCAGGCGGGTGAGCCGGCCCGCCTTCACATAGTAAGGCTGACGACCCGGGAAGCGGCCGCGCACCTGCGTCCAGAGGCGGTTGGCGTTGCCCGCTTCGGCAAAGGCGCCGAGCTGAATGCGCCAGTTCCCGCTCGCGATCGGTGCAGGCGCGGGCGCAGGACGCGGTGTCGCCGCAACCGGTCGCGCCGGCTCAGCTGGCCTTGGGCGCGGAGCGGGGGCCGGCGCCGGGCCTCTTGCCATTGCCACGGCTGGAGGCGTCGTGGCTACCGGTGCCGGTAGAGGCAGAGTGGGGCGGTTGTTCGCATCCGCCTCGTATTTCCGGGCCAGCGTCTGGGCTGCCTGGCGATCGGCCAGGGGGATATATTTGTCCATTTCGGTGAGCGACCGGGTGGCCGGTGCGAGGCCGGTCGAGGCGGCGCGCGTCATCAGCGCATAGGCACGGATCCAGTCCTTGGCGACGGCATCGCCATTGAACAGCATGATGCCGAGAATGTACTGGACGCGCGGGTCGCCGTGCGCCGCGCCACGTTCCAGCCAGGGCAGCGCCTCGGCACGCTTGCCGTTCTCGAACAGGGCAAGGCCGTAATTGTCGGCGGCCTGGTCATGCCCCTGCCGTGCCGCGAGGCCGTACCATTTCTCCGCCTCGCGCAGGTCGACGGGAACGCCGTTGCCGGATTTGTAGGCCTGCCCCAGGTTGAACTGCGCATCGGGATCGTTGTGCGCGGCGGCGGCGCGCCAGCGGGCGACGGCAGTCTTGTAGTCGCCGCGCTGATAGGCCTCCACGCCTGCCTTTACCGGATCGTCGGCGCCCGGCTGCCCTTGCGCCGGTGTCGCCTGCTGAGTCCCGGTCGCTGCCGGCGTGCCGAAAAGCAGCGCGCCCCCCGCAATCGCCAAGGTGAGTACCTGCATTCCCCCGCGTCTCCTTCGTCCCGAATATCCCCAATGCCAGTTAACCAAAGGTTGGGGAAGATTCCCCTCTGCGTGCGGCGGCGGCATTCAGTGGCGCCGGTGCCGTTAACCTCTTCTTATCGGCCGGCATGGCATCCCGCACATTGCAGTAACCGGAGGTTCGAGGGGGTTCATGCGCGTACTGGCGATGGCATCGCAGAAAGGCGGGTCCGGCAAGACCACGCTTTCCGGACATCTGGCCGTGCAGGCGCAGCTGTCGGGGCAAGGGCCGGTCGTGCTGATCGACATCGATCCGCAGGGCTCGCTGTCCGATTGGTGGAACGAGCGTGATACCGATTTCCCGGCCTTTGCACAGACGACGGTAGCGCGGCTTGCCTCCGATCTGGAGGTGCTGCGCCAGCAGGGCTTCCGCCTGGCGGTGATCGATACGCCGCCCGCCATTACGATGGCGATCCAGAGCGTGATCCAGGTGGCGGAGCTGATCGTCATCCCGACGCGGCCGAGCCCGCACGATCTGCGCGCCGTGGGGGCGACGGTCGATCTTTGCGAACGCGCCGGCAAGCCGCTGATCTTCGTCGTCAATGCTGCGACGCCCAAGGCACGAATCACCTCGGAGGCAGCCGTGGCGCTTTCGCAGCACGGTACCGTCGCGCCGGTCACGTTGCACCACCGGACTGACTTCGCAGCATCGATGATCGACGGCCGGACGGTGATGGAAGTCGATCCGAAGGGCAAATCCGCCGCCGAGGTCGCGGCGCTGTGGAATTACATCTCGGACCGGCTGGAAAAGAACTTTCGCCGTACTGTCTTCGCGGCGCCCGCCGCGACCGCCGCGTTCGGAGGCGCACGCCCGGCAAGCGGCTTCGGCCGTCGCGTCGTGAGCTGAGGAGCGGGCGATGATCGGCACTCCCAAGCCCACCGCTTCGCTGTCCTCCAGCCTGCTGGCCCGCAAGGGTCAGGCGCGCCCGGCCATGCGACCCCAGGGCTTCCTGAATTTGTCGGGCAGCGCGCCGGAAGATCTTGGCTGGAACGACATGGGGTTCGATGTGCCCGCGCTGCCGCCGGTCGCGCCGGCGCCCGCTCAGTCCGCCACTCCCGCGTCCCGGCCCATGGTGCTGCGCCAGCGCGAGGTGCTGGATCGCACGCTCGCCCAGTCCGCGCCCGACCCGGAGTCTGTGGAAACTACGCTGGTTGCCGAACGCGCAGCGCCGGCCCCGACGATATCCAAACAGATCGTCGAGCGCGTGGTCCGCGAAGTGCGGGCCAAGAAGAGCAAGGCCGCCTTCACGCTGCGGCTCGACACGGATCGCCATCTTCGCCTGCGTCTGGCTTCGGCGGTGACCAACCGCTCGGCGCAGCAGCTCGTGACCGAAGCACTCGATGCGTTCCTCAAAACCATCGCCGAAGTGGACGCGCTGGCGCGTCAGGTCGGCAAGGATCATGGGTAAGGAAGTGACGATGAACCGCCATATCATGCTCTGGGCCGGCGCGGGCATTCTCGCGCTGGGCGGGACTGCCGCCACCGGAGTTGCGCTGCAGGGCCATGCCTTTGCCGCCGTGGCTCCCAATGCGAAGAAAGCCGCGGAGGCAGCCAGGCAGGCGCGCAAGGCACTCGCCAAGCACAAGGGCGCGCAGGCTGTTGCGCAGGCCGAAGTGGCGGTGGCGAACGATCCGCAGAACCCGGATTATCGCGCGCTGCTCGGCCAGTCCTATCTGCTTGCCGGTCGCTTTACCGCGGCGGGACAGGCGCTGACCGATGCCCTGACCCTCAGCCCGGAAGATGGCCGCGTCGCGCTCAATCTGACGCTGGCGAAGATCGCCCAGGGCGACTGGGCGGGTGCGCGGACGATGCTGCAAAGCCATGCCGAGCGCATTCCGGCGAGCGATCGCGGGCTGGCGCTGGCGCTGGCCGGCGATCCCGTCGGCGCCGTCGAGATTTTGACTCAGGCCGCCCGCGATCCGAGCGCGACCGCCAAGACTCGGCAGAACCTCGCTCTTGCTCTGGCGCTGTCCGGGCGCTGGCCGGAAGCCAAGGCCGTCGCCGCGACCGATGTGCCGCCCGATCAGTTGCAAGCGCGGCTGATGCAATGGGCAAGCTTCGCACAGCCGACCAATGCTTATGACCAGGTTGCCGCGTTGCTTGGCGTACGGGCCGTGCAGGACCCCGGTCAGCCCGTCGCACTAGCGCTGGCGAGCCAGCCCAATGTCGGCGTTGCCGCCAACCAGCCGGTGCCGACGCCGGCGGCACAGCCTGCCGAAACGCTGCTTGCTGACGCTGCACCGGCGCCGCAGGCTACTCCCGCCGCTGAAACCACGCCGGCGCCCGTTGCGGTTGCTTCGGCAGCCACGCCCGCGCCGGTAGATTTCGCACCGCGCCGCGAAGTGGTGGAGCAGGTTCGGGTTCGCGCTGCGGCACGGCCGGTCCCGGCCAAGCCGGCAGCCCTTGCCAGCACCCCGTCGCCGGACAAGCCCACGCGCCTCGCTGCCGGCAATTTCTTCGTGCAGCTCGGCGCCTATCAGAACGCTGCGGTCGCTCGCGATTCGTGGCGCCGTCTGGCGCAGCGCGTGCCGGCGCTGGGCGGGCACGCCCCGCAAGGCGCCGCGGTTTCGACCAAGGCCGGCAGCTTCTATCGCCTGTCCGTCGGCGGCTTTGCCCGCAACGACGCCGTCGCGCTGTGCCAGAAGGTGCGCAGCGGCGGCGGCACCTGCTTTGTGCGTGTGCAGGCCGGCGATGCGGTCGCCCGCTGGTTCAAGCAGGGCGGCGCGCAACTCGCCTCGCGCTGAGTTCTCCCTGCCCCCCCGGCTTCGGTCGGGGGTGGTTCACCCGACCAGCGAACCACCCTTGTAGAGCTGCAATACCCGGCCTTGCGTCGGCAGACGGTCGAACGGGGTGTTGCCGGCCCGGGCATTCATGCGCCGCGCGTCGATAACCCAGGGCGTTTCCGGATCGAGCAGGATCAGGTCGGCGGGCATGCCGGCCTGCAGCACGCCGCTTTCCAGCCCCAGAATCCTGGCCGGATTGCCGGCTAGCAGCGTGAACAGCCGGTCGAGCGTCACATGCCCGTCGCGCACCAGCGTGAGCGAAAGGGCCAGCAGCGTTTCCGCACCGGCCATGCCGGGCTCGGCATCCGCGAAGGGCAGGCGCTTGGCTTCGGGGCCGCGCGGATCGTGGCCCGAGGCGATGACATCCACCGTTCCGTCGGCCACCGCCGCCAGCGCTGCCTGCCGGTCACTCTCGTCGCGCAGTGGCGGAGAGAGGCGGGCAAAGGTACGGAAATCGCTGACCGCAATGTCCGACAGCAGCAGATGCGCAGGGGTAATGCCGCACGTCACCTTCACGCCCCGGCGCTTCGCCGCGCGTATCAGGTCGAAACCCGCCGCGGTCGTCACCTGGCGGAAATGCAGTCGAGCGCCGGTTTCCTCCGCCAGCATCAGGTCGCGGCCGATCGCCAGTGCCTCGGCAATGGCGGGGGCGCTGGGCAGACCCAGCCGCGCCGCGGTCTCGCCCGCCGTCGCCACCGTGCCGTCGGCCAGCCCGCCATCCTCGGCATGGGCGACGACGGTCAGGTTCAGGTCGCGGGCGTAGAGCAGCACCTTTCGCATCGTGCCGGTATTGGCGATCCAGCGTCGCCCGGTCGCCACCGCACGGGCGCCAGCCGAAGCATTGATCGCGATTTCGCCCAGATCCTCGCCCGCCAGCCCGCGCGTGGCGGCGGCCAGCGGATGCACCCACAGCTCCGGCTTGCCCGACAGCGCGGCGCGGCGGACGATGCCGGGATCGTCGAGCACCGGCGACTGATCGGGCATCAGGCCGACGCGGGCGATGCCGCCGAACCGGCACGCCGCCTTGTCGACAGCGAACACGCCCAGATCGATTAGGGCAGGGGCAAGCACGCGCCCGCCGGCGTCGATCACCTCGGCATCGGCCGGGGCATCCACTGCGCCCACGGCAGCGATGGTTTCGCCCTGGACCAGCAGGTCGCCTTCGGAGATGCCGCCCTGCGGACAGACCAGCCGGGCATTGCGGAACAGGATGTTGCTCATGCCCAGCCCTCCACACCGCGTGCTCGTCGGGTCAGCACGTCGAGGCAGGCCATGCGCACCGCCACGCCCATTTCCACCTGCTCGGTAATCGCGCTGCGTTCCTTGTGATCGGCGACGATCGAGTCGATCTCGACCCCGCGGTTCATCGGGCCGGGGTGCATCACCAGCGCATCGGGCTTGGCGCGGGCGAGGCGCTCAGTGGTGAGGCCGTAGCGCATGTGGAACTCGCGGGTGGAGGGGATATAGCCGCCGGCCATCCGCTCGTTCTGGACGCGCAGCATCATCACCACATCGGCGCCCTCCAGTGCGGCGTCGAAGTCGGTGAAAGGCGTGACGAACATCCGGTCCATCGCCGGCGGCATCAGCGTGGAAGGCGCCACCACCCGCACCTCGGCCGCCAGCGCCGTCAGCGCCAGGATGTTCGAGCGCGCCACCCGGCTGTGCAGAATATCGCCGCAGATCACCACGCGCTGCCCCGCCACCGATCCGCGACGTCTCCGGATGGTGAGCGCGTCGAGCAGTGCCTGGGTGGGGTGTTCGTGCCAGCCGTCGCCGGCGTTGAGCACCGGGCAATCGACCTTGTCGGCAATCAGCCGTACCGCACCCGAGCTGGCGTGGCGGATCACGATCACGTCCGCCCGCATCGCATTCAGGGTGACGGCCGTGTCGATCAGCGTCTCGCCCTTCTTCACGCTGCTCTGGGCGGCATGCATGTTGACGACATCGGCGCCCAGCCGCTTGCCGGCGATCTCGAACGACAGGAGCGTCCGCGTCGAGTTCTCGAAAAAGGCGTTGATCTGGGTGAGCCCCTCCAGCCTTTTGTCGCTCTTGGCGCGGCTGCGGTTTGCCTCGACCCATTGTTCCGCCTCGTCGAGCAGGAACATGATCTCGTGCGGCTGGAGTCCCGAAATGCCGGTGAGGTGCCGGTGCGGGAAAACGGCGCTGCCCTGTATCTGGGCACCGGGGCGATGATCGGAGGTGTGCATTAAAGCCGTCGCCTAGACCCCGGCGCGGCCGGGCGCAAGGTCAGGCGTTGACCAGACCGTCGATCGCACCCTGAAGGATATAGGCGGCGGCCATCTTGTCGATCAGCTCGGCCCGTTTGGCGCGGCTGGCGTCCTGCTCGATCAGCGTGCGCTCGACCGCGACGGTGGACCATCGTTCGTCCCACATCAGGATCGGCAGGCCCATATCGGCGACATTGCGGGCGAAGGCGCGCGTCGACTGGGTGCGCGGGCTGTCGGTGCCGTCCAGATTGAGCGGCAGGCCGATCACCATGCCGCGCACCGCCTGCGCGGCGATCAGTTCGGCGAGCGCCGCCTTGTCCTTGGTGAACTTGGTGCGGCGAATCAGCAGGGCGGGGCTGGCGAAGCTCCAGCCGGCATCGCACAGCGCGGTGCCGATCGTCTTGGTGCCGACATCAAGGCCGATCAGGCGCCCGCCTTCGGGCAGCGCGGCGCGGAACTCGCTGGGAACGGTGGTGATCACCCGGCCGCTATACGGTGCGTGGCGGCGCGGTGCGAGCGTTCAGATCGGCAATTCGGTGGTCGACTTGATCTCCGACAGCGCGACGATCGAGTTGATTTCCTGCACGCCGGGCAATTTGCTAAGCTTTTCAAAGAAGAAGCGCTCATAGGCGTCAATGTCCTGAGCAACGATGCGCAGCATGAAGTCGACCGTCCCCATCAGCACATAGGCATCGAGCACTTCGGGAAAGCCGCGAATCGCCGCGCTGAACTCGTCGAGATTGGCGCGGCCATGCGCGTTGAGCTTCACCTGGGCGAAGATATGGGCGTTCAGCCCCACCTGCCGCCGGTCGACCAGCGCCACCCGCTTGCGGATCACCCCTTCGCGCTCGAGCCGGTCGACGCGGCGCCAGCAGGGGGAGGGGGACAAGCCGATCCGCTCGGCCAGCTCGGCGGTGGTCAGGCTCGCGTTGCGCTGCAATTCGCGAAGAATTTTGCGCTCCTGCGCATCGAGATCGATCATATTTTTCCACTTATCGCGAAAGAGTGGAAAATTTAACCCATAATCGTCGGGAGTTCCGGACAATCAGGCAAGCATCACCCCGTTACCCCTGCCACATTGCCCGCATCGCTGATGGAGGAATCGAAAATGGTGGTGCGGGTGCAGGGCGACAGCCCGGTCGACGAGGTGCTGGTGCTCAACGATGCGGAGGCGGGCCTCGACGGGGTGATCGCGATTCACTCGACCGTGCTGGGGCCGGGCGCCGGCGGTTGCCGGCTGTGGCACTATGCCGATGGCCAGGCGGCATTCGCAGACGCCGCGCGGCTGGCCGAGGGCATGAGCTACAAGAACGCGATGGCCGGCCTGCCGCTGGGCGGGGCCAAGGCAGTGCTGCGGCGGCCGGCGGGAAATTTCGACCGGGTGAAGCTGTTCCGCGCCTTTGGCCGCGCCGTTGCCCGGCTGGAGGGGCGCTATGTCACTGCCGAGGATGTCGGCACCAGCGTCGCCGACATGGAAGTGGTGGCGGGGGAAACGCGCCATGTCGCCGGGCTGGCGCAGCGCAGCGGGCGTCCGGGGGGCGATCCGTCGCCGCATACGGCGCGCGGCGTGTTCGTGGCGATGGCCCATGCCGCCCGCCGTCAGCTCGGCCGCGAACTGGGCGAATGCACCGTGGCGATCCAGGGCGTCGGCCATGTCGGCGAGGCGCTGGCGCATCTGCTCCACGCGGCCGGTGCCCGGCTGATCGTTGCCGATGTCGATTCGGACCGGGTGGCACATGTCGCCGTGGCGACCGGCGCCGAAGTCGCCTCGACCAGTCAGGTGCTGGCGGCCCGCGCTGACATCCTGGCGCCCTGCGCGCTGGGCGGGGTGTTCCACGCCGGCTCGGTCGATGCCGTGCGGGCGGCCATAGTGTGCGGCGCCGCCAACAACCAGCTTGCGACGCCCGAGGATGGCGAGCGGCTGGCGCGGCGCGGCATTCTCTATGCGCCCGACTATGTCGTGAATGCGGGCGGGATCATCAACGTCGCCGGGGAGTATCTCGGCTGGGCGTCGGACGAGGTAGCGGCCCGGGTCGAGGCGACGGGCGAGCGGCTGGCGGCGGTGCTCGACCATGCCGAGGCGCACGGCCTGGCACCCCATGCCGCCGCCGACAGCCTGGCCCGGCAGGCCATTGCCGCCGGCCGGGTCCGCACCCCGATCGCGGCGTGAGGGCGTATCTGCACGATCTCCAAAGTTTAGGAAGTTTAGGCTCGCGCGCAGTGAATCGCATTCCGCCTGTAACTCCCCTCCCTGCAAGGGAGGGGGCGGGGGTGGGTGCGCGCGTCTGCGCGCTACGAAGCTCTACATGCCTGGTCGACAGCAAGTCCCGCCGCCGATGGCGGCGGACCCACCCCCAGCCCCTCCCTGCAAGGCAGGGAGGGGAGTGATAGAGCCGAATGCGAGTGCCTTTTGGCGGGAAGTTGCGACGGTGCGGGTAGGTGAAGTTTAGGAAGTTTAGGCTCGCGCGCGTGTTTCGCCGCGTGGGGGCGGTGGTCGGGTGCGCCGGGCTTGGGACAGCCTCTCTCGATCCTCCCCCGCCGGGGGGAGGTGTCAGGCTCAGCCTGACGGAGGGGGAGGAAGCACATGGCTGGTTGGTCGCAGACCGCCCCCTCCGTCGCCTTCGGCGCCACCTCCCCCTGGCGGGGGAGGATTGTTGTCCCTGCGCGATTCGTGAAGTTCAGGAAGTTCAGGCTCGCGCGCGTGCGCGCTAGGATGCTGGTTCTCACGGGTTCAAAGAGCGTGCTCCCAAACGGAGAGATTCCGAACATATGGGGAACATTTTGCTATCTGCAAGGTGCCGGCTCTCGCTGCCCTTACCCCTTCCGCGCCTCGAACGCCGCCAGCCGCCGCGCGGCATCCATGCGGATATTGGCCCAGAACAGGCTGTAGTCGAACACATGATAGTTGTTCCCCGGCAGCACATATTGGCCGAAATCGGGGGGCGAGGTGCCGATGGTCAGGATGCCGCGGCCTTCGCAGCGCGCCGGGATGCGCCCGGCCTCCAGATGCGCCGATTGCAGGTTCAGGTCCGGGATCAGCGCACCCAGATTGGCGCTGGCGGGCGCGCTGTCGTCGGGCTTGCCGGTGATCGGGTTGGTGCACAGCATCTTCGTGCCGGCGCGCGGCTTGCCGGTGAAGCCGGTGGTCGCGTCGAACGTGTCGACGATCAGTGCCGGATCGGCTGGCTCGGCGAAGCTTTGCCACGACAGGATACAGCCGGGCTGGTCGGGGCGAGTGCAGGCGGGCAGGCCCATTTTCGGCAGGTCGGCGGTCAGCGAGACCGGCCAGCCGACGACATAGGCGGCAACCACGCGCTGCTGGAGCGGGGTGCCCGCGACTCGCTCGGCCAGCAGCCGCGCGAGATGGAGCGCGCCCTGGCTGTGGCCGGCCAGGATGATCGGCCGGTCGCCGGCTTCGTGCAGAAACTCCTCGAACGCCGCCAGCACGTCGCGATAGGCGAAGTCGAGCGCCTGTTGCGCCTGCGTCTTGCTGGTCAGGAAGGCGCCGAAGGTCGCCTGCCGATAGCGCGGCGCCCAGATAGCCGCCACGTCGTTGAACGCGCTCGCCTGGCCGCGCAGGAACAGCGCGGCGCGGTTATTGGCATCGACATTGTCGAGCGGCGCGTTCCAGCGCTGGTTGTCGAGGAACGAAGTGGGGTGGATGAAGAACAGCGCGGCCTTGGGCGCCGTCGCCGGGCTGTGGCCGGCGGGAGTCCAGAGCGCGGGGTTGCCGGGCTTGTCGGGCCGGGCAATCCACATGTCGGCGCGGGCATAGCTGCGCGGCGAGGCGGGCGGCAGATCGACCACCGCCGCCGAAGGCACCATGAACTGGCGCAACAGCTGCACGCCGTAGAGCCGGTAGGCAAACATGGAAGCAACGCCGAGCATGATCAGGATCGCAACCGCATAGAGGAATTTCCGGGCCAATCGGCCTCTCCATTGTGCATTGCAGCATAAACAGGCGGGGACGCAATCGCGTTCCGGTCAGTGTTGCGTGCGAAGGATGCAACCGCAAGCACCTTGATGCGCGATCTGCAACCGCAGGCGCTTGAAGGGGCGCGGCGCGGCTGATAGGCGCAGGCCATGTCCGTAGATACCGCAACCGTGAAGAAAGTGGCGAATCTGGCGCGCATCGCGATCAGCGACGCCGAAGCCGAGCGCCTCGCGCCCGAACTCAACAACATCCTCGGCTGGATCGAGCAGCTTGGCGAAGTCGACACGCACGATGTCGCGCCGATGACTGCGGTGATCCCGAACACGCTGCGCCTGCGCGCCGACGTGATCACGGATGGCAACCAGCGCGATGCGGTGCTGGCGAATGCGCCGCAGGGCGAACATGGCTTCTTCACGGTTCCGAAGGTGGTGGAATGAGCGCGCTGACTGATCTGGGCGTCGCCGCCATTCGCAACGGCGTGCGCGACGGCGAATTTTCGGCGCGCGAAGTGGCCGAGGCGTTCAATGCGGCGGTTGCCGGTGCCAAGGCGCTCAACGCCTTCATCGTCGAGACGCCCGAGCATGCGCTCGCCGCCGCCGATGCCGCCGACAAGGCGCGCGCCGCGGGCGAGACGCTGAAGCCGCTGGCCGGCGTGCCGATCGGCATGAAGGATCTGTTCGCCACCAAGGGCGTGCAGACCACCGCCGCCAGCCACATCCTCGAAGGCTTCACCCCGGTCTATGAATCGACCGTCTCGCACAAATTGTGGGAAGCGGGCGCGGGCATGCTCGGCAAGCTCAATCTCGACCAGTTCGCGATGGGCTCGTCGAACGAGACCAGCTATTTCGGCAATGTGATCTCGCCGTGGCGGCGGGGCGAGGGCGATACCACGCCGCTCGCGCCCGGCGGCTCCTCGGGCGGCAGCTCGGCGGCCATCGCCGCCCGCCTGTGCCCGGCGGCGACCGGCACCGACACCGGCGGCTCGATCCGCCAGCCGGCGGCGTTCACTGGCATTTCGGGTATCAAGCCGACCTATGGCCGCTGCTCGCGCTGGGGCGTGGTGGCGTTTGCCTCCTCGCTCGACCAGCCGGGGCCGATGGCGCACGACGTGCGTGACTGCGCGATCCTGCTCGAGGCGATGGCGGGCTTCGATCCCAAGGATTCGACCTCGCTCGACATGGCGGTGCCGCACTGGGAGGCCGGGCTTTCCGCCGATCTGCGCGGCAAGCGCGTCGGCATTCCGGCCGAATACCGCATGGATGGCACGCCGGCCGAGATCGAGGCGCTGTGGCAGCAGGGCATCGCCTGGCTGAAGGATGCCGGCGCCGAGATCGTCGAGGTCAGCCTGCCGCATACCAAATATGCGCTGCCGGCCTATTACATCATCGCGCCGGCCGAGGCTTCGTCGAACCTCTCGCGCTATGACGGCGTGCGTTATGGTCTGCGCGAGCTGGCCGAGGGCCAGAACCTGCACGAAATGTACGCTGCCACCCGCGCCGCCGGCTTCGGTGACGAAGTGAAGCGGCGTATCCTGATCGGCACCTATGTGCTGTCGGCCGGCTTTTACGATGCCTATTACACCCAGGCGCAGAAGGTCCGCACGCTGATCGCGCGCGACTTCGACAATGCCTGGAGCCAGTGCGACCTGCTGCTGACCCCGACTGCGCCGAGCGCGGCGTTCGGGCTGGGCGAGAAGGTCGATCCGCTGGCGATGTACCTCAACGACGTGTTCACGGTGCCGGCGAGCCTGGCAGGCGTGCCGGCGATGAGCGTGCCGGGCGGGCTCGACGCGGCGGGCCTGCCGCTGGGGCTGCAGATCATCGGCAAGCCGTTCGACGAGCAGGGCGTGCTCAACGCCGGCCTGGCGATCGAGCAGCGCGCGGGCTTCACGGCGCGGCCGAAGGTGTGGTGGTGAGATAGTTCCCCTCCCTGCAAGGGAGGGGTTAGGGGTGGGTCCGCCGCCTTCGGGCGGCGGGTCTCGCTTTCCCCGAGCAAACGAGTCTTCGAAGCGCGCGGACGCGCGCACCCACCCCCGGCCCCTCCCTTCCAGGGAGGGGAGCGAGACAGCGCGTTGTAATCATGGTGCCCCTCCCCGTGCCGGGGAGGATTTATCCTTGCACGATCGGCACGGCCAGATAGGCCAGCCGCCGCACTTCGCGCCGGCCGCGCACCACCGTGTCGAGGATCAGCCCGGTAAAGACGCTCAGCGTCGCGACGATCGCCAGCCCCGTCACCAGCACCGCCGTCGGCAGGCGCGGCACCTGGCCGGTGTGCCAGTAGGTTACGGCCAGCGGCACCGCGAGCAGGAGCGCGAGCAGCGCCAATACGCCGCCGATGCTGCCGAAGAACAGGATCGGCCGCTCGATCCGGAACAGGTTCACAATCGTGCGCAGGATGCGCCAGCCGTCGCGATAGGTGGACAGCTTCGAGGTCGAACCCTCGGGCCGGGCGGCATAGGCAGTCACAACCTCGGCCACCGGCATGCGCAGTTCCAGCGCGTGGATGCTGATCTCGGTCTCGATCTCGAACCCCGAGGACAGCACCGGGAAGCTCTTCACGAACCGGCGCGAGAAGACGCGGTAGCCGGAGAGAATGTCGCTGAAGCTGCGGCCGAACAGCCGCGCCAGCATGCCGGTGAGCATCCGGTTGCCGAACCGGTGGCCGCGTCGATAGGCCAGTTCCACTTCGGACTTGCGCGCGCCCACCACCATGTCGAGCTGTTCGTCGAGCAGCCGCTCGATCAGGAGCGGCGCGGCGGCGGCGTCATAGGTCAGGTCGCCGTCGGAGAGCACATACACGTCCGCCTCGATATCGGCGAACATGCGGCGCACGACATTGCCCTTGCCCTGCATTCGCTCGCTGCGGACCACCGCCCCGGCGGCGCGGGCGACCTCTATCGTGCGGTCGGCGCTGTTGTTGTCGTACACATAGACGGTCGCGCCCGGCAGGCTGGCGCGGAACGCCTCGACCGTGCGGGCGATCGCCACCTCTTCGTTGTAGCAGGGGAGCAGCACCGCCACGCGCAGGCCCGCAAGCCGATCCCCAAATCCAGCCGTCACTGCCATTCCCCGACCCTAACCGATGCGCGGCGCCTAATCGACTCCGTGCGGGTGCGCAATTGGGCGCTGGACGTTCCGGCGTCGACGCGCGATAGGCAAAGCCACGATATTCCCTTTACCTTGTGAAGAGCACATGGCGACCAAGACTGCATCGAGCTACCGAATTCAGGGCGATACCGGCGAATGGGAGGTCGTGATCGGCCTTGAAGTCCATGCGCAGATCACCTCGCACGCCAAGCTGTTCTCCGGCGCGGCGACGGCATTCGGAGCCGAGCCGAACAGTCAGGTCAGCCTGGTCGACGCGGCGATGCCGGGGATGCTGCCGGTGCTCAACCGCGAGTGCATCCGCCAGGCGGTGCGCAGCGGCATGGCGATCGGCGCGGTGATCAACAAATGGTCGCGGTTCGACCGCAAGAACTATTTCTACGCCGACAACCCTCAGGGCTATCAGATCAGCCAGCTCTACCACCCGCTGGTGGGCGAGGGGCAGATCACGATCAGCCTGGACGAGAAGGACCCCGAGGCCGAGGTGAAGACCATCGGCGTCGAGCGCATCCATGTCGAGCAGGACGCCGGCAAGCTGATGCACGACCAGCATCCGACGCGCTCCTATGTCGACCTCAACCGCGCCGGCGTGGCGCTGATGGAGATCGTGTCCAAGCCCGACATGCGCTCGCCGGCCGAGGCGGGGGCGTATCTCAGCAAGCTGCGCGCGATCCTGCGCTATGTCGGCTCGTGCGACGGCAATATGGACCAGGGCTCGATGCGCGCCGACGTCAACGTCTCGGTCCGCAAACCGGGCGACCCGTTCGGCACCCGCACCGAGACGAAGAACGTCAACTCGGTCCGCTTCGTGATGCAGGCGATCGAATATGAGGCGCGCCGCCAGGTCGAGGTGATCGAGAGCGGTGGCCGCGTCGTCCAGGAAACCCGCCTGTTCGATCCCGACAAGGGCGAGACGCGGTCGATGCGCTCGAAGGAAGATGCGCAGGACTATCGCTACTTCCCCGATCCCGACCTGCTGCCGCTGGAACTGGACGATGCGTTCCTCGAGGAATGCCGCGCCAGCCTGCCCGAGCTGCCCGACGCCAAGCGCCGCCGCTACGAGGAATCGCTGGGCCTCAGCGCCTATAACGCCGCGGTGCTGACCGCCGAGGCGGAAACGGCGCGCTGGTTCGAGGCGCTGCTGGCCGAAAGCGCGCGGATCCAGAAGAAGGGCGAACAGGAAGTGGCGCGCGCCGCGGCCAACTGGCTGCTCTCGGACCTGTACGGGGCGCTCAATCGCCTCGGCAAGGGTATCGACGAGAGCCCGGTGAGCCCCGAACAGGGCGCCGAACTGCTCGCGCTGGTCGCCGACGGCACCATTTCGAACACGCTGGGCAAGCAGGTGTTCGAGATCATGCTGGAAACCGGCGACGCGCCGGGCAAGATCGTCGAAGAGCGGGGCATGAAGCAGACCAGCGACACCGGCGCGATCGAAGCAGTGATCGCCGAGGTGCTGGCCAAGAACCCCAACCAGCTGGAGCAGTATCGCGGCGGCAAGGAAGCGCTGTTCGGCTTCTTCGTCGGCCAGACGATGAAGGCGATGGGCGGCAAGGCCAACCCCGCCGTGGTCAACGAGCTGCTGAAGAAGGCGCTGAGCTAAAGGGGGTGAGGGGATGCTGCGTCGGTTGTTGATACTGGCCCTGTGCCTGTTCCTGCTGGCGGCGTCCGCGCAGACCGCGCCGGGGCCGGCAGCCCCTGCCGCCAATCCGCGCGTCGCCATCGAAACCAGCGCCGGGCGGATGGTGGTTGAGGTGTATCTCGACAAGGCGCCGGTGAGTGCCCGCAACTTCCTGCGCTATGTCGATGCCAGGCGGCTGGACGGCGTGGTGTTCTATCGGGTCGCCAAGGTCGCGGACCATTTCGGGTTCGTGCAGTTCGGCGTGCAGAATGCGCCGGCGAAGATGTTTCCGCCGATCAAGCATGAACCGACCAGCGAGACCGGGATCAAGCACCTCGACGGCACGCTTTCCATGCCGCGGCTGAAGCCCGGCAGCGCGCGGGGCGAGTTTACGATCATGGTGGGCGACCAGCCCTCGTTCGATGCCGACCCGTCGAAGCCCGGCGACAATCTGGGTTATGCCGCGTTCGGCCGGGTGATCGAGGGCAGCGAGGCGCTGATGAAGATTTTTGACGCACCCGTCTCGCCGACCAAGACGGTGCAGGGCACGTTCAAGGGCGAAGTGCCCGAGGCGCCGGTGAAGATCCTCAGCGCGCGGCGGATCGCGGGCTGAGGCGTCAGCGGGGGCGGGTTTCGAGGTAGAGATAGGCGGGGTCGAACTCCGCCAGTTGCTGCAGTGCCTCGAAATCCTGCAGCGTTACGCGGCCGCCGCGAAACTCGACCAGCCCGCGTTCGCGCAGCTCGCGCAGTACCCGATTCACGTGGACGGGGGTGAGCCCCAGGCATTCGGCCAGTTCGGCCTGGCTGATCGGCAGATCGTAGCCGCGCGGATTGGAAAGGCCGACCACGCCGAGCCGCACCTGCAACTCGCAGAACAGATGCGCCGCGCGCTGGATGGCCGATCGGCGGCCGAGCGATACTTCCCATTCGCGGTGGATGCACGCATCGACATTGGTCGAAAACCACATGACGCGGGTGAGGTGGGGGAGCCTTTCGGTAATCTCGGTCAGCCGCGCATGGGGCGCCCGTGCGACGACGCAATTGGTGAGCGCCATCACCGAGTGATCGAGTCGTTTCAGCGTGAAGCCGTGCAGATCGGCGAAATCGCCGGCGACATGGATATGCGTGATCTGGCGCTGGCCCTCGCTCAGATCCTTGTAGCGGGCGAGCAGCCCGTCGAGGAGAAGCGTGGAATGCTCGATCTCGACTCCGGCGCGCACCAGCACTTGCCCGGCCGGGTGCGAGCGGGTGTCGACGATTGCGCCGCGCAGCGCCTCTTCCTCCTCGGCGCTGATCGCGTCACGCAGACGAAGCTTCATCAGGTGCTTTTCTAGCATCTATCTCCGCCTTCTGTTCAGGACGCGGTCACCCTCACCCTTCCGGCGCTTCGCGCCTCCTTCCCTCTCCCATTGGGAGAGGGAAGGGGCCCGCCGCCGCAGGCGATGGGAAGGGTGAGGGCGACCCCGCTATTCCTGATTCTTCACAATCCCGTCCGCCCCGCCTTCACCGGCGATATCGGCTCCGGCATCGGCAAGCGGTGAAGTCTCGGCACCGCCCTTGGCGGCATCGGCGGCATCGGCGCGCGCTTCTACGGCCTGCTGGATGTCGGGGCGGGGATCGTCGCGGTCACGTTCTTCTGCATCTTTGGCCATGGCGCTTTTCCTTATCCGTCAGGCGATCGGCTGCCCGGGCGCGGTGCCCGGGTCGCCGGCGGGCTGCGGGGCCGGCACGTCGATGTCCGGCGCGGGCGGCACGATTTCGGGCGATGCCGGGTCGGGCGTGCCCGGCGCCGGTACCGGCGGAAACTCGGGTTCGGGCTGGGTGGGTTGGACGGGGGGCTCTACGGGCAAAACGGCTCTCCTTTTGCCGATCCCAACGCGGTACGATCGCGAACGTTGCTTCCGCGCTTGCCCACAGCCCCATGACTGCTATAGAGCCCGCCGACCGGCGGTGTCCCCTGCGGGCGTGGCGGAACTGGTAGACGCGCTGGATTTAGGTTCCAGTATCGAAAGATGTGGGGGTTCGACTCCCTTCGCCCGCACCAGTCCTTCGCGGCTGTGTGTGGTACACCGCAATTCCGATTCCTTTGAGAAAGCGTGAGAATGCAGACTGTCGAGACGTTGAACGAGGGCCTGAAGCGCGCCTACACGCTGAAGATCACGGCGCAGGATATCGACTCGAAGGTCGATGCCGAAGTGAAGCGCGTCGCGCCGCAGGTGCGTATGCCCGGCTTCCGCCCCGGCAAGGTGCCGACCAACTTGGTCCGCAAGATGCACGGCGAAGCGCTGGCGCAGGACGCGCTCAACAGCTCGATCCAGGAAGGCATCCAGCAGCTGATCGCCGAGCACAAGCTGCGTCCGGCGATGCAGCCGTCGGTAAGCCTGGAGGGCGAGTACGCCCCCGGCGCCGACGCCGAGATCAAGGTCGAGCTGGAAGTGCTGCCCGACGTCCCGACTCCGTCGATCGAAGGCCTGAAGCTCGAGCGGCTGACCGTGCCGGTCAGCGACTCGGAACTGCAGGAGCAGCTCGAACAGCTCGCCAGCAACCAGAAGCGCTGGGAAGACGCCCCCGAAGGCCATGCCGCGGCGACGGGCGACCAGGTCGTCATGGACTTCGTCGGCAAGGTCGACGGCGTTGCCTTTGAAGGCGGCACCGGCGAGGGCATGGCGGTCGAGCTCGGCTCGGGCCGTCTGATCCCGGGCTTTGAAGAGCAGCTGACCGGCGTGAAGGTTGGCGAAGAGAAGGTGCTGAACGTCACCTTCCCGGAAGATTACGGCGCCAAGAACCTGGCCGGCAAGCCGGCGACGTTCGAGGTCAAGGTCACTGCGGTGCAGACCGCGGGCGAGACCGTGATCGACGACGAAATGGCCAAGGCGTTCGGCCTGCAGGATCTGGAGCAGCTCAAGGGCCTGCTCAAGGGCCAGATCGAGCAGCAGCTCAACGGCCTGACCCGCACCCATATGAAGCGCAAGCTGCTCGACCAGCTCGCCGCCGGCCATGACTTCCCGGTCCCGCCGTCGATGGTCGAGGCCGAGTTCGACCAGATCTGGCATCAGCTGGTCCACGAGACCGAGCATGAGGAAGATCCGGCCGCAGCGCTGGCCGAGCTGGAGAATGAGCGGGAAGATTACCGCGCGATCGCCGAGCGTCGCGTCCGCCTGGGTCTGCTGCTCAGCGAAATCGGCACCGCCAATGGCGTTGAAGTCACCGCGCAGGAAATGAACCGCCTGATCGCGCAGGCCGCGCAGCAGTACGGCCCGCAGGATCGCCAGCGCTTCATCCAGTATATCCAGCAGGAGCCGATGGCGGCTGCCCAGCTGCGCGCGCCGTTGTTCGAGGACAAGGTCGTCGACTTCCTGTTCGAAAAGGCCGAGATCAGCGACCGCGAAGTGACTCGCGAGGAGCTGGAAGCGGCGATCGAGAGCGAAGACGGCTTCGCGTCGGGCACCCATGTGCACGACCATGACCACGATCACGATCACAAGCCGGCCAAGAAGAAGGCTGCCAAGAAGGCAGATGCCGAGGGCGATGCGCCGGCGGCCGAGGAAGCCAAGCCCGCGAAGAAGCCGGCCGCCAAGAAGGCCGCTGCCAAGGATGCAGCGGAAGCTGCCCCTGCCGAGGCGGAAGCGGCTGCCGAGCCGGTGAAGAAGGCGCCGGCCAAGAAGGCTGCGCCGAAGAAGGCCGAAGCGGCCGAGGGCGAGGAAGCCCCGGCCAAGCCGAAAAAGGCACCGGCCAAGAAGAAGGCCGACGCGGAATAAGACAGAAGGGGCCGGGACGAAAGTTCCGGCCCTTTTTGCTTCTGTGGCGCGCCAGGGGCGGGGGCGTCGGCGCGGTGCGGCCGGGATGGATTGTTTCCCGCCGCCAAACCCCTATCTAGCGCTCCGAACCCCAAAGCTGCGTTCGCCCCGGAACGCGCGGAGTCTCTCGACTTCTCGCGGCCCCCGGCGAATTGCCGGAGACGTACCGTGACCAACCCCGTTCCCGCCGCCGATCTCGATCGCGTGACCGGCTTTGCCATTCCCGACCGCCATGTCCGCGGCCGCGTCGCGCGGCTGGGGCCGGTGCTGAACGAGATTCTTTCGGCCCATGCCTATCCGGCGCCGATCGAAAAGCTGCTGGCCGAGGCGCTGACGCTGACCGCGCTGCTCGGCAGCACGCTGAAGGATGCCGAAGGGCAGATGACGCTGCAGGCGCAGACCCAGCGCGGCATCGTCAGCCTGATGGTGTGCGATTACCAGAACGGCGCGCTGCGCGGCTATGTGCAGTTCGACGCCGTGCGGCTGAGCCAGCTCGGCAAGAACCCGTCGCTCAAGTCGCTGTTCAACGGCGGCTCTCTGGCGGTGACGTTCGACCAGGCGCTGACCAAGGAGCGCTATCAGGGCATCGTGCCGCTCGAAGGCGCTTCGATTGCCGAGGCGGCGCAAAGCTACTTCCTCCAGTCGGAACAGATCCCCACGCTGGTGCGGCTGGGCGTGCGGAAGGACAAGGCCACCGGTCAGATGATCGCCGGCGGCCTGTTCCTCCAGCATCTGCCGGAAGGCGAGGTGGGGCGCGAGCGGCTGCATGTGCGGCTCGACCATCCCGAATGGCAGCATGTCGAGGCGCTGGGCAGCACCATGGGCGCCGACGAACTGGCCGATCCGGCGATCTCGCTGGAAGGGCTGGTGTGGCGGCTGTTCAACGAGGAAGAGGAAGTGCGGCTACTGGCCGGCAACGACCTGTCGCGCGGCTGCCGCTGCGGCGCGGACTATATCCAGCAGGTGCTCGCGAAGTTCCCTGAAGAGGAGCGGGCGGCGATGGCAGACGAGGGAGGCGTGATCAAGGTGAACTGTGCCTTTTGCTCCAAACAGTTCCCGGTCGCTCTTGCGGATTTCATTCCACCAGCGTTGTAAAGCTGTAATTCACCTATGATATGATGCGTAACGGAACGGCACCGCGCGAGCGGTGCCGCGCTCGAGTGGAGTGAATGCGGGTGAGCAAGAGTAAGCTATGGGTAAGCCTGGCGGCCATGGCCGGACTGGCGCTGGGAACAGGCATTGCCATTGCCGGGCAGGCGGCGCAGTCCGCGGCGAAGCGCAGCATCGATCTGCCGGCCGTCAACATGGTCCAGAAGGGCAAATGGGTGCTGCGCAATTCCGAAGGCAAGGAGCAGACCCTGTGCGTGCGCGATTCCTATCAGCTCCTGCGCCTCAACCATAGCGAACTGGCGTGTCAGCCGCTGGTGCTGGAAAGCGCGGCCAGCCGCGCCACCGTGCGGCAGAGCTGCGCCGGCCATGGCACGGTGCTCACCCGGCTGGTGGTGGATACGCCCCGCTCGCTCTCGATCGACACGCAGGGCGTGATCGACGGGCTGCCTTTCTCCGAAACCTTCGACGCGCGGCGGGTCGGCGATTGCGCCTAGTGGCGCTTACCTGGTCTTAACCCTGTTGCGGTAGAGGTAGCTTGCTCTTGCGAGAGCGGATTTCCTCTCTGGCATTGGTTTTCCCATCCTGACTCAGGGCCGCTCTCTCCGGGGGCGGCCCATTTTGCTTTGCAGCAAAAACGGGTAGATGCGCGCGATGAGCAATAGTGTGGCAATCGCCCTGATTTCGGGCGGACTGGATTCGATGGTGTCGGCGGCGCGTGCCCGGGAAGACGGGCACCGGCTGTTCGCGCTTTCGATCGATTACAACCAGCGGCATCAGGTCGAACTGGCCGCGGCGCGGCGAATCGCCGCGACGCTGGGCGCCGAACGCCATGTCGTGATGCCGCTCGACCTGCGCGCTTTCGGCGGATCGGCGCTGACCGACGAGATCGCCGTGCCGAAGACCGGGGTGGGCGAGGACATACCTGTCACCTATGTGCCGGCGCGTAACACGATCTTCCTCAGCCTGGCGCTGGGCTGGGCCGAGGCGGCGGGGGCCCGCGACCTCTATATCGGCGTCAACGCGCTCGATTATTCGGGCTACCCCGATTGCCGGCCGGAATTCATCGCCGAGTTCGAGAAGCTGGCCGAAGTGGCGACCAAGGCCGGGGTGGAAGGCGCGCCGTTCCGCATTCGCGCGCCGCTCCAGCACATGAGCAAGGCCGATATCGTCCGCGAGGCGGCGCGGCTGGGGCTCGATGCCGGGATGAGCTGGTCCTGCTACGATCCGGCGCCCGGCGGGGTGCATTGCGGCCTGTGCGACAGCTGCCGGCTGCGGATGCGCGGTTTCGAGGAAGCGGGGCTGCCCGATCCCACCCGTTACGCCACCCGGCCATGAGCTACGCGGTCAAGGAAATCTTCCTGACGCTGCAGGGCGAAGGCGTGAATGCCGGCGCGCGGGCGGTGTTCGTCCGCTTCGCCGGCTGCAATCTCTGGTCGGGGCGCGAGCAGGACCGGGCGAGCGCGATTTGCCGGTTCTGCGACACCGACTTTGTGGGCGTCGACGGCGCCGGCGGCGGCCGGTTTGCCGATGCGGCGGCGCTGGCGGATATGGTGGCGGAGCATTGGGGGCCGGGCGGCGACCGGCGCTTCGTCGTGCTGACCGGCGGCGAACCCATGCTGCAGGTCGATGATGCACTGGTCGCGGCACTGCATGCGCGGGGCTTCCGCATTGCGATCGAGACCAACGGCACGCTGGCAGTGCATCCCGGCATCGACTGGGTCTGCGTCAGCCCCAAGGCGGGCAGCACGGTGGTCCAGCAGCAAGGCGATGAACTGAAGCTGGTATGGCCGCAGGCGGGCGTCGATCCCGCTGCGCTGGAGGCATGGGACTTCGCCCATTTCCTGGTGCAGCCGATGGACGATGCGGCGGCGGCGGCGAATGCGCGGGCCGCGATCGATCTTGCGCTGGCGCGGCCGCGCTGGCGGCTGACGCTTCAGAACCACAAGACGCTGGGGCTGCGCTGATCGGGCGCAGCCCCGGCGGGGTTATTGGGGCAGGGGGCCGCACTTGCGCGGCTGATATTCCTCACGCCGCCAGCAGCGCTCATTGCCGAAGGGCGGCAGCGGGCGCATGCCGGGCATGATGATCGCGGTGCGACGGCTGCGGAAATATTGCTCGCCCCAGGCGGCGAGGCTGGCGCGCAGCTCGCGCATCCGGGCGGCCGCTACGTCGCCCAATTTGCCGCGCGGCGCGAACACTGCGTCCTGGCCGATTGCGGCGGCAGTCTGGCAAAAAGAGAGCTGTCCTGAGACAGTCGAGAAACCGGAATAAACCCGCGTCCCGAAACGATCAAATTCCGTATCGGCGACCTTTTTATTCTTGTTTGTTCTTGTGAAATATTTTTGGACCGTTTCGAGTGAATTGGCCAGTTCTACTTTGTGATCGCGCAATACGGCCTGATAGTTTTCCAGGCTGAGCAGCGATGGCGAAAAAGCGCATTGCAGTGCAGCAACGTTGAGTGCCGCGCGGAGATTCCACACCAGCGCCGCGCGCAATTCCGCCGGCGTTGCACCGGGCAGCGCGGGGCCGGTCATCCCGGGTTCCTCGCCGGTCACCGGCGCGGCCGAAAGGTCGACAGGTTTCAGGAAGAACTGCGCCGAGGCGGGCGTGGAAAAGCAGAAAACAGCCGCGATTGCGGCGGTGAAGGCAATAGGCCGAACGAGCATTCCGCCCCTCATAATTGTCATGAAACCGCTCGTAGGGCGTTTCGATTCGTCGCCCAAGCCCCTTTTTTCAGGCAGGATTCGAATATGCGGTGAAATGTGGATTTTGTGCCGTGCCCAGGCCGGAGCCGCAGCCGCTGCAAATGGAAAGAGGCCGTCCGGTCGCCCGGACGGCCCCTTCGAAACACGCTTTCGCGCGATGATTACATCGCGTTGCCAGCGACGTTGGCAGTGCCGTTGTCGGCGGCGTTGTCAGCCGGGGTCTCAACGTTGCCAACCATCGCGTCGGTCGCGCCATTGTCCGGAGCAACGACTTCGGTGGTGTTGTTGACAGCCGTGGTCTCGTTGTTGGTGCACGCCGAGGCCAGGAGGGCCGCACCGGCGATCATCGAACCAGCAACGATCTTCGAAAGGACTGCACGCATTTAGATAGCTCCCTAGATAGTGGATTTGGACGACGGTTTACGCCGTTAATACCCAAACCGGACTGGACATTAGACGGTTCGGGGCACACCCTCAAGACTCGATTTCACTCGGTGCAAGCCAGACCGTCTAAAAATGGCAAAAATGTGGCCTCCAACGCGGCGTCGAATCGATCCGCCGAAATCGGGCGCCCCAGAGCCACAGTGCTCGTAACGGGATATTCGGCGATCCCGCAAGGGACGATTCCCGCGAAATGGGTAAGATCGGGATCGAGGTTCACGGCAAAGCCATGCAGCGTCACCCATTGGCGGATGCGCACGCCGATCGCGCCGATCTTCGCCTCCTGGCCCCGATCGAGTGTCCAGATGCCGATCCTGCCCGGCGCGCGGAACGCCTCGATGCCGCATTCCCCCAGCGCCGCGATCACCCAGCCTTCGATGGCATGGACATAGTTGCGCACATCGCGCCGCCGCTTGCGCAGGTCGAGCACGACATAGCCGATCCGCTGGCCGGGGCCGTGATAGGTGTAGCGCCCGCCGCGGCCGGCGCGGTGAACGGGAAAACGCGGGTCAAGCATCTCGACCGGATCGGCACTGGTGCCGGCGGTATAGACTGCGGGATGTTCGAGCAGCCATACCAGTTCGCGCGCGGCGCCCGCCGTTACCGCGGCGGCGCGTGCCTCCATGGTCTGCAGAGCCTCACCATAGTCCACCTGCTGCGGCTCGACCCGCCATTCGATATCCTGTTGCATCACATGTTGCATCACAAGGGGCCGATTGCGCCGATCCGTCGCCCAGCGCAAGCATTGGCAAGCCCGGCGGCGGGGGCTAACAGGCAGGAAGCCGACAAGGGGTGCAGGCATATGGTGAAGATGGGAACCGTCTGGGATCGGACGGTCGAGTTTCTGGGCGACAACCTCGGTACGATCCTGCCGACGGCGCTGCTCGCCTTCTTCGTGCCCGCCTCGATCACGATCAATCTGGATGTGGTGATCCGTACGGCATCGCCCATGCTGGCGGCGCAACTGACGCTCCTCGAGCTGCTTTTCGCATTCGTCTCGATCTGGGGAACGTTGACGATTACCGGTCAGGCGGTCGGCACGCAGGGGCAGCGCGCCGGAGCGGTTGCACGGCAGCGCCTGTTTCCGGCGCTGGCGCAAAGCATATTGCTGGGCGTGGGCATTGCCCTGCTGGCGCTGCCGGCAGTCGTCATCCTCGCCATAAGCGGCGTCGATTTCGCTGCGGTCGGGCGGGGTATGGCGCCGCAGATCGCGCCTTCCGCCGCCCTGGCCGTCAGCCTCTACTCGGTCCTGGCCCTCGTCATCGGCATCTGGCTGGTTTCGCGTTTCTCGATCGCGCAGGCGGTTCTGGTGCAGGAAGGCGGGGCGCTGCGCTCGCTGGTGCGCGCCTGGGCGCTGACGCGCGGTTATGCGCTGCGTATCGCCGGCGTGCTGATCCTGCTCGGCGTACTGGCGGCGGTGTGTCGGCTGGCGGCATCCACGGTCTTTGGCAGCGTGTTTGCGTTGCTGATCGGCAACGATTCGGAGGGCCTTTCGTTGGCGAGCGTTCTGACGTCGATCGTGACGGCAGCGGTACAGGCGAGTTTCATGACGGTTTTCGCAGTTTTTCTGGCCAAGCTGTATGTCGCGCTGGCCGCCCGGGCGCCGCTGGAAGACGAGGTGCTTGCCGCGTGACCTTGCGATTTGCGGAACTGTTTGCCGAAGCCGGTGCATTGTGGCGTGCGGAGCGCCAGTTGCTGCTCCGGATCGCCGGCGTGTTCTTCGTGCTGCCGATGCTGGGGATCATTCTGCTGATCGCCAATGCCGGCATTCCCAACAATGTGCCGGCAGAGCAACTGAGCGAAGCCTTCAACGCCTTTTATGCGCGGTTCACTCAGGCTAATCTGGTGCCGCTCGCGCTATCCAATTTCGCCATGGATTACGGCATATTCGCCGTACTGACCCTCTATCTGCAACGGGATGGACGCACGCTCGGCGCGGTCCTCGCCGATAGTCTGCGCCGCTTGTTTCCGTTTCTGGTGCTCGATCTGCTGATCGGGCTGGCCCTTTCGCTCGGCCTGTCGCTGTTCGTGCTGCCGGGGCTGTTCCTGTTCGCGCGCACCTGGCTGGCCGCACCTGCCTATGCCGCCGATCCGCAAGCGGGGCTGGTGTCGGCGGTGCGGGAGGGGTGGCGCCGCAGCGCAGGCATGGGCTGGCTGGTGATTCTGTTCGCGACCGGGGCGGTTCTGATCGCCGGAGTCGCGGCATTGGCGCTTGCCAGCGTCGTCACCGGGCTGGTCGGTGCGGCAATCGGCGGCGGGCAGGTGGCGGAAGCGATCAGCTTTGTCGCGCTGTCGATCGTCGCAGGGCTCGTCTGGGCGGCGCTCACCGTGCTGCGCGCTGCCGCCTATCGGGTAACGGGGCCCAGACAGGGAATGTGAGGCGCCGTGTCGGGCGGCAGCACCCCGGCGATGCGCGGATCGACGAACGTCTCGATGGTCCGCTTGTACGGCACGAAACCATGGCGCCGGTAAAAGCCGAGCGCGCCGGGATGGTCGAGCGTGCAGGTGTGCACCCATACGCGCGTCACTTCCTTGCGCCAGGCAAAGGCGAGCGCCTGCGCCATCAGCCAGTTGCCATGGCCCTTGCCGGCAAGTTCGGGCACCAGCCCGAAGAAGGAAAGCTCGCAGGTGTTGGCGACCCGAAAATCCAGTTCCAGCAGCCCCAGCTCGATGCCCGCCCGATCGACCACCGCATAGATGGCGATGGCGGGATCATCGAGAATCCGGCGCAGTGCCGCCTCCTCCATCACCAGCCGCGAGAACCAAAGCCAGGGCGCGCCGACGCGGCGAAACAGGGCGCGATATTTGTCGTTTGCGGGTGCGGACCAGTGGACGAGGCGGAAGGGCGCGGTCGGCACCGGGCGCGGTTTCGGCCGCTCGAGCATTTCGAGCGAGGTGACGATCGTGGCGATCTGATCGTTGGCGACCGGCAGCAGGCCCATCTCAGCTCCAGGCAGTCAGCGGCGGCAGGCTCATCAGAATCGCGTCGACATTGCCGCCTGTCTTGAGGCCGAACAGCGTGCCGCGATCATAGATCAGGTTGAATTCGGCGTAGCGGCCGCGCCATTCGAGCTGACGCTGGCGATCGGCATCGTCGAACGGCTGATGCATCCGCCGCCGCACCAGCTTCGGGAAAATGTCCAGAAACGCGCGGCCGACATCCTGGGTGAAGGCGAAATCTGCTTCCCACTCGCCTTCCAGATGATCGTAGAAAATGCCGCCGACACCGCGATGCATGTTGCGGTGCGGG
The DNA here is from genome assembly GCF_056314185.1 of Sphingomonas sp. DMC8. Lineage (NCBI taxonomy): Bacteria > Pseudomonadati > Pseudomonadota > Alphaproteobacteria > Sphingomonadales > Sphingomonadaceae > Sphingomonas > Sphingomonas sp. DMC8. The sequence goes on along the minus strand of NZ_JBQUYV010000008.1, from coordinate 74,015 downwards.
ATGAAAAAATAGTCGTCCGCCCAGGCCTTGAAGCGGGGGTAATAGGCCGGGTCGTGCGCGTCGCACGCCGCCTGCAACCGGGCGTGGAAATCGGCGGTGTCTTCGGCATAGGCGATCGGCGGATTGAGATCGGCGCCGCCGCCGAACCAGCGCTTCGTGGTGGTCAGGAAGCGCGTGTTCATATGCACGGCCGGCACATGCGGATTTGCCATGTGCGCGACCAGACTGATGCCGGTGGCGAAGAAGCGCGGGTCTTCGCCCGCGCCGTGGATGGTCTTGGCGAACTCGCCTTCGAATGCGCCGCCGACGGTGGAGACGTTTACGCCGACCTTTTCGAACACGCGGCCCTTCATCACGCCCCGCACGCCGCCGCCGCCGGGTGCGCCGGTCGAGTCGTTGCGGTCCCAGGGCAGATACTCGAAACGGGCATCCGAGCCGGCCTCGCGCTCGATTGCCTCGAACTCTGCGCAAATCGAATCGCGCAGGCTCTCGAACCAGTTGCGCGCGCGTTGCTGTTGCTCGTCCAATGCGATCACTGTGGAAATCCCTCCGTCTGGCGCAGCGCCTCCGCCAGACCGATGCCCGCTGCGACGGCAAGGTTCAAGGACCGGAGCCCCGGCCGGATGGGGATGCGCACTGCCAGATCAGCACGGTCGTGCACGAAATCGGGCGCGCCGGCGCCTTCGGAACCGAACAGCAGCGTATCGTCCCCCGCAAAGCGCGCCTGGGGCAGGGGGATGCCGCCGCGGGTAGTGAACAGCACGATGCGACCGGGCACGCGCGCGGTGAACGCTTCCCAGTCGGCATGGCGGACAATCTCCGCCTGTTCGCCATAGTCCATGGCGGCGCGGCGATGGGCGCGATCACCAAAGGGGAAGCCGAGCGGCTCGATCAGATCGACGGCGACGCCCATGCATGCAGAAAGCCGCAAGATCGTGCCGACATTGCCCGCAATTTCGGGCTGGAAAAGCGCTAGTCGCATGGTGCGTTGCAATAGAACCGGAACGCGCCGCTAGGGAAGCTTGGCATGTTCAATACAGCTCCGACATACGCAAAATCCCTGTTGGCAAAGCTGTCTCGCGCCGTCTATCAACTCGGGCCAAGCCACCGGGGGCACCGGGCGGCATGGGGCGATTGTATCGCTCGCGTCCGATTACCCGCGCATCCGACGCGGTATAGTTCTGAAGTGCAAGGGCTAACGCATGGCAACGCTTGAAGATGGTGTTCCTCCCGAACAGACGGTCGGCCCGGGTGGTGAACTTCTCGCCAATCCCCGCCGCCGCGACTATCTGACCTATGCTGCAACGGCAGTGGCGGCGGTTGGCGCCGGTGTCGTGGTGCTGCCGCTGGTCAACTCGATGAATCCTTCAGCCGACGTGCTGGCACTGTCGAGCACCGAGGTTGATCTTTCCAAGATCGAAGCCGGGCAGGCGGTGAAGACGAGCTTCCGCAAGCAGCCGCTTTTCGTTCGCCACCTTACACCGAGTGAAATCGCCCAAGCGGATGCCGTGCCGGTCTCCAGCCTGCGCGATCCGCAGACGCTGGAACAGCGCACCAAGGCGGGCAAGAAGCAGTGGCTGATCACGCTGGGCGTATGCACCCATCTGGGCTGTGTGCCGCTGGGCGCGGGCGAGGGCGAGAATCGCGGGCCGTTCGGCGGCTATTTCTGCCCCTGTCATGGCTCGGCCTATGATACCGCCGGGCGCATCCGCCAGGGGCCGGCACCGAAGAATCTCGAGGTGCCCAAATATGAATTCACGTCAGACACTGTCGTCGTGGTCGGGTGAGGATAGACGAGCATGAGCTTTCCCTGGGCGCGCCATTATGAGCCGAAGAACCCGGTGATGAAGTGGGTGGACGAACGTCTGCCCCTCCCGCGGTTCGTCTATAACGCCATCGGTGCCGGCTATCCGGTGCCGCGCAACCTCAACTATTTCTGGAATTTCGGTGTGCTGGCCGGCGTTGCGCTGGTCGTGCAGATCGTCACCGGCATCGTGCTGGCGATGCATTTCCACAGCTCGGCCGCGGGCGCGTTCGAATCGGTCAACGGTACGATCATGCGCGACGTGAACGCCGGCTGGTTCCTCCGTTTCGCGCACGCCAACGGCGCCAGCATGTTCTTCATCGTGGTCTACATCCACATCTTCCGCGGCCTCCATTACGGATCGTACAAGGCGCCGCGCGAGATGATCTGGCTGCTCGGCGTCGTGATCTTCCTGCTGATGATGGCCACCGCCTTCATGGGCTATGTGCTCCCCTGGGGGCAGATGAGCTTCTGGGGCGCGCAGGTGATCACCGGCTTCTTCTCGGCGATACCGGTGGTGGGCGACTGGATCCGCATCTGGCTGCTCGGCGGCTATGCGCCCGATGACGCCGCGCTCAACCGCTTTTTCTCGCTCCACTATCTGCTGCCGTTCGTGATTGCGGGTGTCATCATCCTGCACATCTGGGCGCTGCACATTCCGGGTTCGAGCAACCCGACCGGCGTGGAAGTGAAGGGCGAGCAGGACACGGTGCCGTTCCACCCCTATTACACCGCGAAGGACGGGTTCGGCGTCGGCGTGTTCCTGATCATCTTCTCGGTCCTGCTGTTCTTCTATCCGGACTATCTGGGCCACCCGGACAACTACATCCCGGCCAACCCGCTTTCGACGCCGGCGCACATCGTCCCCGAATGGTATTTCTGGCCGTTCTACGCGATCCTGCGCGCCTTCACCGCAGACTTCATTCTGCCGGCGAAGCTGTGGGGCGTGCTGGCGATGTTCGGCTCGATCCTGCTGCTGTTCTTCCTGCCCTGGCTCGATCGCTCGCCGGTGCGTTCGGCCAATTACCGGCCGATGTACCGCGTCGCCTTCTGGGTGCTGGTGCTGGACGTGCTGGTGCTGGGCTGGTGCGGCGGTTCGCCCGCGGAGCCGATGTACGTGATCATCAGCCAGATCGCGGCGGCCTATTATTTCGCACATTTCCTGATCATCGTGCCGATCATCTCGCGGATCGAAACGCCGAAGCCGCTGCCGAACTCGATTACCGAGGCGGTGCTGGGCGGCAAGGGCGGCTCGCGCATCAGCGAAACCGCAGCGACCGCGTAAAGGGGGCAGGGAACAATGACGTCGATCTTTCTACGCTCGATCAAGTTCCTGATCGGCCTTGCCTTTGTCGGCGTGCTGCTGATCGCCCTGATCGGCAGCATCTCGGGCCTGATCAAGGATCCGCCCAAGGACACCGCCGAAAAGGTGCTGCACAAGGCACCCAAGGAGCTGGACCTCCCTTCGAACGGGCCGTTCGGCAAGTTCGACCTCGCCCAGCTCCAGCGCGGCTTCAAGGTCTACAAGGAGGTCTGCTCGACCTGCCACTCGCTCAGCCTGGTCGCCTTCCGCAACCTGAAGGACATCGGCTATAGCGACGCGCAGGTGAAGAAGATCGCCAAGGACTGGGGCGCCAAGCAGCCGGTGTTCGATCCCAAGGCGGGCACCTGGGGCGAGCGCGACAATGTGCCGTCGGATCATTTCCCGAAGGTCTATTATGCCGGCACCGGCAATCCGCCGGACCTGAGCCTGATCACCAAGGCGCGGCATGAAGGCCCGGCCTATGTCTATTCGCTGCTGACCGGCTATGACGAAAAGCCCGATGCAGAGAAGGCCGCCAAGTTCCCGGACGTGATGAAGACGCCCGAGGGCATGCACTTCAACCCCTATTTCGCGAACCTCAACATCGCGATGCCGCCGCCTTTGACCAGTGACGGGCAGGTGCAGTTCGACGACGGCACCGCCTCGACCAAGGACCAGATGGCGAAGGACGTTGCCGCCTTCCTCGTCTGGACCGCCGAGCCGACGATGCAGGTGCGGCACCAGGCCGGGTTTGCGACCGTGATCTTCTTGCTGTTTGCCACCGGGCTCGCCTATGGCGCGTACCTCACTGTGTGGCGCGGCGTGAAGCATTGATGGACATCGACCAGAACCAGGACATTCGCAGTCTGATTCGCACGATCCCCGACTTTCCGAAGCCGGGGATCATGTTTCGCGACATCACCACGCTGCTGCTCGATGCGGACGGGCTGAAGCGGACCATCCAGCGGATGGCGGCGCAGGTGGCGGGTGAAGTCGACCTGGTCGCGGGCATCGAGGCACGCGGCTTCCTCTTCGGCGCGGCACTGGCGATGGAGCTTGGCACCGGCGTGCTGCTGGTGCGCAAGGACGGCAAGCTGCCCGGCGCGACCATCGCCGAGGACTATGCGCTGGAATATGGCACCGATCGCATCGCGATTCACGCCGATGCGCTGGCACCCGGCGCCCGTGTGCTGCTGGTCGACGACCTGATCGCCACCGGCGGCACCGCAAGGGCGGCGGTCCGGCTGCTGCGCAAGGCCGGGGCCGAAGTCACCCAGGCCGCGTTCGTGGTCGACCTGCCCGAACTGGGCGGCGCCGATGCGCTGCGCGGCGAGGGGATCGCCGTTTTCGCGCTGGTCGCCTTTGACGGGCATTGATCGTTCCGTCTCTGGAACTTTTTCGCTGATCCTGCGATATGCCCTTTCAGGGGCGCGGCCATGGGGCATCGCATCGCCCTGCCGCGCGCCTCGGTTAAGGAGCGTAGCAATGCAGAAGAGCTGGAAGGTGTTGATCGGCGCGGCCCTGCTGGGCGGGGCAGCCGCGCTGGGTGGCTGTGCCGATAACGGCTATTATACCACCACCCGTGTCGCAGTGGGGTATAATGCCGCCTGGGGCGACCCCTATTGGGGCTGGTATGGCGACTATTATTACCCCGGCACCGGCATCTATGTGTACGACCGCTACCGCCACCGCTACGCATGGAACGAGGTGCAGCGCGGCTATTGGGAGCATCGCCGCGGCGGCTGGCGCGGCGACCCGCACTGGCGCAACAACTGGCACGATTTCCGGGGACGCCGCTGGTAATCATCGCGTCACCTTCGGACCGGCGCCGGTCCTTCCGACCGGCGCGGTTTCGCGGGGAAGCAGCCCGTCGAACAGCCGGTTGAGCAGCAGCACGATCGCGCCGCCCGCCAGCGTCGCCACCAGCCGGTCGACCAGCAGCGCGGGATCGGCGGGGTGGTGGATGTCCAGCACCAGCAGGATCAGTGGCGTGGAAATCACCGAATAGAGAAGATAGCTGCGGGCGCGCGCCACCGGCACCAGCGTGGCCAGCCCGCAAGCCAGCACCCCCGAAGCGATCGGCGAGGCGGCTGCAGCTACCAGCACCAGCGCCGTCACCGCGACCCCGCCGACCGTACCGATCAACCGCTGGAGCAGCTTGACCGGCAGATGTTCGACCGGCCGCTCGGTCAGCAGCGCGACGGTGAGCAGTATCCAGTAGAAATGATGCGCCGGCCAAAGGTGGCGCAACATGCTGGCGATCCCCAGCCCGATCGCCAGCCGCAGCGGGAATTGCCAGCCGGCCAGCGTGCGCAGTCCTTTCCGGAAATGGGCGCGGAGCTGGGCCGGTGTCGGCTGTCGGCGCCCGACGTGGGCAGGCTCCGGCTCCGGCTGCGGGACGCGGGGGCCGGCGATCAGCGCGCGCAGTACGATGTTCCACAGCGCGCCGGCGCCGAACACCAGCGCCGCATTGCCGTGATGCCCCGCCTGGCCATCGAGGAAGCTTGCGCCCAGCACTGCATAGACGAGGAAGCGGATCGCCGCGCCGCCGACCGGGCGGCTATAGCCCGACACCAGCCCGGCGACCGCCACGAGCAGGATCAACCCGAGATCGGGGAAGGGCAGGGCCGCAATCGCCGTCGCGGCGAGCACCGCAGCCAGCGCCGGGCCGGCTTGGACGATCGGGTTGGCGGCGCGCTTGCCCGGCTCGGCCGGCGCACCGGCGAGCAGGATCGCGCCGAGGCCGATCAGCAACCCCGTCGAGACTTGCCCCAGCGCCAGACCCACCGCCACCGGCACGGCCATGCCCAGCGCCGCGATGGCGAGCAGCCGGGGCGATACCGGGGCGCTTCGGTCCACCGACCAGACACCCTCGAGCAGTGCGGCGGGAAGCTTGGGAAGGATCATGTGCGCACGCCTGTGGCCAGGAGGGTGGAGGCGGGGCGGCCCCGCGGTTCAGTCCGCATTGGCGGCCGCAGCAGCCCGGATCAATGCCTTGAACGCCGCTTCTTCGACGTGATCGCCCTCGCGCAAATCGATCGCGCGGCGCGTGCCGGCGTCGAGGCTGGCGTTGGACAGCCCGGCCGGCTCGGCGAACGCAGCGCCGCGTGCGAAGGTGAGCTTCACCTTGTCGCGATACGTCTCACCGGTGCACAGCACGCCGCCGTGCGACCAGACCGGCACCCCGGACGGATTGCTCGGCTTCCGCCACTTCACGTCCTCGATCACGTCGGGCAGTGCCTCGTGGATCCAGCGGCGGAGCCGGGCAAGCAACGCCCCGCGCCAGCCGGACAGTGCGGCGATATTGGCATCGACCTCGGCAGAAAGGGACGTGTCGGCCATGATGCGCTCCGTTTCTCGTGGCAGCACTATAGGGCGTTCGGCGCTGCGCGTCTGCGGCCGATATGAGGCGATCACGTCCTGCGCCGACCGGGAAGGGCAACGTATACTGTGAACATATAGAGAACATCATGCCATTTGGCAAGTGGCCGGAACCGAACCCACTGGGCGGCGAGACTGTTCTCCGGTCCCGCTTCAGGCGATATCTGCATGATCGTCGAAGTTTAGGAAGTTCACGAATTTGACGGTTATATGTTAAAAATATTGTACATGAAGTATTTTGAATGTAACTCGATGTCATCGTAAATCGACTCGAGGGGAAAGGAATGGCGTGGCGTGAGAAACAGGCGTGGCTGTCGCTTGCACTGATGCTGGTGGCCTATGGCATCTATTTTCCGCTGGCGGCGGGCCCCGGGCGGTCGCCGCTCGGCATGCTGGTGCTGTTCGGGAGCATCGCCGGGGCGCAGGCGGTCGCGATGATCGTCGGCAGCATCGTCCTCGCCGTCCACGCGGGCAGCGAGGCCCGCGCGGCCGCCGATGAACGGGACCGCGCCATCAGCCGGCGGGGTGCCCAGATCGCCTATTTCGTGCTGCTGACCGGCATGATTCTGGTCGGCGTGGTGATGCCGTTCAGCAAACAGGGGGGGCGCATCGTCAATGCGGCGCTGCTGGCGCTGGTTCTGGCAGAGGTCGTTCGCCATGCGGTGATCGTGACGTGCTACCGGCGGGGCTGGCATGGCTGAGGGCAGGATCGCCAACCAGCTCCGCACCCTGCGCTTCCTCGCCGGTGAGATGACGCAGGCCGAACTGGGCGCCCGCATCGGCGTTACCCGCCAGACGATCGCCGCCATCGAACAGGGCAAATATTCGCCCTCGCTGGAGGCGGCGTTCCGGATCGCGAAGGTGTTCGGGAAGCCGCTGGAGGAAGTGTTTCAGTGGGTTGAGTGATGGCGTGCTTCCCCGCTGAGGCGAGGCGCTTGGCTCTTTCGCTCCCCTCCCTGCTCGCAGGGAGGGGCCGGGGGTGGGTCCGCCGCCGCAGGTGGCGGGCTCGCTTTCGACAGGGGAGGAGTCTCTTGAGCGCGCCGACGCGCGCACCCACCCCTTTATCCCCTCCCTTTCAGGGAGGGGAGATTCGTCATATGATTTCCCGGGCGATCCCCATAAGCGCCTGCTCGCCCGCAGCAAGCCCGGCCGCGAAGTCCGGTCCCGTGTCGACGAAGGGAATTCCTACCGATGCGCATTCCTCGCGAAGCGTGCGGCTAATCTGGCGGCTGATTTCCAGATACTGGCGGACATGGTCGCGCCCGGTGCGATGGAGCCAGTCGGTGGGTGGGCCGACATGCCGTGCTACTTCCGCCGCCTTACGTTCGATGGCGATGTCGGGATAGCCGAGAAAACAGGCGCGGACCGGCTCGTCGGCTTCCCGGATAAATTCGGCCACCTTTCGCGGGCGCAGATTGACGCCTTCCACAAGATAATCCCGCTGATCCCACAGCGCATGATCGAGAATGGGTGCGATCACAGGCCACATCTGGTCTGCAGTAAGCAGGTCATCGGCGTCGGGCCGAACGCCGAGGGAAGGGGCGCCAAGCGAAAGGCCCATTTTCAGGGCATCCAGCGAGAACCACGGGATGCCGTGGCGTTCGCGCATCCGTCCCGCGAGCATTGATTTCCCGCTGCGGCTGCAGCCCCCGACGATATAGAGCATCGCTATCCTTGTGACTGCGGTCGCATGGCCTGGTAACGATCCTCCCTACCAGAGGCGTTTCACCGCGAACCCGTCAAACACGACTTTGTTCGAAACCAGCATCATATCCTCCGCCTGCGCTTGCGCGATCAGCAGGCGATCGAAAGGATCCTTGTGCGGGATGTGCATCTCACCAGCCATCCGGGCGTGGCGGACACTGATCGCCAGTTCGATGAAGCCCTGGCCCGCGACGATCGCCTCAAAATCCTGTGCCAGCAACGCCGCCCCCGGCAGCTTGCCGATCCGGAACTTGGTGGCGACCTCCATCGCAGAGGCCGCGCTGACGAAAACGGCGTTCTGCTCGTCGCTGATCGCCTCCAGTGCAGGACGGCTGAGCGCCGCATCGCCCGCCAGCCACCAGATCAATGCGTGCGTGTCGAGCAGCAACCTCAAGCGAGGTTCCACCCTTCCAGTTCTTCGGCGGGCAGCGGCTCATCGAAGCGGGCATCCATCGAGACCTTGCCCCGCAGCGCACCGAATTGCCGCCGGCCGCAAGGCGTGACCGGAACCAGCCGGACCGCAGGCACATTGCCGCGCGCGATGACGACATCCCCGCCCGCCAGCGCCTCGGCGATCAGGCGCGAAAGGTTGGTCTTTGCGTCATGTACCGAAAACTGGGCCATAGGGCGCCTCCTTAGCTAACTATATAGCTAAACGCCCGCTTCAGGACAAGAAGGCTGCAGGATCCGACGCCTCACCTCGGGAGCTCCAACGCTACCCCGCCGCCGGCCGCCGCCCCACCAGCGCGTTGGCGATGAAGGTGAGGACCGGCTCGTCCTTCTGGTTGAAGGTGGTCAGCCGGCTGCGGACGATGCCCATTTCGGGGCGACTCTGCGAAGCGCGGGCTTCCAGCACTTCGGTTTCGCAGCGGAGCACGTCGCCGGGATAGACCGGGCGCACCCAGCGCAGTTCGTCGATGCCGGCGGCGCCCATGCTGGCGATCGGGTTCGCCTCGTAATAGGCGACCAGCATCGCCATGGTCATCGCATTGCTGTGCCAGCCGCTTGCCGCCAGCCGGCCGAAATGCGTTTTCGCCGCCGCCTCGTCGGAGAGGTGGAAGGGCTGGGGATCATATTTGCGGGCGAAGTCGAGCACTTCCTCGCGCGTGACTTCGTAGCGGCCGAAGCTGGCCCGGTCGCCCACCTGGATGTCGTCGAAATAGCGCATGGCGACGAGTTTCGATTAGAAACCCGTCGCTGGCAAGCAGATTAGTGCGTGGCGAGCAGCGCCCGGAACGGTGCGTCGTTGCCGTCCAGCCCCCGCTTTTGCTGTATGCCGAGCAGGTCGCGCAGCAGCGGGTAGATGTCGACATTGTCGAACGCCGGCACGCTGCCGTGGCGGAAGGCGGGGCCGGCGGCGACGAACAGCGCGGTCATGTCTGCCGCCTGATTGTCATAGCCATGGTCGCCGCGGGTAAAGGGCTTTTCGGGCAGCTTCTCCTGCACCAGCCAGCCATCGTCGGCGAGGCAGAATATCGCTGGGATACGCGGGTTGGTGCCATATCGGAACCGCGCGGGGATTTCGCCCTTGCGCCAGCATTCCATGTGCGGATGGCGGCCGAGCAGCGCCTTTTCGACCTCGGCCTCGTGGCCGGGCAGTGGAGTGAGGCTGGCATAGGGGCCGGCCTCCAGCAGGTGATAGCTGTCTGTCGGCAGGCCCAGCGTGACGACGCGCGTGTCGCTGGTTTCTGCCATGCCATGGTCGGCGACGATGACGAGATTGGCGGGCTGGCCCAGCGCGGCGAGACCGGCGACCAGTTCGCCGATCCTTTTGTCGACATCGGCGACGACGGCGGTGGTGCGCGCGTCGTTGGGGCCATAGGTGTGGCCGGCAGTGTCGACCGTGTCGAAATAGAGCGTCATGAAGCGCGGGCGGATCGCGGCGGGGCGGCGCATCCAGTCGAGCACCACGTTGACGCGTTGCTCGCCGGTAATCGCCTGGTTGAACTGCAGCCAGTCCGAAGGGCGGGTGCCGCCGGGATAGTCGCCATGGTCGGGTTTGATCACCGGGCTGCCCCAGGCCACGTTCGAGCCGGGCCAGAACACGGTGCCGCTGCGAATGCCCTCCATTTCAGCGTCCACCCAGATCGGCGGCGCGGCGTTCCACCAGAAGGGCGCATCGGTCGCCATGGTGAAGACTTCGTTCGGGCGTGCCGTGTCCTCCATCTTGTTGGCGGTGATGCCGTGATGGTCGGGCACCAGGCCTGTCACCAGCGTCCAGTGGTTGGGGAAGGTTTTGCTGGGGAAGCTGGGGTGCATCGGCCCGCTGATTCCCTGTTCCGCCAGCCGGGCGAGATTGGGGGTGACGCCGCGCTGGAGATAATCCCAGCGGAAGCCGTCGATCGAGACGAGGATCGCCACCGGCGCGCGGGCCTCTGCAACAGCAGGGGCCGGCGCAGGAGCGGGGCTGAGGGCCGGGGCCGTGGCACAGGCCTGGAGCAGGGCAGCAAGCGCCCCGGCGGCGACTTTGGAATACCAGCGCATGGGCGGCTCCATGCGCCGGAATTGTTGCGATGGGAAGACGGGGTGTTGTTCCCCTCCCGCTTGCGGGAGGGGCTAGGGGAGGGGCTGAAACGCTTCGGCACTTCTTCCACATCAGTCCCTCCCCCGACCCCTCCCGCAAGCGGGAGGGGAGCGCGTGGGGTGAGGGGGATCCGTCCGGTTACTGCCCCAGCGCCAGCCTCGCAAACACCGTCGTGCTTACCGGCGCCGTGCCATAGGCGGCGTTCAGCGCCTGCGGCTTGGCATAGGCCGCCACCGATCCGCCCAGTGCCAGTTCGGCCTTGTCGGCGATCGGGATACGATAGGCATAGCCGCCCTCAAACCGCGTCACCCGGAATTTCCGGTCGTGGAGGGGATCGGCATGGTCGGGGAACAGCTCGTCATTGGCGACATTCTCGATGCGGCCGAACAGGCTGTGGTGGCGGGAGAGATCCCAGGTGGCCTCGGCAGTAAAGGCGCTCAGCACCGGGCCGGGGATGCGATCCTTGGCGGCATAGGCGACCATCGCGGACAGGGGGCCGTTCGCATAATGGAGGCTGGCGGTGGTGCGCTGCTCGTCCTCGCCGGGATGGGTGACTTCGGGCTGGTGGAGGCGACCGGTCGAGACCTGCGCCAGCCAATGGTCGGAGGGCGCCCAGCTTGCCCGCACGCTCCAGCTGTTGAGGCGGATGGGGTCGATGTCCCAGCGATGCTCGTCGGGCTCGCGGCCGTTGAACCACGAGCCTTCGATCTGGACGCGGCCCGCCTGCACACCGCCGGTAACGACGCCATAGGTGATGTGGCTGCTGTCGAACCAGTGGTGCGAAATCGGCGAGAGTGCGAAATAGCGGCCCGAGCGGCGATGCATGAAGGCGCTCGGCCCCAGCGCGGGTTCGGCGACCGGGCCGCCATAGACGAAGCCGCGCACGCCGGGGGCAAGCGGCGTGTCGATGCGGGCGCTGAGTTCCATGAACAGGTCGTGCGGGTGCTGGCGGTCGACCAGCGGCACGCCGTTCGCGGTTTCCCCGCCGGCGAACAGATTGGGATAGCCGCGCTCGCCCATGGCTGGCTCCAGGCTCATCATCGTGCGGAGCTGGAGCGTGGTGCCGCCGGCGAAAGCGCGGGTGGCGCTGAGCATCGCCATCGATTCGACAAAGGCTTCGTCGTCACCGCGCTTGCCGCCCTGATCGGTATAGACGCCCCAGGCATAGCCATGCGCCATTACCATCCAGTCGCCGGTGGCGAGGTGGACGCCGCGCATCGGCCCATCGGCTTGCGGCAACAGCGCGGTGCCCGATCCGGCGCTGGCGTGATCGGAGCCACCCATACGCATCGACGGCATCGGCTGGTCGCTGTCCATGGTCATGCCGGGCATGCCGGCCATGTCGTGCATGCTGTGATCCTCCTGCGCCAGCGCGGGGACCGGGGCCAGCAAGGCGAGCGTGACAAGGGCAGTGCGCAACGGTTCAAACTCCCATCGGGCGCGCGAGCATCCAGATGCCCATCGCGATCATCATCAGGTTTTCGGTGAGCGAGACGAAGCCGAGCGGCACATTGCTGTCGCCGCCGACACAGGCGCATTTCAGGTCGCGTCGCTCGATATATACCGCCTTGAAGACCGACACCGCGCCGACGCCGCCGATGACGAGTGCGAGCGGGGCGGAGAACCAGGTCAGCAGGTTCGCGGTCATCAACAGCCCTGCCGCCGCCTCGGCAAAGGGATAGAGCGTCGCATGAGGCACCCAGCGCCGGGCGAGCAGGTCATAGCCGAGGAACATCGTCGCAAAGCCCGACACGTCGCGCAGCTTGAGCATCGCGAGCAGGACCATCGAAAAGCTGATGAACCATTCCCCTGCGCGGAGCGTGAAGGGCGTGGCATAGACCGCCTGGCTGACCGCGAGTGCCAGCAGCGCCGCCATCGCGAACAGCGCGATGACCGGGCGATAGGTCTTGGCCTTGGGATCGCGGACCTTGAGGCCCAGGAAGCGGCGGAGGTCGTCGTAGCCGCCGATGCGGCGGTCGCCGATGAAGATCTGCGGCGTGGTGGCGACGGCGTGCCGCGCCTTGAATGCGTCGGTCTCCTCGCGCGTCGTCAGGTGGCGGTCGTCGACCGTATAACCGTGGCTGCGGAGCAGATGGAGCGCACGCAAGCCCCACGGGCAGACATGCTTTTCCATCACCATGCGATACAGAATTGCGCTTTTATCTGAGGCGGATGCCATGATGCTTTCCTTGGGTCCGCACCCCATATAGGGTCCGTACCATGGTACGGAGTCAAGGCATGGCATCGCTGACGATCGGAAAATTCGCTGAAGCGTGCGGGGTGGGGGTGGAGACGATCCGCTATTATCAGCGGCGCGGCCTGATCCCGACGCCGCCGCGGGCCAGCGGCCCCGATGCGGGGGTGCGCCGCTATGGCGAGACGGACCTTCGCCGGCTGCGCTTCATCCGCGCCGCGCAAGCCGCTGGGTTTACGCTGGAGCAGATCGGCGAGTTGATGGAACTGGACGCGACGGACGATCGCGCGCGTGCCCGGGCGCTGGCGCGTGAGCAGATCGCGGCGCTGGATGCGAAAATCGCGGAGCTGAAGTCTGCCCGCGACGCGCTGGCGCGGCTGGCGCGGGAATGCGGATCGGGCCGCGCGGGGCCATGCCCGATCCTGACGGCGTTTGAGGGGTGAGGGCAACGATTCCCCTCCCTGCCAGCAGGGAGGGGTGAAGAAGGTAAATGCGATCAGCTGTGCAGGAAGTGCATCACATCGCCATCCTGGACGATATAGGCCTTGCCTTCGGCGCGCAGCTTGCCGGCTTCGCGGGCCTTGGCTTCGCCGCCCAGCGTTACGAAATCGTCGAACGCGATCGTTTCGGCGCGGATGAAGCCTTTCTCGAAATCGCTGTGGATCGTGCCGGCGGCTTCCGGCGCGGTGGCGCCGCGATGCACCGTCCAGGCGCGCGCTTCCTTGGGGCCGACGGTGAAGAAGGTCAGCAGGTCGAGCAGCGTATAGCCGGCGCGGATGACTCGGGCGAGGCCGGTTTCCTCCAGCCCCAGTTCGCCCAGAAACTCGCCGCGTTCCTCGGCCGGCATGGTCGCGATCTCTGCCTCGATCGCCGCCGAGACGACGACTGCCTGCGCGCCTTCGGCCGCAGCCTTGGCGAACACCTTGGCGGAAAGTTCGTTGCCGTTCGCGGCGTCTTCCTCGTTGACGTTGCAGACATAGAGGACGGGCTTGGTGGTGAGCAGCTGCGCCTGGCGGAGGATGCGTGCCTCGTCGACATCCTTCGGCTCGGTCAGCCGGGCCGGCTTGCCGTCGCGCAGCAGCTCGAGCGCCTGGCCCAGCACCGAGGCAGCGGCCTTGGCTTCCTTGTCGCCCTGTGCCGCCTTCTTGGCGAGGTTCGGCACGCGCTTTTCCAGGCTTTCGAGGTCGGAGAGCATCAGTTCGGTCTCGACTGTCTCGGCATCCGCAATCGGATCGACGCGGTTGTCGACATGCTGGATGTCGTCATTCTCGAAGCAGCGCAGCACATGCACGACCGCGTCGACTTCGCGGATATTGCCGAGAAACTGGTTGCCCAGCCCTTCGCCCTTGCTGGCGCCGCGCACCAGCCCGGCGATGTCGACGAAACCCAGCTGCGTCTCGATGATCTTCTGCGAGCCGGCGATTTCGGCCAGCTTGTTCAGGCGCGGGTCGGGCACCGCGACGTTGCCGACATTCGGCTCGATCGTGCAGAAGGGGTAATTGGCTGCCTGCGCTGCGGCAGTCTCGGTCAACGCATTGAAAAGCGTGGACTTGCCCACATTGGGCAGGCCGACGATGCCGCAACGGAAACCCATCGGTAGTTCAATCCTGTCGTGAAAGGCCGGCAAAGCGCCGGCGCGGTTGGCGGCTCGATAGGCGGAACCGTGCAACTTTTCCAGCCCGGGCAGGCCGGGCCTTCAAATCGCCGCAATGCCGGGCGACCCCGCTGCCGGAGCCGTGGGTGAACTGCCGGGCTGCGCGAGCGTTTGCCTGCTTGACGCGGGGCCGTTCATCTGGGGTACAGGGGCGGCACGCTTTTCGCGTGTTGCAGTGGGTTTACGAGGAGTTCCGCATGATTCGCCGGTATGTTGTCCTGAGCGCGGCCGCTGCGGCGGTTACGCTATCGAGCTGCGGCGGTGGTGGCAGCTCGTCGCCCACGCCGACCCCGACTTCGTCGCCCACCCCGACGCCGACGCCGTCGCCGACCTATACCGCTTTCCCGCTGACCGCGGCAGCGCAGTTCAGCGCGCTCGACGCGACGACCAGCTATACCGGTGATCCCACTGCCGGCGCGGTGACGCTGGGCGTGACGGGCACCGAGATTCAGGTGGGCCGCGTCAAGCTGGCGGCCGTCGCTTCGCTGACGAATGATACGGCGGTGATCGACGAATCGGCCGAGGAGTCGCGCTTCACCAACACCAATCTGCTGACCACGGCGTCGTCGTCGGTGACCGAATATGTGTACAAGAGCACGTCGAGCACCGGATCGGCCGGCAATTTCGCCCAGCTTGAATTCTTGAACAACACCATCGCATCGCAAGTGACCAGCGACAGCGTGTTCAGCACGCTGGGCACGGTGACCTATGCCAACTGGTGGCGCGGCGATTCGACGACGGGCCAGAAGCGGCTGACCTACAGCGTGTGGGGCTATCCCACCGCGACCAATGACGTACCGACCACCGGCACCGCCAGCTACACCACCCGCGTCGTCGGCCGTGCGATCAGCGTGGCGAACAACGCTACCACTATCACGCGCCTGGCCGGCAGCAGCACCACCACGGTCAACTTCGCGACCGGCCTGGTCACGGTGACGCTGAACCTGACCACCACGCCCAGCGCAGGCGGGGCGGAAACCCCCTATCTGACGCTGACGGCGCAGGGCGCGATCCAGATCGGCGCCAACCAGTTCAGCGGCAGCTTCACCAGCGGCAACCCGGTGTCGGGTACGATCTCCGGCGGCTTCTTTGGTTCGCAGGGCACAAATATCGGCATCGCCTTCGGTGCTTCCGGCACCATCAACGGCGCGGACACGCGGATCGTCGGCGAAATCGTCGGTAAGAAGCAGTAAGCTTCGCGGCTTCGACTAACGGAAAAGGGGCCCGGGCGACCGGGCCCCTTTTCCGTTGGGGGGAGCGCCTTGTGCGGGCAGTGCCGAACGAGCCGCGCTCAGTCCTGCAGCCGCCGCGCCACTTCGTTCATGAAGCGCACATCGTCGCCGGCCGCCAGCCACGGTGCCTCCGCCGCGATGGCGCCGAGCATGTCGGCGAGCGGCTCGATTTCCGTCTTGGCATAGTTGCCGAGGACATAGCCCGATACCCGGTCCTTGTGCCCCGGATGGCCGATGCCCAGGCGGACGCGGCGGAAATCCGGGCCGATATGCGCGTCGGTCGAGCGGAGGCCGTTATGGCCGGCATTGCCGCCGCCGCGCTTCACCTTCACCTTCATCGGCAACAGGTCGAGCTCGTCGTGGAAGACGGTGACGTCCTCCGGCGTCAGCTTGTAGAAATCCATCGCCGCGCGCACCGCCCGGCCGCTTTCGTTCATGAACGTGCCGGGTTTCAGCAGGACGATCTTGTCGCTGCCGATCCGGCCTTCCTGCGTCCAGCCCTGAAACTGCTTCTTCGGCGCGGAAAAGCCATGCACCTCGGCGATGGCGTCGAGCGCCATGAAGCCAACATTGTGGCGGTGCATCGCATATTGCGGCCCCGGATTGCCGAGGCCCACCCAGAGCTGCATTCGATACTCCCTGATAACGGGGTGGAGACGTCACCCTCACCCTCCCATCGCGGGCGCGATGGGCCCCTCCCTCTCCCAAAGGGAGAGGTGTTGAAGCTCCCTCTCCCTTTGGGAGAGGGAAGGTGCCCGCCGCCGGAGGCGGTGGGAAGGGTGAGGGTGGTCCAGATATCCACACCCGAAAAGAAAATCGCCCCCGCACCTGGGGCGCGGAGGCGATTTTTTGAACCCGTGAAGGGGAGGGCGATCAGCCCTCCGCTGCCTCGGCCTCGCCTTCGCTCGACTTGAGCGCCGACGGCGCCACGATCGTTGCGATGGTGAAGTCGCGGTCGGTGATCGCCGGGGTCGCGCCCTGCGGCAGCGTCACGGCCGAAATGTGGAGCGAATCGCCCACTTCGAGACCGGCCAGCGAAATCTCGATCTGGTCCGGGATGTTGGCCGCATCGACCACCAGTTCCAGTTCGTGACGGACCACGTTGAGCACGCCGCCGCGCTTGATGCCGGGGGCCTTTTCTTCGTCGGTGAAGACGATCGGCACTTCGACATGCACGGTCGCATGCTCGGAGATGCGCAGGAAGTCGACGTGCAGCGGACGATCGGTGACGACGTCGAAGGCGACGTCCTTGGCCAGCGTACGCTCGCCGTTCACCATGATGACCGAGTTGAAGAAATGCCCGGTGTTGAGCAGCTTCTGGAGCTCACGCTCCTCGACATGGATGCCCTTGGGATCCTGCTTGTTGCCGTAGATAACGGCGGGGACGCGGCCTTCACGACGCAGCGCACGGGAGGCTCCCTTGCCAACCCGATCGCGCGCCTCGGCCGACAACGTAAGCGTGTCGCTCATCTGTCGATTTCCAATGCGCTAAGAGTAAAGATCGATTCCGAAGCCGGGCCTCCAGGGATGACCCCGGCAACGAAGCGGCGCGCATAGCGGAAGTGCGGGCAAAGGGCAAGGGCTGCCGGTCAGGCGGCCAGTGCGCTCTCGCTGCACACCGCGCGGATGTCTGCCGCGAGCTGATCGACCCGCGCCGGATCGGCATCCCAGGCGAACATGAAGCGGGCGCCGCCGCCGATGAAGGTGTAAAAGCGCCAGCCGCGTGCGCGCAGCCCGGCGAGCACCGGATCGGGCGCGCGCAGGAAGACGCCATTTGCTTCCACCGGGAACATCAGCTCGATCTGCAGCAGGCCTTCGATCGCCGCGGCCAGCCGTTGCGCGCACGCATTGGCATGGGCGGCGTTGCGCAGCCAGGCGCCCTTTTCCAGCATCCCCACCCAGGGCGCCGCCAGGAACCGCATTTTCGAGGCGAGTTGGCCCGCCTGCTTGCAGCGATAGTCGAAATCCTGTGCGAGCGCGTGGTCGAAGAAGATCACGGCCTCGCCCACGGCCATGCCGTTCTTGGTGCCGCCGAAGCAGAGCACGTCGACGCCCGCGCGCCAGGTGATGTCCGCCGGCGTGCAGCCGAGTGTCGCGACGGCATGGGCGAAGCGCGCGCCGTCCATGTGGAGCTTCAGCCCCAGTTCGCGGCACACCGCCGCCAGCGCCTGCACCTCCGCGACGGTATAGACCTGGCCCGTTTCGGTCGGCTGGGTGATCGTCACCACGCGCGGCTTGGGGAAATGGATGTCCGACCGGCTGGTGGCGACGGCACGCACGGCCTCCGGCGTCAGCTTGCCGTCGGCGCTCTGGGCGACGAGCAGCTTCGATCCGTTGGAGAAAAATTCGGGCGCGCCGCATTCGTCGGTCTCGACATGGGCGGCGGCCGAGCAGATCACGCTGTGATAGGACTGGCAAAGCGCCGCCAGCGCCAGCGAATTGGCCGCCGTGCCGTTGAAGGCGAAGAACACTTCGCAATCGCTTTCGAACAGGGTGCGGAAGGCATCGGCGGCGGCTTGCGTCCAGTCGTCTTCGCCGTACGCAGGGGCGTGGCCGCGATTGGCCGCTTCCATCGCTGCCCAGGCTTCCGGGCAGATCCCGGCATAATTGTCGCTGGCGAATTGCTGAACGTCGGTCATTACGCGCTACGGCCTTCTTCCTGGTTGCGTCACCAAGCGAGGCAGACCGACGAATGCGTGGCATGATCCCGTGTTGCCGGTTCCGGCCACATCCCTCCATGTTTCCATAGAGGCACCACCTTGCACGGAGCAGGTTGGTGCCGGGCGTCGGCCCGACTCTTGATGCTGGCGCGGCGAATAGCGGAAGTTGCGCGGACGCGCAAGATTGTTACGGGGGGGGCTGTTCCCCTCCCGCAAACGGGAGGGGCGCGCAGCGGGCTAGGGCGCCCTTCGCTCAATAAGGCGGCTGGTGCAGGCCCTTGGGGCTGAGCGTGAAAATCTCGCAGCCGGTTTCGGTAATGCCGATCGAATGCTCGAACTGTGCGGAGAGCGAGCGGTCGCGGGTTACGGCCGTCCAGCCGTCGTCGAGCAGCTTCACGTCGGGGCGGCCGATGTTGATCATCGGCTCGATGGTGAAGAACATGCCCGGCCGCAGTTCCGGCCCGGTGCCGGGACGCCCGACATGCACGACCTCGGGTGCGTCATGGAACACCTGGCCCAGGCCGTGCCCGCAGAAATCGCGGACGACGCCGTAGCGGTGCTTTTCGGCATGGCGCTGGATCGCGTGGCTGATGTCGCCCAGATGGTTGCCGGGCCTGGCCTGTTCGATGCCGAGCATCAGGCACTCATAGGTGACGTCGACCAGGCGCCGCGCCTTGATCGGCACGTCTCCGACCAGATACATACGGCTCGTGTCGCCGTGCCAGCCGTCCAGCAGCGGCGTCACGTCGATATTGACGATGTCGCCGTCCTTCAGCTGCCGGTCGCCGGGAATGCCGTGGCAGACGACATGGTTGATCGAGATGCAGCAGCTATGCGCATAGCCGCGATAGCCAAGCGTCGCCGGCACGCCGCCGCCTTCGATCGACATGGTGCGGACAATGTCGTCCAGTTCCTGCGTTGTCACGCCCGGCACGACATGCGGTACCAATGCGTCGAGAATCTCGGCGGCAAGGCGACCGGCCTTGCGCATGCCCGCAAAGCCCTCCGGGCCATGCAGCTTGATTGCCTGGCTGCGCGCCTGCGGCATATCCGCCGTCACGTTCACATATTCGGTCATGCTTGCGATATAGGAAGCGCGGGCGCAAAGGGCGAGGGGGTATCGAAAGGAGCGCATATGCCGGAAGCGGACGTAGCGTGGCTTGAAGGGGGATGCGCCTGCGGCGCCGTGCGCTATCGCGTTGCCAATGATCCCATTTCGGTAAACAACTGCTATTGCACACTTTGTCAGCGACAGACTGGCTCGACCAGCGTGATCAACCTGTTCATCGAGACGGAGAAGCTGGAGCAGTTGCAGGGCGAGACCAGCAGCCATTTCGTGACGACAGGCTCCGGCGGGCAGCAGGAAATCGTGCGCTGCACCGCGTGCGGTACTGCGCTGTGGAGCTTCTATCCGCGCCTGGGGCGGCTAGGGGCCGGCGTGCGCGCGACGACGCTGGACGCGCCGGGTGGAATCCGGCCGGATGCAGCGATTTTTACGGCGGACCGACTGCCCTGGGTGACGCTGCCGGAGGGGATCCCGCAGTTCGAAACGGTGTACAATGCCGCCGAGCTGCTGCCGCCCGAGCGGTTCGCCCGGATGCGGGCACTGGCACAGCGCAGCGCCGAAGCCCGCGAGGCAGAGGCCTGATGGCGACGCGAATCTGGAACGCTGCGCTGGTGGTGATCGGCGACGAAATCCTGTCCGGCCGCACGCAGGACAAGAATGTCGCCCAGATCGCGACCTGGCTGAACGTGCAGGGCATTCGCCTGGCCGAAGTGCGCGTGGTGGCCGACAAACAGGATGCGATTATCGAGGCGGTGAACACGCTGCGCGCGCGTAACGACTATCTGTTCACCACCGGCGGGATCGGCCCGACGCATGACGACATTACCGTCGATGCGATCGCCGCCGCGCTGGAAGTACCGGTAGTGGTGCATCCGGAGGCGCGCGCGGTGCTGGAGGCCTATTATGCCAGCCGGGGCGGGCTTACCGAGGCGCGGCTGCGCATGGCGCGCGTGCCCGAAGGGGCCGAGCTGATCGCCAACCGCATGTCGGGTGCGCCGGGCATCCGCTGGGGCAACATCTTCATCCTGGCAGGCGTGCCGCACATCACCGCAGGCATGCTCGACGCGCTGACGGGCACGCTGGAGGGCGGCCTGCCGGTGCTCTCGCACACAGTGGGGAGCTGGGTGGCGGAAAGCGAGATCGCCGATCTGCTGGGCGATACCGAACGCGCGCACGAAGGGGTGGCGATCGGCAGCTATCCGTTCTTCCGCGAGGGGCGGGTCGGCGCCAATTTCGTCGTGCGCGCCACCGATGCTGCCGTGTTGGAAGCGTGCGTCGCCGCGCTGGTGACGGGGCTTGCGGCGCGCGGGATAGCGGTGGTCGACGGGGGCATCTGACGCGCGCTTGCGCGGGCGGCGGAGCGCGTTCACCTTGCCTGTGGTGGGCAATTTCGATGTGACTGCCTGTCTCTCGGGAAAGATTCGACATGCACAACACGGAACGCCCCTTCGGTTTCTGGACGGCTGCCGCGCTGGTGGTCGGGGGAATGGTGGGGTCTGGCATCTTCGCCTTGCCGGGGCAGCTCGCGCCCTTTGGCTGGACCGGGCTGCCGGCATGGGGGGCGGCCGTCATGGCGGCGGTGACGGTCGCGCTGGTGCTGGCGCGGCTGGCACAGGCGATGCCGGCAGCGACCGGGGCGCTGGCGATCTGCGCGGGCGTGCTGGGGCCATTGCCGGGTGTGCTGATCGGCTGGGCCTATTGGGTCGGCTGCTGGGCTTCCAATGCGGTGATTGCGCTGACGGCGGTGCGCTATCTGGGCAGTTTCTGGCCGCCGCTGGTTGCCAGCACCTGGGCGACGGCGCTGGGGGCAACGGTACTTATCTGGCTGCTGACGCTGCTCAACCTGCAGGGGGCCGGCGCGGCCGGGCGGTTCCAGCTTGTCCTGACCGCGCTGAAGGTGCTGCCGCTGTTCGCAATCGCAGGTATCGTGCTTTGGCTGGCTGCGCAGGGCGGGGCGCAGTTCCGCGCGAACCCGCACACGCCGCTGCGCTGGGACCAGCTTACGCCGGCGCTGGGCCTGACCTTCTTTCCACTGGTGGGCTTTGAGGGCGCGAGCGTCGCTGCCGAGCGGGTGCGCGATCCCGCCCGCAATGTGCTGCGCGCCACGTTGCTAGGCGTGGTGCTGACCGCGTTGTTCTACATCATCATTTCGATGGGCATCGTGCTGGCGTTGCCTGAGGACGAGCTGGCCCAGTCCTCTGCGCCGCTGGCGCTGTTCGTCGGCCATTTCTGGGGGGAGGGTGCCGGGCTGATCCTCGCCGCCTTTGCGGTGATCGCCACCGTCGGGTGCCTCAACGGCTGGGTGCTGCTGAGCGGTGAAGTGCCGCTGGGCATGGCGCGGGCAGGGGTGCTGCCGCGCTGGATGGGCCTCACCAACCGCCGTGACGTGCCGGTGGGCGTGCTGCTGCTGTCGAGCGCACTTGCCTCACTGCTGGTGCTGAGCGGCGCGAACCGGACGACGGCGGGGCTGCTCGATTTCATGCTGCGGCTCGTTACCGCCTCGACGCTGTGGCTCTATGTCGGCGCGTGTCTGGTCGCAGTGAAGCGGGGCATTGCCCGGCTGGCGGGCGTGCTGGGCTTTGCGCTGTCGCTGTGGGTGATGTGGGGCGCCGGGCTGGAGGCGGTGCTGCTCGGCATCGCGCTGATGCTCACCGCCATCCCGCTCTACTACTTCACGCTACGACGCGCGGCGCGGCCATAGTCGGCCGAACAGGCTGCGGTCCTGCAGGATCGCATGCGCGGCGTTATGCCCCGGCGCGCCGGTGACGCCGCCGCCGGGATGCGTGCCCGATCCGCACATATAGAGCCCGCTGATCGGCCCGCGATAGTCGCCATGGCCCAGCACGGGCCGCGCCGCCCATAGCTGGTCCAGCGACATGCGGCCGTGAAAGATGTCCCCGCCGATCAGCCCGAACTTGCGCTCCAGATCGAGCGGCGAGTGGATCTGCCGCGCGATCACCGATGCCTTGAAGTTGGGGGCATGGGCGGTGACGGTGTCGATGATGTGATCGGCGACCTGCTCGCGCACCGCGTCCCAGCTCTGGCCGTCCGGCAGTTCGGGGGCGAATTGCTGGCAGAACAGGCTGGCGACATGCGCGCCGGCGGGTGCCAGGCTGTCGTCCACCGTGGACGGGATCTTCATCTCGACGATCGGCGCGCGCGACCAGCCCTGCGTCCGTGC
Organism: Sphingomonas sp. DMC8; assembly: GCF_056314185.1. Lineage (NCBI taxonomy): Bacteria > Pseudomonadati > Pseudomonadota > Alphaproteobacteria > Sphingomonadales > Sphingomonadaceae > Sphingomonas > Sphingomonas sp. DMC8. The sequence goes on along the minus strand of NZ_JBQUYV010000008.1, from coordinate 51,312 downwards.
ATCCTCATAGGCCTGATCCATATAATCGAGGCCGGGCGCGATGATGATGCCGGCGGTGTGGTGCTCGGCGCGGTCCTTGCCGGGCAGGACGGTGAAGTCGGGCAGTTCGGAGAGCGCCACGTTCATCCGGAACGTGCCCGATCCCGCCTTGAACCCCGCCATCGCGCGGCGGAAGCCGGGGTTGAGGTCGGCGCTGTCGACCAGCTGGTTGTAGAGCAGCAGCGGCCCGACATTGGCCGCCACGATCGGCGCGGCCAGCTCCTCGCCGCCGTCCAGCCGCACGCCGGCGACCTTGTTGCCGTCCACCAGCAGCCGCTCGACGGGCGATTCCAGGCTGATCTCCACCCCCGCATCGGTACAGGCGCGCGCCATGGCCTGGGTGATCGCGCCCATGCCGCCGACGCTATGGCCCCAGGCGCCCTTCTTGCCGTTCACTTCGCCGAACACATGGTGGAGCAGCACATAGGCCGATCCCGGCGTCGATACGCCGGCATAATTGCCGACCACCGCATCGAAGGCGAAGGCCGACTTCACCACGTCATGTTCGTACCAGCCGTCGAGAAACTCGCGCGCCGACTTGACGAACATGGCGAGCACGTCGCGCTGGCTTTCGATGTCCATCCCCGCCAGCCGCCGCCCCTGGGCCGCTGCCGCCAGCAGCGCGCGTACGCCGCCGCCGGCATTGGGCGGCGTCTTGAGCGACAGGTCGCGCAGCACCTCCGCCACCCGCTCCAGCGCGGCTTCATAGGCGGGAAAGGCATCGGCATCGGCCTGGGAGAAGCGGGCGAATTCCGCCTGGGTGCGTGCGGTGCCGCCACCGAGCTTCAGATAGGTGTCGGGGAAGGGAAAGAAGTTCGAGATCGTCCGCTCGATCACGCGGTAGCCATAATCGGCCAGCCGCATGTCGGCGATCACCTTGGGGCGGAGCAGGCTGACCGTGTAGCTGGCGGTCGAATTGCGGAAGCCGGGGTGAAATTCCTCGGTCACGGCCGCACCGCCGACGATGTGGCGCCGTTCCAGCACCCGCACCTTCATGCCGGCGCGGGCAAGATAGAAGGCGCAGACCAGGCCGTTATGCCCGCCGCCGATGATGAGCGCGTCATAGGATTTCGTCACGCGGGGCAACCTTCTTGCTGGGGGGAGTTCAGTCGAGCGGGCGCGGGCGGCGGCTCCAGCCCGGCGCGGGCGGCTGGGGCAGGCGCGCTTCCGGGATCAGCCGGCGGATCTTGCGGGCAAAGCTGCGCAGGCACACTTCGCTTTCGCCCAGCGGGCCGGCGGCATAGCTGCGCGAGCCCATGCCCTGCTGGACGCGCGTGATCAGCCAGGTGTCCTCGGCATTGACCATGCGGTTGATGCGCCAGTTGGCATAGCGGACCAGCTTCATTTCCCGGCGCTCGTCAGGCAGCGCGAATACCATTTCGCGCAGCACGCATTCGGTGGGGCTGACCGGCAGCCACTGCATGAAATCGATCTGGTCGGCATAGATGTCGAACGCCTGGTTCGGCCACAGCTTGTAATAGAGCCAGAGCCGCTGGTGGCTTTCGGGCAAATGCGGCACGCGCGGCAAATGGGTGCGGTAAAAGGCTTCCCAGAAATTGCCTTGCCGCTCGCTCAGCTCGCCGGACATGCGATCGACCCAGGGCTGCGCCTCGATGCGGTAGCTTCGGTCGAACAGCCGGGTCAGGCCGGGATGCGCGACCGGGATGTGCAGTCCGTCCGAATAATTGTCGCCGACATTCTTCCAGTTCACCGCGCGGTGACGCGTGCGCACAGGCGAAATGGTGCGCATCTCGGCAAAGCGATAGGGGGCGATTTCCTCGGCATAGGGCGCCATCATCTCGGCGACGCTCGGGCCGCCGTCATCAGTAAGTCGGACGAAGACGAAGCCGTTCCAGATGTCGCATTCGACCGGCGCCAGCCCATGCTGTTCCGGGTCCAGCCGCGGATAATCGCTGCGATTGGGGACGCCGCTCAGGCGCCCGTCGGTTTCATAGGTCCAGGCATGATAGGGGCAGACCAGCTTGCGCGCGCAGCCGGCATCGCCTTCGACCAGACGCATCGCACGGTGGCGGCAGACATTGGTGAACGCGCGGACCTGCCCGTCCTGGCCGCGAATGGCGATGACGCTTTCGCCGATATAGTCGAGCGTGCGCCAGTCCCCCGGGGCGGCCAGATCGCTTTCGTGGCAGACGATCTGCCACGACGGGCGGATCACCCGCTCTATCTCCAGCGCATGATATTCGGGGTCGTGGTAGAGCCAGGCGGGCAGGCTGAAATCATCGTCCGGATCGCGCTGTTCGATATCGGCGTAGCGATGCGCCATGGTCCCGCCTCCCTTGCTGTACGAGTGTATAACAGACGTGCTAGGGATAGGGAATGGCCCGCAACTTCACCCGCGCGCATCCGGACGCGCGCCGCCAGAGCCTGATCGACGCGGCGGCGCGGGTGCTGGCGCAGGCCGGGCCGGCAGGCGCATCGGTGCGGGCGATCTGCGGCGCGGCGGGCGTGTCGCCCGGGCTGCTCCGCCACTATTTCGACGGCATCGATGCGCTGATCGCCGAAGCCTATCGCGCCACGGGCGACCGCGTTGCGGCGGCGCTTGCCGATGCCGTGGCGGGGGCGGGCGACGATCCGCGCGCGCGGCTGCTTGCCTATGTCACCGCCAGCTTCCGCCCGCCGATTGCGGATGGCGACCTGCTCGCCACCTGGATCGCATTCTGGGCGCTGGCCCGCACCCGACCCGACATGGCTGCGCTCCATGCCGAGCAATATGCCGGCTATCGGCAGGGGCTGGAGGCGTTGCTGGCGGAGGCGGGCGTTGTGGCGGCGTTGCGCGGAACGACGGCCATTGCGTTGACGGCGCTGGTCGATGGCCTTTGGCTGGAACTCTGCCTCGCGCCAGAGGCTTTCGGGGCGGAGACCGCCGTTGCGATTGCCGGCGACTGGGTGGCGCGGGTGGTGGGGGCGTAGGACTTCTATCGGTCCTCCCCCTTAACGGGGGAGGATTGCGATTATTCCTTACCGCGCCAGCTTGGTCAGCAGCGTCTTGTAGAAGGTGATCGAGGGACCGATTTCGCCCACCGGGGTGCGCTCGTTCAGGCCGTGGGCAAAGCTGTCGGAGGCCTTCATGAACACCGCGCCGACGCCGTAGCTCGGCACGCCCTTGGCGCGGAACCACATCGAATCGCTCGCGCCCGCCGACATTGCCGGCACCACCGGCAGGCCGGGGAAGCGGGCATGGACCGCCTCGGTCACGGCTGCGGTCACATCCGGGCGGAGCGGCGAGGCGGGGCTGGCGATCGAACCGCTGTCGAGCGTGACGATGTGCAGGTCCGGATCGCCGACCACCTTGGTCAGCGTCGCCTGTACCGCCTCTACCGGCGTGCCGGGGAAGATGCGGCAATTGATATTGGCCGTGGCGCGCTGGGGCAGGGCGTTGGTGGCGTGCCCGCCGCTCAACATCGTCGCGACGCAGGTGGTGCCGGTCTGGCCGATCAGCTCGGGCTTGGCGCGCAGCGCCGCCATGGCTTCTGCGTCGTTGGGATTGGCGGCGAAGCGGCGCATCATCGCGGCCAGCTCGGGCGGGGCAGTGCGGGCGGCGGCGGCCCAGCTGGCGCGGGTGATGTCGTTGACTTCGCCGGGGAATTGATACGCCTCGATCTTCGCCAGCGCATGGGCGAGCGAATAGATGGCGTTGCTCTTCGTTGGTGCGCTCGAATGGCCGCCGGGGTTGGTGAAAGTCAGCTCATAATCGGCATAGGTCTTTTCGGCGCCCTGCAGCCCGAAATACTCGGGCGCGCCGCTCTCGCTGATCGAGCCGCCGCCGCCATCGATGTTGAGCAGCAGTTCGGCATCGTGGAACCGGTCGGCCATGATGGCCGTGGTCTTCATCATCGTCTCCTCGTCGCCGGAGAGGAGCAGCAGGATGTCGCGGCCGGGCTTGAACCCCTGGCGCTTCAGGTCGATCAGCGTCGCGACCATCGTCGACACGTCATATTTCATGTCGGTCGCGCCGCGGCCGTAGATGAAGCCGTTTTCGACGACCGGCGTGAAGGGGTCGCGCTCCCAGTCCTCGCGCTTGGCTTCCACTACGTCCATATGGCCGGAGATGAGCAGCGGCTTTGCGCCGTCCTTCGCCTTGCCGGTGCCGCGATAGCGCGCCGCCAGCCAGGCAGTATCGCCGACCCGCTCGATCTCGACGTCACTATCGGCAAAGCCGCCTGCGACCAGCGCCTTTTTCAGATAGACCGCATAGTCATAGGTCTGGTTGCCCGGCCCGGCGACGGTGCGGAAGGCGATGCCGCGCTTGAGCAGCTCGAGCGCCTGCGCCTCAGCCGGAGTGGCGGTCTGTGCCATGGCCTGAGGTGCGAGGAACGCCAGCGCTGCGGCGGTGGCAAGGAACGGCAGGCGCATCGACGAACCCCTTTTTACGTTGCAGGCGCGTAGCTTAACCCAGCGCGGTAGAGCGTCAACGGGGGAGGGCGTTTAGAGACCGTTTGAGAATTCGGCGGCGGAGGGCTGGCGAGGGATTTTTCGTCGCCCGCGAGGAGGCGACCGCAGCCGATGCCGGAAGCATCGGTGAGGATCGGTGACGCTGCGGCGGCGGAAAAGACCCGGCAGACCGACCCGATCGAATTCTCAAACGGTCTCTTACAGCCGCGGCAGCGTGACCCCGCGCTGGCCCATATATTTGCCCGCCCGGTCAGCATAGCTGGTCTCGCAGGGCTGGTCGCCCTTCAGGAACAGGAACTGGCAGGCGCCTTCATTGGCGTAGATCTTCGCCGGCAGCGGCGTGGTGTTGGAGAACTCCAGCGTCACATGGCCTTCCCATTCGGGTTCCAGCGGCGTGACGTTCACGATGATGCCGCAGCGGGCATAGGTCGATTTGCCCAGGCAAATCACAAGCACGTCGCGCGGCACCCGGAAATACTCCACTGTCCGCGCCAGCGCGAAGCTGTTCGGCGGGATGATGCAGACATCGGTCTTGCGATCGACAAAGCTGTTCGCGGCGAAGTCCTTCGGATCGACCACGGCGCTGTCGACATTGGTGAAGATCTTGAATTCGTCGGCCACCCGCGCGTCATAGCCATAGGAGGACAGGCCGTAGCTGATGCACCCTTCGCGCCGCTGGCTCTCGACGAACGGCTCGATCATGTTGTGCTGAAGCGCCTGTTCGCGAATCCAGCGGTCGGAAAGAATGGACATGGGGCTGGTAGTGCGAGGGAGGGGGCGCGGCGTCAAGCTTGGGCGCCACATCCTCCGTCGTCATCCCAGCTTAAGCTGGGATCTCCTGCAGCAGCGCCGTGCCGTGGTCACCTCGACCCGGGGAGACCCCAGCGTTCGCTGGGGTGACGGCTTGTGAAGGGCGCGGGTGAGCGCCGGGATGACGGCGCAAGGGATTCAGCTGATCCCCAGATCGCCCGGCCCGAATGCCTGGGGCAGCAGTTCGGAGAGGCGGTAGCTCGTCACCGCATCCCCCTCGGCCGCGCCGCAATGGACGGGCAGGTCGCGCTTGCCGAGTTGTGCCGCCTCGTTGATCACCTGACGGCAGCGGCCGCAGGGGCTGACCGGCGCCGTCCCCGTCGGCACGCCGTCCGCGCCGATCGGGCCGCCGATCACGGCGATTTCCGCCACGTCGCGCAGCCGGCCCTGTGCGGACACCGTCGCCAGCGCCACCGTCTCCGCGCAGAGCGACAGGCCATAGCTGGCATTCTCGAAATTCGCGCCCGTCACCACCGTGCCGTCGGTCAGCAGCACCGCCGCGCCGACGCCGAAGTTCGAATAGGGCGCATGCGCATTCCGCGCGGCAGCCCGCGCAGCTGCGATCAGCGCGGTCCGGTCGGTCGTCATAAAACTCATCCCTTGATGTGCAGCACGCAGATCAGCGTGAACAGCCGCCGCGCGGTATCGAAATCGACGTCGATCTTGCCTTCCAGCGCGGTGCGCAGCAGCTCGGCGGCGTCGTTGTGGATGCCGCGCCGGGCCATGTCGACCGTCTCGATCTGCGCCGGCGTGGCGTTGCGGATCGCCTGATAATAGCTGTCGCAGATCGCGAAATAGTCGCGGATCGGCCGGCGGAACCGCGCCAGACCCAGAATGATCGTTTCCAGCGGCGTATCGTCCGCCCGCCGGATGGCCAGTGCCAGCCGCCCTTCCTCGACGCTCAGTTGCAGCTTGTACGGCCCGGCATAGCCATCGGCATGGGCCCGCTGGGGCGCGAAGTGATTGTCTTCGAGCAGATCGTAGATCGCAATCCGCCGTTCCTGCTCGATATCTGCCGAGCGCCACAAAATGGTGCGCTCGTCGAGAGTCACGTCGATGATCCGTGGATCGGCCATACAGCGCTGCTTTGGAAGCATTCCCCGTTTTCCACAAGCCATGCGGTTGCCGGATGCCCCGCATTGGCCGATGAGGGAGGGATGGCACAGCCGATCCCTTTCCCCACCCCCGAGGCCCCCGAGGGCCTTGGCCTCCCGCAGAACGTAGAGGCGGAAGCCGCCCTGCTCGGCGCGATGATGATCGACAACCGAGTCGCCGAAGACGTACTGCAGAAACTGCGGCCCGAGCATTTCTTCGAGCCGCTGCACGGCCGCATCTATGAGCAGATCGCCTTTCTGGTCGGCGACAACCGCCTCGCCAACCCGGTGACGCTGCGGCCGCTGTTCGCCAACGACGCCGCGATGAAGGAGCTGGGCGGCCCGGCCTATCTCGCCCAGTTGACCGGCAACCCGGCCAGCCTGATCGGCGCGCGTTCGTTCGCCGACCAGATATATGACCTCGCCCAGCTCCGCGCGCTGGTGGATGTGGGCCGCGGCATGGTGGAAGGCGCGCTCGACACCAGCCAGGACATCAACCCCGGCAAGCAGATCGAACAGGCCGAAATGCGGCTCTACCAGGTCGCCGAACAGGGCGATTCGGAAGCCGGGGTGAAATCCTTCACCCGCGCCGCCACGCTGGCGGTGAAACAGGCCGAAAAGGCGATGAACTCGGGCGGCGGCATTTCGGGCATCACCACCGGGCTTACCGACCTCAACGCCTCGACCGGCGGTTTCAACCGGTCCGACCTGCTGATCCTCGCCGGCCGCCCGGGCATGGGCAAGACCTCGCTCGCCACCAACATCGCGTTCAACGCTGCCAAGCGCTGGATGGACGATCTCGACGCGGGCATCCCCGAGGAGAAGTCGATCGGCGCGCCGGTGGCCTTCTTCAGCCTCGAAATGTCGGCCGACCAGCTGGCGATGCGTATCCTGTCCGAACAGGCCGAGGTCGTCTCGGAAAAACTGCGCACCGGCCAGCTGAGCAATGCCGAGTTCCAGAAGTTCGCGCGCGCGGCGGGCGATCTGGAGCGGCTGCCCCTGTTCATCGACGACACGCCCGGCCTGACCATCGCCGCGCTGCGCACCCGCGCGCGCCGGATGAAGCGCCAGCACAAGATCGGCATGGTGATCGTCGACTATCTCCAGCTGCTCCAGGGCTCTGCCAAGGCCTCGGGCGACGGGCGCGTGCAGGAAATCTCGGAAATTTCGCGCGGCCTGAAGACGCTGGCCAAGGAACTGCACGTGCCGGTGCTGGCGCTCTCCCAGCTGAGCCGCGCGGTGGAAAGCCGCGAGGACAAGCGCCCGCAGCTATCGGACCTGCGCGAATCCGGCTCGATCGAGCAGGACGCCGATATCGTGTTGTTCGTGTATCGCGACGAATATTATCACGATTTCAAGGCACCGACGAAGATCCCCGACGGCACCGAGACCGCCGAGGAGCGCATGGCCTATGAGGAATGGCAGGCGCGCCAGCTGGAAGTGGCGAACAAGGCGACGGTGATCATCGCCAAGCAGCGCCATGGCGCCACGGGCTCGGTACATATGCGGTTCGATCGGCAGTTCACCAAGTTCAGCGATCTGGCGCCGGAGGGGTATTGATAAGTGCTGGCGTCTGCTTCTGTTAAGTCTTTTCTCTGAAGGGCCGAGGCTTAAGAGAAATGAACATGGTCTTGAAATTCGGCTGGGTGACGTGGCTAGCTTGGTGTTAAGCTCTCCGCCATGGAAGGCATGTTGGACACGAAATGGCTGCTCGCGGCTTGGCAGTTACAAGTTGCGCTTGCGAGCGGGTACACGGCATATCTGGTGGCCTACACGGGGGTTCGGAGCCATCATCAGGGAATTGACACAACCTTCCGTGCGATAGCCTTTGGATTGGTTGCGACAGCACTATTATTAGGGCTTGCTGGAAAACCACCTATTGCTGTTATCCCCGTCGCCTTTTTTGCAACTATCGGTGTAGGTGTCGCTTGGCGTCGCTGGGGCATGCCTCTTTGGCCGAAGCTTCTTCGTAAAATTGATCTCACTTGGTCCGATGATACGCCAAGCGCTTGGTTGCGAATGAGCAGCGACCAAGATCATTACGTTACTCAGATCATCGTTACGACTAAAGATGGCCGCCGATTGCGTTGTATGGATACACGCCCTTTCGGTGCATTGCCCATGGGTCCCTGCGTTCTAGGTACAAACGGGGATATTGTATTATATCTAACGCATATCTCTGACGAGAAAGGCGAGCGAGCTCTAAACCATACGATTGATCAGGATCACGGCTTTATGGCGACGTATTTACCTGCCGGTGAAGTCCGGCAGGTTCAGATACGCCGCTTGCCGCGCCGGAAAAGTCAACCTTCGTCCGGTGGAAGCGGTGCCGAAGGCTGGCCGCCTTGACCGGTCTCGGGGGGGAGCCGAGGGTTGAACGCTACCGCCTATCTTATCACCCCAAGCGGGCGCTTTCGGCACAAAGGAGTTTTTAAGCCACTCCCCGCCACGTTTGCGATCGTCAGCCACGGTTTTCCTCCGAACTAATCGAGAACATAGCCTGTGTGGACGGCTCTGTCAGTCAAAATCTGCGTATGGGCGTAGTAAGCGGGTTAGTTTGGGATGCCTCGTTGAAGGTTATAGCGCCGATTTCTTTCATGGGCTTCGGCTTCAAAAGTCCACCTCAAACACTAGTCCCCACAAGCCGCCCGATGCCCGCCGTCAGCGCCATTGCCAGCGCGCCCCAGAACACCACCCGCACCACCGGCTTCCACGGTCTGGCCCCACCGGTGATCGCGCCCAGCGCGCCGAGCAGGGCGAGGAACAGGATCGATCCCACCGCTTCGCCCACCGACATCCAGCGCATCGGCAGCAGCGCAGCGAGCAGCAGCGGCAGCGCCGCGCCTGCCGTGAAGGTTGCAGCAGACGTGAGCGCGGCGACCACCGGCCGGGCGGTCGTCATCTCGGTGATGTGCAGCTCGTCGCGGGCATGCGCCTCCAGCGCGTCGTGCGCCATCATCTGTTCGGCGACCTTCCGCGCGGTTTCGGCATCCACCCCGCGCGCGACATAGATCGCCGCCAGCTCGCGCAGCTCGGCTTCGGGGGCGGTGGCGAGTTCCAGCCGTTCGCGGGCGAGGTCGGACTTTTCGGTGTCGGACTGCGAGCTGACCGAGACATATTCGCCCGCCGCCATCGACATGGCGCCGGCCACCAGCCCCGCCACACCCGCGACCAGCAGCGCCGGCCGCTCCGCACCCGAGGCGGCGACGCCCAGGATCAGGCTGGCGGTGGAGACGATGCCGTCATTCGCCCCCAGCACGGCGGCACGCAGCCACCCGATGCGGGATACGAGATGCTGTTCGCGGTGCGGTCTCATGCGGCATTCTCCTGCGGCGGGTGCGGGGGCGTGACGGGACGCTTCATAGCCGATCCGCACCGGGCTGTGCGAGCCCGGTGGTGTCGGCGCGGCATTGGCGTAGCCGGCGCGCAAAGCGGCGGGAACGGGATGGCTGGACGGGCGCCGCTTCTTTTAATAGGATGATATAACATACCTGATTCAATTCCGGGGATCGCAATGGCTTCCTATTCCACTCGCTCGGCGCGCGCGCCTGTTGACCGCCGCCTGCCGGTTACGGTGCTCTCCGGCTTTCTGGGCGCCGGCAAGACGACGCTGCTCAACCATATCCTCGCCAATCGCGAGGGGCGGCGCGTGGCGGTGATCGTCAACGACATGTCCGAAGTGAATATCGATGCCGATCTGGTGCGCGGCGGTGAGGCGGCGCTGTCGCGCAGCGAAGAGGCGCTGGTCGAAATGACCAATGGCTGCATCTGCTGCACGCTGCGCGATGACCTGTTGCAGGAAGTGCGTGCGCTCGCCGAAGCCGGGCGTTTCGACTATCTGGTGATCGAAGGCACCGGCATTGCCGAGCCGCTGCCGGTCGCCGCCACGTTCAGCTTCCGTGACGAGGCCGGGCAAAGCCTGGGCGATGTCGCGCGGCTGGATACGATGGTGACGGTGGTCGATGCGGTGAACTTGCTCGCCGACTATGCCAGCGAGGATTTTCTGGCCGATCGCGGGGAGTCGGCGGGCGAGGGGGACGATCGCAGCCTGGTCGGGCTGCTGGTCGAACAGATCGAGTTCGCCGATGTGGTGATCGTCAACAAGGCGAGCGACGTTGCGGCCGAGCATCTGGCGCGGGTGAAGCAGCTGGTCGCCTCGCTGAATGCCGATGCCACGATCCTCGTTGCCGACCGGGCGCAGGTGCCGCTCGACACCGTGCTGGCGACGGGGCGGTTCGACGAAGCGGCGGCGGCGCGGCATCCGCTCTGGGCCAAGGAGTTGTACGGCTATGCCAGTCACCGACCGGAGACTGAGGAATATGGCATCGAGAGCTTTGTCTATCGCGCCCGGCGGCCGTTCCATCCGGTGCGCTTCCACCGCTTCCTGACCGAAGGCGGATTGCGCGACGTGATCCGCGCCAAGGGCCATTTCTGGCTGGCGACGCGGCCCGACTGGGTCGGTGAACTGGCGGTGGCCGGGCGCCAGACGATGACGGCGCGGCTGGGCCGCTGGTGGGCCTCTGTCCCCAAGCATCACTGGCCCGCCGACGGCCGGTTCGAGGAATTCGTGCTGAAGCATTGGGACGGGGACTTGGGCGACCGGCGCCAGGAACTGGTCTTCATCGGCATCGACATGGACGCGGCGGCGATCCGCGCGGCGCTGGATGCCTGCCTGCTGCCCGACGAAGTGTTCGATCCTGTGGCGTGGCTGGGGCTGAGCGATCCGTTTCCGGCCTGGGGGCCGGCCGAGGAGCCGGTGGCAGCATGATCGCGACGCAGCTTGCGCCGGAAGCCCTGTCGACCGGTGCGGAGGAGCCCGATCCCGCGATCTGGGGGCTGGATGCGGCAACGCTTGCGGCGATCCGCCGGCCGGAAGTGGGGCTTGCGCTCTGGTGCCGTCCGCCGGTGGTCGATCTTGCCGGGGTGGCGATGGCAGAGGTCGCCGATGTGGAGTGCGGCGAATCGGATTCGCCGGTCGAGGCACTGGTCGAGGCGGGTTATCCGGCCGAAGCGGCGGCGGTGATCGGCGCCGATATGGCGGCGCTGGCGCATCGCTTCGCCGAGGTGACCGGCGACACGCGATTGTCGATGCGGCTGCAGGTGGTGGAAACCGATGCCTGCCGCAAGTTCCATGCGGACTATGTGACCTGGCGCCTGCTCACCACCTATTGCGGGCCGGGTACGCAGTGGTGCCGGGTGGCGAGCCCCGACGCGGTCGCGACCATGGCCCCGGGCGAAGTCGGCATCCTCAAGGGGCGCCTGCTCCATCCGACGCCGCTGATCCTCCACCGGTCACCGCCCATTGCCGCCGCCGGCGGGCAGCGGCTGCTGCTGGTGATCGATCCGGCCTGATGCCGGTTCAGAACACCGGCAGGTCCGATTCGCCGTCGGTGGGGCTGTGGATGCCGCATTCGGTCTTGTCCCAGCCGCGCCAGCGCCCGGCGCGGGGGTCTTCGCCCGGTTTGACCACGCTGGTGCACGGCGCGCAGCCGATCGACGGATAGCCCTTCGCCACCAGCGGGTGCGCCGGCAGGGCGTGCGCGGCGAAATAGGCGTCGAGATCGTCCTTGGTCCAGTCGGCCAGCGGGTTGATCTTCAGCCGGTCGCCTTCGATCTCGAAGCGAGGCAGCGCGGCGCGGGTGCTGGCCTGAAACGCCTTCCGCCCGGTGATCGTCGCGTCGAACCCCGCGAGCCCGGCGGCGAGCGGCTGGACCTTGCGGATGTCGCAGCAACCATCGGGGTCGTAGGACCAGCGCAGCTCGGTCGCGTCGCGCCGGGCGAGCAGTTCGGGGTCTGGGCGCAGGGTGCGCAGGTCGGTCAGCCCCAGCCGCTCGGCCAGCGCGTCGCGATAGGCGAGCGTCTCCGGGAAATGCTTGCCGGTATCGAGGAACAGCACCGGAACCGCGGGATCGACGCTGGCGACGAGGTGGAGCAGCGCGGCGGACTCGGCGCCGAAGGAGGAGACGATGGCCACGTCGCCGGCCATCTGCTCGGTCAGCAGCGCGTGCAGCATGTCCTGCGTCGTCGTGCCGCGGAACCGGTTGTTCAGCCGGATGGCATCGGCTTCGGTGAAACGCGGCGCAACGTCGATCCGGTCGATCTTGCGGACGGCATCAGCCATGGCGCAGCTTCCAAACCGGCACGGCGGCATCGGCAGCGGCCTGATAGCGATAGTCGTAGCGGTCGAGTGCGGCGGCGAGCGTTGCCGTATCGACCGGCGCATTGGGGGCGAAGCTATCGAAGCCGCAGCGGCGCATCAGCGGAATCTGGTCGACCAGCACATCGCCCTGCGCGCGCAGCTCGCCCTTGTACCCGGCCTCGCGCAGGATACGGGCGGTGGAATAGCCGCGCCCGTCGCGGAACGTCGGGAAGCTCACTTCGATCAGCGCGATGCGGTCGAGATGCGGGAGGAGGGCGCGGGCATCCTCGCCGGACTCGATCCGCACGGCCGTGGCGTTCGACTGGCCGAAAAAGCTGTCGAGTGTGACGGCGGGCTCGTCATGCGCCTCGTCGTCGCGGTAGCGCAGGAATTCAACCATCAGTTCCCCTCCCGCTTGCGGGAGGGGCCAGGGGAGGGAGCGACGTGGAAGAAGCGCTGCGATGGTTCAGCCCCTCCCCCGACCCCTCCCGCAGGCGGGAGGGGAGCGAATGCTGCGAAGGCAGAGATAGACTCAACCATAAATCGCCTCCTTGAACGGGGCCATGCCGATGCGGCGATAGGTATCGACGAAGCGCTCGCCGGGCGTCCGTTCGCGGACATAGACATCCGTGGCGCGCTCGATCGCGTCGACTACGCCGTCCTCGCTGAAGCCGGGGCCGGTGATGTCGGCCAGGCTGACATCCTCCGCGCCCGAACCGCCGAGCAGCAACTGGTAGTTCTCGGTGCCTTTCCGGTCGACGCCGAGGATGCCGATATGGCCGGCATGATGGTGGCCACAGGCGTTGATGCAGCCGGAGATTTTGAGCTTCAGCTCGCCCAGATCGCGCTGACGGGCGGGGTTGGCGAAGCGCTGGCTGATCTTCTGCGCGAGCGGGATCGAGCGCGCATTGGCGAGGCTGCAATAATCGAGGCCCGGGCAGGCGATGATGTCGCTGATCAGGTCGAGATTGGCCTCTGCGAGCCCGGCCTCACGCAGGGCCTGCCAGACGGTGTACAGGTCGGCCTTGCGGACATGCGGCAGGACGATGTTCTGGGCATGCGTGACGCGCAGCTCGTCGAAGCTGTAGCGCTCTGCGAGGTCGGCCATCCGGTCAATCTGGTCGGCCGAGGCGTCACCCGGGATGCCGCCGATCGGCTTGAGGCTGATTGTGACGATCGCATAGCCCGGCGCCTGGTGCGCATGGACATTCTGGTCGAGCCAGACGGCGAAATCGGGATCGCTGCGGTCCACGGTGTCGGCAAGGCCGGTCTCGAACGGCGGTGGTGCGAAATGCGCGGCGATGCGGTCGAACTCGGCCTGCGGCGGGTCGATGCCCAGCGCCTTCACCGCGTGGAATTCTTCTTCCACCTGACGCGCATATTCTTCCGCGCCGATCGCATGGATCAGGATCTTGATCCGCGCCTTGTAGATATTGTCGCGGCGCCCATGGCGATTGTAGACGCGCAGGCACGCCTCCAGATAGCTGACGAAATCGGCGAAGGGCACGAAATCCTTGATCAGCGGCGCGATCATCGGGGTACGGCCCATGCCGCCCCCGGCATAGATGCGCGCGCCGAGTTCGCCCGCGTCATTCCGCACGATCTGGATGCCGATGTCGTGCAGCCGCATCGCCGCGCGATCAGTGTCGCTGGCGATCACCGCGATCTTGAACTTGCGCGGCAAATAGCTGAATTCTGGGTGGAAGGTGCTCCACTGGCGCAGCAGTTCTGCCCAGGGGCGCGGATCGGTGATCTCGTCGGCAGCGGCGCCGGCGAACTGGTCCGAGCTGATGTTGCGGATGCAGTTGCCGCTGGTCTGGATGGCGTGCATCTCCACTGTCGCCAGCTCGGCGAGGATGTCCGGCGCGTCCTCCAGCTTGATCCAGTTGTACTGGAGGTTCTGGCGGGTGGTGAAATGGCCATAGCCGCGGTCGTACTTGCGGGCGATGTGCGCCAGCATGTGCATCTGCCGGCTGTCGAGCGTGCCATAGGGCACTGCCACGCGCAGCATATAGGCGTGCAGCTGCAGGTAGAGCCCGTTCATCAGCCGCAGCGGCTTGAACTGGTCCTCGGTCAGGTGCCCGGCGAGGCGGCGCTGGACCTGGTCACGAAATTCCTCGACGCGCGCGGCGACGATCGAGGCGTCATATTCGTCATACTTGTACATGGTTCAGATCACCCAGCTTCCGGCCTGCGGGTCGGCGGGCTTGAGGGTCAGGTCCGGGCGCACCGTGGGGCCGAGTGCGCGGATGCGGTCCTTGATATGGGCGGGGCGGGGGCCTTCGGGCGTGGCGGCAGCGTCGATGACATAGGGGCCGTTCACGCGCCGCGCCGCTTCTTCGACTGCGGCAAGCACGTCGCCCTTGTCGCCGACATCGGCCGCCTCAGCGATGTGGCGGGACCAGCCTTCGCCGGTCCACCAGATCACATCGCCGGTCGCAAGGTCGTTTCCGGTCAACACCTTCATGCCTGAAATTCCTGCAATGTCTCAGCAGCGCGTGCCCAGTGCGCCAGCTTGTCCTCGGCATCGGCGAGCTGGACCACTTCGCCCACCACAATGATTGCCGGGCTCTTCACGGCCTCGCGCTCGACCATCGGGCCGAGGTCGGCGAGCAGCGTGCGGATTGCGCGGTGCCCCGCCAGCGTCGCACGCTCCAGCACGGCCACCGGCATGTCCGGGGCGACACCGTCGGCCATCAGCTTGTCGGCGATGGCGGGTGCGGTTGCCACGCCCATGTAAATGACCAGCGTGCGCCCCTTGCCGGCCAGCCCTGCCCAGTTCTGCTCGGTCAGCCCCTTGCATTGGCCGGCGACGAAGCTGACCGCGCTCGACCAGTCGCGATGGGTAAGCGGCAGCATCGCCTCGGCTGCGGCGCCCAGCGCTGCCGAAACGCCGGGGATCACTTCCACCGGCAGTCCGGCGGCACGTACCGCCTCCACTTCCTCGCCGCCGCGACCGAAGATGAACGGGTCGCCGCCCTTCAGCCGCACCACCACCGCGCCAGTCTTCACATGCGCGACGATCAGGGCGTTGATCGATTCCTGCGGCAGCGTGTGCTTCGACCGCTGCTTGGCGACGGAGATGCGGTGGGCCTGCGGCGCCAGATCGAGCACGCGCGGATCGACCAGCCCGTCATGCACCAGCACGTCGCACGCCTTCAGCGCCTCTACGGCTCGGACAGTCAGCAGACCGGGATCGCCAGGGCCTGCGCCGACAAGGATCACGCGACCGCGCGAAAGGGGATCAAGAAGCGACACCATGGACCGCACATGGGCCGTACCGGCGTGCGAGGCAAAAGAGTAAGCTTTGCCCCCGGACTAGCGAAACTTTCGCGCTTCGCCTGCCGCTATGCGTCGCGCAGGCCGACCCCCATTGCTGCACGGGCCTGTTCCGACTCCGAAGACACGACCGGATAGGCGCAATAATCCGCAGCATAATAGGCGCTCGGGCGATGATTGCCCGACCAGCCGATGCCGCCGAACGGGGCCGACGAACTGGCGCCGTTGGTCGGCTTGTTCCAGTTGACGATGCCCGCGCGGATATTCGCCCAGAACTTGTCGTAGAGGTGCGGATCCTGGCTGATCAGGCTGGCCGACAGCCCATAGCGCGTGTCGTTCGCCTCGGCGATGGCATCCTCGAAGCTTGACTTGCGGAACACCTGCAGCACGGGACCGAACAGTTCGACGTCCACCTTTTCGCGCGCCTCGGTCATGTCGATCACGCCCGGCGTCAGGAACGGGCGCGTCTCGATCAGCCGCGCCATGTGCCGGATCGGCCGGCCGCCCATGGTG
Organism: Sphingomonas sp. DMC8; assembly: GCF_056314185.1. Taxonomy (NCBI): domain Bacteria; kingdom Pseudomonadati; phylum Pseudomonadota; class Alphaproteobacteria; order Sphingomonadales; family Sphingomonadaceae; genus Sphingomonas; species Sphingomonas sp. DMC8. The sequence goes on along the minus strand of NZ_JBQUYV010000008.1, from coordinate 35,025 downwards.
AGCAACGCGACAAAGCTTTCGGTCAGCATGTCGGCCGTGTCGTTGTCGATCACCGGACCCATGAAGGGCTGCGGATCGGCATGCGGCTCGGCGATGATCAGGCGGCCGATCAGCCGGTTGAGTTCGCTCATCAGCGGATCGTAGAGCTTTTCGTCGACGATCAGCCGGCGGGCAGCCGTGCAGCGCTGACCGGCGGTGGTGAAGGCCGATTGCACCACCAGCACCGCCGCCGAATAGAGATCGGGCGTATCCCACACCACGATCGGATTGTTGCCGCCCATTTCCAGCGCCAGGATCTTCTCCGGCCGCGTGGCGAACTGGCGGTTGAGCGCGATGCCGGTATTCGCCGATCCGGTGAACAGCAGCCCGTCAATATCGGCATGGCCCGCCAGCGCCCGCCCCTCGTTGGGGCCGCCGACCAGCAGTCGCACGCAGCCTTCGGGAATGCCGGCAGCGTGATAGCAATCGACCAGGAAGGCGCCCGAGGCGGGGGTCTTTTCTGAAGGCTTGAACACTACGGCGTTACCCGCCAGCAGTGCGGGGACGATGTGGCCGTTCGGCAGATGCGCCGGGAAATTATAGGGCCCAAGCACCGCCAGCACGCCATGCGGCTTGTGCCGCAGCGCCAGCCGCGTGTTCATCGGCGCTTCGATGCGGCGCTGGCCGGTGCGTTCGGAATAGGCGGTCACCGAAACGTCGACCTTGGCGATCACCGTTTCGACTTCAGTCCGCGCTTCCCACAGCGGCTTGCCGGTTTCCCGAGCGAGCAGATCGGTGAATTTGTCCGCCCGTTGCCGCACGACATTGGCAAAGCGGCGCAGCGCCTCGATACGATAGGCGAGCGGGCGTGCTGCCCAGTCGGCCCAGCTCTTGCGGGCGATCGCCACTTCGGTATCCGCATCGCCGGCGGCCTGGCGCCACAGCACTGCGCCGGTGGCCGGCTCGGTAGAGATAATTTCCTGTCCCGACATCAGGATCTGTTTTCTTTACCACTTGGGGGGAGGAAGGGTGACGGATGCGCTCTTGCACCAAAATACCGGACTAGGCCAGAGCTTCGCCCATCTCACGGACCATGCGGATCTTTTCGTATAGCGGTTGCCAATCGTCGTGTTCGGCGATGGCCGACCAGATCGACTCGACTTCGTCGATGAGCATCGCGCAGGGTTCTCCTTGCCAATAAAGGTGTTCGCGCGTTTTGCGCGAACGATAGGGGGCCATCTGCGCCCGCACTTCGGCAAAGGGCATGCCGTACGAATCGGGCAGTTCGCCGCCGAACGCATCGAAATAAAACTGGTCTATCGGCGTGCCGGTTTCGTGGAGCACCCGTTGCAGGTGCACCGCCAGCGCCCGGTCTTCGGCTTCGCCGCGGGGGACCAGCCCCAGCCGCCACAGGATCGCGCTGGTTTCCTCGCGCTGATAGATGTCCGGGAAGCTGTTCAGCGCCTCGACCAGGGGCGCCTCTTCCTCGATCAGTCGCAGCGAGATGGCGAGCTGCATCACGTCCCAATAGATTGCCTCGGCCTGGCGGCCATAGGCATAGAGGCCGCCCTGATCGAAATAGGCGGCGACAAAATGCGGCGCCCAGATCGGCGTGAAGCGCCACGGGCCATAGTCGAAGCTCTCGCCCGTGACGTTGATATTGTCGCTGTTGAGCACGCCGTGGACAAAACCCGCCGCCATGAACCGGGCCGCCATGCGCGCCGTGCGGCGGACGACATGGGTGACGAGCCGCGCGGAGGCGTCCTGCCCGGCTTCCTCGCCATAATAGTGGCGCAGCACATAGGCGGTCAGTTGCCGCAGCCCGTCCTCATCCTTCGCATAGGCCAGCCGCTGGAAGGTGCCGATACGGATATGGCCATGGCTCAGCCGTACCAGCACCGACGAGCGGGTAGGGGAGGGCTCGTCGCCGCGATGGAGCGATTCGCCGGTTTCAATCAGCGAGAAGGTACGCGAGGTTTCGACACCCAGCGCCTCCAGCATTTCGGTCGCCAGTATCTCGCGCACGCCACCTTTCAGCGTCAGCCGGCCGTCGCCGAAGCGGCTATAGGGTGTCTGGCCGGACCCCTTGGTGCCCAGATCCATCAGCCGGCCGTGGTCGTCGGTCATCTGCGCGAACAGGAACCCGCGGCCATCGCCGATTTCGGGATTGTACACGCGGAACTGGTGGCCGTGATAGCGCAGCGCAAGCGGCTGGGGCAGGCTGCCCGAAAGCGGCTCGAAGCGGCCGAAACGGGCAATCCACGCCGCATCGTCGAGCTGGCTCAGCCCCACGCTCGCGGCGGCGCGGTCGTTACGGAAACGCAGGATCGTCTGCGGGAAGTGCGCAGGAGTCACCGGATCGTAGAAGCCATCCCCCAGTTCGAGGATCGCCTGTTGCGGAGCGAAGGCCATAAGGCGATATGGGGCGCGATGGGTGAGCAGCGCAACTATTCCGACGGCTATTGGTGGTCGAAAGACGGCCTGCGGCTGCATTATCGCGATTATCCCGGCCGGAACGACCGGCCGCCGCTGATCTGTTTTCCCGGTCTGACGCGCAATGCGCGCGACTATACCGCGCTCGCGGAGCGGCTGGTGGGCGAATGGCGCGTGCTATGCATCGAGTTCCGCGGGCGGGGCGACAGCGCCTATGCCAAGGACACGATGACCTATGTGCCGCTGGTCTATCTTCAGGATGTCGAGGCGCTGCTGGCCGAACTGAAGATCGACAAGTTCGTAGCGGTGGGAACCTCGCTGGGCGGTATCGTGACGCTGCTGCTGGCGGCGACGGACGGCGACAAGCTGGTCGGCACGGTCCTGAACGATGTCGGCCCGGTGATCGAGCCGGTGGGGCTGGCACGCATCCGCACCTATGTCGGCAAGCCTGTCTGGTATCCCACCTGGATGCACGCGGCGCGCGGTGTCGCGGAGGCGAATGGCGATGTCTATCCCGACTATGGCATCGAAGACTGGCTGGCGATGGCGAAGCGGCTGCACCGGGTGAACAGCCAGGGCCGCATCGTCCTCGATTACGACATGAAGATCGCCGATCCGCTGCGCGTGCCGGGCAATGAGGCGGGGCCGGACATGTGGCCGACCATGGACGCGCTCGCCGGGCGGCCACTGCTGATCGTGCGCGGGGAGCGATCGGACATATTGAGCGCCGAGACCGCAGAAAAGATGCGCGCCCGGGTGCCGGGCGCGGAGCTGGTCACGGTGCCGGGTGTAGGCCATGCGCCGACGCTGGAGGAGCCGGTTGCCGTGGCTGCTCTGGCAACGATGCTGGGGAAGGTCGCCTAGCAACCGTTCCGCTGGCGGGAACGTCAGTCGGCTTCGCGTTCCTCTATCAGTGCGCTCAGCCAATGCGCGACCGCGCTGCTGGCGGGCGGGGTGATCGTCAGATGCGCGCGCCGGCGGTCCACCGGATCGGTCGTCCGGATGACCAGCCCTTCCTCTTCCAGATGCGAAACCCAGCGAAGCGCCGTTGAGGTCGGCACTGCTGCGGCAATGCAGGCGCTCGATACCGACACCGGCTTGCCTTCGACATGGGCGGCGAACAGGTCGAGCAACATGTCCCAGGCGGGATCGGCGAACATCGGCGTGCTGAACAACGTGTCGCGTAGTCGCCGCAGACGCAGATAGCCGCGCGCGGCGCGGGCAAGCTCAGCATCTTCGTGGCGCCGGCGCGAGCGGCTGAGAGGGCTTACGCCCTGGAAGTTGCCGGGAAGCCCCGACGACAGGGGGTGCATTTCACGCATTTGTGTCACTGTGCGGTGTCCACTCGGTTTTGGAGGGGGCGGGGCGATGCATCGGTCGGTTCCGCTCGCGGCGATCCAGTGTTGCACCCAGCGCCATCGTGACCACGATCAGCACGCCCCAGAAACTTTCGAGCCCGCGATAGATGGCGGGCGTGTGATGCGGCACGACCAGTGCAGTGATGTGCGCAAGCACGCCGTTCATCTGGAAGCCGGAGATCCAGATCGGCCACCAGCGGCGGCTGCGAAACATGATCGCGCCAAAACCCAGCAGCAAGGCGCCGTCCAGATAGAGTTTGAACCCCGGCGAGGTGGCGAGCAGCATGTCGATCGAGCCGGCAACCCGGCCGATCGCAATCGCCAGAACCGTCAGCAGCGCTGCCCATCGGCCTTCCCAGCCTCCGTTGATTGCAGCAATGGCGCAGCAAAGCGCCGCCAGCGCGATGAAAAACACTACGATGAGCATGGCCAGGCCGCTTCCTGTTGCAGACGATTTGGCCTGGCCATGTTCCGGATCAGAGCGCCGCGACGGGCTGCGCGGCGGCCGGCAGCTCGGCGCCAGTGAAGGTCGGCTTCAGCGGATTGTCGCAGCCGATGTCGACCGTTTCGAGATTGCTGTCGCGCTTGAGCACGTTCACGCGCTTGACCAGATCGACCATATCGTTGCGCCCCTTGACGACATTGGTGAGGCCGGCGGCCGCGCTGTCATAGAGGCGCTGGCTCTCGATGGCGTTGAGCTGCGAGGCGCGGGCGGTTTCAATCAGCGCGCCCAGCAGGCGTGCGCCGTTTACGAGCGCGTCGTCCACTGCGCCAATCGTCGAGCGAATATCCTCGGCAATGACCATCGCCGAACCCTTGTCGAACGTGTGCATGTGAGTCTCCCCCTGCTCGCCGAAAGTGACGAGCGATTGTTGCCGATCCGCGGTCCGGGTTCAGAGCACCGTGAGAAGACCTATGAACGTAGTAAGTATCGCCAGCAGGATAATAACGCCGGTTGCGCCGATACGGAATGCGTAAATAGATTTCTCTATAACACTAAGGTCATTCAGTGTTCCGCCGACGGGAATTGGGAGTAGAAAATCCCGAACCCTCTTCCACCCGGCCCCCGACTTGGTTGTGGCTGGTTTGGGCTCGGCGGCAAGGGGCTGCGATTGCGATTGTAAATTTTGCGATGCCTCCAATTGCAGGAAAATACGTGCAGCCTCGCGCCGGTTGGAAGCGCCCAGCAGCGCCATGGCATCGGTCAGATAGGTATCCACCGACCGGGGGGAGAGGCCGATCTCCTGGGCGATCTCCTTCGACGACATGCCGCGCGCCACCAGGACGAGGCACGCCTTTTGCCGTTCAGAGAGAGAGGCAGTCGTCGACAAAGAAATTCTCCAGGCGAAGTGTCCGATTCGGGGCTGCCCGAGGGGGGCTGCGTAAGGCGGTCATTCGCCGGGCGGCGTTCTTCGCTGAAAGCCCCTTGGTCCGGGGCCGGAGGGATCGGAAGGCGAGGATAGCTCCACCAGCAGGTCCAGTCCGTGCTGCAGGTGGCAGGCCGGCGCGAGCAGGCGAAGCGCATCGCAGATGGCAAGCGCATCCCGCACCCGCGAAATAGCGGATTCCACGGTAACCGGCACGGCATCTTGGTCAGTCATAGGGTTGGTCGCAATAACGGGCGGGGGGGCCCCGATAGGATCGCTATTAGCCGCAGCCCATGCCCTTTGGCTATTCCCCAGCCGCCATTTCGAGCGGAGATTTGCCTGCTCCGGTCACAAAAAAATGCCCCGGCCGCGAACGGCCGGGGCGCGTGTTTCCGCGTGGGACGGTTATTCAGCGGCGTTGTTCACTTCGCCCTTGCCCATCGCCGAGACCAGGGCGCTGCCCGAGCCGGTGAAGTTGGTGGCCGGCAGGGTGGCGGTACCCTTCTTGGTGCGGACCAGCACCTGCTGGACGGCACCCGAGGCGTTCGAGCGAACCGACTGGACCGTACCGATCACCTTGCCGCGTGCATCGGTAACGGGCATCCCTGCCGAGACCGGGAAGGCCATGTTGCCCTGCGCGGCGGCCGAACCGGCGCTGGCCAGGCTCAGGGCACGGCCGGCGGTGGCGTTGGCTGCGCCGTTCGCTGCGCCGTTTGCCGTGGCGGAAAGGGCGGCAGGGCTGGGCACTGCGCTCCGGGCCTGGCTCACCGCGCTGCTGGCAGTGCCCTGAACGCGGCCGACCGCATTGCCTGCAACTGCCTGAGTGCGCTCGACCGCCGTGCCTGCTGCGTCACGGCTACGGCTGACTGCTGTGCCGGCCACGTCACGGGTGCGGCTGACAGTCGAGCCTGCCACGTCGCGGGTCCGGCTGACGGCCGCGCCGGCCGCATCGCGGGTCCGGCCCGCAGCGGTGGCTGCGGCATCGCGGGTGGTGCCAACCGCGCTGCGGGTGGCGCCGCGAACGGCGTCGGTGCCGATCAACTGGGCGTCCATGTTCGTGCTGCGGCTGGCCGAGCCGGAGAGGGTGCCGCTGGTGGCGCGGTCGCCGATGCGCGCGGTGTTGGTCACCGTGCCGTCGATCGAGCTGTCGTTGGAGGCGTGCACGCGGCCCTTGCGGACATCGACACTGCGCTCGCTGCGGGTGGAGCCTTCCAGCGCGCCGCCGAATTCGTCGCCGCCGCGGGGCAGATGGCGCATCGAACCGTCGAGCATGCCGCCCATCGAGCCCATGCCCGAACCACCCATGGAGCCGGTGCCGCTGCCGAGCGTGCCGCCCAGCATGCCGCCCAGGCCGCCACCGGCATGGCCGCCAAGCAGCTGAGCCGAAGCCGGGGTCGCCGCGAGAGCGAGAGCGAGGAAAGCGCTGGTGCCGAGGAACTTGATCATCTTCATTCTCCCAATGAAACTGCTGACACTGGGAGAACGGAACCCGGATCGCGTTTAATCCCGGGCTTCGAAAATTTTTTCAGGGGGCGGGAGTCCGGCAGGTTTCGCACAGCACGCCGCGCCCGAAACGCGGGCCTGCCTTGCGCGCAGCGGCGTCGGTTTGCTTCAGCGCCCGTGCCCGCAGGGCTGCGTCGGGCACGCTATAGAAACGTGCGATGACGGCAGCCGCCAGCGGTGCCGCGAAAGAGGTACCGCGCACCCGCATCGGCGTGCCGCTGGCTGCCATGGCCAGCATGTCCGCTCCCGGTGCTGCATAGTCCAGATGCGTCGCACGGCCCGCCTCGATTAGCGGGCGCCCGCGGCCGTCGATGCCGGTAACGGCGATGACACCGGGATATGAGGCGGGATAGGCGGGTGGCGCGGCCGGGCCGTCATTGCCGACCGCTGCGACGATCACCAGCCCGCGTGCCTGGGCGGCGGCGACGACCCTGCCCAGCAAAGGGTTGCCCGGGCCGACCAGGCTGATCGTCACGACGCCCACGCGATTCTGCACCATCCAGCCGATCGCCTTGGCGATGGCGGTTGCGCTGCCGCCGGCAGGATCGCTGCCATAGACATCGGCGGAGGCGATGCGCGCGCCCGGCAGCCCGCCGCGCACCGCGGCGGCCCCGGTAATAAGCGAGGCGACTGCGGTGCCGTGGTCGTTGTTGCGGGGTGCACCGCTCGCAAATCCTGCGCGCAGCGCGGCGCCGGCGACGCCGCCATCGATCACGCCGACCAGCGGACCATTGCCGGCGGCCGGCGGTGCGGGATGCGCAGGCACCTTGCCGCTGGGGGAATGGAGCTGGTCTGCGCTCACTTCTCTTGCGCCAAGGTTGCGCAATTCGCGAATCGCGGTCGAGAGCGAGCGGCCGTCGGGCGTCGCCAGACGCGCGAAGCCGACGCCCAGAAGATCGCCGCGCTCCAGGATGCGATAGCCTTTTGCAGTGGCAGCGTTGATCAGCGCGTCGCTGGGATCGTCTACCACCACTTCGCCCGCGCGCGCAGGGAAGCCCTGCGGGTCGAGCGCGATCTCGCGCGGATGGTCGCGCACCAGTTGTCGCACCGTGGCCTGACGTGCCTCCTCAAGGCGCTGCGCCGCCTCGCTGGTTATGGTCTCCACGTCCTGCCGCACGCGCCCCAGCAGCGCGCCGGGCGTGGGCAATCCGGGCAGCTCCTGAATCTTGGGAAGTTCCTGTGGGCCCGGAATGCCGGTTGGTCCGGGGAGCCCGGACGCGCCGGGAAAGCCGGGACCGAACTGGGCATGGGCGGGGACAGCCCAGGCGAGCGTGACGAGCAGCGGCAGGCAGGAACGGAATCGCATCGGAACACTCTTGCATGAAAATCGGATCATGGGGATGAAACGTGCGGTGCCATCCGTTTCATCCGGACGAGAAGGAGAATGCCGGCTTGGCTGGGTTTGAGGCTGATCTGCTCGCATTGCTGCCGCGCCTGCGGCGATTTGCCAGGGCGCTTGCCCGCGATGCGGCGGATGCCGACGATTTGTGCCAGATGGCGCTCGAAAAGGCGTTGCTTGCGCGTGCCTCATGGCAGCCGGGCACGCGCCTCGATAGCTGGATGTACCGTATCATGCGCAATGCCTGGATAGATGTAGCCCGCAGCCGCACCCGCGCGGCGCAGACCTTCGTTGCCGAAGAGGCGGGGGCCGAGGTCGGCGACGATGGCGGCACCGAAGCGCGGGCCGTGCGCCGCGACATCGATGCGGCGATGGACGCTCTGCCCGACGAGCAGCGCGAGGCCGTCGCGTTGGTGCTGGTCGAAGGGCTGGCCTATCGCGAGGCGGCAGAAATTCTGGATATTCCAATGGGTACGCTCACCTCACGGCTGGTGCGCGGGCGACAGGCGCTGATGGCGCGACTGGGAGAAGCGGCATGAGCATCGATCCGGAAACCCTGATGGCCTATGCCGATGGCGAACTCGGCGCGATCGACGCGAAGCGGGTCGAGCGCGCGATCGCGGAGGATCCGGCGCTCGCCGCGCAACTGGAGGAGCATCGCGCGCTGCGATCGATGCTGGGGGCGCATTTCGGGCCGATCGCGGCCGAACCCGTGCCCGATCGGCTGGCGTCGATGCTGACCAGCAACGTGGTTGCGCTGCCCGTCCGGCCTCGGCCCGCCGCGCCGAAATGGCTGGGATGGAGCGGCGCCATTGCAGCGTCGCTGGTGGTCGGGCTGATGATCGGCCAGGGCTGGGACCGCGGCGGCATGGTCCGCAGCGTCCATGGCCAGCTCTATGCCGCCGGCCCGCTCGCCCATGCGCTTAACGACACGCTGGCTTCGGCGCAGGGCGAGACGCGCGTGCCGGTAAGCTTCCGCGATCGCAGCGGTGCCTATTGCCGTGTCTTCACCTCGCCGAGCACCGACGGCATCGCCTGCCGCGACGGCCAGGGATGGTCGCTCCGCCAGACGCGGGCGGGCCAGGCCGGGGCCGCCACAGCCTATGCCCAGGCGGGCTCGCACGACGCTGCGCTGATGGCGGCCGCGCAGGAGATGATGGCGGGCGACCCGCTCGATGCCGCAGCAGAGAAGCGCGCGCGCGACGGGGGCTGGCGATAGGGCGATGGGCTAGCGATCGCAGTCGATGATTGCCTGGGCCCGGGCACGTTGCAGATGCTCGTGCGCGCCGCCGGCTTCTTCCGGCAACACCACCGGTACGGTAAGGCACAGGCTTTGGGTCGGCAGCACGTCGCGCCATTGACTGATCAGCCGCTTATAGGCTTCGCCGACAGGCCGGATCTTGCGGTCGAGATCGTATAGGCCCAGCGGGTTGACGGTGCCGTTCTGCTCGCGCAGCGCGCTGTCCCAATCGACCTGATCGGTCAGCGAATACCAGGTGAAGCCCACCACCGGCACCCCGTCGTTGCGGACGCGCAGCACGTTCGCCCATTGCTTCCACAGCCAGTCGACCGCCTCATGCCCGGTTGCGCCCTGACTGAGATTGGTCTCGGTGTGCATCACCGGCAACCGGTAGCGATCATGATATTGGCGGGTGATCTCGCTATAGCCGAATATCTCGCCCGAGGCGCGCGTCGATCCGTCGGCGGCGACGCGGTGCTCATTGGTGATGTAATAGTCGTTCCCCATGATGCAGTGCTGCTTCAGGTGATTGTCGAGGAAGAAGTGATATTCCTCGCGCGTCATGCCGTTGTCGCTGAGATATTCGTACATCTCGGAATCGACGCGGCGGCCATAGTTGAGATCGAGCGAGAGGAAACGCTGGGCGTTCATCAACTCTGCCGGGCCGATGGCCGCCGGAGATTCTGCGTGGAAATATTCGGAGGATTCGCTCTGGATGAAGATCGCGTCCGGCCGCGCCTGCAGAATGGCGCGCATCGCCAGCACATTGGCCTTCACGATGTGCTTGAGCGCCGTGACGAAGGCGGTGTCGCTTCTAAGCTGCTCGTTCCACCAGCCATAGCGCGCCGAGAAGGTGGCGCAGATATACATCTCGTTGATCGGCGTATAGAGCTGCACCCACGGGAAGCGCCGGGCGAAACTGCCTGCATAATCGGCAAACAGGTCCGGGAAATCGGGGTTCTGGAAATTGCCGATCCAGTCCGGCACGCCAAAATGACACAGGTCGACGATCGGCATCAGGTTGCGGCGCTTGAGCTCCGCGAAGGTCTGGTCGGCAAAGTCCCAGTCATGCTTGCCTGGCCACAGCCATGTCGTGTGGATCGGCGGGCCATAGCGAAGATAGCCGATGCCCATTTCCGCCACGAGCGCGAAGTCTTCCTGCCAGCGTTGGTAGTGGCCGCAGCGTTCCATTTCGTCGACGCGGGTACGGCCGTTGTCGATGGTGGGGACGCTGTTCTCGACGCCGGTGGCGAACATGAAGGTAGCGATGCGACATCTCCTGAGTCCGGTCCCGGCCTCAACGCAGGAGCGGGGAACGGGGAGCCGCGCGGCAATAAAAAGGGCGCCGGCACGCGGTGCCGACGCCCCCTTTCCGCAAAGACGCGACTTACCAGCGGATGCTGATCGTGGCGTTGCCCGAATGCGCGTCGGCATTGCCGAGGCCGGTGTAGCGATAGCGCAGGTCGAGCGATACATTGCGCGACAGGTCCGCCGTCAGGCCCGCTTCGCTGCGAAGCTGCGTGCGGCCGGTCGAAACCGAACGGGTGCCGAAACGGGCATCCGCCAGATTTGCCTGCAGCACGGTACGTGCTGCGCCGAGCTGCTGCAGGGCCATCGCCGAGACATAAGGATGCAAGACTGCCTTGTTGCCGGCAGCGACAGTGCTGTCGACGCGAAGACCGGCGCGTCCGGTCCAGGCGCGGCGATGCGTACCGTCGAAGCGCAGCGCGCTCAGCGTGCCGCCGGTCTCCTGGAAGCCGTCACGCTCCACCCGGTCGAAGGCGATGCCTGCAACCGGCGTCACCCCAAGCTTGCCCAGGTCGAACCGGTGCCCCGCCTCGACATCGCCGCCATAGGAAAAGCCCATGCCGCCGCCCTTCAGCGCCTCGGCCGTGTCGCCGAGCTGGACGCTGCGGCGGACCTTGTAGGCATCGACATTGAAGTCGATCACGCCGGTCAGATAGCTGCCGGCCTGGTTCCACGCCGCGTAGAGCGCGCCCCCGTAGGCATTCGTCTTGGCAGTGCCGAGTGCCGTGACACTGGTGTCGACATGCTTGTAGCTTGCCGCCACGCCGAGCACGAGGTTGCGGGTCGCGCGCCGATCGACGCCCAGCGTGTAGCCATAGCTGGTCGAGCGATAGCCGTTGCCGGTCGCATCGGCGCTGACATCGATCCGCTGGGCGTTGAACGCGCCCCACAGGCCGTTATGCGGCTGCCCGGTTGCAGCGTCGCTGCCGCGGGTCCGCACCCGGCCGACCATCGTGTCGCGGACGGTCTGGTTTGCCTGGAGCTGCGCTTCCATCGCGTCGGCGTGGATGCCGCCGGCGAGCTGCTGGAAGGTCGTGCCGATGCGATCCGCCGAAAGCGGCGCCAGGCTGGCGAACAGCGCGCCGGTGCGGCTGGCGCTGCGAGCGCCGGAGTCGGGGCGCACCGCATCCAGTGCCGTAGCCGCCCGGACGGCGTTCGCGCCGCTCTTTCCGCTCAGATAGGCCGCATAGCTGTCCGGCGTCACGGTCAGCAGCATCGCGTTCGGGCGATACAGCACGGCGAAGCGGGTATTGGGCGACAGTCCCTGGCCCGGCTGCGTCAGTGCATCGAAGCTGCCCGCCACGCCGCCTTCCGCCGTGACGATCTGGAACATCTGGCCGATGGCGGGGGTGAAGCTGTTCGTGGCATTGCCGGTAATGCCGCGCAACTGCGGCTTGAGCGTCCCGGCGGCGGTGTAGACGCTGTTCGCACCGGTCAGCACCAGCGTGTCGTAATGACCCGCGCCGATGCCCGGCGTGGTGCCGTCTACGTCACTTGCCAGCGTGCTGCCGGGGGCCTGAGTGACACTGCCGGCGACGACCAGCTGACCGGGCGAGTTGCCCGGCGCAAGCGTGCCGGCGACTTGCATATTGCCCTGCACAGCGCCGTTGCCCCGCGCCGTACCGCCGGCATCGACAAACACGTTGCCGGCAAACACGGCGTCAAAGCTCATCGCGCCCTGCTGCACGCAGGCGCCGATCGCGTTCGACGCAGCCGCAGCCAGCACCAGCGTGCCGCTGCCCTGTTTGATGAGGCAGGTGCTGCCGCTGCTGCCGCCGGTCATCCGCACGGTGTTCGCGCCGGTATCCAGCACGCCACCGCCTGCGCCGAACAGCACTGACTGGCTGATCGTCAGGTCGCTGCCAGCGTTGAACTGCGTCGCGTTGCGCAGCAGGATCGCGCCGCCGCTGGTGCCGATCGAAGTCTGGTTGGTGGCGACCACGCGACCGCCCGATACGTCGAGCGTCAGTCCCTGCACGGTGCCGGACAGCGTGAGTACGCCCGCGCCAGACTTTGCGAGGATACCGGTGCCGCTCAGATTGCCGGTAAAGGTTCCGTCGGTCGGCTGTGCGAATTCCAGCACGGCGTTGTTGACGATATTGCCGGTGAGGCTGCTCGTGTTGCCGACCAGCCTTCCCTCCAGCACGGTGGTGCCGCCGGTATAGCTGTTCGGACCGGTGAGGGTGAGGGTGCCCGCACCACTCTTCACCAATCCACCGGAGCCGGACATGGCGCCGGCATAGGTGCCATTGCTCGCCTGGGCGAAGGCGACAGTGCCGTTGTTGGCGATGGCGCCCTGAAGCGAAGTCGTGTCGCCCGCGAGCGTGCCGGCCAGGACCGCAGTGCCGCCGGTATAGCTGTTCGGACCTGTGAGGGTGAGGGTGCCCGCACCACTCTTCACCAATCCACCGGAGCCGGACATGGTGCCGGCATAGGTGCCATTGCTCGCCTGTGCGAAGGCGACGGTGCCACTGTTGGCAATGGCGCCCTGCAGCGACGTCGTGTCGCCCGCGAGCGTGCCGGCAAGGACCGCAGTGCCGCCGGTATAGCTGTTCGGGCCCGAGAGGGTGAGAGTGCCCGTGCCGCTCTTCACGAGTGCGCCGCTGCCGGACATGGTACCGGCATAGGTGCCGTCGCTCGCCTGGGCGAAGGCGACGGTGCCGCCGTTGGCGATGGAGCCTTGCAGCGAAGTGGTGTCACCGGCCAGCGTGCCGGCGAGGACCGATGTGCCGCCGGTGTAGCTGTTCGGGCCCGCGAGGGTGAGGGTGCCCGTGCCGCTCTTCACGAGTGCGCCGCTGCCGGACATGGTACCGGCATAGGTGCCGTCGCTCCCCTGGGCGAAGGCGACGGTGCCGCCGTTGGCGATGGAGCCTTGCAGCGAAGTGGTGTCACCGGCCAGCGTGCCGGCG
>NZ_JBQUYV010000008.1:0-21492 GCF_056314185.1 Sphingomonas sp. DMC8 | reverse complement strand
GCGACCACCGTGGTGCCGCCGGTATAGCTGTTGGCGCCGGACAAGGTCAGCGTGCCGGTGCCGGTCTTGGTCAGGCCGCCGGTGCCGCTGAGAACGCCCGTCAGCGCCGTCTGGTTCGAACCGGTGTCGATCGTGCCGCCGCCGGTATCGAGGCTGAGGTCGGTAGCCAGCACCTGACTCGAAGCGAAGGAGATGGTGCCGCCGGCGAGCACGGGGTTGAACGAGCCGGATGCCACGTCGGTCGGGGCCACGGTGGTCGAGATATTGGTGCGTCCGCCAGCAGCGCCGGAAATCGCCCGGCTGATGTCGGTGCCGAAGATGTACGAATAGTCGAGCACGATGCTCCGGCCGGTGAGGAGACCGCCGATGTTGAATCCCAGGCCGATCGTGTTGTCGCCATTGCCGACATTGGTGCCTGCCAGATAGGAGACTGTGTCGGTCGTCCAGCCGGTCACGGCTGCGTTATGTGTGGTGCTCGATGTGGTGTAGAGGCCGATCACATATTTGGATGCCAGCGCCTCGGCATATACCAGATCGGTCGCTGGTACGCTGCCGTTGCCAAGGAAATTGTTGGTCGCGCTGCTGTCCCCGGGGGCGGCGCGCGCGTCAGGATCGAGGGCGCGCGAAAAGGCGACATTGGTCATGTCGCTCAAGGCCGTGATTTTCGTGCGGATGCCGATCTGCTGGCTGGTGGTGTTGAAATAGTAATCGTTGGTCAGCGTAAACTGGCTACCATAGGTGCCCGTCCACACCGCGCGATGATCATAAGTGGAGCCGTCAAATGCGACGCCGCTATAATCGGTCAACGTACCGGTGAAACCCACCCGCCCGGCATTGTTGTTCACTACGGTAGACATGCCGGTAGCGGTTACGACAAAGCCTTCGAAGGGCGAGCCGGGGGTCAGATAGTCATAGGCGGTGTTGAATGTGTGCGACCCGGTGCCGTCGTACAGAATGCCCGGCTCGGTGTTGCCGCCATAGCCCAGGGTGCCGACATTGCCGTTCACGCCGATCTTGATGAAATCGCCTGTCAGGATGACCGACTGCGCCTGCGCATCGCCCGGCGCTATAAGCGCGCCTGCAAGCGCGAGGCCGGCCAGCGTCGTGGGCAAGGAAAGCGCCGAGGATAGCGACAGGTAACGGCGCATCCGCCGGATTTCTGGCAAGCGGCGGTCGATCCCGCCCGCAGTCGCGTCGAGACGTTCGTTCCTAGCAATCATAGCGTTCCTGTTGTCGGCGAGATGCGCCAATGCCCGAGTGACGCCGACAGAGGCGTTGATTACGGACGCATCCGTTCACGGTCTCACGCGGCGACGGCAGGGAATTCCTACCGCACCGACATTATAGACAGCGAATGCGCAGGCAGCTGCCGTTGCAGCGGAAATAAAACAATATTGCCGGGTAGTTGCTGGTTAATGCTTGCAGTTGCCGTAGGGGCGAAGGGTTGCCTTGGTGAGGGTCTGAGGCGGCTTTCTGGACTTGCCTTTCTCTTCCGCGGTGCAAGGGCGAACCTATTTTGGTCGGATCAGCCCTTCCTGCGCCACGCTCGCAACCAGTCGGCCGTCGCGAGCGTAGATGCTACCGCGGTTGAAGCCACGGCTATGCCCGGCCCAGGGGCTGTCGGTCGCGTAGAGCAGCCATTCGTCGAAGCGGAACGGCTCGTGCAGCCACAGCGCATGATCAAGGCTGGCGGTCTGCACCTGACCGGTCATCCAGCTGACGCCGTGCGGCAGCATGCAGGTGCCGAGCAGCGTCATGTCGCTGGCATAGGCGAGCATCGCGCGGTGCAGCGCCGGTTCGTCGGGTAAAGGCGCGACGACGCGGAACCAGCTATATTGGCGCGGCTCGCGCGGTTCCGGGCGGAACCAGTTGCGCGGATTGACCGGCCGGATCTCGATCGGCCGCGCGCGCAGGAAGAAGCGGCGCAGCTTTTCCGGCACCTGATCGCGGATTTCGTCGCGCAGCTCGGCTTCGGACCGAAGCTCCTCCGGCGGCGGTACGTCGGGCATCGCGTCCTGATGGTGCAGCCCTTCGGCAGGCAGCTGGAACGATGCCGCCATGTTGAGGATCGGCTTGCCCTTCTGCATCGCGATGACGCGGCGATTGGCAAAGCTGCGCCCCTCGAAATCGCGCACCACGCGGTAGAGGATGGGATAATCCTCATCGCCCGGCCGCATGAAATAGGCGTGGAGCGAATGGGCGATCTTGTCGTCTTCGATCGAGCGCTGCGCCGCCTGAAGCGCCTGCGCGATCACCTGCCCGCCGAACACCCGGCCGACGCCGCCCGGCTGGCGCGGCCCGCGATACAGGTCGGTGTCGAGCGTTTCGACATCGAGCAGAGCCGTCAGCCCGGCGACCAGCGCCTCGGGGGATTTCGGTTCGTCCATCAATATCCTGCTGCTTCCGCCAGCGCGTTGGCGTGGTAGTTCGAATCGCCGAACATCTCGGCCAGCACGCGGGCGCGCTTCATGTAGAAGCCGATGTCATATTCGTCGGTCATGCCGATGCCGCCATGCATCTGGATACCTTCCTGCACGGCAAGCGTGGTGGCAAGTCCGGTCATCGCCTTGGCGACCGCGACAGCTTCGTCAGCGGGTTCGCCGGCGTCGAGCAACTGCTGCGCCTTGAGCGTCGCTGCGCGGGCGACTTCCAGCTCGCTATAGAGGTGCGCAGCCCGGTGCTGGAGCGCCTGGAAGCTGCCGATCGCGACCCCGAACTGCTTGCGTTCCTTCAGATAGCCGAGCGTCATGTCAGTCGCGCCGCTGCCCACGCCGAGCAATTCGGCCGAGGCACCAGCCCCGGCGGCCCGCAACAGCCGGCCGAGCGGATCGGCGCCCGCGTCGATTTCGCCCACCACGGCATCGGCGGTGACTTCGACGCCGTCAAAGGTGGCGTGCGCGGCGAGGCTGGAGTCGGCTAACCGTTCGGGGCGCAGGTTCAGCCCGGCTGCCTTGGGGTCGATGGCGAACAGGGTGATCCCCGCTGCGTCCGCATCGCTGCCGGCGGTGCGCGCGGATACCAGGATCAGGTCGGCGGCATGGGCGTGATGGGCGAAGCGCTTGGTGCCGGTCAGCCGGAAGCCGTTGCCGGCCCGCTCGGCCTTGAGCGCGACGCTGCGGCCGAACTTCGCCTTCTCGTCATGCGCGATCGCGATCACCGCCTCGCCCGCGACGATGCCGGGAAACCAGCGATCGCCATGGGCACTGCCCTTCAGTGCCTCGACCGCCGCGACGGCCGTGGAGAGGAAGGGGGAGGGGGTGAGATTGCGGCCGATCTCCTCCAGCGCCACCCCGGCCTCGACATGGCCCAGACCCAGCCCGCCCTGCGCCTCGGGTACCAAAATGCCGGTCAGGCCCATTTCGGCGAACTGCTTCCACAGGTCACGGCTGAAGCCGGTTGCGTCGTTCGCGTCGCGTAGCGCGCGCAGGTGGCGGACGGGGGCATGTTCGGCGACGAATTCGCGCGCGGTATCGCGGAGCATCGCCTGTTCGTCGGTCAGATAGAGGGGCATCGCTTGTCCCTTCAAAGCTCCCTCTCCCTTTGGGAGAGGGGTGGGGTGAGGGTGACTGGGGGAGGGGCTGTCGATCACCCTCACCCTTCCGCCGCCTGCGGCGGCTCCCTCCCTCTCCCAAGGGGAGAGGGAGTTTAGGGTTCAGCCCGGCAATTCCAAAATCCGCTTGGCAATGATGTTGAGCTGGATTTCGCTGGTCCCGCCCTCGATCGAATTGGCTTTGGTGCGCAGCCAGGCACGGGGCTTGGCGCCCTTGGCCGAGGCTTCGCTTTCCCACTCCAGCGCGTCCGATCCACCGGCGGCCATCACCAATTCGTGGCGCGCCTTGTTCAGCTCGGTGCCGTAATATTTCATCATGCTCGGCTGGGCGGGATGGGCGCGGCCGGCCTTCAGCTCGTCGATGAACCGCTCGGACATCGCCGAAAAGGCCCGCGCCCGCACCTCGAACAGCGCGATCTGCGCACGCAGCAGCGGGTCGGCCAGCCGGCCCTGCGCATCGAGCCCGATTGTCGCGATCGCACCTTCGATCAGCGGATTGCCGCCCGTGCCGCCCAGCCCCATGCCGGAGATCATCTCGCGCTCATGGCCGAGCAGGTATTTGGCGACGTCCCAGCCCTTGTTCTCGTCGTGAATGCGCTGTGACTTGGGCACTTTCACATTGTCGAAGAAGGTTTCGCAGAACGGCGAATAGCCCGAGATCAGCAGGATCGGCCTGGTCGAGACGCCCGGCGACGCCATGTCGAACAACAGGAAGCTGATGCCGCCCTGCTTCGCCTCCTTGCTGGTACGGACAAGGCAGAAAATCCAGTCGGCCTTGTCGGCATAGCTGGTCCAAACCTTCTGCCCGTTGACGATATAATGATCGCCGGCATCCTCCGCCCAGGTCTGGAGGCCGGCGAGGTCTGACCCCGCATTGGGCTCCGAATAGCCCTGGCACCAGCGGATCTCGCCGCGCGCGATCCTGGGCAGATGCTCGAGCTTCTGTTCCTCGGTGCCATATTTGAGCAGCGCCGGCCCGAGCATCGAGATGCCGAAGCTGCTGAGCGGGTTGCGCGCCTTGATCCGCGCCATTTCCTCGCGCAGCACCTTGGTTTCGGCGGGGGAGAGGCCGCCGCCGCCATAGGCCTGGGGCCAGTCAGGCACGGTCCAGCCGCGCGCGGCCATGCGGTCCATCCACAGCTTCTGGTCGGGATGGCTCCATTCGGGATTGCGACCACCCCAGGCCATGTCCTTTTCGGACCGCACCGGTTCGCGCATCGCAGGCGGGCAGTTCGCCTCCAGCCACGCGCGGGTTTCGGCGCGGAACGTGTCTAGCGCGTCAGTCATCATCCTCTCCATCCAAACCCTTCTCCCTTTGGGAGAGGGAGGGGCCCGCCGCCGTCAGGCGGTGGGAGGGTGAGGATGGCTTTTTCAGCCGATTATCCCGCTCACCCTCACCCTTCCGGCGCTGCGCGCCTCCCTCCCTCTCCCAGGGGGAGAGGGAGAACAGGGCATTACCGGTTGAACTTCTCGCCCTTCTCCGCCTTCTCGCGAAGCAGCGGGGCGACCTCGAAGCCGTACTTCTCCAGGCCTTCGACGATCTTCTTCAGGCCCTCGGTGTCGGCCCAGAACATCGGCCCGCCCCGGTACGGGGGCCAGCCATAGCCATAGACCCACACCACATCGATGTCGCTCGCCCGCTGGGCCATGCCCTCGGCGAGGATCAGCGCGCCTTCGTTGACCATGGTGTAGAGCGTGCGGACGACGATCTCCTCCTCGGTGATCTCGTGGCTCGGCACACCCAGCTTGCCGCGCCATTCCTCGATCAGCTCGGCGACGCGCGGGCTGTTCGAAGGCTGGCGCTTCTCGTCATAATCGTAGAAGCCGGCACCCTTCTTCTGGCCCCAGCGGCCCTCGGCGGCGAGCGCGTCGCGGATATTCTCGATCCGGTTGGGATCGCGGTGCCAGCCGATGTCGACGCCGGCGAGGTCGGCCATCTGGAACGGCCCCATCGGCATACCGAAGGCGACATGGACCTTGTCGATCTGCTCGGGCGTGGCGCCTTCGAGCAGCATCTTGGTGGCTTCCACCTGGCGCGGCATCAGCATGCGGTTGCCGATGAAGCCGTAGCAGACGCCCGCGATGACGGCGACTTTCTTGATCTTCTTGCTGAGCGCCATGGCGGTCGCCAGCACATCGTCGGCGGTCTTGGCGCCGCGGACGATCTCGAGCAGCTTCATCACATTGGCCGGCGAGAAGAAGTGCAGGCCCACCACGTCCTGCGGGCGGCTGGTGGCGGCGGCGATCTCGTCGATGTTGAGATAGCTGGTGTTCGAGGCAAGGATCGCGCCCGGCTTGGCAATCTTGTCGAGCCGGCCGAACACGTCCTTTTTCACGTCCATGCTCTCATAGACGGCCTCGATGATCAGGTCGCACTCGGCCAGATCGTCGAAGTTGAGCGTGGGCTTGAGGAGCCCCATCGCCTTTTCGACCTGTTCGGCGGTCATGCGGCCCTTGGCGGCGGTCGCCTCGTAATTCTTGCGCATCACGCCGGTGCCGCGATCGAGCGCTTCCTGTGCCATTTCGACGATAGTCACCGGCACGCCCGCCGAGAGGAAGTTCATGCTGATACCGCCGCCCATCGTGCCGGCGCCGATCACGCCGACGCGCTTGATATCGCGCAGCTGGATGTCCTCGGCGATGCCGTCGATCTTCGCCGCCTTGCGCTCGGCGAAGAAGATGTGGCGCAGCGCTGCCGACTGGGTGCCCATGATCAGCTTCATGAAGCCCATGCGTTCGGCCTGAACACCCTCGGCATAGGGCTTGCCGGCGGTCTGCTCGATCAGGTCAATGATGGTGTTCGGCGCGTCGAGGCCACGAAAACGCTTAGCATTAGCAGCACGAAATGCCTGGAAAACCGCGGGATCGACCGTCACCGGACGCTCGCTGGAGCGCGACACCGGCTTGCCGATCACGTCGTTCGCAAAGGCAACGGCATCGGCCAGCAGGCTGTCTTCGCCCGCAAGGCGATCAACCAGCCCGGCGTCCTTGGCCTGGGCCGCCGAGATCGGATCGCCCTTGGTCGCCATCTCCAGCGCCACTTCGACGCCTGCGACCCGCGGCATGCGCTGAGTGCCGCCCGCGCCGGGGAGGATGCCGAGCTTGACTTCGGGCAGGCCGAACTTCGCGGAGGGCACGGCGATGCGATAGTGCGAGGCGAGCGCCACTTCGCAGCCGCCGCCGAGCGCGGTGCCATGGACCGCCGAAATCACCGGCTTGTCGAGCGCCTCGATCTGGTCGACCAGCACCGGCAGCGACGGCTCGGCCATCGCCTTGCCGAACTCGGTGATGTCGGCACCCGCAAAGAAGGTCTTGCCGGCGCAGATGATGACGACCGCCTTGATGCTGTCGTCGCCCTTGGCTTCCTCGATGCCGGCCTGCAGCCCCTGCCGCACCGCCGCGCCGAGCGCGTTCACCGGCGGATTGTCAGAGGTGAGGATCAGGACATCGCCCTGACGGCTGGTGGTAATCACGGACATGGTAACGAACTCCTCGGTTCGGAAAGTCGGCCGACGGCCGGGATGGTAGAGAAATGGAAGATCCTGCTGGGCAAGATGGCGAAAGGCCGGACGCGGGTGGCTCGACGCTGCTGGCGTCTGGACGTGGGCGGGGCGAGGGCGGCCCTTCGACGGGCGATCACCCTCACCCTCCCATCGCTAACGCGATGGGCCCCTCCCTCTCCCAGCGGGAGAGGGGTTAAGGTCCCTCTCCCTCTGGGAGAGGGAAGGGGCCCGCCGCCGCAGGCGGTGGGAAGGGTGAGGGTGATCTGCGTCAGCCTCGCCCCTTCAGCAGACGACCCGAGAATACCCCCCATCACCGCGTCAGCGCCGAATAGATCAGCGTCTTCAGCTCGCGCCGGATCGGGTAGAGCATCGACGGGGAAAACTGGGTCATGAACACCATGCTGATCCGCTCGACCGGATCGACGAAAAAGGCGGTCGAGAACATCCCGCCCCAGTAGAACTCGCCGACCGACCCGGGGATCATCGTCTTCGCGACATCCAGGTTGACGGCAAAGCCCAGGCCAAAGCCGGTGCCGGCGTTGGTCGCCTCGCTGAACAGCGCGCGCGACATGGCGGTCAGGTCGCGGCCGCCGGGCAGGTGGTTCATCGTCATCAGTGCGATCGTCTTGGGCGATACGATCCGCGTGCCGTCCAGTTCACCCCGGTTGAGCAGCATGGTGTTGAACCGGTGATAATCGAGCGCAGTCGAAACCAGCCCGCCGCCGCCCGACAGCAGCCGCGGAAAGCGTGCCCAGGCCGAGTCTGCGCCGCGATCGTACAGCACGCGACCTTCGCCCTGCTTCATCGTCCAGCAGTCGGACAGACGATCGATCTTCTCAGCCGGTACCTGAAAGAAGCTGTCGTGCATGCCGAGCGGCGCGAAAATGCGCTCGGCAAAGAAACGGTCGAGCGTCAGTCCGCTCAGTCGCTCCACCACCGCGCCCAGCACGTCGGTGGAGACCGAGTAGTTCCATTCCTCGCCCGGCGAAAATTCCAGCGGCAGCTTGCCCAGCGCCTCGACAAAGTCGTCGAGCGTCAGGTTCGCGTGCCAGCTTTCGATCCGCCCCTCGCGATAGGCGGCGTCGACATTGGTGCGGTTCTGAAAGCTGTAGGTCAGGCCGGAGGTATGACGCAGCAGGTCGATCATTCGCATAGGCTGCGCGGTGGGCCTGGTGACGAAAGGCACCCCGCCACCGCCGCCAGCATAGACGCCGACGTGCCTGAGCTCGGGCAGAACATGGTGGACCGGCGTGTCGAGCGCGACCAGCCCTTCCTCCACCAGCATCATGAACGCCAGGCTGGTGATCGGCTTGGTCATCGACGCGATGCGGAACAGCGTGCCTTCGTCCACGGGAGCGCCGCCTTCGCGCGCGGCGCCCTGGTGCGAGAACTGGACGATATGGCCGTCGCGGGCGAGCAACAGCTGTGCGTGCGGCAGCTTGCACGAGTCGAGGTACCGTGCCTTCACAAAGGCATCGATCCGCGCGAGTCGGGCGGGGTCGAAGCCGTGCGTCCGGGGGTCTTCGATCTGCATCGCTGCGGGCATACCTCTCGTTCGAATCCTGTTCAATGCACCTTCTGGTGGGCGCCATTATCCTATTGCCTTGAGCGCTTCGGGAATCAACACTAACGTCGCAACCGGTTGGTGCTTTGCGCCAAACCCAATGTTCGGAACTGGATGGAGAGTGCTGCCGTGACCCTCGACCCGATCGTGCCGCTGCCCGCTGACTGGCCGAAATGTTCGATGGCGCAGGCGGAGGCGATGCTGACGGCACCCGGTGCGCGATTCGAGATCGATACGGTAGAGATCCGCGGCGTCCCGACCCGCGTGTGGAAGAACGCGCCACCCTCCACCGCGATCCTCCAGCGGCTGGTGCGTGCCTATGGCGAGCGCATCTTCACCATCTATCAGGACGAGCGGGTCAGCTACGAGGCGAATTACCGCGCCGTCTGCCATCTGGCCGCGTGGATGCAGGGGCAGGGGGTGCAGAAGGGCGACCGGGTTGCGCTTGCCATGCGCAACCTGCCCGAATGGCCGACGATCTTCTTCGCCGCGACCAGCATCGGTGCGATCCTCGTGCCGCTCAACGCCTGGTGGACGGGCGGCGAGCTCGAATATGGCCTGAAGGATTCTGGCGCCAAATTGCTGTTCGTCGATGGCGAGCGGCACGAGCGGCTGAAACAATGCTATGATCTGCTGCCGGCGCTGGAACAGGTGGTGGTCAGCCGCCAGCGCGGGCCGGTGGACGGCGGGGCGGTCACGCTCGATTCGATCCTTGGCCCCTGCAACGACTGGGCGGGGCTTGCCGACATTCCCTTCCCCGATGTCGCGATCGCGCCCGAGGACGATGCGACCTTGTTCTACACCAGCGGGACGGCCGGCAATCCCAAGGGCGCGGTGGGCACGCACCGCAACATCATGACCAACATCCTGAGCAGCGGCTATGCCAGCGCGCGCATGATGCTGCGGCGGGGCGAGATTCCTCCCGCGATGCCGCCGCACAAGGTCGGCCTGCTGGTGATACCGCTGTTCCACGTTACCGCGTGCAGCGCCGCACTGATGCCGATGATCGCCGCCGGCGGCACCACCGTGTTCATGCGCCGCTGGGAACCGGTTGAGGCGATGGAAATCATCCAGCGCGAGCGCGTGAACATGACCGGGGGCGTGCCGACCATTGCCTGGCAGCTGCTCGAACATCCCGAGCGCGGCAATTATGACCTGTCGAGCCTGGAGAGCATTTCCTATGGCGGCGCGCCTTCGGCGCCCGAACTGGTGAAGCGCATCCATGCCGAATTCGGCGCGCTGCCCGGCAATGGCTGGGGCATGACCGAGACGATGGCGACCGTGACCGTGCATGCGGCCGAGGATTACCTGGCCCGCCCGACCAGCGCCGGACCGGCCGTGCCGGTCGCCGAACTCAAAATCATGGACGTGGAGGGGCAGCGCGAGCTCCCCATCGGCGAAGTCGGTGAGCTCTGGGCCAAGGGGCCGATGGTGGTGAAGGGCTATTGGAACAAGCCCGAGGCGACCGCCGAAACCTTTCGCGATGGTTGGGTGCGCACCGGCGATCTGGCGCGGCTGGACGAGGAGGGCTTCCTCTACATTGTCGATCGCGCGAAGGACATCATCATCCGCGGCGGCGAGAATATCTATTCGTCGGAGGTCGAGGACGTGCTCTACGCGCACCCCGCCGTCACCGATGCCGCGCTGGTCGGCATCCCGCACAAGACGCTGGGGGAAGAGCCGGTGGCCGTCGTCCATCTCGCCCCCGGCATGACCGCCACCGAAGCCGAGTTGCAGGACTGGGTCCGCGCGCGAATCGCCGCATTCAAGGTGCCGGTCGCGGTTCGCTTTTCCGCAGAGACTCTACCGCGCAATGCTAATGGCAAGATTCTGAAAAAGGATCTGAAGGCGCTGTTCACGGGAGAAGCCGTGGCGTGAACGAAAGGGCGGGCAGCCCGCACCAGCGATTGCCCCGATTCGCCGGGCCTCCTAGAGTGGCGCCGGAAGGAATGTTGCGTGAATCAGCGGACGGAATCGGTGGACGGCCTGGCAGACGATGTGCCCGACTTCGGGGCACTGCCCAATCCGCTTGAGGCGGAGGAGGGTGACGAGTCGCGGGATCCGGGCCTGAAGCGGGACCGGCTGATGGCGGCGATGGTGCTCATCGCCGGCATGGGCCTTGTGCTCGCGCTGCCCTTTGCCCTGCAGGCGGGCGCGCGCTTCTTTCTGCCGCTCACCGCCGCGCTGGTCATCGCCATCGCGCTGGTGCCGTTGCTCGAATGGCTGGAGCGCCACCGCATGCCGGCGCCGCTTGCCTCGTTCCTGTGCGTGCTGCTGTTCCTCAGCGCGGCGAATATCGCGCTTGCCTCGATCGTCGTGCCTGCCTGGCAATGGGTCCGGCGGCTGCCCGAGAGCATTCCGCAGATCCAGCATAATCTGGAGCCGGTGATTCGCTTCTATTCGAACCTCGAGCGGTTCGTGAACAAGACGCTCAACAATTTCGCCGCGTCGCCCGTGCGCCAGCCGATCGCGGCGCCAACCTCGCCGCCGACCTCGCTGCTCGACCTGTTCACTACCTCGGCGCCCTCTGCGCTGATCGAGATGTTCTTTGCCATTCTCGTCATCTACTTCTTTCTCGCCGGCTGGACGCGGCTGCGGCGCCGGGCGATCACCAGCCGGTCGAGTTTCGGCGGCGCGATGGCGACGGCGCGGGTGATTCAGGACGTGGTCGACGATACCTCGGCCTATCTGGGCACGATCACGCTGATCAACATCCTGCTGGGCCTGATCGTTGCGGGTGCGCTGTGGATGATGAAGATGCCGACGCCGCTGATGTGGGGCGGCATCGTCGCGCTGCTCAACTACATCCCCTATATCGGCCCGGTGATCGCGGCGCTGCTGCTAGCCGTGGGCGGGCTGATGAGCTTCGGCGAGATCGGCTGGGCGATGGCCCCGCCGGTGGTGATGATCGCCGCGCATCTGATCGAGGCGAATGTGGTGACGCCGCTGATCGTCGGCCACCGGCTGACGATCAACCCGATCATGATCCTGATTTCGCTGAGCTTCTGGGGCTGGGTGTGGGGCACCACCGGCGCGCTGCTGGCGGTGCCGCTGCTGATCATCATCCAGACCGTGCTCAACGCGGCCGGCAAGCCCGATATTGCCGGATTCCTGTTCGAACACGGCACGCTGGTGCGCGATCCGGCGGCGACGCGGGGCCATCGTCGTGCCGGACTCGATCAATCCGGTTGACACCCCCAGAACCTCTCGCTAGTGGCCGCCTCCTCGCTTGGAACGAGCGGGTGTAGCTCAGTTGGTTAGAGCGCCGGCCTGTCACGCCGGAGGTCGCGGGTTCGAGCCCCGTCACTCGCGCCATGCGCCGCAAGCGGTGCAGGGTTTCGCTCCATCGGGATCATCGACATGACGCGATGAACGCGGGCGCACCCCAGGGTGTAGGCCGTATCACGCGGGTGTAGCTCAGTTGGTTAGAGCGCCGGCCTGTCACGCCGGAGGTCGCGGGTTCGAGCCCCGTCACTCGCGCCACGGCGCATATTCGCCGTCAGCGCCAACGCCCCGTCTCCATCCAGCGCAGCAGCGGCCCCAGCGGCAGAATCCACACCACGCCGGTCAGCACATAGATCAGGGTCTGCACGAGAATCGGCAGCGCGCCGATCCTGCCCGAGAAGCTGGTAACCAGTACCACCCACACCAGGATCAGTCCGACGATTGCCAGCACGCCGGCCGGCTTGCGCCACGAGGGATTCACGGTTCCGCGTGCCATCGCATTCCTTCTTCGGTCACCACCGCGTGCAGCGGCAGATCCCAGATGTCAGCGGGGATCGCCGGGACTTCCTGGACCGACCATGCGACGCCGACTCGCCATGCCTGGTCGAACCGGGCGAAGGCGCGGTCATAATGGCCGGCGCCCTGGCCCAGCCGGTTGAGTCGCAGGTCGAAGCCGACCAGCGGCGTCAGGATCACGTCGGGCGCCAGTTCCGGGCTCGATTCGTCGGGCTGCCGCAGACCGAACGGCCCTTGCACCAGCGATACGCCCATTTCCCAGGCAAGGAAGCGGATGGGGCTGGCGCGATCGACAACATGGGGCAGGGCCAGCCTGCAACCCCGCTCGGCAGCAGCGGCGGCGAGCTGGGTTGGGTCCGCCTCGCTGCCTACCGCGCAATAGGTTGCGACGATCTGGCCGGGCACCAGCCGTTCGACGAAGGGATCGGGTGCCACGATTGCCGTGATGGACTCGGCTGCGAACCGATCACGATCGGCCCGCAGCCGGGCGCGCAGGGCGGGTTTGTCCTGAATCATGGTAGTGGCGGGACCACCATGGGCCGTTGGCCTGAATATCCACCGACGCACAGAACGTCAGGTGGGAACCATGTGTGACAGACCAGGATCTGCACAGGGACAGCTCCCATGGATGATGATTATAGCCTCAGGGATAATTGCTAAGGCTCGCACCGGGCAGTACCCGCCAACCCCTATCTAGGCGCTTGGCACCGGTTCCTCAAGTCCCGTGGCAACTGCTTCCAGCCGGTCCGCGATCCGCTCCAGCAGCATGGGCGAAATACCGTGCTTCGGATTGGTCTCGGCTTCGTCGAGCAGGTCCGCCAAAATCAGCGCGAGATAGACCAGAGTCCGCTCCGCATTGATGCCGCCCGACGCGCGCTGCGCCGTTTCGGCATGCCGGGCGATCAGCGTTTCCAGCTTGCGCAGATGCGGCTCCTCGCCCTCGCGCGCGGACACGCTGTAGCTGCGGCCGGCGATGCTGAGCGTGATTTCCGCCATCAGTCCTGTTCCTCGCCGGAATCCGTGTGCGAAATGACATCGTCGAGCGCGGCGATCGCCTGCTGGACGCGCTCGCGCAGCAACTGGTGGCGGCGGGCCAGTCGCGCGGTCGAATAGGCACGGGCACTTGCTGCGGCTTCGATCCGCGCGAGCGCGGCTTCGATCCGCTCTGCTGCATCCTTCGACATGGCATGCGGATACCACCCTTGCGCGCATCGGCAACCCCTGTGCGACAGGGCGATCGTCGCGGCTGGGGCGACGAGCGGTTGACGTATCCGCAACTCGCTTCCAAAGGCGTCCGCACATAAACAGGGAACACGACGTGACAGCATCCTTCGCCGATTGTGCAAACGCGATCCGCGCGCTTTCCATGGACGCGGTCGAGGCCGCCAATTCGGGGCACCCCGGCATGCCGATGGGCATGGCGGATGTCGCCACGGTGCTGTTCCAGCGCCACCTGAAATTCGATCCGGCCGATCCCAGCTGGGCCGATCGCGATCGCTTTGTGCTCTCCGCCGGCCATGGCTCGATGCTGCTCTATTCGCTGCTGCACCTGACCGGCTATGCCCGCCCGACGCTCGACGACATCAAGAATTTCCGCCAGATCGGCAGCCCGTGCGCCGGCCACCCCGAAAACTTCGAGCTGCCCGGCGTCGAATGCACCACCGGCCCGCTGGGGCAGGGGCTGGCGATGGCGGTCGGCATGGCGATTGCCGAGCGGCACCTGAACGCCACCTTTGGCGACGATCTCGTCGATCACCGCACTTGGGTTATCGCCGGCGACGGCTGCCTGATGGAAGGCATCAACCACGAAGCGATCGGCATTGCCGGGCACCTGAAGCTCAACCGGCTGGTCGTACTGTGGGACGATAACAACATCACTATCGACGGCCCGGTATCGCTTTCCTCGGTCGAGGACATTCCCGCCCGCTACCGTGCGACCGGCTGGGAAGTGCTCGAATGCGACGGCCATGACGAGGCGGACATTGTCCGCGCGCTCGACGCTGCGGTCGCCAGCGACAAGCCGGTGCTCGTCAAGTGCCGCACCGTGATCGGCAAGGGCGCGCCGAACAAGGAAGGCACGTCGAAGGTTCATGGTTCGCCGCTCGGCAAGGACGAAGTCGCTGCCGCCCGCGCCGCGCTCGGGTGGAACCACGCGCCGTTCGAGATTCCGGCCGACATCCGCGATGCGTGGCGGGCCGCAGGTGCCCGCGGTGCTGCACCGCACGCCGCCTGGAAGCAGCGCCTTGCCGCGCATCCGAACCGCCAGGGCTGGGAACGCCGCGGCGACGTGCAGCCGAACCTGCTCCAGCCGCACATCCAGCAGCTGATCGCCAACCCGCAAAAGGTCGCGACTCGCAAGGCATCCGAGCTGGCGCTGGAAGCGGTCAACGCGATCCTCGACGAGACGATCGGCGGCTCGGCCGATCTTACCGGCTCGAACAACACGCTGACCAAGGGGCTGCAGCGGCTCGACGCCGACAATTACGGCGGCCGCTATATCAACTACGGCATCCGCGAATTCGGCATGGCCGCCGCGATGAACGGCATGGCGCTGCACGGCGGCGTGATCCCCTATGGCGGCACCTTCCTGGTGTTCGCGGACTATGCCCGCGCCGCCATCCGCCTCTCGGCCCTCCAGCATGCCCGCGTCGTCTATGTCATGACGCATGATTCGATCGGCCTGGGTGAGGACGGCCCGACCCATCAGCCGATCGAGCATCTGATGAGCCTGCGCGTCATCCCCAATCTGGATGTTTGGCGCCCGTGCGACGTGGTCGAGACGGCGGAGGCTTGGGAAGCCGCACTTGCCAAGACCGACGGCCCTTCGCTGATCGCGCTCAGCCGCCAGAACCTGCCGCAGCTCCGCACCGAAGCGGCCGAGAACCGCTCCGCCCGCGGCGCCTATGCGCTGCTGGAAGCCGAGGCACCGCGCAAGGTAGTGCTGCTTGCCACGGGCTCGGAAGTGGAAGTCGCGGTCGCGGTGCGCGAAGCGCTGGAGGCGCGGGGCATCGGCGCTGATGTCGTCTCCGTCCCCTGTTTCGAACGTTTCGAGGCGCAGGACGCGGCCTATAAGCACGACATCCTGCCGGCCGACGCGCTCAAGGTCTCGATCGAGGCCGGCACCACCTTCGGGTGGGAGCGTTACACCGGCACCGACGGGCTGCGCTTCGGCGTGGATAGCTTTGGCGCTTCAGGCCCCTATCTACGCCTCTACGAACATTTCGGTCTCACTGTGGGCGCCATCGTGCCCCAGATCCTCGCTAAGCTGAACGGAGAACAGGCATGACGAAGGTTGCGATCAACGGTTTCGGACGTATCGGCCGGCTGGTGGCACGCGCGATCCTCGAGCGCCCGGAAAGCGGCCTCGAACTCGTGACGATCAACGACCTGGCCGATGCCAAGTCGAACGCCTGGCTGTTCTCGCGTGACAGCGTCCATGGCAAATATCCGGGCACGGTCGAAGCCGATGGCAACGACATCGTCGTCGACGGCAAGCGCATCAAGGTGACTGCCGAGCGCGATCCGGCCAACCTGCCGCACGCCGCCAACGGCGTCGACATCGTGCTGGAATGCACCGGCTTCTTCACTGATCGCGCATCGGCCCAGAAGCATATCGACGCCGGCGCCAAGAAGGTGCTGATCTCGGCACCGGGCAAGAATGTCGACCTCACCGTCGTCTATGGCGTCAACCACGACAAGCTGACCGCGGAGCACAAGATCGTCTCGAACGCATCGTGCACCACCAACTGCCTGGCGCCCGTCGCCAAGGTGCTGAACGACACGATCGGCATCGAGCGTGGCCTGATGACGACGGTGCATGCCTATACCAACGACCAGAAGATCCTCGACCAGATCCATGGCGACCTGCGTCGCGCGCGCGCCGCTGCCGTGTCGATCATCCCGACGACGACGGGCGCTGCCCGCGCGGTGGGCGAGGTGCTGCCGGAGCTGAAGGGCAAGCTCGACGGTTCGGCCGTCCGCGTGCCGGTGCCGGACGGCAGCCTTGTCGACCTGACCTTCCAGCCGAAGCGCGACACCTCGGTCGAAGAAGTCAACGCAGTGCTGAAGGCGGCTTCGGAAAGCGGCCCGCTGAAGGGCGTGCTCTACTACACCGCCGATCCGATCGTGTCGGCCGACATCGTTCACACGCCGGCGTCGTCGACCGTCGACAGCCTCGAAACCGCGGTGATCGACGGCAAGCTGGTCCGCGTGGTCAGCTGGTATGATAACGAGTGGGGCTTCTCGAACCGCATGGTCGACACCGCGACCGTGATGGCGGGGCTCTGACGCAATAGCGTCACCCCGGCGAAAGCCGGGGTCTCCCTCCGCGCGCTGCTCGCGTGTGGTGGGGCACGTCTAAGTCCCCCTCCCGCTTGCGGGAGGGGCTAGGGGAGGGGAGGACGGCTGCACGGGCGATCCGCCCGAGGATCAGCCCCTCCCCCGACCCCTCCCGCAAGCGGGAGGGGAGCGCAAGTCGATAGCGACAAATACAACGCACGCGAGGGACAGGGCATGGCGCGCACTTTCAAGACGCTCGACGATATGGGCGATATCACCGGCAAGCGGGTGCTGGTCCGCGAAGACCTGAACGTGCCGATGGCGGACGGCGCCGTCACGGACGACACCCGGCTGCGAGCCGCCATGCAGACCGTCGCCGAACTTTCCGACCGCGGCGCGAAAGTGCTGGTTCTCGCGCATTTTGGTCGCCCCAAGGGTAACCCGAGCGCCGAATTTTCGCTCGCCCAGGTGGTCAAGCCGTTCGAGCAGGTGCTCGGTCGTCCGGTCCGCTATATCGACTGGGAAGGCGACGCCGCCTCGGTCGCGACGCTGAACGACGGCGACATCGCGCTGCTCGAAAACACCCGTTTCTTCGGCGGCGAGGAAAAGAACGATCCGGCCGTGGTCGATCGCTTCGCCGCGCTTGGCGATCTCTATGTCAACGACGCCTTCTCAGCTGCGCACCGCGCGCACGCCTCGACCGAGGGGCTCGCCCACAAGCTGCCCGCCTTTGCCGGCCGCCAGATGGAAGCCGAGCTCGACGCGCTCGACAAGGCGCTCGGCAATCCCGAGCATCCGGTTGCGGCGGTGGTCGGCGGTGCCAAGGTTTCGACCAAGCTCGACGTGCTCAAGCACCTTGTGGCGAAAGTCGATCACCTCATCATCGGTGGCGGCATGGCCAACACCTTCCTCGCCGCGCGCGGCGTGGATGTGGGCAAGAGCCTGTGCGAGCACGACCTGACCGGCACCGCGGAGGAAATCCTCGACGCCGCCGATGCTGCCGGCTGCACCGTCCACCTGCCCTATGATGTAGTGGTGGCGAAGGAATTTCGCGCCAATCCGCCGGTGCGCACCGTCAACGTCCATGAAGTCGCTGCCGACGAGATGATCCTCGATATCGGCCCGGCGGCGACCGAAGCGCTCGCCGACGTACTCAAGACCTGCAAGACTTTGGTGTGGAACGGCCCGCTCGGCGCGTTCGAGATCCCGCCGTTCGACACCGCGACGGTGTCGCTCGCCCGCACCGCGGCCGCGCTCACCAAGGAAGGCCAGCTCGTCTCGGTCGCCGGTGGCGGCGACACGGTGGCCGCGCTCAACCAGGCCGGCGTGGGCGGCGATTTCAGCTTCGTCTCGACCGCGGGCGGCGCCTTCCTCGAATGGATGGAAGGCAAGGAGCTGCCGGGCGTCGCCGCACTGGCGCGCTGAAGCGTTGCGATCCTCCCCCGCCAGGGGGGGGGGGATCGCTGCGGCTCAAGCCGGTCGGGGTTCGTTGAGCAGCGGCACCAGTTCCTGGTTCAGCAGGTCGAGCGTGAACGCCCCTGCCTTGGCGTAGCGCAGCCGTCCGGCGCGATCGACAATGTAGTTGGACGGTACGGCGCCATCGATCGGGCCATAGGGGCCCTTGATCCGCTTGGTCGGTTGAATGCTAAGCGTCTCGAATACCGGCTTCAGCTTGTAAATCGGCACCGAATCCTCGGTAGTGAGCGCATAGACGCGCAGACCATGGCTGCGCTGTAGCTGGAAGTAGCGATCCAGCAGCGGCAGCTCCTTGCGGCACGGCCCGCACCAGGTCGCCCAGATGTTGAGCACCACCACGTCGCCGCGCGTCTCGGACAATTTGATCCTGCTGCCGTCGAGCAGCACCAGTTCGGCGTCCGGGGCCGCTTCCCCAACCTTGGGCTGGCGTGACGGCGCGGCGATGGCGGGCCATGGGGCGAGCGCGAGACCCATGCCCGCGTTTAACAATTGCCGCCGGTCCCACGTCATCGCCCTTCTCCCCGATTCTGTCGTGGCGAACGCTAGCTGCCGTAACGAACGGGTCAATCGGGGACGTGGATGGCGCCAAATAGAGACCAACTGCTGCACAGGTATTCGACGTGTCTCGCCGCTGCGGCACAAGTTTCATTGCCAGCCGTTTTGGGGAGCGTTGTCAGCCTTTTCGGGCATGTTGCGGCGCGATAGGGAGCGCGCCAACAGCATCAGTTGAGGGAACATCATGGGCATCACGCCGGCCGTTAAAGCGATCCTCGCAAATTATGAATCCGACAATCCCGGTGTGAAGGCCAATCTGGCGCGTATTCTGATGCAGGGCCGTCTTGGCGGTACCGGCAAGCTCATCATCCTGCCGGTCGACCAGGGTTTCGAGCATGGCCCCGCACGCAGCTTCGCGGTAAACCCCGACGCCTATGACCCCCATTACCACTTCCAGCTCGCCATCGACGCCGGCTTGTCGGCCTACGCCGCGCCACTCGGAATGATCGAGGCAGGCGCCGACGCCTTTGCCGGCCAGATCCCCACGATTCTCAAGGTCAACAGCTCGAACAGCTGGGCGACCGGTATCAATCAGGCCGTCACCGGCGGCGTCGACGATGCGCTGCGGCTCGGTTGCTCGGCGATCGGCTTCACCATCTATCCGGGCGCCGACGACGTGTTCGACATGATGGAAGAGATCAAGGAAATGCGCGCCGAGGCTGCCTCTGTCGGCATTGCGACGGTGATCTGGTCCTATCCGCGCGGCGGCAAGCTGACCAAGGACGGCGAACTCGCGCTCGACGTCGGCGCCTATGCCGCGCACATGGCGGCGCTACTCGGCGCGCACATCATCAAGGTGAAGCTGCCGACCGCGCATATCGAGCAGAAGGATGCGCAGAAGGTCTATGAAGGCACGGACTGGTCGGCGCAGTCGGACCGGGTGCGCCATGTCGTGAAGAGCTGTTTTGCCGGCCGTCGTATCGTCGTCTTCTCGGGCGGCGCAGCCAAGGGTGCCGATGCCGTCTATCAGGACGCGCGGGACATTCGCGACGGTGGCGGCAACGGCTCGATCATCGGTCGCAACACCTTCCAGCGCCCGCGCGCAGAAGCGCTGGCGATGCTCGACAAGCTGGTTTCGATTTATAAGGGCGAGGAGGCCTGAAACCTGCCCCGGCGGCGCCGGCGGGGTCCGTCCCGCACGGCGCCGCCGCATAACTTCAACCGAGCAGCACCTTGAGTGCCTGGGCATCGGCAACGGCATGCGCCTCGGCATCATTGTTGAAGAAGGCCCAGCCGGTCCGCCCCTGCGCAGCCTCTGCCATAAGCCAGTCGGCGGCGGCGCGCAGCACCGCCTGCGGGTAGCGGCCCCAATATTTCCCAACGCCGCCGTGGAAACGCCGATAGGCGAGGGGGCCTGTGGCGCGGATCGGGCTCACCGATCCTGGCATGTCGTGCACGCAAAAGCCCACACCGCCCTGTTCGAGCAACGCGAACACCGCATCGCAATACCAGCTCGGATGGCGGAACTCGATCACATGCGCCATGTCGCGGGGGAGCGCGGCGACGAACGCAGCCAGTCGATCGACATTGACCGAGAAGTGCGGCGGCAATTGATAGAGCACCGGTCCCAGCCGGTCCTGCAGATGCCGGATCGGCGGCAGGATGCGCGCCAGCGGTTCCTCCGGATCCTTCAGCTTGCGTGCCTGTGTCAGGTATCGCTGTGCTTTTACCGCATAGCGGAAACCGGGCGGCGCCTGTTCGCGCCAATTGGCGAAAGTTTCGGCAGTGGGCAGGCGATAGAAGCTGTTGTTGATCTCCACCGCATCGAACTGTGCGGCATAATAGCCATACCATTGCTTGACCGGCAGCCGCTCGGGGTAGAATGCGCCGCGCCAGTGGCGGTACATCCAGCCCGAACAACCGACATAGATTTGACCAGCGGAGTTACCCATGCACGACCCGATCGACGACCTCGACCTCGACAACGCGCTGGAAGGCTTTGCGGACCAGTTCGTGCGCGACGATCGTCGGCCGCCGTGCCAGCTCTATCTGATCTCGCCGCTGGATGTGGGCGGCAGCTTTCCCGATCGCCTGCGCCGTGCGCTGGATGCGGGTTCGGTTGCCGCGTTCCAGTTCCGGGTAAAGGATGTGGACCAGCATGAAGCCGCACGACTGGCCGAACCGCTCCAGAAAATCTGCGCGGATGCGGATGTCGCTTTCATCGTCAATGACAGTGTCAGCCTGGCGAAGCGCCTTGGTGCCGACGGCGTGCATCTCGGCCAGGGCGATGGCGATGCCCGTGAGGCGCGTTCGATCCTCGGGCCGAATGTCCAGATCGGCGTGACCTGCCACGACAGCCGGCATCTTGCGATGGAAGCGGGGGAGGCGGGCGCCGACTATGTCGCGTTCGGCGCCTTCTATCCCACCAGCACCAAGGAAACGAAGCACCGCCCGGAGCCGGCGATTCTGTCCTGGTGGTCGGCATTGTTCGAACTGCCGTGTGTAGCGATCGGCGGAATCACGCCTGCCAATGCTGCACCGCTCGTCCAGGCCGGCGCGGATTTCCTGGCGGTCAGCGGCGCGGTCTGGGGCGGCGACGAAGCGGCTGCCGTCCGGGCGTTCGCCGATTTGCTGGCTCAGAATCGCGGGTAAGTTTCTGGACTCGGAGGGATGAGCGGCGATTCGTCATCGAATCGTCACGCGAGGGGTGAAATTGCCGCAGAAAATATATCGTAATATCAATATATTGAGAGGAGTTTTCGGGGCCTGCGACACAAAAATGCAAAAAGCCGTTGACGGACCCCGGTCCCCCGCATAGAAGCCGCTCCACCGACGCGGTGCACTTCACTGGACGGCGCGGCGGTCACCGAAAATCAGGCGCAGCG
>NZ_JBQUYV010000007.1:0-290470 GCF_056314185.1 Sphingomonas sp. DMC8 | reverse complement strand
GCTCGTCAGGCTCATAACCTGAAGGCCGCAGGTTCAAATCCTGCCCCCGCAACCAATCCAACACACACACCAAACCGTTTCAGAACATCCTGAAGCGGCTTTTTTATGCACGGTTTCCGGAGGATGCCCCTTGACGGAGGCTCGCTCCTAACGGGCAGGGGGCAGCGCCGTCGGGCTCTGCTGATATCACCAGCTCGACGCCCGTCACAGGAAGTAACAGGGATATAACGGTATAAGAATTGGAGCGGGTAGCGGGAATCGAACCCGCGTATTCAGCTTGGAAGGCTGCTGCACTACCATTGTGCTATACCCGCCCGCTCTCCAGCGCTGCTGCCACAAGCGTAGGCGTTCGGTCAACCGCTTGCGTGATGTCCGGTTCCCTTACGGCGTATCGGGCGTACGTGGTTTTGGTCCTTGCGGCGTCGCGTCGAGCTGGGCGTCTCCGCCCAAGGCTCGATAAAGATTGACCCGGTTGGTCGCCGCCGTCAGCTGAATGGCCACCAGGCTGCGCTGGGCGGTGTAGAGTGACCGCTGCGCGATCAGGCTCGCGAGGAAAGTGTCGATACCGCCGCGATAGCGGGCGTTGGCCAGCCGGTAGGCGTCGGCTGCTGCATCGGTCTCGGTCTGGGTGGCGCGTAGTTGTTCGCTGACCGTGCCGCGCTGCGCGAGCGCGTTGGCAACGTCGCGGAAGGCGGTCTGGATCGCACGTTCGTAGCTGGCGAGTGCGGCTTGCTGCTGCGCCTCGCTGAGCGCGACATTGGCGCGGCCGGCGCCGGCGCGGAAGATGGGGTAGCTGGCGGTGCCGCCCGCCTGCCAGTTGAACGCATTGCTGTCGAACAGGCTGGAAAGCGCGTTGCTGGCGAAGCCGAGCACCGTCGTCAGCGTGATGCGCGGGAACAGCGCGGCGCGCGCGGCGCCGATCTGGGCATTGGCGGCGCGCAATTGATATTCGGCCTGCACCACGTCCGGGCGGCGCAGCAATATGCCCGAATCGAGCCCCGCCGGCAGTTCCCCGATCGTCGGCATGGCCTGTTCGATCGAGGCGGGCAGCAGCGCCGGATCGATGTCCGCACCGACCAGCAGCCGCAGCGCATTGATGTCCTGCGCAACCGCCGTCTCATAGCGTCCGATATCGGCCTGCGCAGACGCCAGCGTCTGTTCGGCCTGGCGCAGATCGGTACGCGGGGCGATGCCGCCCTGGAGCCGCGCGCGGGTGAGCCGCACGGATTCCTCGGCACTGCGCGCCGTGTCGCGCGCGATCTGCAACAGGCTGGCGTCGGAGGCATAGTTGAGCCAGCCCGTCGCCACATCGCCGACCAGCGTCAGCCGGGTTGCGCGGGCGCCAGCCACGGTCGCGAAATAGCTGTTCTGCTGGGCGCTGGTGAGCGAAGCGAGGCGGCCGAACAGGTCGAGTTCGAACCCGGTAATGCCAAGCTGCGGCGCATAGCTGGTGCGCGTGCCGGTGCCGCCGCCGGTGGCGCCCGGGCTCGCCGCGCTGCCACTCGCGCCCCCGGCTGTGCCACCCGTGGTGCTGAGACCATGGCGTTCGGTAATGCCCAGGCTGGCATCGACTTCCGGGAACTGCGCCGCGCGCTGGATGCGATATTGCGCCCGCGCCTGCGCGATATTGGCAGCGGCGATCCGCAAGTCGCGATTATTGGCCAGCGCGCTTTCGATCAGCGTCTGGAGTCGGGAGTCCTTGAAGATGTCGCGCCAGTTGACGGCGGGCAGCGCCGCCTCGCTTTCGCGCAGATAGGGGTCGCCGACCGGCCAGGAGGCGGGGATCGGCGCCGCCGGCCGCACATAGTTCGGCGCCATCGAACAGCCGGTCAGCGCGGCGGTGCCCAGCAGGATCAGCGAACGCTTCATGCCTGGGCCTCCCCATGATGCCGGTGTTCGCGCAACGCCTTCATCCCGTCCCGCACGCCGCGACGGACGAGCACGAAGAACAGCGGGATGTAGAAGATGGCGAGGATCGTCGCCGTCAGCATGCCGCCGATCACCGAGGTGCCGATTGCGATGCGGCTGTTCGCGCCGGCGCCCGTCGAAATGGCCAGCGGCAGCACGCCGAACATGAAGGCCAGGCTGGTCATCAGGATCGGGCGAAGACGGATGCGGGCAGCTTCCAGCGCCGCATCGATCACGCGCTTGCCCTGTTTTTCGGCCTGTTCGGCAAACTCGATCATCAGGATCGCGTTCTTCGCGGCAAGGCCCATGGTCGTCAGCAGGCCGATCTGCAGATACACGTCGTTCTGCAGCCCGCGCAGCGTGACCGCGAAGATCGCGCCGACCAGCCCGAGCGGAATGACGAGCAGCACCGCGATCGGGATCGACCAGCTTTCATACAGCGCGGCAAGGCAGAGGAAGACGACGAGCAGCGACACGCCATAGAGCAATGGCGCCTGGCCCGAGGACAGCCGCTCCTGATAGGACAGGCCCGCCCAGGCAACGCTGGTTCCCGGAATTTGGGCGGCGAGCTCGAGCATCCGCTGCATCGCGTCACCCGAGCTCTTGCCCGGCGCCGCCTGGCCCTGGAATTCGAACGACTGGGTGCCGTTGAACCGGGCCATGGTGGTTGGCGCCGTCGCCCAGGCCGTGCTGGCAAAGGACGAGAAGGGGGCCATGTCGCCATTGCTGCTGCGGACGAACCATTGCCCGAGGTCGCTCGGCTCCGACCGATAGGGCGCATCGCCCTGCACATAGACGCGCTTGACGCGGCCGCGGTCGATGAAGTCGTTGACATAGCGGCCGCCCCAGGCGGTCGACAGCGTCGAATTCACGTCGGCCTGGCTGAGGCCCAGCGTCGCCAGCTTCTGCTGGTCGAGACCGACCCGAAGCGTCGCCACGTCGGGCAGGTCCGACAGGCGGACCTGGGCCAGATCGGGATCGGCATTGGCCATGGCGAGCAGCTTGTCGCGCGCGGCGACGAACTGGTCGCGCGGCATGCCGCTCACGTTCAGCAGCTCCATGGTGAAGCCGGTCGACTGGCCCAGCCCGCGGATCGCCGGCGGCACCAGCGCAAAGACCTGTGCGTCGCGGAAATTGCGGAAGGCGCCCGAAGCGCGGGCGATGATGGCATCGGCGCTGTTCTGGGTGCCTTTGCGGTCTGCCCAGTCGGCGAGATTGAGGAAGCCCTGGCCGGTGTTCTGGCCCGCCGCCCCGTTGCCGCCGCTGCCCCCGGCGACCGTAAACATCACCGAGACGTTCTTCGCCTCATGGGTCTGGAAATAGTGCTCGACGGCGGTCTGCACTTCCTGCGTGCGCGTCTGTGTCGCGCCGGCCGGAAGGCGGAACTGCACCGATGCTGCGCCCTGGTCTTCGCTGGGCAGGAAGCCGGTCGACAGGCGGGAGAACATCACCACCAGCGCCACGCAGATCAGGGCGTAGACCAGCAGGAACAGCCATTTGCGGTCGACCACCGACCGTACGCCGGCAGTGTAGCGGGCGATGCCGCGTTCGAACCCCTGGTTGAACCCGTCGCGGGCGCGGCCAAGCGTGCGGCCAAAGGCGGGGAAGCGGCGGTCCAGCCAGGAGGCTTCGGCCGTTCCGTCATGGTTCTTCTGCTTCAGCACCGTCGCGGTGAGTGCCGGGCTCAGCACCAGCGCCACCAGCACCGAAAGCACCATCGCCGAGACGATCGTGACCGAGAACTGGCGATAGATCACGCCGGTCGATCCACCGAAGAATGCCATCGGCAGGAACACCGCCGACAGTACCAGCGCAATCGCGACCAGCGCGACCTGGATCTCGTCCATCGACTTGATCGTCGCCTCGCGCGGCGACATGCCCGGATTTTCCTCCATCAGGCGCTCGACATTCTCGACGACGACGATCGCGTCGTCGACCAGCAAGCCGATCGCGAGTACGAGGCCGAACAGCGTGAGCGTGTTGATCGAGAAGCCGAGCGCGTAGAACACGCCAAACGTGCCGAGCAGCACCACCGGCACGGCGATGGCCGGCACCAGCGTTGCCCGCCAGCTTTGCAGGAACACGAACATCACGATGACGACAAGGACGATCGCTTCGAGCAGCGTCTTCACCACTTCGTCGATCGACAGCTTGATGAAGCCCGTCGTGTCGTTGGCATAGGCATATTTCAGGCCGGGCGGGAAGGTCTTGGAGGCGGCTTCGACCTGCGCCTTCACCAGTTCCGCCGTCTTGAGCGCGTCCGCGCCCGGCGACAGCGAAATCGCCAGGCCGGCGCCCGGATGGCCGTTCACGCGGCTGGCCGAATTGTAATTGTCCGAGCCAAGCTCGACGCGCGCGACATCGCGCAGCTTCACCGTCGCGCCATTGGCCTGCGTCTTGACGATGATGTTGGCGAATTGCTCCGGCGTCTGCAGACGCGACTGTGACGTCACGGTCGCATTGAGCATCTGGTCCTTGGGCATCGGCTGGCCGCCGAGTTCGCCGGCGGCGATTTCGGTATTCTGCGCCTGAACCGCGTTGATGATGTCATTGGGGATCAGGCCATAGCTGGCCAGCCGCGCGGGGTTGAGCCAGATGCGCATGGCATAGGGGGCGCCGAACACATTGGTGTCGCCCACACCCGGAATGCGCGACAGCGGATCCTGCAGGTTCGACGCGAGCCAGTCGGACACGTCGAGATTGGTGCGCTTGTCGGTTTCATCATAGACGCCGACGATCAGCAGGAAGTCGGGGTTCGACTTGGTGACGGTCAGGCCCTGTTGCTGCACCTGGGTGGGCAGGCGGGACAATGCCTGCTGCACCTTGTTCTGCACCTGGACCTGCGCGATGTCCGGATTGGTACCTTTCTCGAACGTCGCGGTGATCGTCACCTGCCCGCGGGAGGTGGACGAGGAGTTGAAATAGATCAGCCCGTCGATGCCGCTGAGCTGCTGCTCGATCACCTGGGTGACGCTGTTCTGCACCGTTTCTGCCGACGCGCCTGGATAGGTGGCGCGGATGTTCACCTGCGGCGGGGCGATGTCCGGATATTGGGCGATGGGCAGCGAAAAGATCGCGCCCAGGCCGACGAGCATCACGATGATCGCCAATACCCAGGCGAAGATCGGGCGATCGATGAAGATGCGCGACATGACGGATCAGGCGCCCTTGGTCTTGGCAGCGCCCGGTGCCGCACCCTGGCCCTTTTGGGGCGGCTCGATGTTCTGCGGCGTGGTCGCGGGAACCGGGCGGATAGCGGCATCCGGCCGCACATTGGCGGTGCCCTGCACGATCACCTTGTCACCCGGCGCAAGCCCCTGGGTGATTACCCAGTTCTGGCCGATCGTGCGGTCTGCAACGACGGTGCGCGCCACTGCCTTGTTGCCCGGGCCGACCACATAGACGGTGGCATTGCCCTTGGGATCACGCGAAACGCCCTGCTGCGGCACCAGATAGGCTTTGGTGTCGATCATCTGCGCGAAGACCGCGCGGACGAACATGCCGGGCAGTAGGATGTTCTGCGGATTGGGAAAGCGTGCGCGGAGCGTGACCGTGCCGGTGGTTTCGCTGACCATCACTTCCGAAAATTCGACGGTGCCGGCCTCGCCATAATCGCTGCCGTCCTCCAGCTTCAGGTGCACGGCGGCGCTGGCCGGGGCCATGCCGTTGCGGCTCAGCGCGCGGCGCAGCGCCAGCATGTCGGCGCTCGACTGCTGGATATCGACATAGACCGGGTCCAGCCGCTGGATAACGGCCAGCGGATCGGTCTGGTTGGTGGTGACCAGCGCGCCTTCGGTAACCAGCGAGCGACCGATCCGGCCGGTGATGGGGGCGGGCACCGTAGTGAAGCGCTGATTGATCCGGGCGGTCTGTAACGCGGCGCGATATTGCGCGACCTGCGCGGCCGCCTGGCGCGCGGCGGCGGTCGCGTCGGTATAATCCTGCTGGCTCACCGCTTCCATCTGCGCCAGCGGCTTGTAGCGCTCCGCCTTCAGCCGGGCAGCTTCCATGGTCGCCTGCGCGTTCTGCAGATTGGCCTCAGCCTGCGCGACAGCGGCGCGATAGAGGCTGGGGTCGATCTGGTAGAGCGTCTGACCCTGATGGACGATGGCCCCTTCCTGGAAGAAGCGTCGCTGGACGATGCCGGCAACCTGCGGGCGCACTTCCGACGACTGGAACGCCGTCACGCGCCCGGCGAGCTCGGTCGTCACCGGCACACTGGTCGGCTGCACGACGACATAGCCTACCTGCGGCGGGCCGGCGGGGCCTCGTCCCTTTTTCTGGGCGTCGCCGCCGGCACTGCAGGAGGACAAAATCAGGGCCGACGCCAACAGCATCGTACCCGATCGGCGAAAGCTGGTCGGTGCGTTCAAGTTCAGAACCCGCTAGTTGACACCTCCGAAGGTCGCCGGAGGTGCTGGCCGTTGCCAAACACGCCCATAGGGCATGTGGTTGCGATACCGCCACAAGAGAGTTGTCGCAAAATATCTCGGCCAGTGTGCGGTTTCTCGTTCAAGTTACTTAAAAAGCGAAGCTTTCGCCGATGGTTCGCTCACCCAGCAGAAATGCATCCGCAACAAGTTGCAATGGACGGACATCAACGTCGCTCTCGCCCGCCGACACCAGTTCGGCGAATCGGGCATAGAGCCGGGCATATTCGCGGTCCGGTGCCTTTTGTTCGGCCTCGCCGGGAAGCTGGACGATGCTACCGCCCAGGCCAAGCCGAAGCGTGCCGGCATCGGTGTCGATCTCGATGTCCCAGGTTTGCGGGCCGGTCTGCAAAAAGTCGAAATCGGCGGTAACGGGGGCGGTGCCGCACCGCATCTTCAGCGCAGCGCGCAGGGGCGAGGCGCGGCCGGCCGGCACTTCCATTGTCGCCGTTTCGAGCAACAGCGCGTCGGGCAAGATGCGCGTGGCGATCGACAGGGCGTTGATGCCGGGATCGAACACGCCGAAGCCGCCCGCAGCCAGAATCCATTCCTGGCCCGGATGCCAGCGGCGAATATCCTCGCGCCAGGTGATCCGCACGGCGTCGATCCGCTTCCCCTTCAGCCACGCCTGTGCGGGCTCCACGCCCGCCGCCTCGCGCGAATGCCAGGTGGTGAACAGCGTGACGCCCTTTGCGCGGGCGCGTTCGGCGAGGTCGGCAATTTCGCTGAGCGTCG
Source organism: Sphingomonas sp. DMC8 (assembly GCF_056314185.1). NCBI lineage: Bacteria > Pseudomonadati > Pseudomonadota > Alphaproteobacteria > Sphingomonadales > Sphingomonadaceae > Sphingomonas > Sphingomonas sp. DMC8. The sequence goes on along the minus strand of NZ_JBQUYV010000007.1, from coordinate 283,397 downwards.
CGGCCGGCGGCTTTTCGAGCATGACATGCAGCCCCGCTTCGATGGCGGCACGTGCCTGCTCATACCGCCCGCCGGGTGGGGTGCACAGCGATACGGCGTCGAGCGCATGGCCGCCGGCGATCATCGATTCAATATCGGAATGGGCGGGAATGCCGTCCAGCTGGGCGTTGCGACTGGCCGTGGCGACAAGGTCGAACCGTCCGTCCGCCGCCAGCGCCGGCAAATGCTGGTCGCGTGCAATCTTCCCGATGCCCACGAGCCCAAGGCGAATCCGCTCCGGCATTCTACATCCTTCCTTTTATAAGATATATATGCTCTTTCTATTCACGCAGGGCGCCGGTATCAAGCCGGGCCTCGGCGTCAACGGCGCTCGATAGCGGAGGATGCATGACCGAAGAAGCTGAAACCCCTCGCACCTTGCGTTCGCGGGCGTGGTTCGACAATCCCGCCAACCCGGACATGACCGCGCTCTATGTCGAGCGGTATCTGAATTACGGCATCAGCCTGGAAGAATTGCAGTCGGGAAAGCCGATTATCGGCATCGCCCAAACCGGCAGCGACCTCAGCCCCTGCAACCGCCACCACCTCGAGCTCGCCAAGCGGGTACGCGAGGGGATTCGCGACGCAGGCGGCATCGCCATCGAATTTCCCACCCATCCGATCCAGGAAACGGGCAAGCGGCCGACGGCGGGGCTCGACCGCAATCTCGCGTATCTTAGCCTGGTCGAGACGCTCTATGGCTATCCGATCGACGGCGTGGTGCTGACGATCGGTTGCGACAAGACCACGCCCGCCTGCCTGATGGCGGCCGCCACGGTGAACATTCCCGCCATTGCCCTGTCGGTCGGGCCGATGCTCAACGGCTGGTTCAAGGGCGAGCGCACGGGTTCCGGCACGATCGTGTGGAAGGCGCGCGAGATGCTCGCGGCGGGCGAGATCGACTATAAGGGCTTCATCCAGCTCGTCGCCTCGTCGGCGCCCTCTACCGGCTGGTGCAACACCATGGGCACGGCGACGACGATGAACTCGCTGGCCGAAGCGCTCGGCATGTCGCTCCCCGGCTCGGCGGCGATCCCGGCGCCGTATCGCGACCGGGCCGAATGCGCCTATCGCACCGGGTTGCAGATCGTCGAGATGACGCTGGCGGATCGCAAGCCGAGCGATGTGCTGACGCGCGAGGCGTTCCTCAACGCGATCCGCGTCAATTCGGCGATCGGCGGTTCGACCAACGCGCCGATCCACCTCAACGCGATTGCCCGCCATATCGGCGTGGAACTGAGCCTGGCCGACTGGGAATCGCACGGCGCCGACGTGCCGCTGCTGGTGAACCTGCAGCCGGCGGGCACCTATCTGGGCGAGGATTTTTACCGCGCTGGCGGCGTGCCGGCGGTGATGGGCGAACTGTACCGCGCCGGGCTGCTGCAGGGCGATGCGCTGACCGTGAACGGGCGCACCGTTGCGGACAATGTCGGCACTGCCGAAATCGAGGATGCCGACGTAATCCGCCCGCTTGCCACGCCGCTACGGCCGGCGGCCGGGCTGACCGTGCTGTCGGGCAATCTGTTCGACAATGCGGTGATGAAGCTCTCGGTCATCTCGGACGAGTTCCGCGACCGCTATCTCTCCAACCCTGACGATCCCGGCGCATTCGAAGGCCGCGCCGTGGTGTTCGACGGTCCGGAGGATTATCACCGTCGCATCGACGATCCCGAACTCGCGATCGACGAGAACTGCGTCCTCATCATGCGCGGCGCGGGGCCGGTGGGCTATCCGGGCGGGGCAGAGGTGGTGAACATGCGCCCGCCTGCCGCGCTGATCCGTGCCGGCGTCCATGCGCTTCCCTGCCTGGGCGACGGCCGCCAGTCGGGCACGAGCGGCAGCCCCTCCATCCTAAACGCCGCCCCCGAAGCGGCCGTTGAGGGAGGTCTGGCACTCGTACGCACCGGCGACCGGATCCGCATCGACCTGAATAAACGAACCGCCGACATGCTGGTGAGCGACGAGGAACTGGCCGCGCGCCGCGCCGAACTCGGTATCGACTACGTGCCGGAATCGCAGACGCCGTGGCAGGAAATCCACCGCGATCTCGTCGGTCAGTTCGATGGCGGGGCGGTGTTCGAAAATGCGGTGAAGTATCAGCGCATCGCCCAGACCCGGGGACTGCCGCGCGACAGCCATTGACGTCGACCGCCGTGATCAGGCGGCGCCGTCGCTCAGGCCGGCGCCGTCGATCAGTTCCACCACGTCGCCGATCAGCGCCTGCATCGCGGTTCGGGCGGCTGCAGCGTCCCGAGCGGCGATGGCGTCGCGGACCGCGGCATGGTCGCTCACGCTGGCGGTGCGGCCCTTGATCCGGTTGGTGAAGCGGATCGACGTGCGCAGCGCAGTCGCCACCATATCGCGGAACTGGGCGTAGAAGGGGTTGCCCGAGGCGCGCAGCACCGCGACGTGGAAGGCGATATCTGCATCCAGCGTATCGTCCGTGCCGCGCTCCGCCGCCTCCATCCGCGCCAGGCCCGCGGAAATCTGGCGCAGATCCTCGGCGCTGGCGAAGCGGGCGGCCAGCGCCGCCGCTTCGGGCTCGATCGCGATGCGCAACTGGCTGAACTGGCGCAGCAGGTCGACCGAAAACTGCCGCTCGAGCAGCCAGCGCAGCACATCGGTGTCGAACAGGTTCCACGACGACGCCGGCTGTACCACCGTGCCCTGGCGCGGCCGGGCGCTGAGCAGCCCCTTGGCGGTCAGCATCTTCACGGCTTCGCGCGTCACTGACCGGCTGACGCCGTGCTGCTTGGCAAGCTCGGCTTCGGTGGGGAAGGGTTCATCGTCATAGCGGCCGGTCACGATCGCGCGCCCCAGCGCGTCGAGCATGCCATAGGTCAGGTTGCGCCCCAGCGAGGCACGCGCATCACCGGCGCCGGTGGAATAGGGAAGGGTCGACATCCTCGTGTAGCTCTGCTTTCCCGGCCGCACGCGCAATCCGCAAACGTCCGATATGTTTGCGCTAGGTTAGCCGATGCGCGCCGCTGGACAAGCCCGATAAATAAGATAAATGAACGGCAGCCGCACCACCGCGGCAGACGCCTGAGAAGCGCGGGGCCATGCGCCAGTGCCGGGGCAGCAGGAGTGGAGCATGAGTCTCTCGCAGATCGACCTGATCGTGGTGATCGCCTATGCGATCGGCATCTTCGGCCTTGCCCAATGGGTCAGCCGCGAAAAGCCTGGCCATGCCAAGGATACGGCGGACTATTTCCTCGCATCCAAGTCGCTGCCCTGGTGGGCGATCGGCGCGTCGCTGATCGCGGCGAACATCTCGGCCGAGCAGATCGTCGGCATGTCCGGCTCGGGCTATGCGATGGGGCTCGCCATCGCATCCTATGAGTGGATGGCCGCGCTGACGCTGCTGATTGTCGGCAAGTTCTTCCTGCCGATCTTCCTCCGCAACCGCATCTATACGATGCCGCAGTTCCTTGAGCAGCGTTATGGCCGGCTGCTGCCGGTGCTGATGGCGCTGTTCTGGCTCGCGCTTTATGTGTTCGTGAACCTCACCTCGATCATCTGGCTGGGTTCGATTGCGGTCAACAAGGTGGCCGGCATCGACCAGGGCCACGCGCTGATCGCGCTGGGCCTGTTCGCGCTGCTCTATCAGCTCTGGGGTGGCCTGAAGGCCGTCGCACTGACGGACATCGTGCAGGTGACGCTGCTGGTGCTGGGCGGCCTGGTCGTTTCGTATCTGACGCTCAACCAGATCGGCGGGGGGCATGGTGTGATCGCCGGCTTCCAGGTGCTGACCGCGCGAGCGCCCGACCATTTCCAGATGATCCTGAAGCCGGATAACAAATTCTACAATGACCTGCCCGGCATTGCGGTGCTGGTAGGCGGCCTGTGGATCGCCAATCTAAGCTATTGGGGCTTCAACCAGTATATCATCCAGCGTGCGCTGGCCGCCAAGAATCTGGGCGAGGCGCAGAAGGGCGTGCTGTTTGCGGCGTATCTGAAGTTGCTGATGCCGGTGATCATCGTCCTCCCGGGCATCGCTGCCGTGGTGCTGGCGCCCGACCTGGCCAAGCCCGACGAAGCATATCCGACGATGATGCGGCTGCTGCCGCCGGGGCTGCTCGGGCTGGTATTCGCGGCGCTGGTCGCGGCGATCATTGCGTCGACCGCCTCCAAGATCAATTCGATCGCCACGATCTTCACGCTCGACCTCTATGCCAAGGCGCGCGGCATCCGCACCCGTGGTGAGGATGGCGCCGGTGCCACCGGGCAGGAAAAGCATCTGGTGCTGATCGGCCGCAGCGTTGCTGCGCTGGCGGTGCTGATCGCGATCTTCGCCGCCCGGCCGCTCATCGGCCAGTCCGACCAGGCATTCCAGTTCATCCAGGAATTTTCCGGTTTCTTCACGCCGGGCATCACCGTGATCTTCCTGCTCGGCCTGTTCTGGCGCAGGGCGACCGAAGCGGGGGCGATCGTTGCTGCCGTCGCATCGGTGGTGCTGTCAGCGATGCTCAAGGGTGCGATCCCTGCAGCCTGGCTGCCGGACGCCGCTAACGCCTTTCTGATGCCCTTCATGAACCGGATGCTGGTGGTGTTCCTTGCCAGCCTGATCCTCGCCGTGCTTGTCTCGCTGGCAGCGCCGGCCAAGCGGGAAAAGAATGTGGTGACGATGCAGGGTGTCAGCTTTGCGACGCCGGCTGTGTTCAATATTGGTGGGCTTGGTGTCATTTTGATCCTGATTGCGTTGTACGCGACATGGTGGTGAGTTTTTCCGGCCCGTTCCTCGCGGTTGACTGGGGCACCACCAACCGCCGTGTCTTCGTGATCGAAGGCGGTCGCGTCGCGCATACCGAACGTGACGACAAGGGCGTTACGTCGGTCGCCGACTTCGCGGCCGAAGCGGCGGGCATCCGCGCCCGGCATGGCGACTTGCCGATGCTGATGGCTGGCATGGTCGGCGCCAATATCGGCTGGCAACCCGCGCCCTATGTCGCTGCGCCTGCAGGCATCGCCGAACTGGCGGCGGCGCTGCTCTGGGTCGACAAACGCAGTGCTATCGTGCCGGGCGTGTCGACGCTGATCGCCGGACGGCCGGACGTGATGCGGGGTGAGGAAGTGCAGTTGCTGGGCGCGGTTCGTGCCGGGCTGGCGCCTGCCGATACATTGCTGGTCCAGCCCGGCACCCATTGCAAATGGGTGGAGATGGTTGACGGCCGTATTGCCGATTTCACCACGGCGATGACCGGGGAGCTGTTCGCGTTGCTCCGTAAGCACGGTCTGCTCGCCGCACAACTGGGCGGCGAGGTGCGCGTCGGCCCCGCGTTCCTTGCAGGCGTGGAAGAGGGGCGTAAGCGCGACCTGGCCGCCTCGCTCTTCGGCATCCGCGCGGCGAAAATGCTGGGCGTGCGCGACGACGCCGATGCCGCCGCCTATGCCAGCGGGCTGCTGATCGGCAGCGATGTCGCGGCGCGGCTGGAAAATGCCGGGCATGACAGTGTCCATATCCTTGCCGACCCGATGCTGGGCGGTCTCTATGCGGCGGCGGTCGGCGCACATGGGCGCAAGGCGGTGATTGCCAGCAGCCATGACGCGTTCGTCGCGGGAATCCTCGCCATTGCGGAGCAGATTGCATGAGCCACATCGCCGAATTCGACGCCGCCTTTGTCCGCTGCCCGCTGGTCGCGATCCTGCGTGGGGTAAAGCCAGAAGAGGTGGAGGCGATCGGCGAGGAACTGGTGGCCGCGGGCTTCGCCCTTATTGAAGTGCCGATGAACTCGCCCGATCCGCTGGACAGTGTTGCGCGGCTGGCGAAGCGCTTTTCCGGGCGTGCCGTGATCGGTGCGGGTACGGTGCTGAAGGTCGATCAGGTTCAGGCGGTCGCCGACGCCGGCGGCACGATGATCATTTCCCCGAACGCCAATCTCGATGTGATCCGCGCGAGTGCGGCGGCGGGGCTCGTCTCGCTGCCGGGCATTGCGACCCCCAGCGAGGCTTTCGCGGCGCTGGATGCGGGCGCGACGGCCCTCAAGCTGTTCCCCGCCGAGGCGGCCACGCCGACCGTGTTGAAGGCAATGCGCGCGGTGTTGCCCAAGGATGTGCGAGTGCTGCCGGTCGGCGGCATTGCGCCGGACAATATGGCGCCCTGGACGGCGGCGGGTGCGGCGGGCTTTGGGCTGGGTTCGGCACTGTACAAGCCGGGGCTGAGCGCGGTGGAAGTCGGCGCCAATGCCCGGGCCTTCGCGGCGGCGTTGTAACCCTCCCTCCATTGTTCCCCTCCCGCAAGCGGGAGGGGAACACAGGTAACGCAAGTTTCAGCTCCCCAACGCCCACGTTGCAGCCTGCATCAATCCGGCCTAATAGCCGCGCCCAAATGGCACGTATCCAGACCCCTCAGCGCATCCGGGGCACCCAGGACATTTTCGGCGAAGACCAGCGGCGATTTGCCAAGGTGCTCGAAACGTTCGACCGGGTGCGCAAGCTCTATTGCTTCCAGCGGCTCGAAATCCCGATATTCGAGGCGACCGGCGTGTTCGCGCGGTCGATGGGCGAAACATCGGACGTCGTCTCGAAGGAGATGTACACGTTCGAGGACCGCGGCGGCGATTCGATCACGCTTCGCCCCGAATTTACCGCCGGTATTGCGAGGGCGTACATCACCGAGGGTTGGCAGCAGTTCGCGCCGCTGAAGCTGGCAACCTCCGGCCCGGTTTTCCGCTACGAGCGTCCGCAAAAGGGGCGCTATCGCCAGTTCCACCAGATCGACGCCGAAATCATCGGCGCGCCCGAGCCTGCCGCCGATGTCGAGCTGCTGGTGCTGGCCGACCAGCTGCTCAAGGAACTCGGCATCGCCGAGGGCGTGACGCTGCAGCTCAACACGCTGGGCGATGCCGCGACGCGCGACGCCTGGCGCACCGCGCTGGTGGCGCATTTCGAGGCGCACAAGGGGGAGCTTTCCGAAGACAGCCTAGCCCGTCTGGAAAAGAACCCGCTCCGCATCCTCGATTCGAAGGACCCGCGCGACCGCCCGATCGCGGACAGCGCGCCGGACATCGATGCGTATCTGACCGACGAGGCCGCCGCCTTCTTCAAGGCAGTGACCGACGGGCTGGATGCGGCGGGCGTCGCCTGGACGCGCAACCCGCGGCTGGTGCGCGGGCTCGATTACTACCGCCACACCGCGTTCGAGTTCGTCACCGACCGGCTCGGCGCGCAGGGCACGGTGCTGGCCGGCGGCCGCTATGATGGGCTGATCGGCTCGCTGGGCGGACCAGAGACTGCGGGCGTGGGCTGGGCGGCCGGCGTCGAGCGGCTGGCGATGCTGATCGAGGAGCCGGTAGAGGATATGTCCCGGTCACTAGCCATTGTGCCCGATGGTAGCTCTCTCGAGATCGAGGCGCAGGAAATCGCCTCCCGTCTTCGACGGGCACACTGGCGCGTCGAGTTGGGATTTCGGGGTAACTCGAAGAAGCGGGTCGAAGCAGCAAAGCGGAAGGGCTTCCAAGCAGTTCTCTTCGTAAAGCCCGATCACAAGCTGCATCTTTCAGATGTAACACGGACGCACGAAGAAGCTACGGACCTACTGCTGGCGATCTTGCGTGACCTTCCGGAGCGCTACAATCAAGTTAGCGGCGACAACGCATGAGCCAAGGCGTCATCCCAGCGAATGCTGGGATCTCCCGTAACATGCCCCACCCGATCAGCCCGCTTTGGGAGACCCCAGCGTTCGCTGGGGTGACGGGCAACGCATGACCCGCATCCCCGCGGACCGCATCGCGGCGATCGAGGCGCGGCGTGACGAGTTGCAGGCGCTGATGGCGACGGGCGAGCTTGCCGGCGATCGCTTCGTTCAGGTCTCGAAGGAATATGCCGAGATCGAACCGGTCGCGGCGGCCGCTGGCGACGTGCGGCGGTTGCGTGCTGAGGGAGACTCGCTTCAACGGATGACGCAGGACGCGGATGACGAGCTGCGGGCGATGGCGGTGGAGGAACTTCGCGCCAACGAATCCGCGCTGGTCGATGCCGAGCGCAAGCTTGCGCTCGCGCTGCTGCCCAAGGACGCAGCCGACGAGCGCCCGGCGCTGCTCGAAATCCGCGCGGGCGTGGGCGGGGACGAGGCGGCGCTGTTTGCCGGCGACCTGCTCCGCATGTACCAGCGCTATGCCGACCGGCTCGGCTGGCGGACCGAGCTGATCTCGGCCAGCACTTCGGAAGCGGGCGGCTACAAGGAAGTCGTGGTCGGCATCACCGGCACCGGCGTGTTCGCCAAATTGAAGTTCGAAAGCGGCGTGCACCGCGTGCAGCGCGTGCCGGCGACCGAGGCGGGCGGCCGCATCCACACCTCCGCCGCCACCGTCGCGGTGCTGCCCGAGGCGGAAGAGGCGGACGTGCAGATCGACGAAAAGGATCTGCGCATCGACATCTACCGCGCCTCCGGCCCGGGCGGGCAGGGCGTGAACACCACCGACAGCGCGGTCCGGATCACCCACCTGCCGACGGGGATCGTCGTGATCCAGCAGGACGAGCGCTCGCAGCACAAGAACAAGGCCAAGGCGATGAAGGTGCTCCGCACCCGCCTGTACGAGGCTGAGCGCGAGCGGCTGGCGGCCGAGCGCGTCGGCGCGCGGCGCTCGATGGTCGGCTCGGGCGACCGGTCGGAACGGATACGGACGTATAATTTTCCGCAAGGCCGCGTGACCGACCACCGCATCAACCTGACGCTGCACCGCTTGCCGGAAATCATGGAAGGCGAGCTGGGCGAACTGGTCGGCGCGCTGGTCGCGCAGGACGAGGCAGACCGGCTTGCGCAGCTGGATGGCTGACTTACCCGCCCATATTCCCCTCCCGCTTGCGGGAGGGGCTGGGGGAGGGACCGACGTGGAAGCATTGCTGTGACGTCCGGACAAGAACCGCCGTCCCCTCCCCCGCCCCCTCCCGCAAGCGGGAGGGGAGTAAGAACTGTCCTTGCCGAAGCCACCCGCCAGTTCGAAAGCGTCTCTGACACCCCCCGGCTCGATGCCGAGTTGCTGATGGCCCATGCGCTGGACACCACGCGCGAAGGGTTGTTGCTCGCCCGGCTGAACGATCCCGAACCCGCCGGTTTCGCAGCACTCGTCGCGCGCAGGCTGGCCCACGAGCCGGTCGCCTATATCCTCGGCCGCCGCGCCTTCTGGACGATCGAGCTGGCGGTCGGCCCCGGCGTGCTGATCCCGCGGCCTGACAGCGAGACGCTGATCGAAACGGCTGTGGCGTGGTTTGCCGACCGTGCCCCGGCACGTATCCTCGATCTCGGCACCGGTCCCGGCACGCTGCTGCTCGCAGCGCTCGCCGAATGGCCCGAGGCAGAGGGGCTGGGCGTCGATGCTTCCGAAACCGCGCTCGACTATGCCCGCCGCAATGCCGCGGCGCTGGGCATGGCGAACCGCGCAACCTTCCGCGTGGGCGATTGGGCAGCGGGTATCGACGGCCCGTTCGACCTGATCCTAGCCAACCCGCCCTATATCGGGACGGAGGAGCCGCTGCCGCCGCAGGTGCGCGACCATGAACCGGCCGAGGCGCTGTTCGCGGGTGCCGACGGGCTCGACGATTATCGCCGTATTATTCCGGATATCCCGCGCCTGCTCGCCCCCGGCGGGGCGGCGGTGCTGGAGATCGGCTGGACCCAGGCCGCAGCAGTTTCTTTGCTGGGACAGGAACATGGCCTGTCTCCAAGCGTCTATAAGGATATGGGTGGGCGCCCGCGCGTGGTGCGGCTGACTTGAATCCACGCGAAAACGTCACATATTTCTGCTTGGAGAATGCTGCACCAGCGGCTAGAAGGACGCCGGGGCGAGGCACCTTCAACCAAGTCGTTGAATTAAAGGGCTGAGGCCCGACTCCATGGTCATGTGCGCCGCTGCAGTCCGGCGGCCGTGGCAAGCGGGGAGCACCGGATATCCGGTGCTGTCCGCGAATGTAACCCTGCATCCGGAACCTCGATGGATCGACGGACGGCTTTGTAAAGACAGGACACAGAGACCTTGATGAACAATCGTCAGGCCGGCCGCCGTCGCGGTCGTGGCGGGCAGCAGCGCCAGGGTGGAAACCCGAACAACCAGGGCAACGGCAATCGTATTGACAACCGTGCCCGTGGCAATGCCGCCCAGCTGCTTGAGAAGTACAAGAACCTCGCGCGCGATGCACAGATGCAGGGCGATCGGGTGAATGCTGAATATTATCTGCAGTTCGCCGATCATTACTTTCGCGTGCTGAACGAGAATCGTTCACGCTTCGAGGAACAGAATCAGCAGCGCCGCCAGCGCGAGGAATTCGACGGCGACGAGGACGAATTCGAACTCGAAGGCGAAGCGGGTCGCGAAGACGAGCAGGAGGCGCCGCGCCAGCAGCACCAGCCCCGCCGTGACCGCGAACCGCGCTACGAGCGGGAGGCGCGTGAGCCCCGCGAAGGCCGTGAGCCCCGTGAAGGCCGTGAACCGCGTGAGGGTCGTGAACCGCGGGAACCCCGCGACTATCGCGAATCGCGTGACGATCGCCGCAACGGTCGCAACAACGGCGCCGCCAACGGCTATGCCAATGGTCATGCCGACGAAGCCGCGCAGAATGAAGCCGCTGCGCCGGCCCAGTTTGTCGATGCTCCTGCTCCCGCCGCTGCCGAAGCCGCACCGCGCCGTCGCGGTCGCCCCCGTCGCGAGGCCGCGCCCGTAGAGGCCGAAACCTCGCACGGTATCGACCTGGCAGTACTGCCGCCGGCGATCGGCGCTGAAGCTGCTCCGGCGGAGGAAGAGGCTGTGAAGAAGCCGCGTCGCCGCCGCGTCACCAAGGGCGACGAAGCCGAAGTGCCGGCAGCCTGAATCCAGGCCACAAGCAATCGGTGAAGGGCTCGCTTCCCAAGGGAGGCGGGCCCTTAGCTTTTCCGGGAATCACCCCGAGTTGCGCTGATAAGAACCCATCGCTGCTTGACGAAGCGTCGCCCCGGCGGAAGCCGGGGTCCATTGAAGTCTCGCTATCGGCTCTTGCTGAAAATGAGAGGCGAATGGATCCAGGTTTCCGCCGGGATGACAGAGGAAAGCGGGATGGGGCAGAACCCATGCACCTTGGTATCAGGCGCGGCCGGACAGGCGTGCGAAGAACCGCGGCACCGGACCGTGCCGTTCCATCCAGTCGCGATAGGCGCGATATTCGGGATCGGCGCACAGATGCGCCTCCTCGGTCTTCGCGCGCCAGTAATAGATGCCGCTGACGCAGGCGAGAATTGCGGTGTTGCGCGCGGCATCGACCCAGCCCGTGGTTGCCAGGAAGGGCAGGGTGGAAAGCCACCAGAACAGGTTTTTTGCCAGATAGGCGGGGTGGCGGCTCCAGGCATAGGGGCCGTGCGTCAGCACGCCGCGATGCGTCAGGTTGGAAAAGCGTAGGCCGAACGCCACCGTCGCCCAGGCATAAAGCGCCGTCAGCCCCACCAGCACCGCGCCGGTGATCGCCAGCAGCACGGGGTGGCCCGCCAGCCATATATTCCAGTCGGCGGTGCCCTGATGGTAATCGAGCACGCTGCCCATCAGCGCGAAGGGTGGATAGCAGATCAGCGCCGCCGTCCAGCCCGCCACGCTGGGGTTGGCACTGCGGATGTGGGAATCGAGCGGGCGCAGCGTGAGGATGTAGCCGGCAGTGGCGAAGGCGACATCGATCAGGAACATGAAGGTAATGCAGCACCCTGCCAGCGCCACCGGATCGCGCCACACCTGCCCATAATCGGCGCCAACGAACTGGCCGAAGCCAGGCGGTACGATCGACAGCATGAAGGCGAGGAAAAAGCCCTTCACGGCCCAGCTGCGTGCATGGTTCGCAACGGCGGCCGGGTCGGCACCCTTCAGCCCCATTGCCCAGGCGCCGGCATGCCAGGCGCCGTCACGCGGCGTCACCAGCCGCCGGTCCAGCCACAGGACATAGGGAATCGAGAGCACGAACAGCGCGGGTGCGGCGATGCCGATGCACCACATGGCAAAGGGGAAATTGCCGTAGCGCGGATCCCACCAGAAACGGCCGACCGCATAGATGGCGGCAATCGCGCCCCAGGTGAGCCACAAGCCGGTAAGTTTGGTGATCGAAATCTCCAGCACTTCGCGCCAAGGCCGCCGCAGCGACCAGTCGATGCCGGTGCTGGAGTTGCGGTGGACCTTGTCGACGATCAGCGACCACAGCACCATCGGCAGCGCGCAGGCGGCGACATTGACCAGCGCGGCATAGGGGCCGTCGAGCCGGAAATGGTGCGCGATCGCGACCCAGAGGGTCATGCCGGCCAGCCCCGCCAGCCCGACGCCATGGCTGACGGCAGAGCGCGGCCGCGGCGTGACGGCGGCAGAGGCGCCGAGGGTGGCGTCGTGGAACATGGCGGAAGGCATAGGGCGAAGATGGTTAGAAAGGCGTGAACTGTGCCGCCTGCGCGTTCAGGTGCCGGAAGCCCTTGCAACGGCGCGCGGCGCGGGTAACGATATTACGCAAGGCGCGCAGTTTCTTGCGCGTTCGCCATCCTCCTGAGGTGTTTCGCCGATGATCCGTGCCGTTTCCGCTTTCGCCCTGTTGCTTGCTTCGACTGCGCCCGCGTTCGCGCAGAATTCGGCGCCGCAGCCGGTGCCGATCGTCGACACGATCCCGGCCGCGCGCGACATTCCCTATCCGGGCACGATCAAGCTGGATGTCGACGCGACCGATACCCTGCGCGGCATCTTCCGCGTGCGCGAGACGATTCCGGTGGCGAAGGCCGGCCACCTGACGCTGCTGTTCCCCGAATGGCTGCCCGGCAAGCACGGCCCGCGCGGCGAAATCGAGAAGCTGGCGGGCCTGCAGATCTGCGCGGGCGGCAAGCGGATCGCCTGGACGCGCGATCCGGTCGACGTCTTCGCCTTCCATGTCGATGTGCCCGCCGGCGCGAAGCAGCTCGACCTGGAGTTCCAGTTCGTCTCCGCGACCGAAGGCAATCAGGGCCGTATCGTCATGACGCCGGCGATGATGAGCCTGCAGTTCAATTCGCTGAGCCTCTATCCGGCCGGCTATTTCGTGCGTCGCATTCCGATCCAGGCCACGGTGAAATATCCCGAAGGCTGGTCGGCCGCTGGCGCGGTGCCGGCCAAGGCCAATGGCTCGACCTATACCTATGAAAAGACCACCTACGAGATCCTGATGGATTCGCCGGTGCTCGCCGGCCGCTATTACCGGCCGATCGAGCTCAGCCCGCGCGTTACGCTCGATATGTTCGCCGACACGCCCGAAGAACTGGAAGCGACGCCCGAACAGATCGACGCGCACAAGCGCCTGGTCGATCAGGCGGTGAAGACCTTCGGCACCCAGCATTACGACCATTATCATTTCCTGCTGTCGATCAGCGACGACCTGGGCGGTATCGGCCTGGAGCATCATCGCAGCTCCGAAGACGGCGTGGGGCTGGGCTATTTCACCAAGTGGAAGGAACAGGCCGGCGCGCGCAACCTGCTCCCGCACGAATATACCCATAGCTGGGACGGCAAGTACCGTCGCGGCGCCGAGCTGTGGACGCCCGATTACCGGATGCCGATGCGCGACCAGTCGCTGTGGGTCTATGAAGGCCAGACCCAGTTCTGGGGCTATGTGCTCCAGGCGCGCTCCGGTCTGGTCAGCAAGGAAGAGACGCTCGACGCCTATGCCAACATCATGGCCAGCCTCGACACGCGCGCCGGCCGCCAGTGGCGCCCGCTGATCGATACCACCAACGATCCGATCCTCACCGCACGTGCGCCCAAGCCCTGGACGAGCTGGCAGCGCTCCGAAGACTATTACAACGAAGGCCTGCTGGTGTGGATGGAGGTCGACTCGATCCTGCGCGAGAAGAGCGGCGGCACCAAATCGATCGACGATTTCGCCCGCGCCTTTTTCGGCGGTCGCGACGGCGATTATGGCGAAGTCACTTACACGTTCGACGATGTAGTGAAGACGCTGGACGGCATCGTCGCCTATGACTGGCACAAGCTGCTGACCGAGCGGCTGTACGACGTATCCGACCATGCGCCGCTGAAGGGATTCGAGCGCAACGGCTACAAGCTCGTCTATACCGATGTGCCGAACAAGGGCGGCCGGCCGGGTTTTGCCGATCTCAGCTATTCGCTGGGGCTTGCCGTGGGCAAGAAGGGCGTCGCCGGCGTCGCCTGGGACGGTCCTGCATTCAAGGCGGGGATCACGCTGGCCGACGAAATCGTCGCCGTGAACGGCCGTGCCTATTCGAGCGAGATGCTGATCGATGCGGTCAAGGGCGCCAAGGGCACCAAGGTGCCGATCGTGCTGACGCTGAAGCGTGGCGAACGCTATCGTGATGTCGCCATCGACTATCATGACGGCCTGCGCTATCCGCACCTCGTCAAGACGGCGCAAGGAGAGGCTGGCCTAGACAAGCTGCTTCAGCCCCGCTGAGACGGGGCGGGGCCGCCAACCAACAGGTGCTTGAAACACAATGCGTATTGACCTGATTCCCGTCGGCGACGATCCGCCGAACAACCTGAACGTCATCATCGAAGTGCCGGTGGGCGGCGAGCCGGTGAAATATGAGTTCGACAAGGCCAGCGGCGCGCTGTTCGTCGATCGCATCCTGCACACGCCGATGCGCTATCCGGCGAACTATGGCTTCGTGCCGCACACGCTGTCGCCCGACGGCGATCCGCTCGACGCGCTGGTCATTGCCCGCTCGCCCTTCGTTCCGGGTTGCGTCGTGCGCGCGCGTCCGATCGGCGTGCTGAAGCTGGAAGACGAAGCCGGCGGCGACGAGAAGCTGGTGTGCGTGCCGGTCGACAGCACTTTCCCCTATTACAGCGACATCGGCGAGCGGACCGACCTGCCGTCGATCGTGCTCCAGCAGATCGAGCATTTCTTCAAACACTATAAGGATCTCGAATCCGAAAAGTGGGTGCGGATCGGCAACTGGGGCGATGCCGCCGAAGCGCGCCAGATCGTGCTCGAAGCGATCGAGGCCGCCAAGAAGGCGAAGGCAGCCTGAGCAGGAAGACGCTGCGGCGCGGGGCACATCGCCGGGGAATCGGCAATGTGCTCGCGCCGCCGCGATTCCTGGCCTTCGCGCTGGTCACCACCGTCGCGACGCTGCTGCTGCACCCTTATTGGGGGCTGCGCGGCGGCGTGATGCTGGGGTTCGACATCGGCGCGACCTGTTTCCTGGCGCTGTGCGTGCCGATGCTGCGCCACCAGTCGGAAGCGATGCGGCGATCGGCCTGCGCCAATGATGCCAACCGGCTGGTGCTGCTGGGCATTACCGGCGCCGTGACGGTGGTGATCCTGATCGCGGTCGCCAGCGAGCTGATGGAGCGCAAAGCGCCACAGCCCGGCGCACTGGCGCTGATCCTCACGACATTGGCGCTAAGCTGGACGTTCAGCAACAGCGTCTATGCGCTGCATTATGCCCATCTCTTCTACACCGCCGCGCCCGGCGGCCGCGACCAGGGCGGGCTGCAGTTCCCCGAGACGCCGGAGCCCAATTACTGGGACTTCATCTATTTCGCTTTCTGTCTGGGCATGACCTTCCAGACCAGCGACGTGTCCGTCACCACAAGGCGGATGCGCCGGGTCGTGACGCTGCACTGCATTGCCGCCTTCGTGTTCAACCTGGGCGTGCTGGCCTTTACGATCAACGTGCTAGGCGGGAGCTGAACGCCACTTCCGGGATGCCTCCGGGCGAGGCCGTATTGCGCGGGGGCGGGCGAGCGCAGTATGGAAGCGCACCCTGGGGAGGGGCGGATTTCAGCATGGCGAGCGTCGTGCGGCCACAGGGCCGACTGGATACCAGCATCGATCGCGCGGGACTCGCGCTCGCCGCCGGCAGTGCGCTGGGCGGGGTGCTGATCCTTGCGCTGCTGGTGGCCGGCGGACAGCGCAGCCCGCTGGCGCTCGCTGCCGGCTGGGTGCTGGGCAGCCTGTTCTCGGGAATTGCGATCACTGCGGTGGCCGGGCCGCTCTGGCTGGTATTCCACGTCGCCGGTCTGCGCCGCGCCCGGCATGCCGCGCTGGTCGCCGGCGTCACCGCGCTGGGCCTGTTCACCGGCGCGCAGACCTATGGCTTCGGCGCGCTGGGCCTGCCGCCGATGGACAGCCGCGCCTGGATGATGCGCTGGATCAGCGCGCTCGGCACCAGCGCCCTGATCGCGCTGATCGCCGCCGGAATCGGCCTGGTGATGTGGCGGATCGCCTATCGGGCGCGGGATTAGCGCGTTCGGGGCGGTGCCCGTGCGTACATGCTCTGTTCTTTTCCCGCCGGCGCCCCCATATTCGCGCCATGGCAATCCAGATTCGCACATCGCTGGACGAACCGGAAACCGGCCAGTCCTTCGTGCCCCACCGCCCGCAGCGCCCGGAAAAGGCAGAAGGGGGGCGGCGGTTCAAGCTGGTTTCCGACTATCAGCCCTCGGGCGACCAGCGTTTCGCGATTCCCGAACTGGTGGAACAGGCGCGCGCCGGCGAGCGCGACCAGGTGCTGCTGGGCGTCACCGGATCGGGCAAGACCTACACCATGGCCAAGGTGATCGAGGAGCTGCAGCGCCCCGCGCTGATCCTCGCGCCGAACAAGATCCTTGCCGCGCAGCTGTACGGCGAGTTCAAGAGCTTCTTCCCCGAAAACGCGGTCGAATATTTCGTCAGCTATTACGATTACTACCAGCCCGAGGCCTATGTGCCGCGGTCGGACACGTACATCGAGAAGGAAAGCTCGATCAACGAGGCGATCGACCGGATGCGCCACGCCGCGACCCGGTCGCTGCTCGAGCGCGACGACGTGATCATCGTCGCCTCGGTCTCATGCCTCTATGGTATCGGTTCGGTCGAAACCTATTCGGCCATGGTGTTCGACCTGAAAAAGGGCCAGGTGGTCGACCAGCGCGAGATCATCCGCAAGCTCGTCGCGCTCCAGTACAAGCGCAACGACGCCGCCTTCGGGCGCGGCGCCTTCCGGGTGCGCGGCGACAATCTGGAGCTCTTCCCCTCGCACTATGAGGATACCGCCTGGCGGATCAGCTTCTTTGGCGACGAGATCGAGGAGATTGTCGAGTTCGATCCGCTCACCGGCAAGAAGGTGGCGAGCCTCGATTATGTTCGCGTCTATGCCAACAGCCACTATGTGACACCCGGGCCGACGCTGAAACAGGCGATGGAAGGCATTCGCCACGAACTGGCCGAACGGCTGAAGGAACTGGAGGCCGAGGGCAAGCTGCTGGAGCTGCAGCGGCTGGAGCAGCGCACCAATTTCGACCTGGAAATGATCGCGGCCACCGGCTCTTGCGCAGGCATCGAGAATTACAGCCGTTTCCTCACCGGCCGCCTGCCCGGCGAGCCGCCGCCCACCTTGTTCGAATATCTGCCCGAAAACGCGCTGCTGTTCGTCGACGAGAGCCATCAGACGATCGGCCAGATCAACGGCATGTCGCGCGGCGACCACAAGCGCAAGCTGACGCTCGCCGAATATGGCTTTCGCCTGCCGAGCGCGATCGACAACCGGCCGCTGCGCTTCAACGAATGGGACGCAATGCGGCCGCAGACCACCTATGTCTCGGCCACACCGGGCGACTGGGAGATGGAGCGCACCGGCGGCGTGTTTGTCGAGCAGGTGATCCGCCCCACCGGCCTGATCGATCCGCCGGTCGAGATCCGGCCGGTCGAGGAGCAGGTGCAGGATCTGATCCAGGAGTGCAAGGCAACCGCCGCCAAGGGATACCGCACGCTGGTGACGACGCTCACCAAGCGCATGGCCGAGGATCTGACCGAATATATGCACGAGGCGGGCGTGAAGGTCCGCTACATGCACTCGGACACCGAGACGCTGGAACGCATCGAACTGATCCGCGATCTGCGGATGGGCGTGTACGACGTGCTGATCGGCATCAACCTGTTGCGCGAGGGGCTCGACATTCCCGAATGCGGACTGGTGGCGATTCTCGATGCCGACAAGGAAGGATTCCTGCGATCCGAGACCTCGCTCATTCAGACGATCGGTCGTGCGGCGCGCAACGTGGAGGGGCGGGTGATCCTCTATGCCGATCGCATGACCGGCAGCATGGAACGCGCGCTGGCCGAGACCAACCGCCGCCGCGAGAAGCAGATGGCGTATAATGCCGAACACGGCATCACGCCGGAGACGGTGAAGAAGAATATCGGCGACATCATCGCCCATGTCGCCTCGAAGGACGGCGTGACGGTGGAGATCGATGCGGACCGCCCGCACATGGTCGGCCACAATCTGCGCGCCTATATCGAAGAGCTCGAGAAGAAGATGCGCGACGCGGCGGCGAACCTGGAGTTCGAGGAAGCCGGTCGCCTGCGCGACGAAATCCGCGCGCTGGAGGCGGAAGAACTCGGGTTGCCCGAAGGCGAGCGCAAGGCGCCGGTGATGGGGCGGAGCAACGAAGGCAAGCCGGGCACGCGCAAGACGCGGTACGGGAAGCAGACCAAGACGCGGATGGGGGCGGGGCGGCGGTAACCGTTACAGCAAGAAATTTAGGTGCGTCCTGCTAGTCGCGCGACTTCCCGTCTCGTTTGTCAACCTGCTTTTTGAAGAGTCTATGAATAACCAGTTTGTCACTGCAACCATCGCTGCATCAATACAGAGCTCGTATTCAACATGCGGTGAGCGGCGCGATGATCCGAAGCTTTGCTGAGCAAGAAACGTTACGTATTTTTGAGGGTGGCCGAAGTCGGTCACTCCCGTCCAACATCCAGCAGACCGCGCGCCGCAAACTGCGTATCCTCAACCGCGTGACCAGCCCGCTGGAACTGCGCGAGCCTCGGGGTAATCGCCTTGAGGAGTTGAAGGGCGACCGCAAAGGGACATATAGTATCCGCATAAACGACCAGTGGCGGATCACCTTCCGCTGGGTGGATGGAGGCGCGGACGATGTCCGGATCGAGGATTACCATCGCGGATGAGGACCGGCTGGACAATGTCCATCCCGGCGAGATCCTGCGTGAGGATTTTCTGGTCGGCTCGGCGTTTCCGCTGGAAGAAGTTGCGGCGGGCGCCGGTATCGACCCGACGAAGCTCGCCAGACTGGTTGCTGGAGAGATTTCGGTCGATGCGGAGACCGATTTGCGGCTGACGCGTTATCTCCGCATGTCGGAAGGTTTTTTCCTTGGCCTTCAAAACGACTATGATCTGGAAGCGGCAAAGCGTGCGATGAATGGCGCGCTCGACCGCATCGTACCGCGCGCTGCTTGAGCAATCCGTCGGGTTCATCGCTCGTCATGGCCCCGGACGGTTGAGCGTCGCTCTACGCTCCCCCATAAGCCACTCATGCGTTCCTTCCCCCGTATTACCACCGCCGCCCTTGTCATCCTCGCCGGCTGCGTTCCTGCCCCCAGCACGCCGCCGCCCGCCGCGCGGCCGGTGCCGGTTCCGCCGCCGCTCGCACCGCCGCCGCCCAAGCCCGCTGCACCCGTCGCCGACTGGCGGGACTGGTCGCTGACGCCCGGGGACTGGGCCTATCGCCGGGACGCGCGCGGCAGCATCGCGCTGTTCGGCGTGGCGGGGCAGGAGGCGCAGGTGACGCTGCGGTGCGACAAGGCGCGGGCGCGGGTGTATCTGTCGCGGCAGGGGACGATGCCGGCGGCGCTCACCATCCGCACCACCAGTACGGTGCGTGCCGTGCAGGGGGTGCCGACCGGGGGCACGCCGCCCTATGTCGCGGTGGAGTTTGCGCCCGGCGATCCGCTGCTCGACGCAATGGGATTCAGCCGCGGGCGCTTCCTGATCGAAGGCGGCGCAGGCACGCTCACCGTACCGGCCTGGCCGGAGATTCTGCGCGTGGTGGAGGATTGCCGGGGGTGACGCGGTAGCCACCGCTTCGGCCCAGAATTCCAGAATCGCACCAATAAAAACTTATTACAAGACTTGTTCTGCGACTCGGCATGACTCTACAAGTCAAGTGTGCCGGGTGGCACAGGCTCTTCAACTGGCGAAAGGAGGTGATCCGATGTCTCATGGTTCAGCAATGAGGTCGGTTCAGTTCGTTCGGGAGACGCGCCGCTAATCCTGTTGCGCGGACGGAAGCCCTCCGTCCGTGATGCCGTGCGGGAGGTATCCTCCTCCAATCAACGCCGGCAGCGACAGGCAAAGCGGCCCGCATGGTCTCCCGGGCTGGAGCTCTCCGGCCGCTGACCATGTCGGAGGTCGCCGGGTACCCTGGAGAGGGGCCCGGCGGCCTCTTTCATTTTCGGGGCCGAAACGGTTACCGGAACCTTGACGGGGCCGTATGGAACTGCCCCAACTTGTTCCGGCCACTGCCATCGCGGCACAAGTTGCATCATCGACACCCAGCGTGGATGCAGCGAAAGTACAAGCGTGGCGAAGGACAGCACCAACAGCGTCGGCCGCCTTCCTGCCACCCGCGGCTGTGTGGAGGCGGTGCTTGAAGCGCTGCCGCAACCGGCATTGCTTGTCGATCGCTGGCACCGCATCGTCGTCGCCAATACAGCGCTAAGCCGCATGGGCGGCTATTCGCACAGCCAGCTGATCGACGGTACGCCCGAAGATTTCATGTGCGCGGAAAGCGCCGCGCGGGTCCGCAGCGAACATGCCCGGGTCTTTGCGACCGGTGAGGATATGGAAAGCGAAGAGACGCTTCGCGCGGCCGATGGTCGCGACATCCATGTCATCTGCCGTCGCCGGCTCATCGACGTGCAGGGCGAGCGCCTGCTGCTGACAGTGATTACCGACCTGACCGAGCGCTATGAAGCAGAGGCGCGCAACCGCTATCTGGCGCTGCACGACCCGCTCACCGGGCTCGCCAATCGCAAACTGCTTGCGGATCGGCTGCGCTATGCGCTGGACCGTGACGGTGCGGCATCACCGGCGTTGATTTTCGTCGACCTGGACCATTTCAAGGACGTCAATGATGCGTTCGGCCATCCTGCGGGCGACGCACTGCTGCGCAGCTTTGCCGACCGGCTGAGCGCGCTGATGCGCGGTTCGGACACGGTGGCACGCATCGGCGGCGACGAGTTCGCAGTGCTGGTCAGCGATGCGGGCTGCGAAAAGGCGTTGGAAGCGCTGTGCCGCGCGATTCTGGCGGTGGCGGCACAACCGGTCGAACTTCCGGGTGGCACTGTCATCAGCGGCGCATCGGTCGGTTGTGCGGCGGCAGAAGCCGGCGTCGATCCCGATGAACTGCATCGCCGCGCCGATGTCGCGGTGTACGAGGCGAAGCGCGAAGGCCGTGGCTGCTACCGGATGTTCGACGCGGCGCTGGGCGAGCGGCTGCGCGAGCGGCGGGCGCTGGAAAAGGATCTGCGGGCGGCGATCACTGCCGGCGACCAGTTCGACGTGCATTATCAGCCCGTCGTCGAGTTCTCGGGCAGCCGGCTGGTGGGCATGGAAGCGCTGGTGCGCTGGCGCCATCCCGAACGCGGGCTGCTGATGCCCGGCACCTTCATCGGCATTGCGGAGGAAACGGGGCTGATCGTGCCGCTGGGCGAGCAGGTGCTGGCCCAGGCGGCTCGGACGATGGCGGCCTTTCCGGGCGTGCCGATTGCCGTGAACCTGTCGCCGGTCCAGTTGCGCAGTCCGGGCATGGATGCGCGAATCCTGGAGATATTGAAGGCGGAGGGATTGCCGCCCAGCCAGTTGCAGCTGGAGATTACCGAAACCGCGATGCTCACCGTCGACCAGCCGGTGCGGGATACGCTCGCCCGGCTGCGGCGCGAGGGTGTACAACTGGTGCTCGACGATTTCGGTACCGGCTATTCCAGCCTGTCGCACCTCCACCGGCTGGCGGTGGACCGGGTGAAGATCGACCAGAGCTTCGTGCGCGAACTGGGCACGTCGCAGGACGCGCGGGCGATCATCCAGGCGGTGCTGGGCATCGGCCATTCGCTGGGAATCGGCGTTACGGCCGAAGGCGTTGAGCAGGATGCGCAGCGCGTGTTCCTGCGTGCCTTTGGCTGCAACGAGTTCCAGGGCTATCTGTTCTCGCGGCCGCTGGCGCATGACGATGCCGTGGCGTTCATGGTCCGCGCCCAGGAGGCCGAGCGGCGCGCGGCCTGAGCCTTCAGCCTTCGCGCGCCAATCCCTTCAGCCGGTACAGCAGGTCCAATGCCTCGCGTGGGCTGAGGGCGTCGACATCGAGCCCCTCCAGTTCTGCACGCAGGGCGTCGACCTTTTCCTCTTCTACCTGCTGCGCGGCAGCGAACAGCGGGAGGTCGTCGAGGCCCGCCGCAAGCCCGCCAGTCTTGGCGCGGCCCGCTTCCAGCTTGTCGAGCACCGCCTTCGCGCGCTTTACGGTTGCCGGCGGCATCCCCGCCAGCCGCGCGACTGCCAGGCCATAGCTGCGATCCGCAGGCCCCTCGGCGAGTTCGTGGAGCAGGACGAGGTCGCCCTTCCATTCGCGGGCGCGGACATGGTGGAGGGTGAGCGCGTCGCAGCGTTCGGCCAGCCGGGTCAGTTCGTGATAATGGGTCGCGAACAGGCAGCGGCAGCGATTGTCCTCATGAATCGCCTCCACCACTGCCCAGGCGATGGCGAGGCCGTCATAGGTCGAGGTGCCGCGCCCGACCTCGTCGAGGATCACGAAGCTGCGCGGGGTGGCCTGCGCCAGGATCGCCGCGGTCTCGACCATTTCGACCATGAAGGTCGAGCGGCCGCGCGCGAGATTGTCCGAGGCGCCGACGCGGCTGAAAAGCCGGTCGACCAGCCCCAGCGTCGCGCGGGTGGCGGGGACATAGCTGCCGGCCTGTGCCAGTACCGCAATCAGCGCGTTCTGGCGCAGGAAGGTCGACTTGCCGCCCATGTTCGGGCCGGTGACCAGCCACAATCGGGAGTCTTCTGAAAGCTTGCAGTCATTCGCCACGAACCGGCCGCCGGCGCGGGTGACGGCGGCTTCGACCACCGGGTGACGCCCCCCCTCGATGTCGAAACAGGCATGGTCGACCAGCGCCGGGCGCGCCCAGCCGCCTTCCGCTGCGCGTTCGGCCAGCGCCGCGGCGACATCGATCCGGGCGAGCGCGTCGGCGGTGGCGGCGATCGCTTCGCTGCGGGCGAGTGCTTGCCCGGTCAGATCCTCCAGATGCGCGGCTTCGGCGGCGAGCGCATGGGCGCCGGCCTGCGTCACCTTGATCGCGACATCGTGCAGCTCGGGCGCGTTGAAGCGGACGACGCCGGCCAGCGTCTGGCGATGGGTAAAGCCGCTGTCGGGCTTCATCAGCGCATCGGCCGAGCGGGCCGGCACTTCGATATGATAACCGAGCACGCCGTTATGGCGGATCTTGAGTGCCGAAATGCCGGTGCGGGCGCGATAATCGCCCTCCAGCGCGGCAATGGCGCGGCGGCCCCCGGCACCGGCATCGCGCAGATCGTCGAGCGCGGCGTCATAGCCCTCGGCAATGTAACCGCCATGCGCTGCATCGACCGGCGGCTCGGGCACCAGCGCGCGGCCAAGCAGGTCGATCAGCGCGCCGTGCCCGCGCAGTTGCGGCGCCAGTTCGCGCAGCAGGGCGGGGGCGTCGGCAAGCTGGTCGAGCCGCTCGCCGAGCCGCCAGGCGCCGTCGAGGCCGTCGCGCAGCTGGCCGAGATCGCGCGGCGACCCGCGACCAGCAGCAAGGCGGCCGAGCGCGCGGCCGATGTCGGGCAGGGCACGCAGCGTGGCGCGGACGCTGTCGCGCAGGCTCGAATCGTCGTGGAAATGCTGGACGAGGTCGAGCCGCGCGTCGATGGCGGCGCGGTCCATCAGCGGGGCGGCGATGTCGGCGCCGAGCAGCCGGGCGCCGGCGCCGGTGACGGTGCGGTCGACCGCATCGAGCAGGCTGCCCTTGCGTGTGCCGGCGGCGCTGACGGTCAGCTCCAGGCTCTCGCGCGTCGCGGCGTCGATCGCCATCGCCGCTTCGGCCTGGCTGATGCGCGGCGGGCGGAGAAAGGGCAGTGAGCCCTTGGCGGTGTGGTCGAGATAGGCAACCAGCCCGCCTGCTGCTGCAAGCCCCGCGCGCGAGAACTGGCCGAATCCGTCGAGCGTGGCGACGCCGAACAGCGACTTCAGACGCGCTTCGCCGCCGCTGCTGTCGAAATCGATCCTGGGCCGCAAGGCGGTGGCGAGATCGGCAAAGTCGCTCGCCTCGCTGGCGATGATCTCCGCCGGGTTCAGGCGGGCGAGTTCGGCACTCAGGCGCGGGGCTTCGGTCTCGATCAGCTCGAAGCGACCCGTCGAGATGTCGGCACAGGCGATGGCGACGCCGCCGCCCGCCTCGCCCACCGCCACGCACCAGTTGGCGCTGCGGCTGTCGAGCAGCGCTTCCTCGGTCAGGGTGCCGGCGGTGACGACCCGGATAATCGCCCGGGCAACCAGCGCCTTGGATCCGCCGCGTTTCTTCGCTTCCTCGGGCGTCTCGGTCTGGTTGGCGATGGCGACGCGGTGGCCGGCCTTGATGAGGCGCGCGAGATATGCCTCCATCGCGTGCACCGGCACACCGCACATCGGAATCTTGTCGCCGTCATGCTCGCCGCGGGCGGTGAGGGCGATGTCGAGCACGGCGCTGGCGATCTTCGCATCCTCGAAGAACAGCTCGAAGAAGTCGCCCATCCGGTAGAAGAGCAGGCAATCCCCCGCCTCTTCCTTGAGCGCGAGATACTGGGCCATCATCGGAGTGGGGGCGGCAGACGACATCCGCTTGCGCTACCGGATTGCAGGGGGCGCGCACAACCGCCGCGATGGGATGACGGCTGCAGAAATTGGGGATAAGGCGCGCGCCCATGTTGTTCTCGCGCGTACCGGCTCGCACCGCTGTCTGGTTGCGGTGGTATGCGATCGCGGCCGTCGCGATCGCGTCCGCCCTGCCGTTCCTGTTCGTCCGCATTCCGCCGCTCACCGATGTGCCGGGTCATATCGGCCGGTTCGCAGTGCAGGTGGCGCCGGCGGAAAGCGGGCTGTGGCGCTATTTCGGGTTTGTCTGGCAGTTGAAGCTCAACCTGGCAGTCGATCTGCTGGTGCAGGCGCTCCATCCGCTGCTCGACCCGTTTGCGACCATGTGGCTCGCCTGTATCGCCGTCCCCGTTCTCACCGTGATCGGCCTGATGGCGCTGACGCGGCGGATCAATCCGCAGGGTGCCGCCGCGCTGCCCTGGGCGCTGATCTTCGTCTATAACAGCCCGTTCCTGTGGGGCTTTGTCAATTATTCGCTCAGCGCCGCGCTGGCGCTGTGCGGCTTTGCGCTCTGGCCGCGCTGGGAGCAGCGCCCGTGGCTGCGCGGCATCGTCTTCGCCTTGCTGATCCCGGCATTGTTCGTCGGCCATGCCGAAGGCGGCGCGCTGCTGTTCGTCTGGATTGCGAGCTACGAGTTCGGCGAGGCGCAGGCGTGGCGCCCCTCCACCTGGCACCGCGCGCCGGCGGGGCGGTTGATCGCACGGCTGTGGCCGCTCGCCTTCGCGGTGCTGCCGGTGCTGCTGGCGCATGAGGGCGGCGGCGGGATCACCGACTGGTCGGTGCCGCAGAAGTTCGACGAGCTGATCGGCATGGTCCGCGACCAGAATGCCGTTCTCGACATCGCGACGGCGGCACTCGCGCTGCTGGTGCTGATCCTCGGCTGGTGGCTGGGCGCGCGACTGGCGCCGAGGGCATTCTGGCCGGTGATGGCGACGCTGCTGCTGTTCCTTGTCGCGCCCCGCCAGCTTTCCGGCAGCAACAATGTCGACATGCGGATCGCTCCCTATGTCTTCCTGCTGGCGCTGGCATTGCAGGACTGGAGCGCTGTGGCGCGGGCGCGGCGATTGCAAGTGGCCTGGGCCGGCATCGCCCTGCTGGCGGTACGGTTCGGCCTCACCACGGCGAGTTTCATCGACTATGCTGCCGAGTATCGCCGTGAGCTCGCCGCGCTCGACCATGTCGCGCCGGGCAGCCGGGTGCTCAACCTGGTCCGCGACGGCTGCGGGCTCGAGGACTGGCGCCAGTCCCGCACCACCCATCTCGGCAATCTCGCGACGCCGCTGCGCGGCGCCTGGGTGAATGCGCATTGGGCGGTGCCGTCGCTCCACCTGCTGCGCATCCGCTATGCGCCGCCGGTTTTCGCCCGCGATCCCTCTCAGCTCGTCTCGCCGCAGCGCTGCATCAAGAAGGTGATCAGCGAACGGACGCGGCGGACTATGGCGGAGCAATTGCCGCTGTTGCCGCTCGACCAGGCCGATTATCTCTGGCTGATCGATGTCCGGCTTCCGCCTAATGCCCACCAGCCGCGTCTTGCGCTGCTCTGGCAGTCTGGCGACAGCGCGCTCTATGCGATCCGCCCGCCCGAAACGACGTCGGGGAAAGCACCCAAATAACGCGCCGCCGGTTTGCAATCCCCTCCCCGTGCTGCTTAAGGGGCCTAAACGACATGGGTTAGGATTGAGCGGATGGCCGAAGACAGCAACGTCCAGTTTTCCGATCGCGAAGCGCTTCGCTATCACGCGGAAGGGCGGCCGGGTAAGATCGAGATCATCGCCTCCAAACCCATGGCGACACAGCGCGATCTGGCGCTGGCCTATTCGCCGGGCGTGGCAGTGCCGGTGTTGGCGATCTCGGAAAATCCGAGCACGGCCTATGACTATACTGCCAAGGGCAATCTGGTCGCGGTGATCTCGAACGGCACCGCGATTCTGGGGCTCGGCAATCTCGGCGCGCTTGCCTCCAAGCCGGTGATGGAAGGCAAGGCGGTGTTGTTCAAGCGCTTCGCCGATGTCGATTCGATCGACCTTGAGCTCAAGACCGAGGATGTCGACCGCTTTATCGATGCGGTCGAACTGATGGAGCCGAGCTTCGGCGGCATCAACCTGGAAGACATCAAGGCGCCCGAATGCTTCGTGATCGAGCAGACGCTGCGCGAACGCATGAACATTCCGGTGTTCCATGACGACCAGCACGGCACTGCGATCATCGCTGCCGCCGGCCTTATCAACGCGCTGCACCTGACCGGGCGTGACATCAAGACCACCAAGATCGTCGTGAATGGCGCCGGCGCCGCTGCGATCGCCTGCACCGAACTGATCAAGGCGATGGGCCTGCCGGGCGACAATCTGCTGATGTGCGACCGCACCGGCGTGATCTATCAGGGCCGCGAAGGCGTGAACCAGTGGCAGTCGGCGCATGCCGCCAAGACCGACCGGCGCACGCTGGCCGAGGCGCTGGAAGGGGCGGACGTGTTCCTCGGCCTCTCCGCTGCCAATGCGCTGCCGGCAGAGCTGCTTGCGAAGATGGCGGACAAGCCGATCATCTTCGCGATGGCCAACCCCGATCCCGAAATCACCCCGCCCGAAGCCAAGCGCGTGCGGCCGGACGTGATCATCGCCACCGGCCGTTCGGACTATCCGAACCAGGTCAACAATGTGCTGTGCTTCCCGTTCATCTTCCGCGGCGCGCTCGACGTGCGCGCGACGGGGATCAACGATGCGATGAAGGTCGCCGCCGCCCGCGCGCTGGCCGAACTCGCCCGCCAGCAGGTGCCCGAGGAAGTGGCGACGGCGTATGGCACGTCGCACAGCTTCGGTCCCGACTATATCATCCCGACGCCGTTCGATCCGCGCCTCATCGAGATCATTCCGGCGGCAGTGGCGCAGGCGGCGATGGATTCGGGCGTGGCAACCCGGCCGATCATCGACATGACCGCCTATCGCCAGCAATTGCGCGCGCGGATGAACCCGACCACCTCGGTGCTCAGCATGGCCTATGAAGGTGCGCGGGCGCAGCCGAAGCGGGTGATTTTCGCCGAGGGCGAAGAAGAAGTGGTGCTGCGCGCTGCCATCGCCTTCCAGGAAGGCGGTTATGGCACGCCGGTGCTGGTCGGCCGCGAGTCGGTACATGAGCGGCTGCGTGCGCTGGGCGCCAATCCCGATCATTTCGAAGTGCACAACAGCGTCAACTCGCCGCTGGTCGAGGAGATGGTCGAGACGCTGTACAAGCGCCTTCAGCGCCGGGGCTATCTCCGCCGCGACTGCGAGCGGATGGTCAACCGCGACCGCAATATCTTCGGTTCGCTGCTGCTGCGTCTGGGCCATGCCGATGCGATGATCACCGGCGTGACGCGCACCTATGCTGAGACGATGCGCCAGGTGCGCCGCGTGATAGACCCTGTGGACGGCCGCGCACCGTTTGGCATCCATGTGCTGGTCGGCCAGTCGCACACCGTGTTCATCGCCGACACCACGGTCAACGAGCGCCCCAACGCCGAAGAACTGGCCGATATTGCCGAGCGCACGGTGCAGGTAGCCCGCCGCATGGGGCATGAGCCGCGCGTGGCGATGCTCAGCTATTCGACCTTCGGCAACCCCGAGGGCAAGTGGATCGACAATATCCGCGACGCCGTGAAGGTGCTCGATGCGCGGGGCGTCACCTTCGAATATGAAGGCGACATGGCGCCGGATGTGGCGCTGAACCCGAAGCTGCTCGCCAATTATCCATTCGCGCGCCTTTCCGGCCCGGCCAATGTGCTGATCATGCCGGGCCTGCAATCGGCGAACATTGCCGCCAAGCTGCTGCGCGAGCTGGGCGGTGATTCGACGATCGGCCCGATGCTGATCGGCATGGAAAAGTCGGTGCAGATCGCGCCTATGACCTCCACCGCCAGCGAACTGGTGACGCTGGCGGTGCTGGCAGCGGGTGACATCGCGCGCTGATCCGGGCATGCGCATCGGCGGCATCAGCCGTCGATGCTCGCCCCCAGCGAAGCATTGACCAGCCCGCCGTCGACGGTGACGGTTTCGCCGATCACATAGTCGCCGGCGCGGCTTGCCAGATAGATGGCCGCGCCTGCCATGTCCTCGTCGACGCCGATGCGGCGGGCGGGGATCGCCTTGGCGACGGTGCTGCCATGGTCGCGCGCGGCCTTGTTCATGTCGCTGGCAAAGGCGCCCGGGGCGATAGACGTGACGTTGATATGGTCGCGCACAAGCCGGGCAGCCATGCGCTTGGTGAGATAGATCAGCGCCGATTTCGAGGCGTGATAGCTATAGGTTTCCCAGGCGTTCAGCCGCTGGCCGTCGATCGAAGTGATGTTGATCACCTTGGCCGGGCGGTCGGCGCTGCCGCCGACCTTGAGCAGCCCGTGCAGTGCCTGGGTCAGGAAGAAGGGCGACTTGACGTTCAGGTCCATCACCTTGTCCCAGCCCTTTTCCGGGAAATTCTCGAACGGCTCGCCCCAGGCGGCGCCGGCATTGTTGACGAGGATGTCGAGCCGGGGTTCGCGCGCCGCCAGATCGGCAGCAAGCGCGCGGCAGCCCTCCACCGTCGAGACGTCATGGGGCAGGGGGATGGCGTTCGGCCCCAGCGCGGCGGCGGTTTCCTCACAGGCCGCTGCCTTGCGAGAGGAAACATAGACTTTGGCCCCCGAGGCGACGAAGCCTTCCGCAATCATCCGGCCGATGCCGCGCGATCCGCCGGTGACCAGCGCCACGCGGCCGTCGAGGCGGAACAGCGAAGTGATATCCATACCTTTCTCCCTCTCAAAATTTGTTCACCCTCACCCTCCCATCGCTGCGCGATGGGCCCCTCCCTCTCCCAAAGGGAGAGGTGTTCAAGCTCCCTCTACCCTTGGGAGAGGAAGGGGCCCGCCGCCGAAGGCGGTGGGAAGGGTGAGGGAGACCATGGGCTCACTGCCCCTCTCCCAACCCTCTTCCCCGAAGGAGAGAGGGCATTTTTATCCACCCCGCTTCAGCGTTTCGCGGGCGATGATCAGTTGCTGGATCTGGCTGGTGCCTTCGTAGATGCGGAACAGGCGGACATCGCGGTACAGCCGTTCGATCCCGTAATCGGCGATATAGCCGGCGCCGCCGAAGATCTGGACGGCGCGGTCCGCCACGCGACCGACCATCTCGCTGGCGAAGTACTTCGCCGCCGCCGCCTCCATCGTCGTGTTGCCGCCGGCATCCTTCGCACGGGCTGTTTCCAGCACCAGCGCCCGCGCGGCGAGCGCCTCGGTCTTGGAATCGGCCAGCATCGCCTGGATCAGCTGGTGCTCGGCGATCGGCTTGCCGAACTGGCGGCGCTCGCTGGCATAGGCGACGCAATCGGCGATCAGCCGCTCGGCCACGCCGACGCACACCGCCGCAATGTGCAGCCGCCCGCGGTCGAGCACCTGCATGGCGATGCGGAAGCCCTCGCCCTCCTCGCCCAGCCGGTTGGCGGCGGGGACGGGGACATTGTCGAAGATGACATCGGCGACCTTCGCGCCCTTTTGCCCCATCTTCTTCTCGGGCTCGCCGACCGACAGGCCGGGCAGATCGCGAGGGACGAGAAAGGCAGAAACGCCGCGCCCGCCGGGTTCGTCGCCGGTCCGGGCCATCACGGTGAAGAGATCGGCCTTGTCGGCATTGGTGATGTAGCGCTTGGTGCCGGAAAGCCGATAGACATCGCCGTCGCGCACCGCCCGGGTCTTCACGGCGCCCGAATCCGATCCGACATCGGGCTCGGTCAGGGCAAAGCTGGTGATGATCGCGCCGCTGGCGATGCGCGGCAGCCACGCGGCCTTTTGTTCGGGCGTGCCGGCGATCACCAGCCCCTGGCTGCCGATGCCGACATTGGTGCCGAAGGTCGAGCGGAAGGCCGGGGTGGTGCGACCCAGCTCGATCGCGACGCGGCATTCCTCGGACATGGTGAGGCCGAGGCCGCCAAATTCCTCGGCGATCGACAGGCCGAACAGGCCGAGCGCCTGCATCTCCGCGACCAGATCGGCCGGGATCGCGTCGGCTGCCTCCACCTCCGCCTCGCGCGGGCGGAGCCGCTCGGAAACGAAGCGGCGAACCGTGTCGATCAGCGCATCGAACAGCTCGGGTTCGAGGGCCATGCATCCTCTCTCTTCTAATCCATGCCGGTATAGCCTATCCACGGGTTGCGACAAGCCATACCCTTTATTCCAAAGCGTTTCATTTGCCCGGCCGGGCGCGGCCCTGTATCCCGCCTTCTCGCGTTCAACGGAGAAATCAGCATGCATGGCCGCAGCGCCGCCCCAGCCGCCCTTCCCGAGGCGCGGCGCGTCGCCACGCCGACCCTGTTCGCCTATGGCTTTGGCGCGGTCGCCTATGGCGTGAAGGATTTCGGCTTCGTCAGCTTCCTGCTGCTGTTCTACAATCAGGTGGTTGGGTTGCCGGCGGCCGAAGTAGGGCTGGTCATCATGTGCGCGCTGTTCCTCGATGCGTTCATCGATCCGGCGATCGGATTCCTGTCCGACCGGACGCGCAGCCGCTGGGGGCGGCGCCATCCCTGGATGTATGCCGCCGCGCTGCCGATCGGCGCCGGCTGGCTGCTGCTCTGGAACCCGCCCGCCTGGTCGCACGGCGCGCTGCTTGGCTGGCTGTTCGTTACCGCCGTGCTGGTGCGAACCGCGGTATCGGCCTTCGAAGTCCCCTCGCAGGCGCTGAGTCCCGAGCTTTCCTCCGATTATGACGAGCGGACGCGGATCATGGCGTGGCGTTTCCTGTTCGGCTGGGCCGGCGGGATGGCGATGCTGACGCTCTCCTATGGCTGGTTCCTGGCTGAACGCGCCGGCCAGCCGCACGGCCAGTTCGACCGCGCCGGCTATCCGCTGTTCGCGCTGGCGGGGGCGGGGATGATGGTGGTGGCGATCCTGGGATCGGCGCTGGGCACCCATCACGAGATCAAGAACCTGCCCAGGGTGGACATAGAGCGGAAGCCGTTCGGCGCGAGCATGGCCGAGCTGTTCCGGACCGTGCGCAACCCTGCCTTCCTGATCCTGATGGCGGCGGGGCTCAGCTATTACACGGCGCAGGGCATCAGCTTTTCGATGTCCAACTATCTTTATGCCCATGTCTGGCGTTTCGGGCCGCTGGCCTATCAGCTGCTGGGCGGCACGCTGTTGCTGGGCGTGTTCTTCGCCTTTCTGCTGGTGCGGCGGGTGGCGCAGTGGCTGGGCAAGCCGCTGGCGGCGACCTTGTTCCTGGTGGCCGCGGCGTTCCTGCTCACCTCGCCCTATCTGCTGCGGCTGGCGGGCCTGTTCCCCGGGCCGGGGAGCCCGGTGCTGCTGCCGCTGCTCTTCGTGATCTTCACCATCAACGTGATGTGCGCCGTGGCCTCCACCATGCTGGGCGCGTCGATGCTTGCCGACGTGGTCGAGCAGTCGGAGATGGAGACCGGCCGGCGATCCGAAGGCGTGTTCTTCGCCGGCTTCTTCTTCGTCCAGAAATGCTCGAGCGGGCTGGGCATCTTTGCCACCGGGCTGATCCTGTCGGTTTCGGGCTTTCCCGATGGCGCGGTGCCGGGGACGGTGCCGGTGGCGGTGGTCGACCGGTTCACCCTGCTGTTCTGCGGCGTGTATATCGCACTGGGGCTGACCGGCGCGCTGCTCTATCGCCGCTTCCCCTTCGGCAAGGCGGAACACGCCGCCCGGCTGGCGCGGATGCGGGGTGTTGCTGATCCGGCAGGCTGATGTTATAACGATCGTATGACCAAGCCGCTCAAGATCATCAAGATCGGCAACTCTGCCGGTGTCATCCTGCCCAAGGAAATCCTGGCGCGGTTGCGGGTGGAGCTGGGCGACGAGCTGTTCCTCAGTGAAACGGATAGCGGCGTGGCGCTCACCAGAAACGACCCCGACTTTGAAGAGCAAATGAAGGTCGCGCGTGAAGTCATGGTTCGGCGCCGCGCGGCGCTGCGCGAACTCGCCAAGTAAATGGCTGATTGGGTTTGGGTGGACGTGGCTGTGACAATCGCTGCGCATGGCGAGCAGCTTGCCGAACACGGCGGCGCGGCTGGCGTTCGTGACCGCAACATGCTGGAAAGCGCCATGGCCCGGCCTTTGAATTTGGTTGCTTACGGGGAGCCGGATGCAGCGGAACTTGCCGCTGCATATGCATTTGGAATCGCCCGCAACCACCCGTTCGTCGATGGTAACAAGCGGACGGCGGCGGTTGTGAGCGAAACTTTTCTGGCTCTGAACGGCTATGTTCTGACCTGTGGCGATGTCGAACTGGTGACGACCTTTCTTGAACTGGCTGCGGGCCACTTGACCGTAGAAGAGCTGGTAGCTTGGTTCAGGCGCTGGATTCAGCCGCTCGCCTGAACGCCAAAATGCCCGCCGGACCTGGGTCCGGCGGGCACCTTTCCTCCCCAGGAAAGGCAGTGGGGGCGTCAGGCGACGCGGCCCAGTCGATGGTAGAGGTTGGAGAACTTCACCGATTCCGGCTTGTCCTTCACCTGTTGCAGATGGCTGCCGACGGCTTCGCGGAGCAGGCGGAAGTCTTCGGTCGAGAAAACGGCGCGGCTGCGCTGGGGTTCGGTGGACATGGCATTCTCTCCTTTCACGCGGCTTGCATGGTCTTGAACTGGGCGGCTTCGGTGCTTTCGGCGAGTGCGGTGGTCGAGCTTTCGCCGCCGGCCACGGCCTGGGCGACCGCGTCGAAATAGCCGGTGCCGACTTCGCGCTGGTGGCGGGTGGCGGTGTAGCCATTCGCCTCGGCGGCGAACTCGGCCTGCTGCAGCTCCGAATAGGCCGCCATGCCGCGATCCCGGTATCCGCGCGCCAGCTCGTACATGCCGTAGTTCAGGCTGTGGAAGCCGGCGAGGGTGACGAACTGGAACTTGTACCCCATCGCGCCGATTTCGCGCTGGAAACGGGCGATGTCGTCCTTGTCCAGATTCTTCTCCCAGTTGAAGCTCGGCGAGCAATTGTACGCCAGCATCTTGTTCGGATGCGCCTTCTTGATCGCCTCGGCGAAGCGGCGGGCGTCGTCGAGATTCGGATGGCTCGTCTCCCACCACAACAGGTCGGCATGTTCGGCAAAGGCCAGGCCGCGCTTGATGCAATGGTCGACACCGGTGCCTTCCTTCAGGCGGAAGAACCCTTCGGGGGTGCGGTCGCCGGTCAGGAATTCATGGTCGCGCTCGTCGACGTCCGAGGTGATCAGCCGCGCCGATTCGGCATCGGTCCGCGCGCAGATCACCGTCGGTACGCCGCACACATCCGCCGCCAGCCGCGCCGCATCGAGGTTGCGGATATGCGCCTGGGTCGGGATCAGCACCTTGCCGCCGAGATGGCCGCACTTCTTCTCGCTGGCGAGCTGGTCCTCATAATGCACGCCCGCCGCACCCGCGGCGATGTACGCCTTCATGATCTCGAAGCAGTTGAGCGGGCCACCGAAGCCGGCCTCGGCATCGGCGACGATCGGCGCGAACCAGTCGCGGGTGGCGCCGCCTTCCATATGCTCGATCTGGTCGGCGCGCTGGAGGGTAGCGTTGATCCGCCGCGCCAGCTCCGGCCCGGCATTGGCCGGGTAGAGCGACTGGTCGGGATACATCTGGCCGGCGGTGTTGGCATCGGCCGCGACCTGCCAGCCCGAGAGATAGATCGCCTTCAGCCCGGCGCGGACCATCTGCATCGCCTGGTTGCCGGAAAGGGCGCCGAGCGCATGGACATAGTCCTCAGTGCGCAGCAGCTCCCACAGCTTCAGCGCGCCGCGGCGGGCAAGCGTGTGCTCGACCGGCAGCGAGCCGCGCAGCTTCGCCACATCGGCCGGGCTGTAGGGGCGGGTGATTCCGTCGAATCGGCCGGCGGGGGCGGGGACCAGATCCTCGAAGCGCTGGGGCTGAGACATTGTGAATTCCTTGACTGGATTGCGATTCCTTGTGTGGCTAAGTTTAGGAAGTTGCTGTCCAGACGGAATTACACTTCGTGTTCCCACAGGGTGGATATGTGTTACGGGTTGCGGTGTAGGGTTGTATTGTTGTAAAGTATTTACAATGGATGTTGCGACTCAGATTTAGAACGTAACAGGAACATGTGGTGTAGGAAAGCGCTGGTTCGAACCTGTGGATTCCCCTCCCTGAAAGGGAGGGGTTAGGGGTGGGTCCGCCACCGCCAGGTGGCGGGACTCATGGTCGACAGGGGGGCGAGTTTTCGGGGCGCGCAGACGCGCGCACCCACCCCCAGCCCCTCCCTTTCAGGGAGGGGGGCGAGGCAATCGCATGGCCCCCTCCCCGGGTAGGAAATTGGAAGGAACCTCGATGGCCGAACGCAAACTCTTCGCCGGGCACGCGATCCGTCGCCTGCGTTTCCAGCTCGGCGTCAGCCAGGCGGCGATGGCGGATGCGCTCGACATTTCGCCCAGCTATCTCAATCTGGTCGAGCGCAACCAGCGACCGATTTCCGCCGCGCTGATGCTCAAGCTTGCCGAGACCTATGATTTCGATCCGCGCCGCCTCGCTGCGGCCGAACCCGGCGGCGGTGCCGATGCGCTACGGCGGCGGCTGGCCGATCCGCTGTTCGCGGATCTGGCGATCGACCGGCATCAGCTTGAGGAATGGCTGGCCGGCGCGCCCGACGGGGCGGAGGCGTTTGCCCGCGCCTATGACCGGATGGGGCAGGGCGGCGGGGGCGAACCCGGCGCGCCCGATCCCGGCCAGCAGGTCCGCCGCGCGATCGAGCGCTGGCGCAACCATTTCGCCGATCTGGACGCGGCGGGCGAGGCGCTGGCCGACGAACTGCGCATGGCGGGCGACCCCTATGGCGCCATGGCCGAGCGGTTGCGGGTGAAGCACCAGTTGTCGGTGCGCATCCTGCCCGCCGAGGTGATGGGCGAGGCGCTGAAGCGGCTCGATTTCCACGCCCGGCAATTGCAATTGTCCGAAGCGCTCGATCCCAGCGCGCGGGCCTTTGCGCTGGCCGAACAGCTTGCGGTCGAGGCGCGCGACGAAATCGAGGCGCTGGTGCGCGGCGCCGCGCTCGATCGCGCCGGCGAGCGGATGTTCCGGCGCCATCTGACCGCCTATTTCGCCGCTTCGGTGACGATGCCTTATGCCCGTTTCCTGCGCGCGTGCGAGGCGAGCGGGTACGATCTCGATCTGTTGCAGCGGCGGTTCGGGGCGAGCCTGGCGCAAGTCGCCCACCGGCTGACGACATTGCAGCGCGTGGGCGCGCGGGGCCTGTCCTTCTTCCTGATGCGGTTCGACCGGGCCGGGCAGGTGTCGATGCGCTATGCCGGGGCGAGCGGATCGGCGCTGGTCGAGGCGGCGGTGCCCTGCCCGCTATGGAATGCGTATGACGCCTTTGCCCGCACCGATGAAACGGCGGTGCAACTGGTCGAGCTGGAAGATGGCGCGAGGCTGTTCACCATCGCCCGCTGCGCGCATCCGCATGGCACCACCCCCGGCGGGGTGCGGCCGCGCTTCGTGCTCGCGCTGGGATTGCCGGCGGCGGAAGCGGGCGCGCTGGCGGCGGCGCGCGGTGTCGATCTGGGCGGCAGCGCCGCGCCGATCGGGCTCGGCTGCCGCGCCTGTACCCGCGTGGCGTGCCCGCAACGATCGGCGGCGCCCGCCGGCCGCGCGGCATTGGCGAACGAGCGCGAACGGGGCGTGACGGCGTTCGGCTTCGCGGCGGATTGACGATGGGTGCCCGGTACTCCCCTCCCTCAAAGGGAGGGGCTGGGGGGTGGGTGCGCGCGTCTGCGCGCTCCAGAAAGCGATGCGTCCTGCCGGAGAGCGAGTCCCGCCGCCTGCCGGCGGCGGACCCACCCCCGACCCCTCCCTGCAAGCAGGGAGGGGGGCTGCCTTCGCTTCTGCCGGCTAGTTATCCAGCTCGAGCAGTTCCTTGCGGACATGGATGGCGCGCAGCGAGATGTGCACTTCGAACAGGAAATAGATCAGCCCCGCCATCAGCAGCAGCATCGACAGGATGAACGCCACCGCGACCCAGATGCCGACATGGAGATTGGCGAGCCGCGAGACGAACATCAGCGCGACGACGAAGCAGATCGCCAGCGCGCTGGCGGTGCAAAGGAAGATCGCGTTGTTGATCACCGAGATGCGGTGGTCGATGATCCGCAGCTCGCGGACATGGCGGTCATGCTCGGGGCCGCTGGAGCGGGGGTGAAGCTCCTCGATCACGCGGGCGCGGTCGACGATGCGGGCGAGCCGGCCGACCATCACGTTGAGGAACGCGCCGATGCCGGCGAGCAGGAACACGGGCGCGATCGCCGCCTGGATCGTCTGCGATACGGTGGAGAGATAGGGGCCTTCCATCCTGCCTGCTTAGGGGCAGCACTGTCCTTGCCGCAAGCCCAAGCGCGTCCACGGCTTGGTAAGGCCTGCACTGTATCTGTGCCGGAATGACCAGGGAAATGCCGAGTGCCGCCTTTGCGCGCCTGTCGCCGGCGCTTGCCGTGCGCTGCGTGGAGGGGCTGGCGGTCGAGATCGACGCGGTGGCGGCGCGGGCGGCGCCGGCATACCGGTTCCTGCGCCATGGCTGGTATGCGGCGGCGCTGCAGGCCTATGGCGGGGAGGCGCGCACCTTGCTCGCCACGCGCGAAGGCGAGGCGGTGGCGGCGCTGCCGATGATCCGGGTGGGGCCGCGCCCGGCAGGGCTGGCGGCGGTGCCCGGCTGCTACTGGCCGTTCCGCAGCGTGCCGATCGCCGCCGATGCCGGGCTGGAAGTGGCGGAGGCACTGCTGGCCGCGCTCGGCCGGCAGGTGCGGGCGCTGCGCATCGGCCCGGTCTATGACGGCGATCCGGCGCTGGAGGCGCTGAAGGCGGCGGCGCGGGGGCGCGGCTGGGCGGTGCTCGACCGGTTCGTTGCCGATTCCTATCTGCTCGACATGGCAGCGCTGCGGGCGGAGGGCGGCTGGCCGCGCAACTCGACGCTGCGCAAGAACCGTTTCCACGAAAAGCACCTGGCCGGCCATGGCGCGCTCGACTGGCAGTTCGTGTCGGGCAGCGAGTGGCAGGCGCCTGCCTTTGCCGCGCTGGCGGCGGTCGAGGAGCGGAGCTGGATTGCCAGCCGCACCGATGGCGGCGACGCGAAATTCACCGCGCGCGGGCACGGCGCCTTCTGGCGCGCGGCGGCGCAGGATCCGGTGCTGGCGGAACAGATGTGGGCGGCGGTGCTGCGCGTCGATGGCCGGCCGGCGGCCTTTTCGTTCGACCTGAATGCGGGCGCCCGCAAATACGCGATCGCCAACAGCTATGATCCCGATTTTGCCCGCCATTCGCCGGGCAAGCTGCTTTATTATCGCAATTTGCTGCGCGCGATCGACGACGGGATGACGCTGGTCGACTGGGGTGCGGGCGACAGCGGCTACAAGCGCACGATCGGCGCGGAAAAGGGACCGGCGATCCGCGACTGGCTGTTCGTGCGGCCGGGCCTGTCGGCCTTTGCTGCATCGATGCTGCGCGGCATCTGGCGGCGCAGCGGCCATGCCGCCTCTCAGCCGGCGGTGGAGGCCGGCGGCCAGGACTGAGCCGCGAGCCGGTCGCGCAGCGCCAGCACGAGCAGTGCGGTCTTCATGTCGGCCAGCGCTTCCATGCCCATCGCCCACAGCGCGGCGAGCGGCATTTCGACGACTTCGATCGCCTCATGCTCCTCTGCCAGCCCGCCGCCGGCCGCGACGCGATCGGCGGCGGCATAGGTAGCGAGATAG
The DNA here is from genome assembly GCF_056314185.1 of Sphingomonas sp. DMC8. NCBI lineage: Bacteria > Pseudomonadati > Pseudomonadota > Alphaproteobacteria > Sphingomonadales > Sphingomonadaceae > Sphingomonas > Sphingomonas sp. DMC8. The sequence continues at coordinate 245,023 of NZ_JBQUYV010000007.1, read as the reverse complement.
CAGCTCACACGCTCTGTAGAGACCGATGGGATCGTGTGGAAATGGCCGACCAGTTCGAGTGTGCGGACATGCAGCCCGCACTCCTCCAGCACTTCGCGCCGGGCGGTATCCTCGATGCCGTCGCCGGTTTCGATCCGCCCGGCGGGCGCTTCGTAGAGCGGTTCGCTTTGCCCGCGCAGCAGAAGCGGTGGGCGCGGCTGGCGCACCAGCATCACCGTGCCGCGCGCCGGATCATAGGGCAGCACGACCACGCCGTCGCCATGGTCCTCGATCTCGCGGGTGATGGTCTCGCCCTCGGGCGTGCGCAGCGTGGCGATCAGTAGCCGGCCCCAGCCGGAATAGCGCGTTTCGACCTGTTCGATCACGGGGTTCTGCACGGACATGCGCCGCCCCTACAGCATCCATGGCGCAGTGCAGCAGGAAAAAGCCGTGATTGCGACTGGGGTGCCACGCCCCGGGGCATCTTGCGTGCTTCGCGCCATGTCCTTACGCAAATCCGCTGTCATATAAGAAAGTCGGGCGAGCGATGGGATTGGCAGCAGCGGGCGCGCAGATGCGCGAGATTGTCGACGCGCACCAGCATTTCTGGCGGATCGATGCGCCGGGCCATGCGTGGCCGGGGCCGGACCTGCCCGCGATCCACCGCGATTTCCTGCCCGATGATCTGCGCGCAGCGGCTGCTGGCGTGCCGCTGGTGGCGACCGTGCTGGTCCAGTCGCAGCCGACCGATGCCGACACCGACTGGCTGTGCGACCTTGCCGCGCAGGAGCCTCTGGTCGGCGCGGTGGTGGGCTGGGCCGATCTGGCGGCGGCCGATGCACCGGCACGGATCGCGACGCTGGCCGCGCGGCCCAAGCTGCGCGGGCTGCGGCCGATGTTGCAGTCGATCGACGACAGCGACTGGATCTGCCGGCCCGATCTAGCGCCGGCGGTCGAGGCGATGCTCGCGCACGGGCTGCGCTTCGATGCGCTGGTCCAGCCCCGGCATCTCGGCGCGCTCCATCGCTTTGCGCAGGCCTGGCCGGCGTTGCCGATCGTGATCGATCATGGCGCCAAGCCCTTTGCCGCTATGGGCACGCTCGACCCGTGGCGCGCCGAGATCGCGGCGCTGGCGACGCTGCCCAATGTCTTCTGCAAATTGTCAGGCCTGCGCACCGAACAGGACGAAGGCCAGCCGGCAACGGCGCTGGCACCCTATGTCGCGCATCTGGTCGCCAGCTTCGGCGACCGGCTGATGTGGGGCAGCGACTGGCCGGTGCTGGGGTTGCGCGATGCCTATACCGCGTGGTTCGATACCGCCCGCGCGCTCGCCGGGCTGGATGCTGCGGGCGAGCAATGGCTGTTCGCCGGCTGCGCCCGCCACTTCTATGGTTTTTGACGCGATTTCCGAAGGAGTTTGCCCGCCCATGTCCCAGCGTTTCTGCCTCGCGCTCGATCTGGAGGACGATGCCGATCTGATCGCCGCCTATGAGGACTGGCACCGGGTCGGGCGGACGCCGTCGCCGGTCATCGCTTCGATCCGCGCGGCAGGCATCGAGAATATGGAGATTTTCCGGCTGGAAAACCGGCTGGTGATGATCATCGACGCGCGCGACGATTTCAGTTTCGCCCGCAAGGCGGAAATGGATACCGCCAATCCCGATGTGGTGGCGTGGGAGAAACGGATGCTAGCCTATCAGCGCCCCGCTGCGGGGGCTGGCGACGCGGAGAAATGGCGCCCCATGGCGCGCATCTTCCGCCTGCTCGACCATCCCGCAGACGGCCAGTGAGCGGCGGGAAACAGGAGGGACCATGGCACGCGCGCCGCTGAAGAAAACCTATGCCGCGCCGGCGATCGAAAAGGCGTTCGAGATCATCGAATTGCTTGCCGGTCGGCCGGAAGGCGCGCTCGTCACCGAAATGGCGGCTGACCTCGGGCGTTCGGTGGGGGAGTTGTTCCGCATCGTCGTGGTGATGGAGCAGCTCGGCTATCTGCGCCGGTCGGACGTTACCGACCGCTATTCGGTGGCGTACAAGCTGCTCGATGTCGCGCTGCGCGCCACCCCGTCGCAGGATCTGGTGCGCGCGGCGATGCCGGAAATGCAGCTGCTGGCGATGGAAATCGGCCAGTCCTGCCACCTCGTCGTGCCCAGCGACGGCCATGGCCTGGTGGTGGCGCGCGAGGAATCGCCCGGCACGCGCGGCTTTGCGCTGAAGGTCGGTGCCCAGATCGACATTCTCCAGAGTTGCTCGGGACAGGTGATCCTGGCCTTTTCCACGCCGCAGCTTGCCGAACGCATCATCCGCGATGCCGAGGCGGAAAGCGGCCAGCGTGTCGACGCCGCCTGGCTGGCGGCGCGGCTGGCGGCGGTGCGGGACGCGGGGCATGACAGCCGCACCAGCCCGATCACCCACGGCGTCACCGACATCAGTTTTCCGATTTTCGGCTTCGATCGGCTGGTGGTCGCGGCGCTCACCATTCCGTTCCTGGAGCTGATCGACGGATCGCAGAAAGTCGATCTGGCGGCGGCGCGGGAGAAGCTGCGCGCCACGGCAGCGCGGATTTCGGACCGGCTGGGCTATCAGCCCGATTGAACCAGTCTCCAATCGCGTTATTGGTACATATAAGAACCGATTTGCATGCGGCTGGCGTTCGATGCGCGGTCGGCGAAGGGAGCCTGTAGGATGCGTACGATCACCTGTGTGGAACCGCAGCAACTCGCGCTGCAGGAGCGGAGCGATCCCGTTCCCGGCCAGGGCGAAGTGCTGGTGCGGATCGGCCATGTCGGGCTGTGCGGCACCGATTATAACATCTTCGCCGGGCACCACCCGTTCCTCGAATATCCGCGCGTGATCGGCCATGAGCTGAGCGGCCGCATCGTGGCGCAGGGGCCGGGCACGACGATGCCGCTGGATCGGCTGGTGACGATCAACCCCTATCTCGCCTGCGGCACCTGCATCGCCTGCCGCAAGGGCAAGCCCAATGCCTGCGTCAACATCCGGGTGCTGGGCGTGCATGTCGATGGCGGCATGTGCGATCTGATCGCGGTGCCCGAACATGCCGTGATCGACGCCGAGGGGCTGACGCCCGAACAGGCGGCGATGGTCGAGTTTCTCGCGATCGGCGCGCATGCCGTGTCGCGCGCTCCGCGCGAGGGCGATCGCATGCTGGTGGTCGGCGCGGGGCCGATCGGCGTGGCAACGGCGTTGATCGCGCGGCAGGACGGCTTTGCCGTGACCATGGCCGATCGCAGCGCCGCCCGGCTACGCTTCGCGACCGGGCAGCTCGGCTTTGACGGCGTGGTGGCCGATGACGGGATCGATGCGGCGCTGGCCGCGCGCACCCATGGCGAGATGTTCGACGTGGTGGTCGATGCCACCGGATCGCTGCCGGCGATGCGCCGCAGCCTCGATTTCGTCGCGCATGGCGGGGCGCTGCTGCTGGTCGGCGTCGCGTCGGGCGATCTGAGCTTCGCCGATCCGGAGTTCCACAAGCGCGAGGCGGTGCTGATCGGCAGCCGCAATGCGCTCAACCGCGATTTCGAGCGGGTGATCGCGGGGCTAAAATCGGGCGCGCTGCCGTCGCGGCTGCTCCACACCCACAGCGTGGGCGTGGAGGAACTGCCGGCGCGTCTGCCGTCGCTCGCGCACGAGGACGGGCTGATGAAGGCGATCGTGGTATTCTGATCGCCTTCGGGTCGTTTCAGGCGAAGCGAATTTCGAAGGCGCTGGCGTGGCGCGTCGGCAGCGTGGCCGGCGGCGTGATCGTCAATGCCTGGTCGGATTGGCGGAAGTCGATCCGGCCGCGGTGGCCGAGCAGCGCGACGCTGCGCACGCGACGCTGGCCGTTCGGACCTGCGCGCCCCAGTGCGGTGATCGCCACTTCTCCCTTCGGTTCTCCCAGCGTGATGGCATAGAGCGTCTCGCCCCGGGTGGTGAAGCGAATATCCTGCGCGGTATAGGCGGCACGCTCCTGAAAGGCGCCCGCCTTCGCCTCGGTGGGGCCTTCGCCGAACATGTGCCAGGGGCGCGTGCCATGGATCGCCGGGCCGTTCACGGCCATCCACGGCGCCAGCTCCGCCAGCAGCTGCGCGGATTGCGGCGGCAGGCTGCCATCGGCGTGCAGCACGACATTGAGCAGCAGATTGCCGTTCTTGCTGACGATATCGGCGAGCATGGTGACGACATCGCTGGTGCTCTTGTAACGGTCATTCTCGTTATAGAACCAGTCGCCGTTCGACGTATCGGTCTGCCAGGGCAGCGGATTGATGCCGTGGAGCACGCCGCGTTCGACATCCTGCACGCCCCAGTCGGTGCGGAACTCGCCCGAGCCGAGATCCTTGCTGGTATACACCGCTTCCACGCGGCCATGGCGCGCCATGCTGCTGTTGTAGAAATGCGCCATCAGCGATCGGCCGACCGCGCCGAACGGCACACCGCCATCCGAATAGAGCAGGTCGGGCTGATAGCTGTCGACCAGATCGCGGATACGCGCGAACCAGCGCTGGTGATAGGCCGGGTTGCGCGTGTACCAGGTGCCCGGCTTGTTGCGATACGGTTCGTCGCGATTGTCGTGGTACAGATCGGCGAAGCGCGGATCGGCACCGTCATAATCCACCCCCAGCTTTGGCCAGAACTGGTCGTAGAGATGGCTGGGATACCACCAGCAATAGCTCGCGCCGAGATGTTCGGAAACGCCGAAGCGCAGGCCGCGCCGCCGCGCCGCCGCCTGCCATTCGCCGACAATGTCGCGCTTCGGGCCGATTGCCGTCGCGTTCCAGCGGTGGTGCCGCGAACGCCAGAGATCGAAATTGTCGTGGTGGACGCCCATCGACACCAGATATTTGGCGCCCGCCGCGACATATTTGTCGGCCAGCGCCTCGGGGTCGAACCGTTCCGCCTTCCACAGCGGCAGAATGTCCTTGTAGCCATGTTCGGAAGGATGGCCCCAGGTTTTCAGATGATGGTCATAATGGGGATGGCCGGGCACATACATGAAGCGCGCATACCAGTCGCCCTGGCCGGCGACCGCCTGTGGCCCCCAATGCGCCCAGATGCCGAACTTGGCGTCGCGGAACCAGTCGGGCGTACGATAGGCCGACAGCGAATCCACCGTCGGCCGGAAGGGGCCGGGGGCGATCTCCGGGGCAGGTTGCGGCGCGTCCTGCGCCTGCGCCACTTTCATGCCGAGTGCCGTCGCGAACGACCCGGCCAGAACGTCCCGCTTGCTGAAGCCCGCCATGCGCGTCTCTCCTGTCCTGTTCGAGGCTGCATAGACTGCGCCCCGTTCATGGTAACGTTATCATATCTGAAAGCGCGCTTTCAACCGCCTGGGTGCGGCGAATTTCGTTTCCGTTCCAGCGCGCTATCACTAAGCCTGCGGCCGGCATTGTCGGCGCGCCATGGGTCCAGCGGGAGAGGGAATGCAATCGCGCGAGGAAATGGGGGAACGCAGGGCCATTCAGCCGCCGGCAGTGACGGCGACACTGGCCGCCTGTCTTGCCGCGGTTTGCACCTATGGCCTGTGGTCGACGCCTGAACTGGTCGAACGCTGGGGATTCTCCTGGGCCGGGATCGGCTTGCTGCTCGCCTGGCTGGGCGTGGCGGGGCTGGCGGTGCCGATCGCCCGCCGGACACCCGGGCGGCCGGCTTTGGCGCTGCTGGGCGCCACTGTTCTGCTCACCCGCATCGGCATGGCGCACTGGACCGCCGGACGCACGCCCGATGGTGATGCGGAAATCTACCGGCTGCTCGCCGCGCGGCTGCTGCACGGCGAGGGGCTGGTGTTTTTCGAGCCCTATATGGGCGTCACTGTCCGCGCCTTCTTTCCTCCCGCCTATCCGCTGCTGCTGGCCGGCTGGGGCTGGGCGCTGGGGCTTGGCACCGCGTCGCTGGTTGCGCTCAACCTGCTGCTCGACGGTGCGGCGGCGTTGCTGGTCTGGCGGATCGGGTGCGCGCTTGAGCGGCCGGGCGCGGGCCGCGCGGCAGCATGGCTGTATCTGATCTGGCCCTCCGTCCAGCTGTCGGCGCCGCTGGCGCAGAAGGAGAGCCTGTGCGTCGTGCTGGTGCTGGCGCTGGCGTTCGCCTGGTTGCGCATCGCGCAGGGCAGTCTGGGCGGCTGGCGCGCGGCGCTGGCGATCGGCGTGCTGGCGGGGGTGCTGGCGCTCGCCCAGCCCGGGCAGGCGCCGCTGGCGGCGCTGTTCGGGCTGGCGATGGTGCCGCAGGCCGGCTGGCGGCGCGTGCTGGCAACCGGTGTGGCGGCGCTGCTGCCCGCGGTGCTGGTGCTGCTGCCCTGGTGGGTGCGCAACTGGATGCTGTTCCATGCCTTTGTTCCGCTCACCTCGGCGGGCAAGCTGAGCCTGTGGGTCGGCAACAATCCCGATGCCAATGGCGACTGGCTGCCCTCGCCGCAATCGCTGCGCGGCCTGCCCGAACTGGTGCAGACGCAAGCCGCAGCGGCGATGGCGAAGGCGTGGATCGTCGGCCATCCCGCCGCCTTTGCCTGGATTACCGCATCCAAATTCGTGCGCGCGACGGGCGTGGCGCAGTTCGGCATCGACCGGCTGGCGTTGATGGCGCCCCCGGTCGGCGCCGCCGTTACCGCGCTGTTGCTGCCGCTGTCGCAGGGCGCGCATCTGGGGATGCTGGCGGCGGGTGCGGGCACGCTGCTCCGGCGCGGCAACGCTGTTCCGCGGGCGCTGCTCTGGCTGGTCGTCGCGGGTGCGCTGCAACTGCCGCTGTTCGCCGTCTGGTTCGAGTTTGGCGAGCGCCACCGCGAATTTCTGACGCCGCTTCTGCTGCTGATGCTGGCGACCGCTCTGGCGCCCCGGCGCGACTAGCCAGCTGTTAACGCCTCCTCGCTATTGCCACCGCTAAAGGGAGTTGCAGATATGAAGAAGCGTTGGCTGGTGGGTGGTGTTGCGGTGGTTGCGCTGCTGGGCGCGGGCACCATGGCGCTGCGGATGGCCCATAAGCCGGCACAAGCTGCAGCGGCGCACACGGCGGTGTTCGTTGATCCGCCCAAGGTTCCGGGCGTGGACGAAGCGGCAGCGCAGGCGCGGGTGAAGGCCCATCCCGGCGACGCCGCCGCCTGGGCGCTGCTGGGGGACGTGCAGTTGCGTGGCCGTGCCTTCCCGCAGGCCGAGGCATCCTATGTCCACGCCGTATCGATCGACTCGAAGCGTGCGGAAACCTGGTCGGCGCTGGGCGAGGCGCGGATGCAGATCGAGCCCTCGCAGAACGGGCATCTGCCCGCCGGCGCGGCCGAGGCGTTCAACCATGCGCTCGCGCTCAATCCGAAGGATCCGCGCAGCCGCTTTTACCGCACGATGGAAAAGGATTTTCTGGGCCAGCACGATGCGGCGATCGGCGAATGGCTGGCCCAGCTGCGCGAGGCGCCGATGGGCTCCGATGCCGACGAATCGATTCGTGCTGCGATCACTGCTTCGGTGCGACGGAACCAGCAGCTGATCGGGCAGGCAATGCGCGAGGCGAGCGCGGTCCAGCCGCGCTATCGCCAGGCGCCCTTGCCGCCCGCAGGCACGAAGAACTGAGCCCCTTCGGGGCTCAGGCGAACAGGCTCAGCCGGCGCCGCGACAGCGCGAGCAGTCCGAGCGCGCCGAACCCGAACAGCGCCATGGTGCCGGGTTCGGGCACCGGCGTCGGCTGGCCGTTGTTGTAGAAAGAGAAGTTCGCTGCCTCGAGCGCGGTAGCGGACGAAATCAGCTGGACCGAGCTGATCTTGTCGCCGGTGCTCGGGTCGACCGAGAAGGTGACGTAGCGGTTGCGGTCGGGCGAGAGAAAGTCGCCGTTGTTGACCGCGCCGACCTGCGAACCCGTCAGCTGGCCGAGCAGCTTGCCGGCCTGATCGAAATATTTGACGGTGTTGTACGGGTCGATCGATCCCCACAGGAACTGGACATTGTCATAGCCCGTGCTGCTGGAGATGGTGGCCGGCGTGCCGACATCGGCAGCCAGATAGCTGCCGGTCGCGCCCACGGGGAGCGTCGTGCCGTTCTGCGAGCTGGGATAGATGGTGCCGCCGTTGAGCGAAAAGCCGTTCGGCAGCGGCGCGTTGAAGCTGAACGACACGCCGCCCTGGCTGCCATTATAGGCGTTGCTGTTCGAGGTGAACGAGGTCTGGGCGGAAGCCGCCGTCGTCAGACCGATAAACGCCACTCCAGCCAGACACATCCGCTTGAACATTGTGATCCTCGTTACGCAACCGTTGCTATTGGGGGGCGGCGTATCACAGGGGATGGTGCGGGACATGCGCGGGAATCGCCTGCCGGGGCCGCCAATTGTTCCACAGTAGAACAGGTGGCCCAGCATGGGGCATATTGTATATTGTTAACCAATAATAGCCGGCCGGCGGCCGGGAAGGGCGGGGCTGGCCCGCCGAATCACCGTTTATTCGGCGCGTTCGGCCAGCACCGTCAGCCCGCGTTCGTTGACTTCGGCGAAACCGCCTTCGACGCGGATCAGCTCGGGCGTGGTCGCACCGGCCTTATAGACTTCGATATTGCCGTCGCGGATCGTCGACATCACCGGGGCATGGCCCTCCAGCACGCCGAAATCCCCCTCGCTGCCGGGGACGACGACCATATGGACTTCTTCCGAGCGGACAAGGCGTTCCGGGGTGACGAGTTCGAAGTGCAGCATGTTCGCATCTCACTCCCCTCCCGCTTGCGGGAGGGGTCGGGGGAGGGGCTGATACAATCTTCGGGAGACGAGGCCAGCCCTTCCAGCCCCTCCCCTAACCCCTCCCGCAAGCGGGAGGGGAACTTGCAGTCTTACGCCTCGTCGGCGAGCTTCTTGGCCTTGGCGATCGCGTCGTCGATGCCGCCGACCATGTAGAAGGCCGCTTCCGGCAGATGGTCATACTCACCGTCGACCACCGCCTTGAACGAGCGCACCGTGTCTTCGAGCTGCACGAAGGCGCCCGGAATGCCGGTGAACACTTCGGCGACGTGGAACGGCTGGCTGAGGAAGCGCTGGATCTTGCGAGCGCGGGCGACGGTCAGCTTATCCTCTTCGGAAAGCTCGTCCATGCCCAGGATCGCGATGATGTCCTGCAGCGACTTGTACTTCTGCAGGATCGCCTGCACCGCACGCGCCGTTTCGTAATGCTCCTGGCCGACGATGCGCGGCTCGAGCACGCGGCTGGTCGAGTCGAGCGGGTCCACGGCCGGGTAGATGCCCAGTTCCGAGATCGCGCGGTTGAGCACGGTCGTCGCGTCGAGGTGGGCGAACGAAGTCGCCGGCGCCGGGTCGGTCAAGTCGTCGGCGGGCACGTACACGGCCTGCACCGAGGTGATCGAACCCTTGTTGGTCGAGGTGATGCGCTCCTGCAGCGCGCCCATGTCGGTCGACAGGGTCGGCTGATAGCCCACGGCCGAGGGAATACGGCCGAGCAGTGCCGACACTTCGGCGCCCGCCTGGGTGAAGCGGAAGATGTTGTCGACGAAGAACAGCACGTCCTGGCCTTCGACGTCGCGGAAATATTCGGCGATCGTCAGGCCCGACAGCGCGACGCGGGCGCGGGCGCCCGGCGGCTCGTTCATCTGGCCATAGACCAGCGCCACCTTCGATCCTTCGGTGATGGCGTTGCCGTCGGCGTCCTTGGCGATAACGCCGGCGTCGAGGAATTCGTGATAGAGGTCGTTGCCCTCACGGGTACGCTCGCCCACGCCCGCGAACACCGAGGTGCCGCCATGGCCCTTGGCGATGTTGTTGATCAGTTCCTGGATGAGCACGGTCTTGCCCACGCCGGCGCCGCCGAACAGGCCGATCTTGCCGCCCTTTGCGTACGGCGCGAGCAGGTCGATCACCTTGATGCCGGTGACGAGAATGCTGGCTTCGGTCGACTGCTCGATGAACTCGGGAGCCTTGGCGTGGATCGGCGCCTTCAGGTCGGTGTCGACCGGACCGCGCTCGTCGATCGGCTCGCCGACGACGTTCAGAATGCGGCCGAGCGTCTTCGGGCCGACCGGCACCGAGATCTGCGCGCCGGTGTCGGTCACGGTCTGGCCGCGGGTCAGGCCTTCGGTCGAGTCCATCGCGATCGTGCGGACGGTGTTCTCGCCCAGATGCTGCGCGACTTCGAGGACCAGACGCTGGCCGTTATTGTCCGTCTCCAGCGCCGAAAGGATCGCCGGCAGGGCATTGTCGAACGTCACGTCGACGACCGCGCCGATCACCTGGCTGATGCGGCCGACATTGTTGGTGCCCGTGGCGGGGCGGGTGTCTACAGCGGCGGTTGCCATCGTTGCTTTCCTTGCTTCGTGCAGCTTTTAGAGCGCTTCCGCGCCCGAAATGATTTCCACCAGTTCGGTCGTGATCGCGGCCTGGCGGGAACGGTTATATTCGATCGTCAGCCGGTTGATCAGATCGCCGGCATTGCGGGTGGCGTTGTCCATCGCGGTCATCGACGCGCCCTGTTCGCTGGCCTGGTTCTCCAGCAACGCCTTGAAGATCTGCACCGTCAGGTTGCGCGGCAACAGATCGGCGAGGATCGTCTCCTCGTCGGGCTCATAGTCGACCGCAGCGCCCGAACCGGCTTCGCCCGTCGCCGGCACCGAGACCGGGATGAGCTGCTGTTCGGTCGGAAGCTGGGCCAGCGCCGAGCGGAAGTGCGAGTAGAACAGGGTCGCCACGTCGAACTCGCCCGCAAAGAAGCGGTCGGTCACGTCCTTGGCGATCGCGCGGGCCTCGTCATAGCCCGGCGTCCGCACCGCAGTGGTGTCGAACTGGCCGACGATCATGCCGGGAAAGGTACGGGCGATCACCGCGCGGCCCTTGCGGCCGACGAGGTAGAACTTCACCGTCTTGCCCTCGGCAATCAGCGCGCGTGCCTTCAGCACCGCCGCCTTGACGATATTGGCGTTGAACGCACCCGACAGGCCCTTGTCGCCATTGGCGACGAGCAGCAGGTGCGTCTCCGCCTTGCCGGTGCCGGCGAGCAGACGGGGTGCGCTGTCGCTGCCCCCCACCTTGCTCGCGAGGCTGGCGACCACGCCCTCGAGGCGCTGGGCATAGGGGCGCGCGGCTTCTGCGGCGGCCTGCGCCTTCCGCAGTTTCGCCGCCGCGACCATCTGCTTGGCCTTGGTGATCTTCTGGGTCGATTTGACCGAGGCGATCCGGCCCTTGAGTTCCTTGAGGCTGGCCATCCGGCAGCGGTCCCTTAGGCGAAGGTCTTGGCGAAGGCGTCGAGCGCGGCCTTCACCTTGTCCCGCGTGTCGTTCTCGAACGCCTTGGTGGTGCGGATCTCTTCCAGAATGTCCGCATGGTGCGAACGGAAGTGGACCAGCATCGCGGCTTCGTAGCGAACCACGTCCTTCACGGCGACGGCATCGAGATAGCCGTTGGTGCCGGCGAAGATCGACACGGTCTGCTCTTCGAACGGCAGCGGGCTGAACTGCGGCTGCTTGAGCAGCTCGGTCAGGCGCGCGCCGCGGTTGAGCAGCTTCTGGGTCGAGGCGTCGAGGTCCGAACCGAACTGCGCGAAGGCAGCCATTTCGCGATACTGGGCCAGCTCAAGCTTGATCGAGCCCGACACCTTCTTCATCGCCTTGGTCTGCGCCGACGAACCCACGCGCGACACCGACAGACCCACGTTAATCGCCGGACGGATGCCCTGGTAGAACAGGTTCGTCTCGAGGAAGATCTGGCCGTCGGTGATCGAGATCACGTTGGTCGGGATGTAGGCCGACACGTCGCCCGCCTGGGTTTCGATGATCGGCAGCGCGGTCAGCGAGCCGGCGCCGTTGGCGTCGTTCATCTTCGCGGCGCGTTCGAGCAGGCGGCTGTGGAGATAGAAGACGTCGCCCGGATAGGCTTCGCGGCCCGGCGGACGGCGCAGCAGCAGCGACATCTGGCGATAGGCGACGGCCTGCTTGGAAAGGTCGTCATACACGATCACGGCGTGCATGCCGTTGTCGCGGAAGAATTCGCCCATCGCGCAGCCGGTGTAGGGCGCGAGGAACTGCAGCGGGGCCGGCTCCGACGCGGTGGCTGCGACGACGATCGAATATTCCATCGCGCCATTCTCTTCGAGCTGGCGGACGATCTGCGCGACGGTCGAGCGCTTCTGGCCGACGGCGACGTAGATGCAATAGAGCTTCTTCGACTCGTCGGTGCCGCTGTTCGGGCCCTTCTGGTTGATGAAGGTGTCGATCGCGACGGCGGTCTTGCCGGTCTGGCGGTCGCCGATGATCAGCTCGCGCTGGCCACGGCCGATCGGCACGAGGGCGTCGATCGCCTTGAGGCCGGTCTGCACCGGCTCGTGCACCGACTTGCGCGGGATGATGCCCGGCGCCTTCACTTCGACGCGGCGACGCTCGGTATATTCGATCGGGCCCTTGCCATCGATCGGGTTGCCGAGGCCGTCGACGACGCGGCCGAGCAGGCCCTTGCCGACGGGCACGTCGACGATGGTGCCGGTGCGCTTGACGGTGTCGCCTTCCTTGATCTCGGCGTCCGAGCCGAAGATCACGACGCCGACATTGTCGGCTTCGAGGTTGAGGGCCATGCCCTGCACGCCATTGGCGAATTCGACCATCTCACCGGCCTGGACATTGTCCAGCCCGTGGATGCGCGCGATGCCGTCGCCGACCGACAGCACCTGGCCGATTTCCGAAACCTGGGCCTCGGTGCCGAAATTGGCGATCTGGTCCTTGATGACCTTGGAGATTTCTGCGGCGCGGATATCCATCTTCTTAGCCTTCAGCCTTTCATCGCGTGCGCGAGGGAGTTCAGTCGGGTCTTGATCGACGAATCGATCATCTGGCTGCCGATCTTCACGACCAGGCCGCCGAGCAGCGAGGGATCGACCGACAGGTCGACGGTCACTTCGCGGCCGATACGGGTACGGAGCTGCGCCTTCAGCGCATCGACCTGCGCCGCGTCGAGCGGATGGGCCGAAATCACTTCGGCCGTCGTCTCGCCGCGGTGGCGCGAGGCCAGGGTGCGGAAGGCGCGGATGATCGCCGGCAACTGGGCCAGGCGGCGATTCTCGGCCAGCACGCCCAGAAACTTGGTGGTGGTCGCGTCGAGCGCCATCACGCCGGCAGCCGCAGCAACCGCCTTGCCCGCGACGGCGCGGCCGATCAATGGGCTGGTGGTGAGCGCCTTGAACTCGGCCGATTCGTCGAGCGCAGCACGCACCTTGGCAAGGCTCGCCTCGACAGCGTCGATGGCCTTTGCGTCACGCGCCAGCTCGAACAGGGCGGTTGCGTAGCGTCCGCTTAGGCTGGCCTGGATACCGCCGGAATTCTCCACGCGATTCGATTCCTCTCGGAGGGTCGGAGTTGGCCCCATGCAACAACGGGGGCGGCGCAAAGGCGCCCCCTGATGGGTTGGCGGGCTGCTAGCATCGCCGGTGCGGTGATGCAACCCGAGTCCCGGAACTGTCACCAATCAGGTCTTGCAGGGTCTTCGCGCACGGTGCGCAGCGACTTTCGCGGGACTGGCGGATGCGCGGCGAATGTTAGCGGTACGGCGGGATATTTTGCGCGCGACAAGGCGCGTTCGTGCGCGCCTTGCCTGCCGCCGGGCCTTGGCATCTGTCGCTCTCGCTCCCCCCCTGCGAGCAGGGAGGGGAGAGAAAGAGTCCGATGCGCGCCCCTTAGCGCGGGCGGGCGCCCTGGCGGGGCTTGCCGCCGCCGGCCGGGCGGGCATGCCATTTGCGCTTGGCATTGGCATAGTTGCGCGGCTGTTCGGCGCGAGCGCCGTCGCTGCGGCCCGCCTCGCCACGCGGACCGTCTGCCCGACGCGGCTGTTCGCCCCGCGGACCTTCGTGGCGGCGCGGCTGTTCGCTGCGCTGCCCCTCGGGCCGGCGCGCCTGACCGTCGCCGCGGCGGCTTTGCGCGTGCTGCATCGCGCGACCGTTGCGACCGGCCTGTTCGTCGCGGCTCATCGGCACCGGCGCGCGGCTCGACTTGATCTTGTCGGCTTCCGCCAGGAAGTTTTCGGGCAGCGGCTGCACCGTCAGCTTCTGGCGGGTGAGCTTTTCGATGTCCTTCAGGTACGGCCGCTCGTCGTCGGCGCAGAAGCTGATCGCCACGCCGTCATTGCCGGCACGCGCGGTGCGGCCGATGCGGTGGACATATTGCTCCGGCACGTTCGGCAGCTCGAAGTTGAAGACATGGCTCACGCCCGACACGTCGATGCCGCGCGCAGCGATGTCGGTCGCGACCAGCAGCTTCACCTTGCCCGAGCGGAACTCGCCCAGCGCGCGCTCGCGCTGCGGCTGGCTCTTGTTGCCGTGGATCGCGTTGGAGGCGATGCCGTTGCCGGCCAGCAGCCGCACGACGCGGTCCGCGCCATGCTTGGTGCGGGTGAAGATCAGCGCGCGGTCGATCTCCAACTCGCGCAGCTGCATTGTCAGCAGCGCCTGCTTCTCGGTCTGGTTGACGAAGGTGACGAACTGCTCGACCCGCTCCGCCGTGGTAGCGACCGGCGTTACCTTCACTTCCACCGGATTGTGGATGAACTGGCTGGCCAGCTCGCGGATCGACTTGGGCATGGTGGCCGAGAAAAACAGCGACTGGCGCTTGGCCGGCAGCTCCTTCACGATGCGGCGCAGCGCATGGATGAAGCCCAGATCGAGCATCTGGTCGGCCTCGTCGAGCACCAGAATCTCGATGCCGAGTAGGATCGCGTAGCACTGGTCGAGCAGGTCGACGAGGCGGCCGGGCGTAGCGACGAGGATGTCGACGCCGCGGGCGAGGTCGGTCTTGTTCTTGTGGACCGAGGTGCCGCCGAACACGGTGGCGATGCGCAGGCCCGTGCCCTGGGCATAATGCTTGGCATTGTCGGCAATCTGCGCCGCCAGCTCGCGGGTGGGGGCGAGGACGAGCATGCGGCAGCCGCGCGGCTGGGCACGGCGGCCCGAGGCGACGAGCCGGTCGATCGAGGGGAGCATGAACGCGGCGGTCTTGCCGGTGCCGGTCTGGGCGATGCCGAGCAGGTCGCGCCCTTCGAGCAGCGCCGGGATCGACTGGGCCTGGATCGGCGTCGCTTCGCTATAGCCCTTGGCGGCAAGCGCAGCGAGAACGGTCTCGGAAAGCCCGAGGTCTTTGAATAGCATGTGAAACCCTTACAAATGGGGCCGGCGCACACGCCAGAAGGGCGCGCGCGAAGGCGGGGTCAACAACGTGACGCCCCGCGTGATTTGGGAAGCCGGTAAAAGCGGGGCAGAGCCGCGCGGCGCTTTTTCCCCTAAGGGCCTGCGCCGCCGATCACGCTGCATAAAATGCCACGCCGTGCTGCAGCATATGGCAGTAATGCTGCCAAAGGTCAAGCAATGGACGGAACGGGGGCAAGACGCCGGGTTGGGGCTGCGGCGTCTCGCCCCCGTCCGTGGCACACCAGCACAATCCCCCCGGATTACGCGAGCTGGCATGCACGGGCCGGTGATACTTGCCGGCCCGGCCGTCCAACGGAGAGAGACCGGGGCAGGTAAACTCTCCGTCGACGACACAGGAAGAGTGCCCCGATCCGCCGCCGGGGACAATTTGACAGCGACAGGGCTGCGACGGCTGCGACTGGTGCGACGAAAAGTCGCCGAATTGCAGGAAGCATTAACCCGTCGCGATTAGTCCGGTGCGCAGGTCAGGGGCGTATCGGATCGTGTTGATTGCAAGACTGGAAGTATGGGGAAGCATGGACCCGCGCGGCGCGGTGCGCTTTCTCGTGGATCGCGGCACCACCGTGCGCGGCATGGACGGCAAGCCGTTCGACGCGCAGGTGGAGAATTTCTCGCGCACCGGCTTCCTGTTCGTCGCCGATGTCGCGCTGCCCATCGGCACGCTTATCTGGATCGGCCTGTCGGGTGCCGGCGCGCGGGAAGCGAAAGTGGTTTGGCGGGACGGTGAGCGCCATGGCTGCGAATTCCTGATGCCGCTTGCCCAGCGCGACCTGCAACACGCCTTTCGCAGCCAGGACGACATCATTGCCGATCTGGAAGAACTGCTTCGCCGCGCCAGGTTGCCGCGGGACGAGCGTTCGTAGCGGCGCTCGCTGCGTTCTTTGGGCGCAAGCGGCGGGATGTATGCCGGTGCTGCTTGGCCTAGGATCGCAGCCATGGACACGCTTTCTCTTTCCGAAGATGCCTGCTGGGCGGCATTCACAGCGCGCGACCGGTCGCAGGATGGTCGCTTCGTCGTCGCAGTCACCACCACCGGCATTTACTGCAAGCCCAGCTGCCCGGCGCGGCGGCCGCTGCGCGCGCATGTCCGCTTTCTGGCAGATGGCGCGGCGGCGCGCGCGGCCGGGTTTCGCCCCTGCCTGCGCTGCCGACCCGACGACGCCGCGCGCGATGCCGTGGCGGTGGCGCGCGCGGCGGCGCTGATCGAGGCGGCCGAGGAGCCGATCGGGCTGGAGGCGCTGGCGGCGGCGGTCGGCTATGCCCCGCACCATTTCAACCGGCTGTTCAAGCGCGCGACCGGTGTTACCCCCGCCGCCTATGCGCGCGGCCTGCGTGCCCGGCGGATGGCGGAGGCGCTGGCCAGCGAGCAAAGCGTCACGCGCGCCATTTATGAGGCGGGCTATGCGGCACCCAGCCGCTTCTACGAACAGGCGGACGCCCGGCTGGGGATGACGCCCAGCGCCTGGCGCGCCGGCGGGGCGGGCGTGACGATCCGCTGGACGATCGCCCAGACCAGCCTGGGGCCGCTGCTGATCGCAGCCACTGACAAGGGGCTGTGCCGCGTCGCGTTCGACGAGGACCAGTTCGCGCTCGCCCGGCGCTTTCCCGCGGCCGAGATCCTGCCCGGCGGCGCGGCGCTGGCCGATCTGGCAGCGCGCGTGGTGGCCGAGGTCGAACGGCCCGGGCGCGTGACGGACCTGCCGCTCGACGTGCAGGGCACCGCGTTTCAGGAGGCAGTGTGGCAGGCGCTTCGTGCGATCCCGGCAGGCGAGACGCGCAGCTATGCCCAGCTCGCTGCCGAGGCGGGGGCACCTGCCGCGGTGCGCGCGGCGGGTACGGCCTGTGGCGCCAATCCCGTCGCCATCGCCATTCCGTGCCACCGCGCCCAGCGCGGCGACGGCAGCATGGGCGGCTATGCCTATGGTATCGATCGCAAGCGGGTGCTGCGCGCCCGCGAAGGCGTTACCGAGCGGAAATAGCGGCGATCACTGGCCGCTGCTCGCGCAATTATAGACGAGCTTTTCGTTATAGACCTGCGGCAGCGTGGCGCGGATCGACTGCTGTTGCGCAGCCAGGCTGGCGCGCGCTGCCTGGTCGCTGGTGCAGGTCTTGACCGGCACGGTCGCCCGCACTTCGCGCGCGCGCTTCATTTCGTCGGCGGAAAGCAGGTAGCGGGTGTTGGTATAGGTGCGCGTTGCCGGATCGAAATCGAGCACCGACACGGTCTGTTCCTGATCGGGCACCAGCACGCGCTGCCAGTGCTTGCCCGATTCGGCATATTGGGTGCGGCCGTTGATGCAGCCATCCTGGCCGATGTCGAGCTGTACGGTGGGCGTCGACGAGACGGTCAGGCGGCTGCGATCGGGCGCCAGCGTGCAGACCAGCTTGCCCAGTGCGACACTCTGCGGCGCGGCGGCTTCGGCGCTGCTGTTGCCGTCCGGCACCGGCACCACCTGCGATTCGTCGAAATTCGGGCGGCTGACGAACACCACCACGGCAGCGATCAGCAGCACCCCGCCGCCGGCCGCCACCCAGATTCCCTCGCGCTTGCTGCCCCGGCCGATCATCAGCCCGGCGCCGCCCAGCGCCAGCGCGCCGAACACCAGCATCACGGCGGCAATCGCCATATAGGTTTCGCGCATCGATTCATTGGTGGCGCGCGCCTTGGCGATGGCGCTCTGGCGCGCGGCTTCGGCCTGGGCGGACGCGGCGCGGGCCTTTTCGTCGGCCAGCAGCTTGTCCTTTTCGTCCGCGCTCTTGTCGAGCGCCATCCGCTCCTCGACGCTCATGCAGGGGCCGTCGACGAGCTGGAAGGGCTGGTTGGCCTGGCGCAGGAAGCCCATCAATTCGCTGTCGGCAATCGCGAAGGCGAAGGTGGCATCGCCTTCTTCGGAGCGGGTGATCGCCGAATTGACGCCCAGCACCCGGCCGCACGGATCGAGCAGCGGGCCGCCCGAATTGCCGCGAGCGATATTGGCGGTGTGGAGCAGCACCGACACGCCCTCCATCGTCCGCAGCCCGGCAAAGCCCCCCTGCGAGCGGACGGGCGATAGCGGCGTGATGAAGTCCGCCGCCGAGCGCGCGGTGGCGAGATCGACATTGCCGGGATAGCCCAGCGCGATCAGCGATTCGCCGTCGGTCGCGCTGCCGCTGAACAGCGTGAGCGGCGGCAGGCGAATGCCGGTGAATTCGATCAGCGCCAGGTCGCGCTGCGTATCGATTGCGATCAGCCGCCCCTGATAGGATTTGGCGCCTTCGGACGGCACCACCCCGATCACGACATTGTCGGGATAGCGCGAGGCAAGCTCGACGACATGGGCATTGGTAACGACGCGATTCGGCGCGACGGCAAAGCCGCTGCCATGGCCGAAGCCGACCACTTCGTCGTCGGCCACGGCAATGGTGACGATGCGCACGACGCCGCGCCCGGCCGCCGAAATATCGTCCGCCCGCGCCGGCATCGCCCAGGCCAGCACCAGCGCCACCAGCATCGCCAACCGCATCACCAAGACCCCGCAATGATCGTTAACGGGCGCTTTCGACCAAAAGCGGCGGGGGTTCAAGCGGGGCAGTTACCGGGATAGTAAAACCGGTGGGATACATGTCCTCACACGAAGCTGTACGGGTCGACATCGACTGCCACCCGCACGCGCGGGCTCCAGCTGAGGGCGCCCAGCCAGGCACGGATCGCGTCCTGCACGGCGAAACCGCGCTTTGCATGGACGAGCAGGCGGAAGCGGTGGCGGCCGCGCAGCATCGCCAGCGGGGCGGGGGCGGGGCCATAGACGTGCATCTCGGCGAGTTCTGGTGCCGCACGGCCGATCATGCGCGCAGCTTCCTCCGCCGCGGCCTTGTCCTCCGACGAGACGACGATCGCGGCATAGCGGCCATAGGGCGGCGCATCGGCGTGGCGGCGTGCCTCGGTCTCCGCCGTGTAGAATGCTTCGGCATCGCCGGAGACCAGCGCCTGCATCACGCCTGCTTCGGGCGCATGGGTCTGGATGAACACGGTGCCCGGCTTCTCGCCGCGCCCGGCACGCCCGGCGACCTGCATGATCTGCTGGAAGGTGCGCTCCGCCGCGCGCAGGTCGCCGCCATCGAGCCCCAGATCGGCATCGACCACGCCGACGAGCGTGAGGTTGGGGAAGTGATAGCCCTTGGTGACGAGCTGGGTGCCGACGACGATGTCGATCGCGCCATGCTCCATGCGCTGCACGAACTCGGCCGCCTTGGCCGGCGACCAGAGCGTGTCCGACGTGACGATCGCGGTGCGCGCCTCGGGCCATAGCGCCGCGACCTCGTCCGCGATCCGCTCGACGCCGGGGCCGCAGGCGACCAGCGTGTCGTCGGACTTGCACTCCGGGCACATGCCCGGCGTGGGCATGGTGTGGCCGCAATGGTGGCACGACAGGCGGTGGAGCAGCCGGTGCTCGACCATCCAGGCGGTGCAATTGGGGCATTGGAAGCGGTGGCCGCAATGGCGGCACAGCGTGAGCGGCGCATAGCCGCGGCGGTTGAGGAACAGCAGTGACTGTTCGCCGCGCTTCAGCGTTTCCTCGATCGCCGCGACCAGCCGGGGCGCCAGCCAGCGGCCGCGCTCGGGGGGCTCGCGGATCAGGTCGATCGGCTCGATCTTCGGCAGTTCGGCCACGCCATAGCGGCCGGGCAGCTTGAGTTCGGCATAACGGCCGACCTCGACCTGATGCCGCGTCTCGATGGCCGGCGTGGCGGAGGCGAGGACGACCGGGCAGCGCTCGAACATGCCGCGCATCACCGCCACGTCGCGGGCGTGATAATGGACGCCTTCTTCCTGCTTGAAGCTGGTTTCGTGCGCCTCGTCGACGACGATCAGGCCCAGCTTGGGATAAGGAAGGAACAGCGCCGACCGCGCGCCCACCGTCACCATCGCCTCGCCGCCCGCAATCGCCCGCCAGGCACGGCGGCGCTCCGAGCTGCGCAGGCCCGAATGCCACGCGACCGGCTCACAGCCGAAGCGACCGGCGAAGCGAGTGAGGAAAGGTTCGGTCAGCGCGATTTCGGGGAGCAGTACCAAAGTCTGCCTGCCCGCCGCGAGCGCAGCCGCGACCGCTTCGAAATAGACCTCGGTCTTGCCCGATCCGGTGACACCGTCGAGCAGGAAGGGCTGGAAGGCGGCTTCCTCCACCGCCTTGCGCAGGGCGGCCGCCACGGCGGACTGGGCCGGGCTGAGGTGCGGCGGGGCGAAGCCGGGGTCGGGCAGCGGATAGGGCGCCTGGGTATCGACCGTCACCGGCTCGATGGCGCCGGCCTTTACCAGCCCGCGAATCACTGCGTCGGACACTTCGGCGATGGCGGCGAGTTCGCGTACCAGCCCCTGGCGTTCGCCGATCCGCTCCAGCGCCTGGGCGCGTTGCGGGGTAAGCCGATCGGGGAGCAGGCCGGTCGCGCGATATTCGGTAATCGTCGGCGCGGCCTCGAACGCTGCCGAGGTGCGCAGGCTCATCGCCAGTACCGCGGAGAGTGGGGCGAGATAATAGTCCGCCGTCCATTCGATCAGCCGCCGCACGGGCGCGGGGATCGGCGGCGCGTCGGCCACGGCCAGGATCGCGCGCAGCCGGTTGTCGCCAATCTCCTCGGTGGGCAGCCGTTCGGCCTCCCACACCACGCCGGCGAACTGGCGCGGGCCGATCGGCACGACGACGATGCTGCCCGGTTCCACCGCCATGCCCGGCGGCACGCGATAATCGAGCGGCCCCAGAGCCGGATGGAGGACGAGAATGCGGGCGCGGGACATGACTGGCCCCTCATATGGGCATTTCGTGCGGAACGGGAATCCCGTATCGCCAGTTGGTCCCCTCGGGAGATCAACGATGCTGTTGTTTGCCTTGCTGCTCGCCCAGACTGTGCCGGCCGATGCCGGGATCGCCTGCAAGACGACCGATGCCAGCCTGCCGGCCGCGCTTGCGGGCTGGCGTGCGCCCGGCGACACGCTGGAACCCGACAAGGCGGTGGCGCTCGATACCGTCGACGGTGCGAGCCTGAAGGGGCTGCCGGCGGGCACCAAGCCAGGCCGGGCGGCGATGCTGGAATTTCGCATCGCGCAGGCCGGCACCTATGGCGTGGCGCTCGACCAGCGCGGCTGGATCGACGTTCTGCCCGGCGCGACCGGCGGCGAGCCGCTCAAGCCGGCGGCTTTCGGCCATGGCCCCGAATGTTCCTCGATCCGCAAGATCGTGCGGTTCACGCTGGCGCCGGGCAGCTATCGCCTGTTCGTGACCGGCCTGACGTCGGCCAAGGCCAAGGTGATGCTCGTCACCGGCTAGGCCGCCGGACTGGAACCGAATCCGTTGTTTTCGCGCATGGGTGCGCTTGTCGGGGTTTTTGAACAAGAATAGAACATAGACGAAACAAATAGGGGATTCGGCATGTTCGCATTCTTGTTGCTCCTCACCACGGTTGCGCCTTGTACCACGACCGAGCTGCCCCCTGCGCTGACCGGGTGGACGCGCAGCGGCGAGGGGCTCGATACCCGCCATGCGGTCATGCTGGATGCGCGGCAGGGGGCGGTGGAAACGCAGGTGACGATTCGCAAGGCCGGCACCTTTGGCATTGCGATCGACCAGCCCGGCTGGGTCGATCTGGCCGGACCTGGCGGCCGGGCGATGCGGGTGTTTTCCCGCGACTCCGGGATCGCCTGCGCAAAAATCGACAAGATTGTCTATTATCGGCTGGCGCCCGGAACCTATCGGGTCACGGTCAAGCGATTGAACGCAAAGCAGGTAAAGCTGATGCTGGTGCATCGCCCAGGGCAGGCGCGGGGGTTTGCCCGAAGCACGCGGCTGGGCTAGGCGGGCGCGAACCGTTTCCAGAAGGATTGCCCGCATGAAGTTCTTTGCCGATACCGCCATCATCGACGACATTCGCGATCTGGCGGATGCCGGTCTGCTCGACGGCGTCACCACCAACCCGTCGCTGATCCACAAGTCGGGCCGCAACTTCCTGGAAGTGGTGGCGGAAATCTGCGCGATCGTCGACGGCCCGGTTTCGGCCGAAGTCGTCGCGCTCGATTATGAAGGCATGATGCGCGAGGCGGAAATCGTCCGCAAGATCGCCGACAATGTCGCGGTCAAGCTGCCGCTGACGATCGACGGGCTGAAGGCCTGCAAGGCGCTGACCAGCGACGGCACGATGACCAACGTGACGCTCTGCTTCTCGGCCAACCAGGCGCTGCTGGCCGCTAAGGCAGGTGCGACCTTCATCTCGCCGTTCGTCGGCCGGCATGACGATATCGGCTTCGACGGCATGCAGCTGATCGCCGATATCCGCCTGATCTACGACAATTACGGCTTCGAGACCGAAATCCTGGTCGCCAGCGTGCGCCATCCGATCCATGTCTATGAAGCCGCCCGCATCGGCGCCGACGTGATGACCGCGCCGCCGTCGGTGATCAAGCAGCTCGTCAAGCACCCGCTGACCGACAAGGGCATTGAATCTTTCATGGCCGACTGGGCGAAGACGGGGCAGTCGATCGGCTGAGGATTGCCGCATGTATCCCCCTCCCGCTTGCGGGAGGGGCTAGGGGAGGGGACTGACGTGGAGGTCTGGGATTCCGCTGCGGCCATCCCCTCCCCCGTCCCCGTTTCGGGTGAACGACGCCCCGCGTCGTTCAGATCAGGCCGGGGGCCTGATCGACCTGAAACGCGCAAGCGGGAGGGGAGCGCAAGTGGCGGCGGCAGGGCGCTCTCTCTGGGTGTGTCGCTGCCATGACCGACCTGCCGCTCCCGCGCCTTTTTGCCGAACATCTCGGCCGCGACCGGCGGCGCTCCGCGCACACGATCCGCGCCTATGAGGCCACCGCGATCCGGCTGCTCGGCTTCCTCCAGCATCATTGGGGCGGGCCGGTTGCGCAGGATGCCCTTGCCGGTGTGACCGCCGCCGATTTGCGCGCCTATCTCGCGCATCGTCGCGAGGAAGGTCTGTCCAATGCCTCCGCCGCGCGCGAACTGTCCGCCGTCCGGGCCTTTCTGAAATTCGCGGGCGGCGAGGCGGCCGAACTGCCGCGGCTGCGCGGGCCGAAGGTGAAGAAAGGCCTGCCGCGCCCGATCGCCCCGCACGAGGCCGTGGCGCTGGCCGAATGGGCATCGGACGAGGCCGCCGAACCCTGGATCGCCGCGCGCGACTGGGCAGTGCTGCTGCTCCTCTATGGCGGCGGGCTGCGGATCGGCGAGGCGGTCGCGCTGACCGGCGCGGTGCTGCCGCTCGGCGATATGCTGCGGGTGACGGGCAAGCGTGCCAAGACGCGCACCGTGCCGCTGTTGCCGCAGGTGCGCGCCGCGATCGAAGCCTATGTCGCGGCCTGCCCCTGGGCCACCGGCCGCGACTTGCCGCTGTTTCGTGGCGCCAAGGGCGGCCCGCTGCCGCCGGGTGCGATCCGCAAGGCGGTGCGGGCAGCGCGGACTGCGCTCGGCCTGTCCGAACGGACGACGCCGCATGCGCTGCGGCACAGCTTTGCCACGCACCTGCTGGGGCGCGGCGCCGATCTGCGCGCGCTGCAGGAGTTGCTGGGCCATGCCAGCCTCAGTTCGACACAGGTCTATACCGCCGTCGATGCCGCGCATCTGCTCGATGTGTACCGGAACGCCCATCCGCGCGCTTGAGGGCTGCGCGCCTGCCTTCCTGTCAAAGACGACGGCAATGAACGGGAGGGAAAACCGCGCCTCAACAACCACCGTCATCCCCGTCTGCGCGGGGATGACAATGGGATTTTGCCAGATGCGATAGCACTCCCTGCCTGTCTTAATGGGGGAGGGCCGGCGCCATGCGGGGGAGGGCAATGCACGGCGCCGTCCTTACGCCTCGCGCGGTTTCCAGGTCAGCACGCGCCAGACATAGAAGACCGCCATCGCCGCCGCGCCGATCAGGATCGCCGGCGTGATCCAGCGGTCGATTTCGGCGACCATCGCGCCCAGGCCATAGCCGGCGCCGACCAGGGCTGCGTTCCAGACCGCGCTGCCCGCCGCAGTATAGAGGCAGAAACGCCAGAAGCGCATGTGCATCAGCCCCGCCGGCAGCGAGATGATCGTGCGGCCGAACGGCATGAAGCGGAACAGGAAGATCGTCGGGCCGCCCCAGCGGTCGAAATAGCCCTTGAATCGCTCGACATCGTGCCACTCGATCGTCAGCCAGCGGCCCCAGCGCGCGACGAACGGCTTCAGCCGCTCATACCCCAGCCGTCGGCCGATTTCCCACCAGAAGAGGTTGCCGACCACGGTGCCGAGCGTGCCGATCACCACCAGCAGGGTCGGATCGAAATGCCCCTTGGCTGCGCCGATGCCCGCCACGCCCATGATCGCTTCGGACGGGATGGGCGGCACGACATTTTCGAGCACCATCAGCAGGAAGATGCCCCAATAACCCCAGGAAATCAGGATCGCCATCGCCTCAGCGTCCCGTCATCCGCGCGCGGCGACGCGGGCCTCGATCGCATCCCAGATCATGCCCGCCGTGTCGGTGCCGTTGAACCGGTCGATCGCGACGATCCCCGTCGGCGAGGTGACGTTGATTTCGGTGAGCCATTGCCCGCCAATAACGTCGATACCGACGAAAAGGAGCCCGCGCTTCTTCAGCTCCGGCCCCAGCACGGCGCAGATTTCCTGCTCGCGGGGTGTCAGTTCGGTCTTGGCTGCCGAGCCGCCGACCGCCAGGTTCGAGCGGATTTCGCCTTCGCCCGGCAGCCGGTTGATCGCGCCCGCCACTTCGCCGTCGACCAGCACGATGCGCTTGTCGCCCTTCACAATGTCGGGAAGGAAGGCCTGCACCATGTGCGGCTCGCGATAGGCGGTGTTGAACACTTCGATCAGCGAGGACAGGTTGGCGCCGTCGCGGCCGATCTTGAAGATCGCCTTGCCGCCATTGCCGTGCAGCGGCTTGACGACGATCTCACCATGTTCGGCCAGGAACGCCTTCGCCTCGTCGACCGAGCGGGTGACGAGCGTCGGCGGCATGAATTGCGGGAAATCGAGCACCCACACCTTTTCGGGCGCGTTGCGGACGCTGGCCGGGTCGTTCACCACCAGCGTGCGATCGGCGATCCGCTCGAGCAGATGGGTGGCGGTGATATAGCCAAGGTCGAAGGGCGGATCCTGACGCATCAGCACGACATCGGCCTCTTCGCCCAGGTCGAGCTTCACCGGATCGCCGAAGCTGAAATGGTCGCCGGCCACGCGCTGCACCGTCACCGGATGCGCCCGCGTCCAGACGCGGCCGGCGCTGTAGTTCAGATCCTCGGGGGCATAATGGAACAGCCGGTGCCCGCGCGCCTGCGCCGACAGCATCAGCGCGAAGCTCGAATCGCCTGCGATGTTGATCGAATCGAGCGGGTCCATCTGCACGGCGACGGTAAGCGACATTCTGCCTCCCAGGGTGTCTTGTCGGGCCAACTCACCCGATCCAGGCATTCTCGATATGGCGAGGCAAGGTGCGCGGGGCAATGAGGATCACGTCGACGCGGATATCGTCGCCGGGCGCGGCATAGCGCGGCATCAGCAGTTCGGCTGCGGCGGCGACGCGGGCGAGGCGGCGCTCGTCGATGGCAAAGTCGAGTTCCGCTGCGGACTTCCGCGTCTTCACTTCGACAAAGGCGACGAGCGCGCCGCGCTTTGCCACGATGTCGACTTCCCCGGCGGGCGTGCGCACCCGCTGGTCGAGGATTCTCCAGCCGCGCAGCCACAGCCACCAGGCGGCGCGGCGCTCGCCGTCGCGGCCGCGTGCTTCGGCGGCGCGGCGGTCCCTCACCCCTTCATCTCCATCGCCCGGGCGTAGAGCGCCTTGCGGTCGAGC
The DNA here is from genome assembly GCF_056314185.1 of Sphingomonas sp. DMC8. Taxonomy (NCBI): domain Bacteria; kingdom Pseudomonadati; phylum Pseudomonadota; class Alphaproteobacteria; order Sphingomonadales; family Sphingomonadaceae; genus Sphingomonas; species Sphingomonas sp. DMC8. The sequence goes on along the minus strand of NZ_JBQUYV010000007.1, from coordinate 219,078 downwards.
CCCAGCCGCTTCGCCACTTCACCCGCCGCCTTGGACGCGGGCAGGCGGGTGAGCGCTTCGGCCAGCGCGGCATCGGCGTCCTCGGCCGTGGCGGGTGCGGCCTCGCCGGGCGGGCCGACGACGATGACGATCTCGCCCTTGGGCGGCGCCTCTGCATAGCGCGCGGCGAGGGTGGAGAGCGTGCCGGTCACGCATTCCTCGAACTTCTTGGTGATCTCGCGGGCGACGCCCGCCTCACGGTCGCCCAGCCCTTCGGCAAGTGCAGTCAGGCAGGCGGCAAGGCGCGGACCTGATTCGTACAGAATTAGCGTCGCCTTGATCGCTGCCACTTCGGCGATTGCCTCGGCCCGGGCATGGGCCTTGCTCGGCAGGAAGCCCAGGAAAAAGAACCGGTCCGTGGGCAATCCCGCCAGCGTCAGCGCGGCGATGGCGGCACAGGGGCCGGGAATCGTCACCACCGCATGGCCGGCGGCGCGCGCGTCGCGCACCAGCTTGTAACCGGGATCGGAGATCAGCGGCGTGCCCGCGTCAGAGACCAGCGCCACCGCCTCGCTGCCCATCCGCGCGATCAGGCCGGGTCGCACGGCATCGGCATTATGGTCGTGATAAGGGAGCATCGGCCGCTTCACGCCGATGTGCCGGAGCAGCCCCGCAGTCACACGGCTGTCTTCGACTGCAACCACATCGGCGCGTGAGAGTATCATGCTGGCGCGCGGCGACAGGTCACCGAGATTGCCGATCGGAGTGGCCACGATATAGAGGCCGGGCGCGAGAACAGGTTCCATCGGGGAGAGTCATGGCAGAGGCCAAAGGGAAATCGCAACCGGGGCTGTTCGCCCGGCTTCGCTGGGCAGTGCTCGGCGCCACTTTATTCGCGGCGGCCTGTTCGGGCGGCCCGCGCATCATTCCCGAGGCGGAAAAGCCCGCGCCGGTGGAAAAACCGGTCGAACGGCCGCGGCCGGTGATCCAGCCCGGCCTGCCGCAGGATGTCGAACGGCATCGCATTGCGCTGCTCGTGCCGCTGACCGGGCCCAACGCCGGCGTCGGCAAGTCGCTGCAGAATGCGACCCAACTCGCGATTCTCGACACCGGCACCGATGCGATTCGCATCACCAGCTATGACACGACCGGTGCCGGCGGTGCGGTCGGTGCGGCCGAGCGTGCGATTGCCGATGGCGCCAAGCTGATCCTGGGTCCGCTGCTGGCGGAGGACGCCCGCGCCGTGGCGCCGGTCGCGCGCCGCGCGCATGTGCCGGTGCTCAGCTTTTCCAACGATTCGAGCGCGGCCGGCGGCGGCGTCTATCTGCTGGGCTATTCCCCGTCGCAGTCGATCGAGCGCGTGGTCGATTATGCCAAGGCGAACGGCATCACCAGTTTTGCCGGGCTGATCCCGGCCGGCGTCTATGGCCAGCGTGCCTCGACCGCGTTTCTGCGTGCGGTGGAAGATGCCGGCGGCAAGGTGCTGGCGATGGAAACCTATGACGGTCGCCCGGGCTCGATGGCTGCGGCGATCGGCAAGCTCGGCGCGGCGCCCTATCAGGCGGTGCTGATCGCCGGCAGCGCCGGCGGCGCGACGGTGGCGGTGCCGGTGATTCGCCGGTCGGCCAGCGGCAAGGCGGCGCGGGTGCTGGGCACCGAGCTGTGGAACACCGATTCGGCCGCAGCCAGCCGCCCCGTGCTGAACGGCGCCTGGTTCGCCAGCGTGCCCAACGGCGTCTATCGCCAATATGCCGTGAAATATCGGGCGCGCTTTGGTGCGGCGCCCTATCGGCTGTCAGCGCTGGGGTATGATTCGGTGCTGCTGACGGTGCGGATCGCGCGCGACTGGCGCCCGGGCACCGACTTCCCGGCCGCCGAACTGGTTGACCATGACTTTGGCGGCGTCGACGGCGCGTTCCGCTTTAGCCGCGACGGCATCGCCCGACGCGCGCTGGAGGTGCAGGAGGTGCGCGGCGGCGCGATCGTCACGGTATCGCCGGCGCCGAACAAGGCGGAGTAAGGGGGCTTACGCCACCAGCTCGCGCAGGATTGCCTCCAGCACCGGCACCCCGGCTTCGGTAACGCGGAGCCGGTCGCCGGTCTGTTCGGCCAGTCCCTGCGCCTGCAGCCGGGCGAGCGCCGGAAGCGAAATGGGGGCGGTGCCGCCCGACAGGCTGGCGACACGTGCCAGATCCACGCCCTCGTTCAGCCGCAACCCCATCAGCAGCGCCTCGGTGCCGCGGTCGACGGGTGTGAGCGGGTCTTCGCTGGCCAGTCCATGGCCGTTGCGTGCGATGGCTGCCAGCCAGTTTTCCGGCTTTTTGTGGCGAAGCGTGGCGAGGCCGCCGCGTCGGCCATGGGCGCCCGGGCCGACCCCGGCATAATCGCCGTAACGCCAATAGGTCAGGTTATGCCGGCTTTCGGCGCCGGGCCGGGCATGGTTGGAGATTTCATAGGCCGGCAGCCCTGCCGCAGCCGTACGGGCGCGGGTCGCCTCGAACAGATCGGCGCCGGTGTCGCCATCGGGAATCGCCAGCTCGCCCTTCGCGGCCAGCGTCGCGAACCGCGTGCCGGGCTCGATGGTGAGCTGGTAGAGCGAGAGATGCTCAGTGCCGAAGCCGATCGCGCGGTCGAGTTCGGTTTCCCAATCGGCGAGCGATTGGCCGGGCCGGGCATAGATCAGGTCGAAACTGACACGGGCGAAGCTGCGCTGCGCCGTTTCCAGCGCCGCCAGCCCTTCGGTCACGTCGTGCGCACGGCCCAGAAATCGCAGCGCGGCATCGTCGAGTGCCTGCAGCCCCAGCGACACGCGGTTGACGCCCGCTGCCGCAATATCGGCGAAGCGCGCCGCCTCGACCGACGAGGGATTGGCCTCCAGCGTTATTTCGATGTTTGGTGCGAACGGCCAGGCGCTTTCCGCCGCCGCGATGATCGCCGCCACGGTTTCCGGCGGCATCAGCGACGGCGTGCCCCCGCCAAAAAAGATGGAGCCGAGCGTGCGGCCGGGCAGCAAGGCCGCTTCATGGGCAAGATCCGCAAGCAGCGCCGCGCGCCACTGCGCCTGATCCACACTTTCGCGGACGTGGCTGTTGAAGTCGCAATAGGGGCATTTCGACACGCAGAACGGCCAATGCACATAGAGCGCCAGGGGAGCGGCTGCAGTCATGGGAGCGGGGCGGTGGCAGCGGAAATGGGAACGGGCCTTTCGTCGCCCCGTAAGGCAGTGACCGCCCCTTACAAGTCCAGAATGCGCTCCGGCGCAAGTCGCCCCGCGAGCAGATCGCGAAAAGCCAGCCAATTCCCTTTTACCCGGCCCAGGCGATCTACCCAGGGTTCAGGGAAGGCTGCGCGGGCATGGTTCTTCAAGATGTTCCTGAGCATATGACGGCGAGCGACATCTGCCGCCAGCGTGCCCTTCTGGCTAAGGTACAGCGGGTTGGCGATCTGCGAATAGCCCAGGCGAATGCCCGATGTGCGCCCGCGCTTGGTGCCCTGATGTACGCCTGCAAAGGCGTTGGTCTTCACGATCCGACCCTTGCTGGCGAAGCCACTCGAGAAATCGAGGTCTTCGAGCCACGCATAGAGTGGAAGCCGTTCGTCGAATCGGCGATCGCCGATGGCGGAGCGACGAAACACCATGTTGCAGCCATAGGTGCCGCTGATGGGGGAGATATGGGTGGAGCCGGGGAGGGACTGATCGAACTGCTCGACAAGGGCGATCGCCTCTGAATAGTCGATCCCGCTCGTGTTGATGCCGTCGCGCAGGACGAGTCCTGTTGCGGCGGCGATGTCTGGATTTTCCCGGAAAAGCCATGACATGCCCTCCAGGCTGTAGCGCGAGGGCACGAAATCGTCGTCGTAAAAGGCCACGAGGTCCGTGTCCTTCGCAAGATGCGCAAGGCCCGTGTTGCGCTGGGCCGGCAGGCCCTTTGGACCGCGCACGACCTGAACGCCATCGGCTTCAAATTGCGGCGGGAGATCCTGGTCAGCCGAAATCGCGAAGATGATCTGCGCGGGCGGCTGTGTTTGCCGCTTCGCATGCTCCACCCAGCGCGCGAGTTCCGTGGGACGCCCAGAACTGGCGATGATGAGGGAAATCATCATTATATCAACGCTCACGCAAACTGGAGAGAATAGAGGACTGCGGGGGTGTACGCACAAGTCATGTTGGATTGGTTAAATGCGCTAAGGTAAAAGGAGCGATTGACACTGCTTTTGCATCTGCATTGCATGGGGGTATCGCGCATTGGGGGTGGCGGGCTCTCCGCAGTTCGGCGCGGAATGACTAACGCGCAGCGCGGGAGCCAATTACGGGGCTCGTCGCAGCCTGGTAAGCTGCGCGGCGGGCCGATGCAGTATATCGCATCAAATTTTCTCGAATCTCCGCACTGGCGTTTAATTTGGTTGCGGATGTGCTAACCAGGATTAATTTCCTTCACCATAAGGTGTCATAGAAACTGGTGCAACATAATTGATATTCAGTCATGATATTGTCATGCATCTTCGCGCAATAGGCGCAGTGCGCTGGATTGAATGATCGTGAGCAAGTGCATCTCTGGCGCTGCAATGCCATGTTGTTCTCCCGCAGGGGCTATGACCGGGTGATGCCTTTGCTATGATATTTTTGCTGGCGCTCGATGCGGTCATGCTGGCGGGGTGTCTCGCTCCGCAATGGCCGGCGGCGGATGTTCTGAACATGGCTGCACCGGCTTTGGCGCTATTGGCAGCAGTCGCGATTCTGCTTCAGTGTCGTCGGCGCCCTTTCCTGTGCTTCGGCTCGCTTGCAGTGCTGGTGTTCTATGTCGGTCTGACGATCGTGCCGGGTTGGCTCGGCGCGAGTGTCCAGCGTCCGGCGCAGCAGGGCGTGCGCATCGTCCAGTACAATGCGTGGCTGGACAATCCGGCACCCGAGCGAAGTGCGCGATGGATCCTTGCCCAAAATCCCGACCTGGTGCTGCTGGCCGAGGTGCCGCCGCAGAGCAGGCTGCTGGCGATGCTCGCGCCGCATTTCGGCTTTCGGATGAATTGTACGCAAGGCGGTATCTGCTCCACCTGGCTCTTGTCGCGACTTCCGGTGCGCGCCGCACGCGGATTGGCCCGAGGCGATTCGGAGAACCGCCAGACGCTATCGGCGGTGTGGGCGCGGATTGTAACCGGCTGCGGCGACATCGACCTTGTATCGCTGCATCTCGCGCGCCCCTGGCCTTTTGCGGGGCAGCGCCGCGATCTGGCGCAATTGCAGCGCGAAATTGCTCCGTTGCCGCGGGGGGCGCTGGTGATCGCCGGGGATTTCAACTTGCCGCCCTGGGTGCGGGAAATGCGCCGGGTCGATACGCAACTGGCGCCGCTGCAGCGCGCGAGAGGAATGTGGCCGACCTGGCCCGTGCGGTTCGGTCAGGTTCCCATGGTTCCCCTGTTGCCGCTCGACCATCTGTTTCTGGGGCCGACGCTTGCCGTTGTCGAAAGAAAAGTCGGGCCCGATCTGGGGGCTGACCATTTGCCGATAGTTACGCGCGTTAAAAAGTTAACCGGTTGCAAAAGTGCATAATATCAAAGGGTGCCGGATTGCAAAAAATCAGGTTAAAGGATATTAGAAAGGCGAGGAGATTTTATCCGTGAAGTATATCCTCTGCTGGGTCTTTCTCTTAGTCGGTTTTCTGGCGTTTACGCCGGCATCTGCGCAGGCGCCGTCGTCTGCGGCAGAGGTTGCGGCACCACAATCCGTCGGCGATCAGGATTATCATCTGGGTGTCGCCGATAAGATTCGCGTGCTTGTCTATGATGAGCCAACCCTTTCGGGCGAGTTTCTCGTTAACGCCAATGGCTCGATATCGATGACGCTGATCGGCGATGTTCGCGCCCAGGGGCGCACTGCCGGTGAAGTCGCCGAGGAGATTCGCACGCGTTTGGCAGACGGCTATCTCCGTCAGCCGCGCGTCAGCATCGATGTGCTTACCTTCCGACCTTTCTACATTCTGGGTGAAGTTAAGAAGCCGGGCCAATATCCCTATTCGAGCGGGCTGACCGTGTTCAATGCAGTCGCGACGGCGGAAGGGTTTACGTATCGCGCTGACCGTAAAGTCGTATTCATCAAGCGGGCTGGGCAGGAAAAGGAAGAAAAACTGAAGCTTGGCGTGAATATACGTGTCTATCCCGGGGATACGATCCGCATCGGAGAGCGATTCTTCTAAGCTTGGTAATCATTTAGATTACCATAGATTGTATGCGTATTCCCGTAATTAATGGAAATTAATTGATTATTGCGTTGCGGCATGGCATAGCGATTCTCGTATTGCTTAGGGAGTATTGGGCTGTGCGGTCTGTCTGTGCCCTTTTCGCCATGCTGATTCTGTCTACTTCGAATGTCGCGTTGGCGCAGGATCAGAATGCAGCCTCGACGCAGAATGCGGAGCAGGAGGCGGCCAAGGTGGATTCCCTCACCAAGGCTATCCGCGACATCATTGCCTCCAACGGCAAGGCACGCCCGGCGGATCTGGAAGGCAAGATCGCATTTGCGCTTTCCCAGTCCGGCTCCGGCTGCGGTGCATCCACCAAGGCGCTCGGGGCTGTCCTGCAGGGGCAGCAATCGGGGTCGGCGCAGGCTGCGCTCCAGAATCTGATGAAGACGGTGTCGCGTTGCCAAAATATCGGCACGGGCGCGACGGGTGCTGGTGCGACCCAGACGGCCGACCAGGGGCCGTCCGTCGGGCTCGGCGGCGGAACGTCCAATTATCGGACGCCGTAGGGCGCGACACAGCATTCGCTAAACGGGGGTATTGGCGTGCGTAACTTGACATCCAGCGCGGTAGCCGCGCTGTCCCTTTTCTATGCTCTGGATGCCCGGGCACAGAATGTCGGCCAGAGCCTTGTCTCGCCCGATCTGCCGCTGCAGTTCGATCGCGGCCGGAACGAAGGCGTACTGGATCGGGAACGGCCTGAATATGAAGCACTTGGCGTGCGGGTCGGTGGCTTCACGCTGTTTCCCGGTTTCGATTCCGAAATCGGCGCATCGGACAATGTCTATGCAGTGAGTGCACCGAAGACGGGCGACGGCTATGTCCGCTTTTCGCCGCGCGCGACCTTGTCGAGCAATGCAAGCACTTACTCGCTTAGCGTCAATGGCAGCTATTCCGGCGTTCGCTACTTCCACGAAACGAAGCGTAACCAGGACAATTGGTCGGCCGGGTTGAACGGCCGGTTCGACGCTACCTCCAGCGTTTCGCTCAGCGGACGTGCCAGCACGTCCCAGTCCACGGAGTCGCCGACCTCGGGCGCGACGCCGCTCAACGCGGCGCAGGCCGTGCAGTATCGCCAGAACCAGGTAGGCGCGACTGCGACCTTCACCGGCGGCAAGCTGCGCGGGCAGCTGGGGGTCAACTATAACGGTATCACCTTTTCGAACGTGCTGACGCTCTCGGGTACGGTGCTCGACCAGGGCAACCGCAACCGCGACGTCTATAGCGGCAGCGGTCGCGTCGAATATTCGCTGTCGCCGGACACCTCGCTGTTCGTGCAGCTTGGGTATGAAGACAGTGGCTATCGCCAGCTCCTGTCACCAGGCGTGGCAAATCGCGACTCCCAGCAGGTCCGCGCGCTTGGCGGCGCCAGCTTCGACCTCACCTCGCTGGTGCGCGGCGCCCTCGCACTCGGCTATGTCAGCCGTTCCTATCGTTCGCCCTTGTACAAGGACATTTCCGGCTGGGCCGCAGAGGGGCGGGTCGAATATTTTCCCAGCCCGCTGACCACGATCACGCTGGCGCTGCGCCGGACGGTGGAAGACGCCTCGTTCCAGAACAGCAGCGGCTATTTCGCGACATCGGCCAGCCTGCGCGCCGATCATGAATTGCTGCGCAACCTGCTACTCTACGTGCAGGGCGGGTACGAACGCGATTCCTATCAGCCGAGCAGCGCCGCGATCCCGGCGGTGAAGGTGGTCCGGCTCGGCGCGGGCGCGCGCTATTTCATCAATCGCACGGTCGGGCTGGGACTGTCGCTGTCGCACGACAATCGCAGCGCCAACGGCACGGTCGGATCCTACACGGAAAACCGCGGACTGTTGTCGATCGTGTTCCAGCGCTGAGGCTGGCCTAGTAGAATTGGACGTGATGAATAGCGTAAATCCCGGCTCGCTTGTTCGCATCGAAAGTCGCTTCGACCAGACACGACATTTCGGCCGAAAGCCCGTAACGCTGACGAGCATCGGCGATGCGCTGCGGCGACGTTTTCCGTTGCTGATCGGCGTGGTCCTGTTGTCGGTGCTCGCCGCAGCGATGCTCTCGGCAGTGCTTACGCCCAGCTATTCGTCGACGACCCGGCTGCGGATCGTCCCGCGGGGCGCCTCGCCGCTCGACTTTGAAGAGCGCACCGATACGCCGCTCGACCAGTCGATCATCGAAACTGAAGTGGCCACGATCCTCTCGCGGGACATCGCACGGTCGGTGGTGAAGCAGTTCGGGCTGCAGAACGATCCGGAATTTGTCGCACCCGACTGGAAGAATAAGCAGTTGAAGGCCGGCGCCGGCGGGGACGCGCCGGTCGTCGAACATGCTACCAGCGCCGTGCTCGGGCACCTGACCGCTGCCCGCGAGGGCAAGAGCTATGTCGTCGCGATCACCTTCAGTTCGCGCGATCCCGTCAAGGCGGCGCGGATCGCCAATGCCTTCGCATCTGCCTATATCGCGCACGGTGTCGAGACGCTGGTGGAAACTGCGTCGCAGCAATCCGCTTCGCTGGGCCAGCGCCTGAATGAGCTGGGCTCCGAGGTTCGCGACGCTGAAAGCAAGGTCGCGCAATATCGTGCCCAGACCGGCATCGTCGAAGGCGGCAACAGCGGCACGATCAGCGACCAGCAGGTTGCGCCGCTTGCCGGCCAGCTTGCGACCGCCGAAGCGCAGGCGGCAAGCGCCCGGTCCGACCTGGCCGTTGCCGAGCGCCAGACAAGTGGCGGCAGCGGCGACGCGGTCGGTGCCGTTCTGGGGTCCTCGGTGATCGCGGATCTGCGCCGGCAGCGTACCGAGGCGGAAAAGGATCGTGCGGCCGCCAATACGCGATATGGTCCCAAGCACCCGCTGGTGATCGCGGCGGGAGAGCGGGTCCAGTCGCTCGATGAGCAAATCCGCCAGGAACAGGTGCGGATCGTGGAAGGCCTGCGTGCCGCCTCGCGCGCCGCCGACGCGCGTGTCGCCAGCCTGCGGTCGCAACTCGGGGCGCTGCGTAAGGAAATCTCGCAGAACAACCGTGCGTCGGTGCAGGCCGAGAGCCTCGAACGCGAAGCCGCCGCCAAGCGTGCGGCCTATGAGCGGATGTCGCAGGCCAACCAGCAATCGAACCAGGCAAAGCAGAGCGGCGACGCTCAGGCCCAGGCGCGCGTGATCGAGCGTGCAACTGTTCAGGGTGCGCCCAGCTTCCCGAACAAGCGGGCGATGCTCGCTGCCGGTTTGCTCGGCGGCCTCGTGCTCGGTTTCAGTGCGGTTTTCATCGTCGAGGGGACCCAGTCGCGGGTGCGTACGCCCGAAGACGTCGAGCTGCTGCTCGGCCTTTCGTTCATCGCCTCGATTCCTGACGTCCGGCGCCGTCGATGGGGCCTGGTCGGCAAGCGCATATCGCCATCGCGCCTGCTGCTCGACAAGCCAGTGTCGGTCTATTCGGAAAGCTTCCGCGCTATCCGCCGCGCCTTGCAGGTGCAGGCAAAGGCGGGACCGAAGGTTGTCGCCATCACGTCGACCGTTCCCGCTGAGGGCAAGACCACGGCAGCCTTGTCGTTGGCACGGGTGATGGCGATGAGCGGCGATCGCGTCCTGCTGGTCGATTGCGACGTACGCCGCGCGAGCCTGGCGGCCACGCTGGAGGTGCGGCCGGGAGCAGGACTGGTCGAACTGCTCGAAGGGGGCGCGGCTCTTGACGAGGTGATGATCGACGATCTCGTGTCGGGTCTGCAAATCTTGCCGGTAGCGCGGCCCTGCTTCACGCCTGTCGACCTGTTCCACGGCGCCGGTATGGCCGCGTTGCTCGAACGGGTGCGGCAGGAATATGATTATATCCTGCTCGACACGCCGCCGCTGCTAGGCGTGGCCGACGCACGCACGCTAGTCTCGCTGGCCGACACGTCCGTCCTGCTGGTCAAGTGGAACCAGACCCCGATTGCAGCGATCGATGCTTGCCTCGCTGCGGTGGAGCATGATGGGACCGCGGTCGCCGGCGTTGTGTTGTCGATGGTCGATCAACGGGCTGAGGCGATGGGCGCGGTATATTACTCGGCGCAATATGGCAGCTACTATCACGGTTGACGCATCCGGCAGGACGCGGCGGCGGCAGGGCTGGCGCCCGTTCCGGGTAGGGGCCGTGGTTGCGATCGGCGCACTGCTGATCGCCGGGATCGCGAACGCTACCGAGGAATGGGCGGTCGACGCGGCGGCGCGGGCGGTGCGCGGTAGTACCGGTGATGCCGATGCGCTCGCTGCCGGCTATCCGGACCCCTCGGTTCGCCAACCGCCCCGACTGGCCCTGGCGCTGGCTGCCGCATTTGCCCGTTCCGGCGCTGCCTCCAGGGATAATGGCTATCGGGCCGCGGCATGGCGCACGGCCCGGCGCTATCTCGACCAGATCGACGATGCCCGGCCCATATGGCCGGCGCGCGATGTTGTCGCGGCCTATCTGGAGTCCTTGCACGGGCGCGATGCCGCCGCGGTTGCGGCGCTTTCGCAAAGCTATCGCGGCGGCGGTTTCCTGCCGGTCGAGGCTCCGTGGCGGATCGGCTATGCGAGTGACCATTGGATGGCGCTCACGCCGGAGACACGCTCGCAGGTCATCGACGAAGCAATCTGGCTGATCCATGTCGATGGCGGCAACCGGCCCAGGGTCGAGCGCCTGCTGGCGCGGTCCGCCGCGATCATACCCTTCCTGCTTCGCGACCGCGAGCCCTGACGGCGACACCGCGCCCCGCCGGCACGGCAGTGTTCAGGCAGTGCGACGGATCGCCTGGCCCCAGCATAGTCCGAGCAGTGCCGCCGCAAGGGCGGCGATCGCTGGTACGTTGAGCGCGATGTCGAGCATCGAGGCGCCGAACGCGAGAGCAACTGCCAGCATCGATGCGGAAAAATTCAGGTCCGGCCCACCGCGCCACAGCGCTCGCACGACCGGCCATAGAATCAGGCAGAGTGCCAAGGCGGTAAGGGCAACGCACGGCCAGCCGCCTTCCAGCGCCAGCTGAAGCACTACATTATGCGCCGCCTGCAGCATCCAATAGCCATCGGCATTAGCGGCCGTAAGCTGCATCAGGTTCCAGTCGGCGAAGCTGCCCAGCCCATGGCCCCAGAGCGCCGCCGGCAGACTGGCGGCCCCATAATGTGCCAGCAGCGCCATTCGGCTGTTCCAATCGTCGGCAGCCGCAGCGACGCGACCGAAAATCGCTGGGCCCGAAAGCAACGCAAGCAGCAGAAAAAAGCCGAAGCACGCAGCGATGATCACGATCCGCGCGGCGCTGGTCCGGAATTGCCGGGCGTTGCGGGAGCCCAGCTGAACCAGCAGGATCAGCAGGCCAACCAGCATCAGCGCAGTAGCGAAGCGCGATTGGGTCTGCGCGCATAAGGCGGCACTGCTCAGCGCAACCAGACCCGCACCGGCAAGCGTATAGACCGTCCGCGCGTCGCTGCGCCCGAGCCAAACCGCCTCAAGCCGGTGCATCGCAAACCCCGCGCCCAGCAAGGCGATCATGCCCAGCGCCGCGCCCGCAGCATTCCAGTTGCCGATCGTCGCCGTAAACCGTGCCTGGCCTTCGGTCGCGTCGAAGCCGAGATCCCGCAACAAACCGGCCTGCCGGAGCACCACCAGTACGAACAGATAGGCACCCGCAAACAGGATGATCCAGCCAATCGTTTCGCGTTGTGCGCCTCGGCGATAGCCAAGTGCCGCCGCTGCCATTAGCAATGTGGTGTTGGACAGGAAGCTGAGCGCGGCACTTTCGTACAAATCCGGCGCCACCGGCATGGGTATATGGAGCAGTGCGCGCGCGGTGGGCAGCATCGGGATCGCTGTCCAGGCCACGGCGCCGACCAGACACAGCAAGGGCGGCGCTATTCCGCGCCAATAGGGCTTGTCGATCCGGCCGAAACCAAAGGCGAGCAGCGCGAAACAAAGATTGGCGCAGGCGGCGATCGCCGCATAGGCGCCGTTGTTCGCCCCCTGAAAGCCAAGCGCGCCGATGAGTAGCGCCGCGAGCAGGGCTCCGGCTGCCCGCCGCCGCCAGCCAAGCCTGACGGGCGCGCCGCGGTCGGGTCCGGACAGATACCGCAGGCGGCCCGCAGTGCGTGGCGGTACAGCACGCACCATCAGATGCACTCCGAAAACACAGCGAAAGGGTGTCGCAGCACGGTGCTGCACGGTGCTGGACCGGTCATGCGTCGATCGCGGAGGGTTCGCGTTCCGGCAAGGCGGCGCGATCGAGCCGTCGGCGCGCATCCTCAACGGCTTTCAGAAAACCGGCACGGAAGTTTTCGACGCTGAACCGCTTTGCCTGCGCAATTGCGTCCGCAGGGTTGAATTGTGGCAACCAGGCTTCGAACGAAGCGATCGCGGCCTCGAGTGCGGCTGCGCTCTGCGTGCGATAGAAAAGCCCGGTCTTGCCTTCGACAACCGTTTCAAGCGCGCCACCGCGGCCATAAGCCAGCACCGGCCGCCCGCTTGCCTGCACTTCTACCGGAATCAGGCCGAAATCCTCTTCAGCCGTGAATACCAGGGCGCGGGCGCTGGCATAGGCAGCGCGGAGGGCGTCGAACGACATGCGATCGGTAAAGCGGATATTGGGCGGGGCGTTCCGCGCCAGCGCAGCGCGCATCGGGCCGTCGCCGATCACATGCAGCGGCAGGCCGTTGCGGGCAAAGGCTTCGACAGCGATGTCCGGGCGCTTGTACGGCACCAGCTGACTGACCCAGAGATATTCGGACCCGGCGACGCCCGGCGAGAAAAGGTCGGGGGCGATCGGCGGATAGACGACGCTGGCCTCGCGCCCCCAGAATTTGGCGATCCGTTTGCGGACGAAATGGCTGTTCGCCATGATCGCGTCGCTGCGGCTGGCGCTCGCCATGTCCCAGCGTCGCAAGCCGGGGGCGAATAGCGGCATGGTGAGACGCGCCAGTGCGCCGGCGGTCGCACGATATTCGTGATACTGGTCCCAGATATAGCGCATCGGCGAGTGACAATAGGTGACATGCACCGCGTCCGGCCGCGTGATCACGCCCTTGGCCGGACCGGCCTCGCAACTGATCACCAGATCATAGGCGCTGAGATCGAGTTGCTCGAGCGCATGCGGCATCAGCGGCAGATATTTCTGATATTGGCGGGTCGCAAACGGCAGGCGGGCGATAAAGGTCGTACGCACTTCGCGAGCGCGAATTTTTTCAGACATCCGCTCTGGCAAATAGGCATGCGTGAACAGATCGGCATCGGGATACAGATCCAGTATCTGTTCCAGTACGCGCTCGCCTCCGCGCATGGCGACGAGCCAGTAATGAATGATCGCGACGCGCATTGCCGGTGCTCAGAATGACAGAATGGGCGCGCATGCGCCGTTGCTGCAAGGTTCCAAGGAACGGCTGTCCGGAAATCCGCCTGCAAGGCGCTTATTATAGTTATTCAAAGTTTTACCCATAATGCAGCGCCAAATCCGAAGACGTACGGCGAACTTGTAATATTCCATAACGGTTCGCCTGTATTCATATTGTTTAATGGAGTGATTGTATATGGCGTATGCGGCGTGAATTTCGCCGGGCGCGCGGATAGCGGCCGCGCCGAAACAAGCCCCGATCGTGACTGCTGAATGATCGCCCCGCGCGGGCCGCCGGCAACGAAGCTTCAGTCGCGGCCGGGCAGTGGCAGGTGGCGGTTGGGCCTGGGGGTGGCGAAAGTCGCCCGGGGAGAGGGGCTTGGCACCGGCGTGGGTTGCGCAGCCGGTTGCACCGGCGCGGCGGTGTGATTTGGTGCCGGGACCGCTGGCCCTGTCACGAGTATCGTCTCGCCACCTGCCGGGAGTCCCGGCGTTGGAAGGGCAAAGGGTGCTGAGGGAGTCGGGCTCGGCGTGGGCGAGGGGGTCGGCGCGGCCATCGTGAAAGGATAGGCGCCATAGCCCATGGGCGGTGCATAGAAGATATGCGCACCCACCGCTGCGACCTTGCGCATCTCCGGAGCCCAGCGCGCGACGACATAATTGGCGTGATAATGCGTTGCCTGGCCGGCGGCGAGCGAGACGGCGCCGTGCAGCGCGTCGTTGGCGATAGCTTTGGCGACCAGCCATTTCTGCGGAACCGGCGTGCGCGCGAGCGATCCGTCGCAGGCAAAGGTGAACTGGCACCCCAGATGCCGCTCGGCGCCCTGATAGACGACTGCGCAAATCTGTTTCGGGAAGCGCGGATGGCGAAGCCGGTTCAACACCACCTGTGCGACCGCGCGTTGCCCGACGACGCTTTCGCTGGCCGCTTCGTAATAAACGGCTGCAGTGAGGCATTCGAGCGATTTGTCAAAGTCTGCCGGGCTCAGCCATTCGGCCACAAACGGAGGTGCGGCCGGATTGGGTCGGCGGTCGAACGGCATTGCGAGGTTGCGCCGCCGGGCGTCGTCGGCGCTCAGGTCGAGCTTCTGCTCGGGCAGGAAGGTCTCGATGGCCGTGTCGTTCTGTTGTGCGGCCGCGCGTTTGGAGGCGTCGCTGCCGCCGACCGGGAACTGCGGATCGAACGCCTCCCACGGCGTTGCCCAAAGCAGGAGGGCTGCCGCCGTGACGATTCCGGCGAACAAAAACAGGGCCAGAGTCGAGCGGCGTGCATGCGAGATCATGCGGCTCGGCCTCGCCAGGCAGGAATTTCCATCGCGGCCATGACGACACCGCCCTTATGCGGCGCGCCGGGGCCAGTCCAGCCCGGCCGGCGAGCAGGGGCGGCGTCGCCCAGCGCCGCAACGGTCAGCCTGTGACGGCCCGCCAGTCGCTCACCGCACCTGGGGACTGAACGCTGATCCAGCTATACGCCACCTGATGCCAGGGGCGGATATAGGGCGAGCGGCTGTCGAGCACGACGTCGCCGTCGGGGGTCCGCGCGACCAGCACTGTGTGCAGGCCGAGATCGCGGCGGTAGACCACAGCGAAAAACAGGCGATCGGGGGGGAAGCCTGCCTCGATCAGTTCCATGCGCTTTTCAATGGCCAGGTCTTCGCAGTCGCCGCTCGCGCCGTTTCCGGTGCCGGGGCGCGTCCAGAATTCTGCCCGGCCATAATGCGCGAGGTCAGAGCGCTGGCGGACGCGGTCATTGACGTAGCGATTGACCTTGGTCAGCAACGCCAGAGGAAGCGGACGCGCAGTCGCTTGTGCGGTCGGGACCGCCACCTGCACCGGCGCGGGCGCGCGCGGCGGCAAGCCGCAGCCGGAACTGTCCTCTGACATGCGGCCTTCCGGCCATACGGCCAGCGCAGACACCGGCATCAGGCCTTGCATGAGCGCGGTGGGGCCACGTCCGGGACGGGACAGCACCGTGTCGGCCAGGTTGCACGGCTCAGGCTCTTCCGAGCCAAGCGCCCCGGTGGCAAGGGCAGTGCCGCTAGCGGGAGCCGGCTCGGCTGCGGCCAGGCTGGCGCCCGGATTGCCCGAAGTCGCAGCCCGCGCTTCGCCATGTGCGGGCTTGCCGCCCAGCGTGGCGCACAGCGTGGTTTCGTTTTGGCAGAGTTCGACAAATCCAAAGGGCGCATCGACCGTGCCGCCCGTGGGAATAAATGCGGCCTCGCGATCAGAAGCTGCGGCGGGGGCTGCCCATAACAATAATCCCGCTGCCCCCACAGCGCTCCATCTCTTGCTCATCACGTCCTACTCCGATGACGAGCAGCACGACTATGCGCGGGGGGACTTCAGTGTGGTTGAGCGAAATGGTTGATCCGCGATTCAGCACGTTTGCCGGGGGCTCGGCTGCGGACCGCGCGAAGGGCTGCAGGTCATTTTGGTGGCCGCGTAAGAGCGAAATGAGCGCGGTTGGCCGCTACCGCCCAAGGGATAAAATGCGCGACCCTGGGCAGGGTTCTGTCACAGCAGTTTTTTCCAGAGCAGCGCCAGCAGTGCCCAGCCGACGAGCGTGCCGAGGATCAGTATCGCCAGCCGAGTCGCGCCCGGCCAACGCGCCTCTTCGGTGCGGGAATCGCGATTCTGTGGGTCCGCCGGTGTTTTGCAGGATGCAATCCTTGGATCGTCGACGGAATCTTCCTGTCCCAAATTGGCCTTTCGGGGCGTGCGGTTCGACATGTCCATAGTTCTGAGGCCGCCATTATACTTAATCAAGTTAAATTATAAATAACGTTTTTGGGCGGAAAAATTCCAAGCAATCCAGGTGGAAAGCAGAAGGGATTGTGGGCATTTCCGGCGCAGTTTTATCATAAAAATGAGTTCCCGCTGCCGGAATATAACGATTGTTTTGTTGTAAGAAGATTTAGGCAGATTTTGTCAGATTGTTTAGCTACGTTAACAAGTTGAAAACCATCCTATTCGTGAAAATATTCTGGTGAATATTTCAATATATTACACAACCGGATATATGGTGCGGTGCACCACGGAGTCGCACGCGGGGGCGTGTAAAGGGGGGGAGCGTGTACGCAGTACGTTCATCGGAATGGCAGGGTGTAGTTCCTGCGCGATCGCCGAGAGAATCGGCGATTCGGGTTGTTGATATTCTCCTCGGCTCGATCGGACTGGCGATTCTATTTCCCCTGCTGTTGATCATTGGGCTTCTTGTCGGCTTGACCGATCCGGGCCCTATCCTGTTCGCGCATCGCCGGATCGGGCAGGGCGGCCGGCATTTCCATTGCTACAAGTTCCGGACGATGGTGGTCGATGCGGACGTGCGGCTGCAGCGGCTGTTGCAGACGGACGCGAATGCGCGCGCCTATTGGGAACTGCACCACAAGCTGCGTCATGATCCCCGCATCACGCCTCTGGGCCGCTTCCTGCGCAAGAGCGGCCTCGACGAGCTGCCGCAACTGCTGAATGTGCTGCGGGGGGATATGAGCCTGGTCGGTCCGCGTCCGATCGTCGCGGCGGAAATTCCGCGCTATGGGCGCTGGTTCGCTGAATATTGCCGGGTACGGCCCGGCATCACCGGCATGTGGCAGGTCAGCCGTCGCAGCCGCATCAGCTATCGGCGGCGAGTGGCGATGGACATACTCTATGCGCGGCGTCGGAGCCTGCCGCTGAACCTGGCGATCATCGCGATGACAGTGCCGGCACTGATTCGGGCGGACGGCGCATATTGAAGCGGCGACGCGCTCGCCGTTGCAGGAAGGCACGGCGGGCGCTTCGGGGGCTGCGAGTCGCGAAGGGAACGGTGGTTCCGTCGGCGCGGCGCGTGGTTCGAAATTTTCTTGCCTGGAGCAGCCGGGATGGTCGTACTCATAGCGTATTGGGCGCTCTACGCCGCGCTTATATTTCTCCCGCTGCGCTATTGCGTCTGGGCGTTCTTCATTTCCCTTTCCTTCCCGGCGCTGGCGGTCATTCCGGTCGCCATTACCGGAGGGCTTTCGATCGTCGCCAGCTCCATGATGGCGCCATTGCTGGTCCTGAAGATTCTATTTCGGGGTACCGACACCAGGGATCTTCAAGACGCGCTGCTGAATCCGGCGCAGCTTGGCCTGCTGAGCGCATATCTGTTGGTCGCGCTGATCGTGACGGCAGTCGCACCTGCCGCTTTTGCAGGCGTGCCGGTGGTCAATCTGAGCGATAGCAGCCTGTCCGGCCTGGGTTATCGACCGTCGCATCTGGCCCAGTCGCTATATCTGGTCGCTTCCTTTGCGCTTTGCGTGGCATTCTTCTGCCTGCTCCTGCGCGAAAATGGGCGCAAGATGGTTGCGCAGGGCCTTGTTCTGGGCGGCGCCATGGCGGTCTTTTCCGGGCTGCTTGACATCGTGCTTGGTGGCAGCAACGCGGTTTTCGAACCGTTCCGGACGGCCAACTACGCATTCCTCACCGAGGTCTCCGTGGGATCGACCCGAAGAACGGTGGGATTTTGTCCTGAAGCGTCGTCGTTCGGCGGGCTTGTGGTCTTCTTTCTCGCGACCATCTATTTCCTGCGTCCGGCTGCGTTCCTGCCGCGCTGGACCCGCCCGATCGAAGCGCTGCTCATTCTCGCCCTGATCGGCTTTACCTATCTCTCGACATCCTCGTCGGCGCTCGCCGGACTTGTCCTGTTCGTTGCGATTGCTGCGGCGGACTATGTGCAGAAATGGAGTCTGGGGCCGGTAATCGACCGTTCGGAACTGATCTGGCAGGGACTGGTCGCATTTGCCCTGTGTTCGGCGGCATTGCTGATCTTCCTGACCAATGAGCCGCTTCGTCACGCGATGTCGGAGGTCATCGACCAGATGGTCTTCAAGAAAACACAGAGCGATTCCTATGAGGAGCGGACCGGCTGGAGCGCGGCAAGCCTGCATGCGCTTGCGGAAAGCTATGGCTTTGGCGTGGGGCTGGGCGGCACGCGCGCCTCGAACTGGCTGGTGGCCTGTTTTGCGAGCGCCGGTATCGCCGGCGGTGCGTTGCTGGTCGCGTTCCTCGTCAGCCGGTGGCTCTTGTCCTATCCGGCTGATGGTTCGCCGGAATGGCTGATGGCGCGGGGCGCCAAAAGGGCCGGGCTGGTGGTTCTGGTGCCGGCGCTGCTGGCGGGCACGACACCGGATTTCGGGGTCGGCAACGCGCTGCTATATGCGATAGCCTCCGCACTGCCGCTGGTATTGTGGCAGCGCCGATATGCGCAGGGATCTCCGGGGGGCCGTATTCAGGTTCCGGTGCCTCGCCTGCGCCCGGTCGCATGACATGTCCAAGGCGCGGGCAATGAAGGAAGGCTGCCTGTTCGACGTGGATTTTTCCCTCGCGATTCACAATCGCACGGGGAAGTATTTTATTGGCCGCGATATATTGGAGGATCAGCGGGCGCTGGTCGGGACCGTGTATTACGGGCGTCTTCCTGCACGCAGGGTTCCAGCCTACCTGCCAGGTCGAATCGTCGGCCGGCTGTTATACTGGGAGTTGCGCAGGCGAGCGAAGCGGCAATGGGCATTGCCCCGCATCCGGCCGAAAAATCCGGTACTGCATCTCGATCCGCTTACGGTACTTCCTTACTGCCTGGAGCCGCGCGACCTCGTGCTGGTACACGATCTCGGACCGCTTACGCACCCGCATCTGTTCGCGCCTGGCACTTCAGCCCTCTATCAAAGCGCCTATGCCGACATTGCGTCTGCGCGCCCCCGGCTCGTGTTCGTCAGCCGCGCCTCGATGAACGTCTATACATCCCTGTTCGGTGCGGATCATCGTGGCGTCGTCATTCCGCCGCCGCTGCGCGCAGACGCCATGGATGGCCCCATGGAGCCTGTTACCGGTGTTTCGGCGCCGTTTCTGCTGACCGTCGGCAGTATCGGTACGCGGAAGAACCAGTTGCGGTCGATCGAGGCATTTGCACGCTCCGGTCTTGCGGCGCGCGGCTATTCCTATGTGATTTGCGGCGGACCCGAGCCCGGATTTGAGGCTGTGGCTGCAGCTGCAGACCGCACGCCCGGCGTCGTTCGTCTGGGCTATGCACCCGATGCGCAATTGCGGTGGCTATACGGGACTGCCGCGGGCTTCGTTCTTGTCAGCGAGCTGGAAGGCTTCGGAATGCCGGTTGCTGAAGCGATCGGCAGGGGATTGGTCCCGCTCGTGTCCGCGGACTCGGTTCTTGAGGAAGTCGCCGGGCCGGATGCCTTGGTCGCGGACCCTCTGGACGTGGAGAGTATAGCTTCCGGAATGCGTCAGTTGGCGGAAATGCCAACACAGGAGGCAGCGGAGCGTCGACGTTCGATGATGGCCTGGGTGGCCCAGTTCAGCCGTGAACGGTTTCGGCGGGGCTGGGCGGAAGTGATGGGAAGCGATTGAAGATAGCGCTCGATCGAGGCGGATGTTCGAGCCGAGCCTTTTCGATTCAGATTGAACCCGGTTTTCTGCATTGGAGCGTGTGTGCAGGCGTTTCTGACTATCGCAATCTGTACCCATTCGCGACCGGGCGATCTGGAGTGCTGCCTGTCGGCGCTTGCGCCACAAATGCAGCAAGCTGACGTCAATTTGATCGTCGTCGACAGCGCCTCCGATGCCGTGTCGGCCGGGCAGGTTCGGGTGTTGGCAAACCGCTTTGGTGCAACCCTGATTCGCAGCGAAGAGCCGGGCCTCTCTCTCGCGCGAAACCTGGCCGTACAAAATGCGGATAGTGAATGGGTCGCGTATCTGGATGACGATGCAGTGCCGCATCCGAACTGGGCCCGCGACTTGATTGCCTCTCTGTCGGAGCAGGAGCCTGGGGTCGCCGTGGTAGGCGGTAAGATAGTGCCGCTATGGCCCGAAGGCGTTTCCAACGTCCATGTCACGGCTCTTTGGTTGCTATTGCTGTCGTGCGTCGAGCGGGAAGGGACAGGGCGGGTCGCGCAAGGCTATGATGTCTGTGGCGCCAATCTGGCGGTACGACGTGCGGCACTTGCCGGCGTGGGTGGTTTCCCCTTGTCGCTCGGCCGGGTGGGAACGCATCTTATTAGCGGCGAAGAATCCTGGCTGCTGGCCCGACTGGATCAGGAAGGCTGGGATTGTCGATATGATGATCGCTTTTCCGTCCAACACCGCATCCACCGAGAACGGCTTGATGTGCGCTGGGTCGCGCGGCGCGCCTATTGGGAGGGGGTGACAAGAGTCATTCTTCTCAGACATCTCGGCGCTGAACTGGGTTTCGCGCTGAACCCGTTCAAACTAGCGATATCGATCCCGGCCCTGTGGCTGTGGCGGCTTTGGAAGGATGATGCGGACGCGGTGATCCGTCTGGCAATGGCGATGGGATCGCTACGGGCCCGCCTCAGGTCTTGAAATGCCCCCTCCTCGGCAGCGGGAAACCCCTTGGCCCCCGCCGTCGATCAGCGTCCTTTCGCACAGCAGCAAATTTCCTTCGCCTGACCTGTGAGGATCAGCCGCGCTGACACCGTCTTTATTGCTGAAGCGTTAATGCATGGGGCCCGTCTTGTTTCCGTTTGTTTTCCCGTTCCGCTACGCGAGCGATGCTCTCGCCTATGGCCTGCGTTGCGGGAAATCGCAGTGATCGGGTCTGCGGTCGGGGCATTGCTGTTCGTGTCGCCGGCCGGTCCCGCGCAGGCGGCGGTTTCGCTTGCGGCGCAGTCGCAGCAGGCGCCGGCGCCGCTGGCAGAGGCGGTCCCGCTTGCCACCGCTGCCGCCGTTCCCGCCGCCAATGCCGCGCTCCCGGCCGAGGGCGAAGAGGTGCAGACGGTCGAGGTGACCGCCCGGCGGCATCATCCGCACGAGGATCCGCTGGAGGGCGTGAACAAACTCTCCTTCTCGCTCACCCAGCATTTCGATGACGCCATCACTGCGCCGGCCACCAGCGCCTATACCCATGTGGTGCCGAAGCCGGTGCGTTCGGGGTTGCGCAATTTCTTCCGCAATCTGCGCGAGCCGGTGGTGTTCCTGAACTTCATGCTCCAGCTCAAGCCCGGCAAGGCGATCGAAACGGTCGGCCGCTTTGCGATCAACACGACGCTGGGGCTGGGCGGCGTGATCGATGTGGCGAAGCGCTGCCCGTTCAACCTGCCGCTCCGCCAGAACCGCTTTTCCGACACGCTGGGCTTTTACGGGGTGAGGCCGGGGCCGTTCCTCTATGTCCCGCTGGCCGGGCCCACCACGGTGCGCGACGTGGCCGGCGGGCTGGTCGATTTCATTGCCTCGCCCTTCATGCTGGGCGGGGTGTTCCGCTCCAAGGCCTATGTCATCAGCTCGGCGGCGATCCGGGTGGTCGACCGGCGCGACCAGAAGGAAGACATGCTGCGCAGCGTGCGCGACAGCGAAGACCCCTATGCGACGCGCCGCAACATCTATCTCCATCGCCAGCAGGAGCGGATCGACGCGCTGCACGGCCTGGAACCGGAACAGGCACAGCCGCAGCCGCAGCGCTGCCGTCGCACCCCGGCGCCCGAACCGGCGCCGGCCTCGCCTCCAACCGCGCCGGTACCGGCAGCGCCGCCGCCGCTGACTGCGCCGGAACCGGTCGCGCCAGCGCCGCCGACCGCATCCGAAGCGGCAGTGCAGCCGGCACAGAGATAAGCCGGTTCGACGAGACGCCGTCGCCCGTCCCCCGCGCTTTGGGGGTTTACATGCGCTGCCGGCTGGGCTTGGTGGCGGGCCTGAACCCCCGGTTCCAAGGGCATGAGATGAAGCGCATTCTGTTGGCAGTTCTCGCGGCAATCGTCCTGATCGGCGGGGGCTATATCGTTTATTCGCGGCTCCAGCCGGGCGGCATTCCGGTCTATCGCGCTGCGCCGGTGGCGACACTGCCGCACGATAGCAGCGCCTTTACCGAAGGGCTCTTCTTCCAGAACGGCGCGCTCTACGAGAGTACCGGCGAAGTCGGCGAATCGACGATCCGCAAGGTGAAGCCCGAAACCGGCCAGGTGCTGCAACAACAGGATCTTCCCGCGCCCTATTTCGGCGAGGGCATCGTCGCCTGGCACGACAAGCTGTTCCAGCTCACCTGGCAGAACCAGACGGGCTTCGTGTACAATCTCCCGGATTTCGCGCCGCAGGGCAGCTTTGCCTATACCGGCGAGGGCTGGGGCCTGACCCATGACGACAAGTCGCTCATCATGAGCGACGGCACGCCGGTACTGCGCTTCCTCGATCCCGAGACGATGCAGACCCGCTCGACGCTCCGCGTCACGGCCAATGGCTGCCCGGTCGCCAATCTCAACGAGCTCGAATGGGTCGATGGCGAGATTTATGCCAATATCTGGGAGACCAACCTGATCGCCCGGATCGATCCGAAGACCGGCGCCGTCCGCAGCTTCCTCGATGTCAGCGCGCTGGGGCCGCAGGGCCGCAACCAGGACGATGTCGCCAACGGCATCGCCTATGACGCCAAGAGCAAAAGGCTGTTCCTGACCGGCAAGCGCTGGCCGCAGCTTTATCAGGTGCGTCAGGGCGATCGGGTTGCCCAGTCGGCCGAGGCCGACCGGCTGACGAGCTGCAACAAGCAGTAATCGCTATCGCTGCAGTCGCTCGCGCACGCTGCTCCAGTGGCGCGGGCCGACGCGGACCACGGCACCCGACTTCAGCACCAGCGCCATGTGGCGGCCGATCGCGTTGATCTGGTGGACGGCTTCCGGCCGGACGAACGCCGAGCGGTGGACGCGCATCATCTGCGCCGGGTCCAGCCCCTCTTCCAGCGCGGCCATGGTGATGCGGATCATGTGGCTGCGCTCCGGCGTGTGGAGCAGGGCATAGTCCTTGGCAGCCTCGATCCATTCGATCGTTTCGACCGGCACGCGAATCTGCCCGCGCGACGTGGGAATCCAGAATTCGCGCTGATAGGCGCTGCTGGCAGGTACCGGGGCTGCCGGCGAAGGCTGGGGGGGCGTCGCTTCGACGGCGGGCGCCCGGGCGGCATCGGCGCCGATCCGGCGGAGCACGGAGCGGATCCGGGCCAGCAGCTCGCGCGGCTCGAACGGCTTCATGATGTAATCGTCGGCGCCCAGCTCAAGCCCTACGACCCGGTCGATCACGTCGCGCCGCGCCGTCAGCATCACGATGCCGATCGCGCCATAGGCAGCGCGCAGGCGGCGGGCGATGGAGAAGCCGTCTTCCACCGGCATCGTCACGTCGAGCACCACCAGTGCCGGAACGCGCCGCGCGAGAAGCGCGTCCAGCGCAGCCCCGCCATTCGCCTCCTCGACGTCCAGGCCTTGGTCGCGCAGATAGGCGGCGACGGGTTCGCGCAGATCCTCCTCGTCGTCGACCACCACGATATGCGCAGCGGGTGTCGTCATGCGAGATCCATTTCCTGCAGGAAGCGATGCACGGCATCGGGGACAAACGGTTTTTCGAGCACGGGGCGGCGCACCTCGCTCAGGAACCGCGCCGCTGAGGCGCCCAGCGTATCGCCGGTCGAGAAGCCGACACGATCGAGCAGTTCGGGCCGCTCGGCGGCGATCCAGGCATGCAGCTGCGGACCGTCGACATCCGGCATGCGCAGGTCGCTGATGACAAGGTCGTAGCTGCCATCGGCCAGCCGATGCTTGGCGGCTGCCCCGCCCACCGCGATGTCGCAGTCGAACCCTTCGAGCGAGAGGAAGTCGGCGAGCGATTCGGCGATTTCCTGTTCGTCATCGACCACCAGCGCCCGGCGCTGGCGTGGCTCGGCGACGATCGGTTCCGGCGCGCTCGCCGGTACCACGACATGTTCGTCGATCGGCAGGGTCAGGCGGAAACAGGCCCCCCGTTCGCTGGAGGCCAGTTCCAGACGGCCACCATGGGCCTCGACCAGCCCTTGCGAGAAAGACAGGCCCATGCCGGTGCCATGGCCCTGCGGCTTGGTGGTGAAGAAGGGCTCGAAGATGCGGCGGCGCGCCTCTTCGGGAATGCCAGGGCCGGAATCTGCGACTTCGAGGATCACCGTGTCGCGGCTGGGGCCGCGCGCCGTGCGGATCGTCAGCGTGCGGTCGCCCGGGGGCACTTCGGCCATGGCGTGCTGGGCGTTGACGATCAGGTTGACGAGCACCTGATGCAGCTGATCGGAATCCGCCGCGATCGGCGGCAGCGCCTCGGTGAGCGCCCAGCGGGTGGCGATATTGTCGGTGCGCAGGCTGTAATCGGTCAGCTCGTGCGCGGCCCGGGCGACTTCGTTCAGATCGACGGCGGCGCGTTCGGGGCGTTTCTGCCGCGCCATCGCCAGGAAGGTCTGGACGATGCGCGCGCAGCGATCGGCCGCCTTGCAGATTTTCTGGGCGCGCTCGGCCAGTTCGGTGCCGCGCGCCTGACGCTCCATCATCACCGCCTGGGCGACGACGATCGACAGCGGGTTGTTCAGTTCATGGCTGACGCCGGCAAGCAGCGAGCCGAGCGCACTCAGCTTTTCCGACTGGTACAGCGCCTCGCGTGAGCGGGCGAGGGCGGCTTCGGCGCGCTTGCGTTCGGTCAGGTCGATGGTGAAGCCGGCAGTGCGGCTGCTGCTCGATGCGCCCTGGATCGGGAACAGGATCGCCAGCGCAGAGGCGTACTGCTCGCCCAGGTCGAGGTCGAGTTCGGTGCTGGCCACCGCACCGGTGCGCGCCTGCGCCTCGATCGCCATCAGCGCCTCGGCAATCGGGGCGGGGAACAGGTCGCGCGGATGGGCGCCGGTGATTTCGCTCATCGGCCGGCCGATGGCGCGGGCGAATTCGGGGTTCACCCGGACATAGCGGCCCTGCGCATCCTGGATGTGCATCACCAGCGGCGCATTTTCCAGGAAGGCGGCCAGCTGCGCTTCGCTTTCCGCCAGCCGCTCCTCGGAACGCGCCCGTTCCAGCGTCGCCCAGGTCCGTTCCGCCACGTCGCGCAGCAGCTGGATTTCGCTGTCCCGCCAGCGGCGCGGCTGATCATGCTGGATCGAAAGCGCAGACCGTGTCCGACCGTCCCGCACCAGCGGAATGGTAACGAAGGCGGCAATGTCGGCTTCGCGGTAGCGTTCGCGCGTCTCGGGCTGCAGCCGCGCGTCAGCCGCCACATCATCGTAGCGGACCAGCGCGCCGTGCATCCATTCCTGCGTCACTTCGCGGCCGATCGCGTCGACCGCGAAGTCGCGGCCCATCAGCGAAGCGACGCGATCGGCGCGCGACTCGCCCTCGATGCGGAAACAGCTACCGTCCGCTTCCGCAAAGGTGACGCGGGTGACGCCCAGTTGCGCCGCGAGTGAATCGAGCGTCAGCGCGATGATGCGGTCCGGCGAGGTTTCAACGCGCAGTCGGTCGCTCCACGCGATCAGGAATTGCTGGTTGCGTTCGCGTTCCTGCAACGCCGCCTGGGCGCGGGCGCGTTCGATCGTCACCCAGGCGCGCTCGGCAATGTCGCGCATCAGCTGCTTCTCGCCGTCGCGCCACCGGCGGGTGTTGCAATCCTGTACCGAAATGATCGACCGGGCGACGCCTTCGCGCAGCAGCGGCACGCTCATGAAGGCGGCGATCTGGGTCGAGCGATAGCGTTCCAGCGCGGCGGGCGTAACCTGCGGATCGCGGCGGACATCGTCATAGACGACGAGTGCCCCGCTGATCCATTCGCGGTCGACCGACTCGCCATAGGTGCCCAGCGTCACGACATTGCCCAGATTGCTGACGACGCTATCGATGCGCCATTCGGCACGGACGGTGAAGATCCGCCCTTCCGCATCGCTTTCCGAATAGGTGACGCGGCTGACGCCCATCTCCTCGCCAAGGCAGCGCAGCGTGTCTTCGATGATCGCTTCGGGATCGGTCTCGCTGCGGGTCCGGTCGCTCCACGCGATCAGCAGCGCCTGGTTGCGCTCACGCTCGCGCAGTTCCGCCTCGGCACGGGTGCGCGACACAGTCGCCCATAGCCGTTCGGCAATCTCCTCGCAGAGCGCCACTTCGTCCTGCGTCCATTGTCGCGGCACGTCGTGCAGAACCGCCAGAAGGGCAACCAGCCGCCCTTCCTTGGTGATCGGCGCGGCGATGCTCGTGACGACGCCCAGCCGGCGGGCGGCCGCCGCAAGCGGGTGGTCGGCGGGAAGATCGGACAGATGGATGTGCGTGGCGGACCGGTCGCCGCTGCACGCCTCGGGCGCAGACAGGCTTCGGAACGCCGGGATGAGTATGTCTGCCACCGTTTCCGGATCGGTTGGCACGCCGCCCGCCGTCCGGAAAATCTCGAGCGCGTCCTCGCGCCCCTCGCGCGCTTCGCACCACAGAATCTGGCTCGCACCGAAATGCGCGGTCAGCATGTCGACGACTTCGGTGAGCACCGCTTCGGGATCGGGCAGGCCGCGCGTGCGGTCGTGAAAGGCGCGCAGCAGCGCCTGGCGCTGGTCCTGCAGATGCCGCTCGGTCAGGTCGATCTGCACGCCGCACCAGCGCACCACGCTGCCGGTCGCGTCGCGGATAGCCACTGCCTTGCTCAGATAGGGGCGATAGATGCCGTCCTTGTCGCGCATGCGCAGGTGGATTTCGGCATATTCCTGGCCCGCGCGCATTGCCTTCCAGGCCGCTGCGGCAAGCGGCATGTCGTCGGGATGGACGATTTCCGAAGGGTCGCCGCGCTCGCCGGCGGTGCCGTCGAACAGGGCGTGCCAGCGGCTGTTGGCCCAGCGCACCGCTTCGCCGTCCCATACCCAGCACAGGCCGGGCAAATGCTCGGCAAGCAGGCGGAACTGCTCCTCGCTTTCGCGCAGCTGCTCGGTCAGGCGCAGATGCTCAATCGCCCCCCAGATTCGCACCGCGGTGTCTTCCACCAGCAGCACCTCGTCGCGCGACCAACGCCGCGGCTGCGCGTTCACCGCCGCGAACAGCGCCACCGGGCGCCCCTCGTGCAGCACCGGCGCGGCAACAATGGCGGCGACTCGCGCGCCTCGCAGCACTTCGATTTCGGCGGGCAGCAGCCCGGCTGCCTCGATGTCGTCGATCACGGCGGTGCGCCCGGCGCGATAGGCGGCGGTCAGCGGGGATTCGGGGGAAAGGGGAATGCGCGGCAGCGGCACGCTGCGCCCGCTGGGGCTCCACGCGCTGGCGAACTGAACCGATTCGATCGCCGCATCGATTTCGCCATAGGCGGCTGCCCGCGCGTCGAGGAACCGGCCGACGGCGGCGGTTGCCACCCGCACGATTCGCGCAGGATCGGTTTCGCCCAGAAACTGCTCCGACAGCCACAGCCGAATCGACTCGATCGAGTCGAAATCAGGGACGATGATGCCCCCGGAATTTGCCAGCGCTTCCACCGTTTCCCCGTTCATTTCGGCAGAGTAGCAATTTTTACGGCCTTTGCGCAGGGGTTTGCGCGGGGCGGGCCGCATCGTCGTCTCGCCCACCGTCGGGTTCGTCGCACCTTCGTCGCATTGGTCGCGGCTTGTGTCGCCCCGCGCCATAGGTTCAGCCACATTGTGGCGATGACGATCCATACTGAGGTCTTGATGGACGCAACGGCCGCGGGCCAATCGGCTGGGCGAGACCTTGCTGTCGGCTGCTTCGCGTCGATCGGGCGGCGGCGCCTGGGCGAGGCGATGCTGGAATTCGCTACGCGCTTTCCGGAAATCGGGCTGGGCGTGCACGAAATGACGCGCACCCAGCTGTTGCCGGCGATGGCGAAGGACGAACTGGCGCTGGCGCTGGTGCCGGGCGAGATACGTGCCGATTTCCCGTCGCTGCGGCTGTGGCGCGACCGGGTGATGGTGGCGATGTCGGCCGAACACCGGCTGGCGGGTCGTGACAGCATCACGCCGGAGGAACTGCGCAGCGAACTGCTGCTCCTCTCACGCCAGGAACATGGTGGCGAGGTGCACCGGTTCCTGTCACGCTGCGTCGTGCCGGAAGGGCCCGCCATGGGCGGGCTGTTGCTCGATGTCGCGCCGACCGTGCTGATGGAGGGGGTCGCCCGCGGTCAGGGCGTGGCGCTGGTCTGCGCGAGCCAGAGCGACATGATCGGGCCGGAAGTGACGCTGCGGCCGATCGACGCGCCGGGCGCCAGCTTCTTCGTGCATGGCTATTGGAAGCGCAGCAAGCCCGACTGGCCGCTCGCCACCCTGATCGGCCTGTTGCGCGAAACCGGGCAGAGCGCCTGACCGCTGCCTAGCGGAGGATCAGCCGGTCCTTTGCAATTGCGACGCCGTCGAACCGGCGCAGCAGATCCTGCCCGATCAGCGACGTGCCCAGCCGGTCGTCGGCAACGCCGACCCGTATGTCGCGGAAAACATGGCCGCCAATTTCCAGCCGCGACACCGCGACCTCGCCGATCGGCAAGGTTCCCGCCAGTGTGCGGACCTGGCGGCGAGGCGCGTCCGTCAGCGGGGCGGCACCCAGCCGCGCGGCATCGGTGCGCGTGAGGATGGTGCCCGACGCCCCGGTGTCGACCAGCAGGCGTACCGGCGCGGACCCGGCATTCCCCTCCAGATAGAACATGCCGTCGGCGGCGCGGGCGATGCTCTGGCTGGCGGTGGCGGGTGCCGGCTGTTCGGCCTCAAGCCGGGCTTCGAGGCGGTTGGCGGCATTGTGCAGCCAATGATCGACCTGGCCGCCCACCAGGGTGAATGCCTGCAACGCGACCAGCCCCGAAAGCATCAGGTTCATCGAAGACAGTACGGGCGCACTGGTGAACACGAAGACCGGAATAGCCCCGCGGGGCTTATCGCCGCGTTAAATTTTGGTTGTGAACCGACAATGCAAGCAAAATTCGAAGTAAATTTTGCCTTTACGCGGTGCCGTCACGGCTGGGGTGCCGCAGTGCCCGAACGGCGGCGCATTCTGCGCACCCGCAGCCGCTGGGCGACCCAGAACAGCAGCGCGATGGCGGTGCAGGCAAGCAATTGCATGCTGACCGCCAGATAGCGCAACCGCGCCGAAAGCGCGCTGCGGTACAGGCAATAATAGGGATCGGTAACGCCGGCGCCATTGCGGTTGAGGAAGGCAATGGTCGTGCCCGGCAGACCGTTGCGCACCAGCACGCCCAGCCGGGGCCGCGTGGTGTCGAAGCCGGAGAGATCGGCAAGATCGGCATCGTCGATCTCGGCAAATACCGTCAGCCGCTGCCCATTGGCGAGCCTCGCCTCGGTCTGCGCGAAACCGGCGTGGACGAGTTCGCCCGGCCAGCGCATGCGGAACAGGATGCCGCGCCGGGGCGCATCGCGCAGGTCCAGCCGGGTCGGGCCTTCGTGCACGTCCGCACCATTGGCGGCGGCAGCGAGCAACTGGATCTTGCCGCCGTCGCCGGGCACGCGGACGACGGCGACGCCAAAGGCGATCAGCGTGGCGCCGGCGAGCACCAGCACGAACAGCAACAGCCGCCTCGAGAGCTGCTCCGCCATCGCCAGTGCGGCGGCGAACTCGTCGACGACGACAGGCTCGGCTGCGCCTGTGCGCCGCCGCTGTCGCCATTCCACCAGCTTGACGATCAGCAACGGCAGCCCGCCGAACACCAGGCTCAGCGCGACCGTGTCGGTGACCGGCACATACCAGTCGAACCGCGTCTGCTCCCATTCGGCAAGGACCGCGTAGAGCCCGCGATACCAGAAGGCTTCCCAGCAGAAATAGCCAAAGGCGAGCGCCAGCCACAGCCAGGCGGCGGCCTTTGCGCGGGCGAGCCAGCGTCGGCGGGTTGCCGCTGTCTGCCCCGCCGCGTTCGGCGCGGGGGTGTCGGTCATGCTTGCCGGCGTGCCGCCAGCAGCGTGTCACGACGCCAGCGCAGCAGCGCGCCGCCCAGCCCCAGCCCGGCGATCAGCAATGCCCAGCCGCCCGGCTCCGGCACGGGCGATACGGGCGTGGTCGGTACGGTCGGCGTGGTTGGGCTCGTCTGGGGCGTGGGGGTGGAGACGGGCACCGTTGGGCCGGTCGGCTGCGTCGCGGGCACCGTGGCGGTGGGGGGCGGCGTCGGAATCACGACCGGCGGCGTGGCCGGCGCTGTGGGCGTTACGACCGGGCTGGTCGGCGTCGGGCTTGGGGTGGGATCGGTGCTGGGGGTCGGGCTGGTCGCGGGCGTTCCGGGGCTGTTCGACGCGGGGGCAATGCCGCCCGGGCCGGAGACCGGCGGGCTTTGCAGCAGCAGGTCGCCGGGCGAGGGCGGCGTGCCCGAACCGCCCATGCCGCTGCGAGCATCGGGCCGGGCGGCGTCGGCAGTTTCCACCGTCGCCGGCGTGACGGGCGTGAACAGATCGGCGGCGGGGCGCGAAGGCGCGGCGCTTTCCGGCACTGCATTGGCTTCGGGGCGCGACGCATAGTCGTTATGGGCGCTCTCTAGTAGGCGGGCGACCGGACCGCGCGAGGCAGCGCTGCCGCCGCTGCCCGTCACCTTGCCGGCAGCAGCACGCGCGCGCTGGTTGAGTGCGGCAAAGGCGTTGTTCGCCTTGGCTTCGTCGACTGCAAACAGCGACCGGCCATTTAACTGCAGCGTGGCTGCCAGCGCCATGCACACGGCAAGGCCGGTTATGGTGAGACGATTTCGCAACGCCTCCTGCGACACAATACGCATGATAAGCCCACCCCCGAGCAGCGGCCGATAGCAGTCGCCGTCTTGCAAAGCTTAGCAAGTCATCGATTAACTTTCAACGCGAGCCGCATCGGAGACTTGTCGCCTGTCGCCCTGTTCTGCGCGGATTCGGGACGGTTGGGACAAAGCGGGCGCCGGCTTGCCCCGCCGCTCCGCGGCGCTACACCATGGCGCGCAGGGAGAGTGTATGGCCAGTCTGTTCCGTCTGAAATCGATCGTCGCCGCCGAGGACCGCCCGCACGAGCACCGGCTCGCACGGACGCTGGGCTGGCATCATCTGGTGGCGCTCGGCGTCGGCGCGATCGTCGGCACCGGCATCCTGACGCTGATCGGCGTGGGTGCCGACCGGGCGGGGCCGGGGGTGATCCTCT
This sequence comes from Sphingomonas sp. DMC8, assembly GCF_056314185.1. Classification (NCBI taxonomy): domain Bacteria; kingdom Pseudomonadati; phylum Pseudomonadota; class Alphaproteobacteria; order Sphingomonadales; family Sphingomonadaceae; genus Sphingomonas; species Sphingomonas sp. DMC8. The sequence goes on along the minus strand of NZ_JBQUYV010000007.1, from coordinate 187,680 downwards.
CCTTCGCCATTGCCGGGGCGATCTGCGCCTGCGCCGCGCTCGCCTATGCCGAACTGGCGACGATGATTCCCGCCTCGGGCAGCGCTTACACCTATAGCTATGCGACGCTGGGCGAGATTGTCGCCTGGGTGGTCGGGTGGAGCCTGCTTGCCGAATATACGCTGGTGGTCGCCACGGTCGCGGTCGGCTGGTCCGGCTATACGGTCGGTTTTCTCCACGATCTGGGGCTGGCATTGCCCGATTGGCTGAGCCACGGTCCCAAGGTCGGCGGTGCGCTGTTCCACGGCTGGCACGTGGTCAGCTGGGGCATCAACCTGCCGGCGATGTTCATCGTTGCGGTGGTGGCCGGCATGCTGGTGTTCGGCACGCGGGAGAGCGCCACGATCAACGCCATGCTGGTGGTGATCAAGATGCTGGCGCTGACCATCTTCGTGCTGATCGCGCTGCCCTATTTCAAATCGGCCAATCTCCATCCCTTCATGCCGTTCGGCTTTGCCAAGACCATCGGCCCGGATGGCGTCGAACGCGGCGTGATGGCGGCGGCCGCGATCATGTTCTTCGCCTTTTACGGCTTCGATGCGATTTCGACGGCAGCGGAAGAGGCGAAAAATCCCTGCCGCGATCTGGCGATCGGCATCGTCGGGTCGATGCTGGTCTGCGTGCTGATCTACATGGTCGTGGCGGTGGCGGCGGTGGGCGCGCTGCCCTTCACCCGTTTTGCCGACAGCCCCGAGCCGCTGGCGCTGATCCTGCGCCAGATCGACCAGCCGGCGATTGCCACCTTCCTTGCCGCCTCGGCCGTGATCGCGCTGCCGACGGTGATCCTCGCCTTCCTGTTCGGCCAGAGCCGCATCTTCTTCGTGATGGCGCGCGACCGGATGCTGCCGCCCAGCCTGGCGCGGGTGTCGAAGCGCGGAACGCCGGTGCGGATCACTATCTTCACGGCGGTGGTGGTCACCTTCTTCGCCGCCTTTTTCCCGATCGACCAGATCGCCGCGCTGGCCAATGCCGGCACGCTCACGGCCTTTGCCGCAGTAGGCCTGTGCCTGCTGGTGATGCGCCGCCGCGCGCCCAACATGGCCCGGCCGTTCCGCGCACCGGCCGCCTGGGTGGTCGGGTTGGGCGCAATCTTCGGCTGCCTCTATCTGTTCCTCAGCCTGCCGCACCAGACGCAGATTGCGTTCGGCATCTGGAACCTCTTGGGTCTGGTCGTCTATTTCGCCTATGCCCGCCGCAACGCAGCAAAGGGTGACGCATGAGCGGTTGGACGATCGGGATCATCGGCGGTTCGGGCCTGTACGATGTCGAGGGCATAGAAGGCGGCAAGTGGGTGGAAGTGGCGAGCCCCTGGGGCCGTCCTTCGGACGAATGTTTTGTCGGCCATGTCGGCCATGTGAAAGTGGTGTTCCTGCCGCGCCACGGCCGGGGACATCGCATCAGCCCGTCGGACCTCAACGTCCGCGCCAATATCGATGTGCTGAAGCGGCTGGGCGTCACCGACGTGCTGGCAGTGTCGTCGGTCGGCTCGCTCGCCGAGGAACGCGCGCCGGGCACCTTCACCATTGCCGACCAGTTTATCGACCGGACCAAGGGCCGGCCGTCGTCCTTCTTCGGCGCCGGCATGGTCGCGCATGTCTCGATGGCCGATCCGGTCTGCCCGCGCCTTTCCGCGCTGGCGGCGGAGGCGGCGCAGGCGGCGGGTGCCACCACCCATGTTGGTGGCACCTATCTGGCGATGGAAGGCCCGCAATTCTCCACCCGCGCCGAGAGCAACCTCTATCGCAGCTGGGGCTGTGACATCATCGGCATGACGGCGATGCCCGAGGCCAAGCTCGCCCGCGAGGCGGAGCTGCCCTATGCGCTGGTCGGCATGGTCACCGATTATGATTGCTGGCGCGAAGGCGAGGAGGCGGTCGATGTCGCGCAGGTGATCGCCCAGCTTTCGAACAATGCCGAAAAGGCGCGAAAGATGGTGATGCACCTGCTCCGCAACCTGCCCGAAGAACGCGCGCCGAGCCCGATCGACACCTGCCTCGATTATGCACTGATCACCGCGCCGCAGGTGCGCGATCCCGAGCTGCTGGCGAAGCTCGATGCCGTCGCGGGCCGGGTGCTCGGCTGATGCGCGCGCGGTGGATGGCGGCGGGCCTGCTCGCGCTCGCCACGCCTGCTTTCGCGCAGGACGCGGCGGCGCCCGATCCGGCGCAGAGCCCCGCCTGGCTCAACGCCCAGTCGCTGGCGCTCGCCAGCCGCAGCGGTGCGCAAGGCTGGCGCGTGCTGGAAGGCGGGCTGCGCTGGCGCCGGGTGAAGGGCGACGGTAGCGGGCAGCATCCCAAGGTGACCGACATGGTGACGCTGCATTATGCTGGCAGCTTCGTCGATGGCACCGAGTTCGACAGCTCCTATGGCGGCCCGCCCGCCAGCTTCCCGCTCGACCGGCTGATCCGCGCCTGGCAGATCGCCGTGCCGCTGATGGGCGTGGGCGATACGATCGAGATCGCGGTGCCGGCGGAGCTGGGCTATGGCCTGCGCGGCAAGGGGCCGATCCCTGGCGGCGCGACCTTGCTGTTCAAGATCGAGCTGCTGGGTATCGGCGGGAATTGAAGCCGGGGATTCCGTGACAATATGCGCTCCCCTCCCGCTTGCGGGAGGGGTCGGGGGAGGGGAGTGCGATCGCGGGTGATCGCGTTCGGGAAAGAGCCTCCACATCAGCCCCTCCCCTGACCCCTCCCGCAAGCGGGAGGGGAAAGCACGCAGAAACAAAAACGGCCGGAGCACCCTGTGCCCCGGCCGCTTCCATATCCAAACCCCCTCCCGTCACCGGGAGGGGTATCGCCTCGCCTCAGGCGGCGAGCTTGCGCAGCACGTAGTGCAGGATGCCGCCGTTCAGGAAATATTCCAGCTCGTTGACGGTATCGATCCGGCAACGGGTGAGGAAGGTTTCCGACGAGCCATCGGCGCGGGTCAGCTTCACTTCGACATCCTGGCGCGGGCGCAGGTCCGCGACGCCGGTGATGGTGAAGGTCTCGGTGCCGTCCAGCTTCAGCGTCTCGCGGGTCACGCCGTCGGCGAACTGCAGCGGCAGCACGCCCATGCCGACCAGGTTCGAGCGGTGGATACGCTCGAAGCTCTCGGTGATGACCGCACGCACGCCGAGCAGGTTGGTGCCCTTCGCCGCCCAGTCGCGCGACGAGCCGGTGCCATATTCCTTGCCCGCGACGATGACGAGCGCGGTGCCGTCCGCCTTGTGACGCATCGCTGCGTCATAGATCGGCATGACCTCGCCATTATACTTGGTCATGCCGCCTTCGACGCCCGGCACCATCTCGTTCTTGATGCGGATGTTGGCGAAGGTGCCGCGCACCATGACTTCGTCGTTGCCGCGGCGCGCGCCGTAGCTGTTGAAGTCCTTCTTCGCGACCTGGCGTTCCTGCAGGAACACGCCGGCGGGCGAGTCCGCCTTGATGCTGCCTGCGGGCGAGATGTGGTCGGTGGTGATCGAATCGCCCAGGATCGCCAGCGGCTTGGCATCGACAATGTCCTGCACCGGGGCCGGGGTCATCGTCATGCCCTCGAAATAGGGCGGGTTGTGGATGTAGGTCGAGGCGGTCGGCCAGCTATAGGTGTCCGAACCGGTGACGGTGATCGCCTGCCAGTGGCTGTCGCCCAGATAGACATTGCCATAGCGCGAGCGGAACATCTCGTCGTCGATGTTCGCCGTGATCAGACCCTGGATCTCCTCGTTCGAGGGCCAGATGTCCTTCAGGAACACCGGATTGCCGTCCGAACCGGTGCCGATCGGCGTTTCGTACATGTCCTCGGTCACCGTGCCCTTCAGCGCATAGGCGACGACCAGCGGCGGCGAGGCGAGGAAGTTGGCGCGCACGTCGGGCGACACGCGGCCCTCGAAGTTGCGGTTGCCCGACAGGACCGAGGCGGCGACGATGTCGTTGCCGTTGATCGCGGCCGAGATCGGCTCGGCGAGCGGACCCGAGTTGCCGATGCAGGTGGTGCAGCCATAGCCGACCAGGTTGAAGCCGATCGCGTCGAGATCCTCGGTGAGGCCGGCCTTGTTCAGATAGTCGGTCACGACCTGCGAGCCCGGGGCAAGCGAGGTTTTCACCCACGGCTTGCGGGTCAGGCCCTTTTCACGCGCCTTGCGGGCGACGAGGCCGGCGGCGATCAGCACCGACGGGTTCGAGGTGTTGGTGCAGCTGGTGATCGCGGCGATCACGACGTCGCCGTCGCCGATGTCATGGTCGCGGCCTTCGACGCTCACGCGCGCCGGCTGCTCCTTCTTGTACACCTTGGTCAGGTCGCCGTTGAACACTTCGTCGACGCTGTCGAGGCTGACGCGGTCCTGCGGACGCTTCGGGCCGGCGAGCGACGGACGGACGGTCGACATGTCGAGCTCAAGCGTGTCGGTGAAGATCGGCTCCACCGCATCCGCGCCGTGCCACATGCCCTGCGCCTTGGCATAGGCCTCGACCAGCGCGACATTCTCTTCGCTGCGGCCGGTGAGGCGCATGTAATCGAGCGTCTTGTCGTCGATCGGGAAGAAGCCGCAGGTCGCGCCATATTCCGGCGCCATGTTGGCGATGGTCGCGCGGTCCGCCAGCGTCATCGAGTGCAGGCCCGGGCCGTAGAATTCGACGAAGCGGCCGACGACGCCCTTGGCGCGCAGCATCTGGGTGACGGTGAGCACCAGGTCGGTCGCGGTGATGCCTTCCGGCAGCTTGCCGGTCAGCTTGAAGCCGACGACTTCGGGGATCAGCATCGACACCGGCTGGCCGAGCATCGCCGCTTCCGCCTCGATGCCGCCCACGCCCCAGCCGAGCACGCCGAGGCCGTTGACCATGGTGGTGTGGCTGTCGGTGCCGACCAGCGTGTCCGGATAGGCGATCGTCGCGCCATCGGGCGCCTGCGACGACCAGATCGACTGGGCGATATATTCCAGGTTCACCTGGTGGCAGATGCCGGTGCCCGGCGGGACCACCGAGAAGTTGTTGAGCGCCTTGGAGCCCCACTTCAGGAACTCGTAGCGCTCGGCATTGCGCTCATATTCGAGCTTCACATTGTCTTCGAAGGCCTGCGGCGTGCCGAACTCGTCGACCATCACCGAGTGATCGATCACGAGATGCACCGGCACCAGCGGGTTGATCTTGGCCGCATCGCCGCCGAGCTTCGTGATCGCGTCGCGCATGGCGGCCAGGTCGACCACGCAGGGCACGCCGGTGAAGTCCTGCATCAGCACGCGCGCGGGGCGATACTGGATCTCGCGGCTGGGTGCCTTGGGGTTCTTCTGCCAGTCGACGATTGCCTGGGCATCCTCCGGCGTGACGGTCACGCCGTCGTCGAAACGGAGCATGTTCTCCAGCAGCACCTTCATCGAGAAGGGCAGGCGGCTGACGTCGCCGAGCTTCGCCGCCGCCTTGGGAAGCGAGTAGAAGCTGTAGGTCTTGCCGGAGACGGTGAGCGTGTCACGCGTGCCGAGCGTATCGTTGCCGATGGCGGTCATGAGGCGCGGGGTCCTTTCCCTGTCTGGTCCGCCGGGCGCTCGGGGGACGCAGCCATCATAGAGGGCTGCGCGGGCGCACCGTCGGGGTGCTGCGAATGCGAAGATTCGCGGTCGCCTTAGCGCCACTTCCGGGGGAGGGAAAGGGGACCATCGTAGGGGATGGAGCCATGATAGCGCTAACGCCCATTTCCCGCGTGGCGAGGCGGGCTGACATGGTTTTGCCGCACTCTTCCCCTAGCGCCAGTCGGTGCGGGGGAGTGGCTGACAGGTCGGGGGTTTTCCGGCCTGTTTTGGGGTGTCCGGGTTTCTCCTTTCGATGCTGTCGACAACATCCGCTTCGCCGAAGGCCAGGCTGCGCGTTTCGTTGCGCGGCCGCAGCATTTCGTTCCTGCTGGCGCTGGCGATCGAAATTCTCATCGCGCTGTTGTTGCTGTGGATGGCGCCGCACGTCACGCCCAAGGAAAAGCCGCGTCCGGTCGTGTTCGGACTGGACTCAAACACCGGCCAAGACGAGCCCGCGGCCAAAGCCGAGCCCAAGGCCGAGAAGGCGCACAAGCGCGCCGGCCAAAAGGCGGAGCAGCAGACCCAGCCGCAGCAGCAGGCCGCCGAGACGCCACCGCCGCCCGTCACCACGACCCAGACCAACGGGCCGCGCAGCTTCATTCTGATGAGCCGGCGCGACTATGCTGCCGCTGATATTTCCACCCTCGCACCCGCCAAGCAGGGCGATTCGGGCGACACGGCAGAGACCGAAGGCGGTGGCAGCGCGGATAGCGAGCGCGCCGGCACCGGCCCGCATGGACAAGTCCTGTATGCCGCCGACTGGTATCGCCACCCCACCGACGCACAGCTTTCCCCTTACGTCTCCGAACGCGCTCTCGGCCGCGAGGGTTGGGGTGAAATCGCCTGTCGCACCATTTCGCGCTATCAGGTCACCGATTGCCAGGAACTGGGCGAATATCCGGTCGGCTCGGGCTATGCCGGGGCGGTGCGCCAGGCCGCTTTCCAGTTCCTCGTCAAGCCGCCGCAAGTGAACGGCAAGGTGATGGTCGGCACCTGGGTGCGCATCCGCATCACCTATACGCGGCGAGGCGGTCGCGGCGAATGAGCCATGGACCAACCGAAAAGGGCGCCGCCTGCAAAACAGGCGACGCCCCTTGCGTGCATCGAAGGATGCCGCGCGATCAGGCCGCGTAGGCGACCTTCAGCGAGCGACGGCGCAGCGCCGCACCGGCGAGCGCGAAGCCACCGATCAGCATGCCCCAGGCCGCCGGTTCGGGCACGCCCGAGGTGCCGGCGTAATAGAAGTTGCCGAACGCGAAGTTCTGGTCCGTGGTCGAAATGGTGAAGCTCGAGACGCCGCCGCCGTTCCAGCCGAAGAATTTCGCGCCCGCATTGCCGGTCACGAGCTGCTGCACGCTGCCGCCGCCGGTGAGGGTGAGCTTGATCAGGAACGAACTGAAGCTGTCCGGTTCGGCAAAGAAACCGAAATCGGTGGTGGTCGGCGCAATGTTGACCGAGATGTTGTTACCGCCGGCGATCAGAACCTGGCCGGTATAGCCGCCCGACCAGGTGCCCCAGCTGGAGCCGACCGTCGCGACGGTCGTCGGCGCGTTGAAGCTGATGGTCGGCCCGCCCTGCAGCGCGACCGAGGAAACGGCGCTGCCGTCTGCCCCATAGCTCGTGTCGTTGAAATAGCTGCCCGCAACCGCCTGCCAGGTGGCAAGATCGGTGGTGAGGGTCTGGGCGAAAGCGGGCGACGCTACTGCCGAACTGGCGAGCAACACCGCGCAAAGCGTCTTCTTCATAATCAAATCTCCCCATGCGCCTGAACAATGCCGCAGGGCGGACCTCGCATATTCTCCGCAGCGACCGCGAAAGTAAACAGAACGTTAATGGAGTCAATGATTATAAACGACTGGTGGAAGGAATTTAGGGCTTCGTACCAGCTTGGGACGGTCGCAATTTCTTGTTTTTATTGGGAACAAAATCAAGATTCGCGATTGGGCGTTGCGCGGGTGGGATGCGTTGCTCTCATTAATTGACTGAAACAAGAGCGTTATTCCCATGCCCCGGGGCGGCGAGCTGCCACGTGGCAGCTTGCGCGATGCGCCCGGCCGACGGGGCTGCAGGTCAGCCGGTGCCGCTAACCTCTTGGAACTGGCGGCAGGAACGACCATTACGTGTGCAGAAGGAAGTCGAGAGACGTCGAGGGAGTCGTGGCGATGAAGACATGGGCATGGGGCGCGGCCATTGCCGGCGCTGCACTGGCGCTGGGCGGTTGCGCTTCGCCGGCGAAGAATGCGCGGTACATGGCCGGGCATTATCGCGCCGAGGCGGAACTGCACGACGCCTCGGGCAAGCAGGTGGGTACGGCGATCGCCGAGGAGATCGACGGCACGATCCGGGTGATCGTGGAAGCGCACGGCCTGCCCGAAGGCGTGCACGGCACGCACATCCATACCATCGGCAAGTGCGATGCGCCCGACTTCACCAGCGCCGGCGGCCACTGGAATCCCACCGCGCACAAGCATGGCAAGGAAAACCCGATGGGGCCCCATGCCGGCGACATGCCCAATCTGAAGATCGGTCCCAAGGGCAGCGACCGGACGATCTTCAAGCTGACCGGCGGCACCTTCGCCGAGCTGATGGATGCCGATGGCGCCTCGATCGTCATCCATTCCGGTGAGGACGACTACAAGACCGATCCGTCGGGCAACAGCGGCACGCGCATCGCCTGTGGGGTGTTCCAGAGCGTCTGAGGTACTTGAGGGCGAAGGCATCGTGCGGCTAGGAACATCTGTCCTTGCCTGAAAAAGTCTTTGCCGTGCCTGTGCCGTCGTTCCTGTTTGTCTGTCTCGGCAATATCTGCCGTTCGCCGCTGGCCGAAGCTGCCTTGCGGGCAGCGGCCGATTCAGCCGGCATCGCGGTGGAAGTCGATTCGGCCGGCACCGGCGGCTGGCATGCCGGCGAGGCGCCCGATCGCCGCTCCGTCGCGGTCGCCGCGAAATACGGGATCGACATTTCCGGCCAGCGCGCGCGGCAGGTGCGGCGCGAGGACTTTACCCGCTTCGACCATATCCTCGCGCTCGACGCGCAGAATCTGGCAGACCTCCGCAAGATCGCCCCGGCCGATGGCACAGCGCGGCTGCGGTTGCTGCTCGATGTCGTGCCGGGCTGGCAAGGGCGGGGCGTCGCCGATCCCTTTTATGGCGGCCCGGCGGGGTTCGAGCGCACCTGGTCGGAAGTATCCCGCGCGGCAGCCGAGCTGGTGGCGGCGCTAGAGCGTTGAACAAAGTGACTAGGGCGACAAGAGGCGCGGCAGTCCTCTGACTTTACGCTGCCTCGCGCCCGGCATGTGCTGCCAGTCGCTGGCGAGTGGAGAGCCTCGGGCCGACCGGCTGGGTCATCGGGGCGAACTGGCCCAGGCCGATGCGGATGTCGGGCAGGTTGAGATACACTGCCTCGATGCCGCGGGCGCTATAGGCTTCGTGCCAGAAGCCGGCGCCTTGCGGATCGCGCGTGAAGTCGCGCCACCAGTCGCTGTGCGGTGCGCTGCGGGTGAAGCGTTCCAGGCTTTCGAGATCGCGCCAATATTGGCGGAAGCCGATATGGTTCCAGCCGAACAGCATCTGGTCCTCGGCCAACAGTCCGTCGGGTGGATTGCGGCTGATGGCGCCCAGGCCGCGGCCGATGCGCAGCATCGCCCGCAGCGCACGCAGGCGGCGAAGGCGAAAGCCGAGAATGACGACGACCAGATCGGGATAGGCAGCGAGATCCACCGTCTCGCGGACCGTTGTGGCTTGCATGGCGGGACTCCGTGTTTACACTGTACACGTTAGAAGTTGTTTACGGTGTAAACAAGATGGAAAATGCAAAGGCCGCCGAGCCGCTGCGTGCGCGGCTGGTCGAGGCGGCGATCGATCTGCTCGATCGGGAAGGCGAGGCGGCGGTCACGCTGCGGGCGCTGGCCCAGGCGACCGGCGTTTCGGCGATGGCGCCCTATCGCCACTTTGCCGACAAGGCCGGTCTGCTGGGGGCGGTGGCGGAGGCGGGCTTCGCCGCGCTGGCGGCGGTGCTGGTCGAGGCGGACCGCGCCGCCAGTCCACGCGCTGCGCTGATCGCGCAGGGCCTGGCCTATTTCCGCTTTGCCCAGGCCCGCCCGGCGCTGTTCCGCCTGATGTTCGGCGGCCGGCCGGTGTGCGACATGCCGCCAGGCGACTATGGCGAAGCCTTCTTCATCCTCTCGCGTCGGGTCGAGAGCCTTGCGCAGGGCGATGCGCAGGCAGCCACGCTGGCGGCATGGAGCGTGGTGCACGGGCTGTCGACGCTTGCGCTCGACGGCAAACTGTCGCCGCTTGAGGCGCCGGTCGCAGCCGCGCTGGCGCTGGTGGCGGATGGGATCGCCGGCGCTCAGCCGGTGAGGGGATAGCGCCCGATCGCCTCATATACCGATCCTTCGCGGCCGAGATGGCTTTCGTAGAGCAGGAAGGAATCGATCGTGAAGGGCGGGCTGGCCAGCCCGGCATGGTCGCGCAGAAAGCCGTCATTGGCGCCGGCCTGCGCGTTCATCCGGGCAAGCGTGATGTGCGGCAGATAGGCGCGGCGCTCGGGCAACAGGCCCAGCCGGACCAGCGCCTGGTCGATCTTGTGGTGCAACTGGGTGATCGGCTCGTGCGGGCGCAGGCCGACCCACAGTGCATTGGGGCGGCCGCCCTTGTCGAACTCGCCCACGCCCGCAAGCGTCAGCTCCAGCGGCGGAAAGCGGATATTGCCGAGCGCAATGGCGACATCCTCTGCCACACGCCGGTCGACCTCGCCGATATAGCGCAGCGTGCAATGGAGCTGGCCCTCGTCCTGCCAGCGCGCGCCGGGCACGCCACCGGCCAGCGCGAGCAGGCGCGCGCGGATCGCGGCGGGCGGGCGAAGGCCGACGAACAGGCGGTGCATGGCGGGGCTTTTAGCTGCGGCGCACGCGCTTTCCAACGGCTTGTCGCCGATCAAGGCGAGGATCGAAACTGTATCGAAACATTGCTAGCGCCGGATTCGCTTGAAAAGGCCGCCGGCAAGACCGATATTTGCGGTATCCGGCGATGCGCCGGGCAAAGGAGTTTTACATGGCTAACTGGTCGGATCCCCGTTCGAGCGCCACGCCCTTCGCTGCCGCCGGTGCGCGCGCCGAGGCGTATGACGCGGGGCTCAGGTCGTACATGCTGTCGGTCTACAACTACATGCTTTCGGGCGTGCTGCTGACCGGCATTATCGCGCTCGCCTTCGCCAAGGTGCCGGCGCTGCAGGCACTGCTGTTCCAGGTGCAGGAAACGTCGCGCGGCCCCGCCATCGGCCCGACGCTGCTGGGCTGGGTGGTGATGCTGTCGCCGCTCGCCATCGTCTTCGCGATGAGCTTCGGTCAGGCGCGGATGCAGGAAGGCACGCTGAAGACGCTGTTCTTCGCTTATGCCGGCCTGCTCGGCGCGTCGCTGTCGACGATCTTCTTCACCTATACCGACATGTCGATCGCGCAGGTGTTCTTCGGCACCGCCGCCGGCTTCGCCGCGCTGAGCTTCTACGGCTACACCACCAAGAAGGATCTGTCGGCCTTCGGCACCTTCCTGATCATCGGTCTGGTGGGTCTGGTCGTGGCGATGATCGTCAACATCTTCCTGCAGTCGAGCATGATGAGCCTGGTGATCAGCGTCGTCGGCGTGCTGATCTTCGCTGGCCTCACCGCCTATGACACGCAGAAGATCAAGAGCATCTATGCCTATGTCGCGGGCACGCGCGAAGAGGGCAAGGTCGCGATCATGGGGGCGCTGAACCTCTATCTCGACTTCATCAACATGTTCCTGTTCCTGCTGCGTCTGTTCGGCAACCAGCGGAACTGATCTTTCCGGACTTCCGGGAAAAAGGCCCGGCGGGGCGATCCGCCGGGCCTTTTCTTTTCCGCATCTTGTCCGCGCTCACGGAACGCGACTCCCCGACCGTCCGTTTTACACCGGCAACGCGCAGGAGAGTTTTCGATGAGCAACAATCCGATCGACCCCGCGATGGACCGCATGTCGGTCGCGCCGGATCCCGAAGCGGACAAGGACGAGAAGGCGCCGGTGCATTCGGCCGATGCCGGCACCGATCCTTCGATCGAGGAGCGGCTGGCCCGCAATCCGCAAAGCCATGATGCGCGGCTGGACCGGGCGCTCGACGAATCGATGGATGCATCCGATCCGCCCGCCTCGGTGCAGCCGATCCACAATCACGGCATCCCCGACAGCTCGGGCTATGATGCCGAAGCCGAGGCGAAGCGCGCGCAGGACAAGCATGAAGACAAGGGCCTGATCGACAAGGCATTGTCGAAGCTCGGCCTGGACTGAGGCGCGCATCGGTGGCGGCGTCCCCCGCGTCGGGCTGGCGCGCCAATATCGTCCTTTATGCGGCGCTCGCCGCCAATGTCGGGATCGCCGTCGCGAAATTTATCGCGGCGGCGATTACTGCTTCGTCCTCGATGCTTACCGAAGGCGTGCACAGCCTGGTCGACAGCCTGAACCAGTTGCTGCTGCTCCACGGCCAGCGCCGGGCCGAGCGCGCGCCGGATGCCGAGCATCCGTTCGGCTATGGCCGCGAGCTGTATTTCTGGGCATTCGTGGTGGCGATCCTGATCTTCGGGCTGGGCGCCGGCGTGTCGGTCTATGAAGGCTGGCAGCATATCGTCGAACCCGAACCGCTACGCGACCCGCTGATCAATTATGTCGTGCTGGGCGTCGCGGCGGCGCTGGAGGGGACGAGCTGGATCATCGCCATGCGCGAATTTGCGCAGGCCAAGGGCGACGCGGGCTGGTGGCAGGCCATCCGGGAATCGAAGGATCCGGCGGGTTTCATCGTGCTGTTCGAGGATAGCGCGGCGCTCGCCGGCTTGCTGGTTGCTGCCATTGGGGTCTGGGCCAGCCATTATTGGGGAGACCCGCGGATCGACGGCATGGCTTCCATAGCGATCGGTGCTATTCTGGCGGCGGTGGCGACGCTGCTCGCGCGCGAGGCCAAGGGGCTGCTGATCGGCGAGCGCGCCAACCCCGCGCTGATCCGGCAGGTCCGCGCCCTGCTCGAGGCGCAGCCGGCGATTACGCACGTCAATCATGTCCGCACCATCCATACCGCGCCCGACCGCGTCTTCGTCGCCATCAGCGCTGACTTCGAGGACACGCTGGCCATGGGCGAGGCGGAGACGCTGATCGAACGGATCGAGGCGGCGCTGAAGGCACAGCTACCCCAGCTCAGTTCCATCTATATCCGTCCCGAAAAGCGCGAGGACGCCGAACCTCCTCTGGTGCCTTATACCTAGTTGCGTTGATAAGAACCCATCGCTGCTTCACGAAGCGTCACCCCCGGCGAAAGCCGGGGGCCATTGGGGCTTCGCTCTCGGCTCTTGCTGAGAACGAAAGGCGAATGGATCCCGGCTTCCGCCGGGATGACGGAGGGAAGCGGGATGAGTCTCCACCCACGCACCTTGGTATTAGCTGCACCGCAGCATCCTTTCGTCGCACTGCACAAGGCATTCGTCGAACCTGAACGGGAGCGACGGAGCCGAACCCCGGCGCCATGCTTTGTGGCGGCGTGTCGCTGCGCAGTGCGGCGGCGATGCGGGTAAGGGGTTATGGCGATGCGGTATGGATGGGCAGCGGCGATACTATTCGCGGCGGCGGCACCGGCGGCGGCCGGAACCATGCAGGTACATGCGCAGGGGCAGGATGGGGCCGGCGGCATGGCTTCTGCGGCAATGGGCATGCTGATCGGCGGTGCGGGCCTTGGCGGCGCCGTGCTCCGCCGTCACCGCGCAGATGGGCGGCGCCGTTCGCGCCCATAACCACAGATTATCTGCCGGCGCGCGCACGCTATGGGAAGTGGCGTCGCGGACGTCCTATGATGCCATCGAGGAGTAAACGATGGCGTTGGCGATCCACGAGCAGCAGCCGGGCGGTGCGCCCGACTATGTCGCAGCCTATCGGCGCGACGGCTATGCGGTGATCCGCGGCCTGTTTTCCCCGGACGAAGTGGCGGCGATCGGCGCGGCGATGGATCAGGTCCATGCCGAGGGCGTGGCGCACGGCCGCAGCTTCCGCCACGGCAATCTGTTCTACAAGGTGCTGCCCGGGCCGGACGGCGTGCCGATCGTGCCGATGGTGCAGTGGATGGCCTATCACCAGCCGGTGCTGAACGCGGTGCGCACCGACCGGCGGATTGCCGCCGTGCTGGCGCCGCTGATCGGCGGCGACCTCAAGCAGATCATCAACCAGCTCCACTGGAAGACGCCGGGCAGCAAGGGCGATTTCGCCTGGCACCAGGATTCGCGCTTCCGCAAGCCAGACCATGCCTATCGCAACCTGGGCAGCGCCTATGTGCAGACCGGACTGGCGATCGACCCGCATGGTCCCGAAAGCGGCGGCATGCGCTTCCTGCCGGGCAGCCACCGGCACGGCCCCTTGCCACTGGACGTGTCCGGCGAAGTGCTGGGTACGGCCTTGCAGGACCGGATGCTGGAGGAAGCGGGGCTCGATCCGGCGGGCGTCATCGATCTGGTGTTGCAGCCGGGCGATTTCGCGCTGTGGAACCCGTATCTGGTGCATGGCTCGGGCGAGAACCGGTCAAGCCATCTCCGCCGACTTTACATCAACGGCTATGTCCGCGCCAATGATTGCGATCGCGGCGAATGGGCGTTCCGCGGCGGGGAGCCGGTGCCGTTCGGGCCCGAGCCGGCGCTGGTCCATTACGAGCAACTGCGCGAGCGCGGCGAACCCCATTACGTCTGAAAACCGACCAGGCGCTTGACCCTGGCGGGCTGTATCGGGCATTTGTTCGGTCGAACGAACAAGACTCGGGGGCCATGGTTTCGCAAACGCTCATCGATGTGGCGATCGACCAGTTCGGCCGGCTGGGCTTTGAAGGCGCCAGTACGCGCGACATTGCCCGCGCTTCGGGCACGGCGATGTCGTCGATCACCTATCATTTCGGCGGCAAGCAGGGCCTGTACCTAGCCGCGGCGGACCATATCGCCGAGCGGGTGAAGGCGATGCAGCTCGCCGTCGCCCAGGCGGCACTGGCAGCGGGACAGGACTCGCCGGTGGCGGCAGTGGCGGCGATGCAGCACCTGCTCGACAGTATCGCCCGGATGATGCTCAGCCCGGAAACCGAGAACTGGGCGCGTTTCGTGGTGCGCGAGCAGCAGCAACCGACCGAGGCATTCGACCGGCTGTTCGCCGGCGCAATGCGGCCGATCCTCGATGTGTTCGTGGCATTGATCGCGCGGGCCCGACCTGATCTGGACCTCGCCGACCGGCAGGCGACCAGCGTGCTGCTGTTCGGCCAGGCGATGGTGCTGCGCGCCGGCCGGGCCGCAATAACCCGTATTTTCGCGGTCGAGCAGATCGACGAAGCCACCGCCCTGCGCCTGCGCGCCCGCCTGAAAGCCCATGTCCACGCCATCCTGACGGAGACGCCGTGATGAAACGCCGCCTGATCCCGATCCTGCTTTTGGTCGCGTTGGTGGTCGCGGGTGTGGCCACCAAGGGGTTCGGGGTACTGGCCAGCCCCAATACCGGCGCGCTGGTGCTGAACGGCAATGTCGACATCCGCGAAGTCAATTTGGCCTTCCGCGTCGGCGGGCGCATCGCGGCGATTGCGGTCGACGAGGGCGACAAGGTGGCGGGGGGCCAGAAGCTGGCGGTGCTCGATACAGCGACGATCGACGCGCGGGTGGCGCAGGCGGATGCGCAGCTTGCCCAGGCGGAGGCGCAACTGGCCAAGGCGGTGAACGGCAGCCGCGCGCAGGATGTGGCGCAGGGCCGCGCCCGGGTGGCGGCGGCGCGCGCCGCGCTCGACAATGCCGAACAGGCCTATGCCCGCCGCCAGCCGCTGGTCGGCCCCGGTGCGATCAGCAAGGCGCTGTGGGATCAGACGATCGCCGATCGCGACCGCGCCCGTGCCCAGCTTGCCGAAGCGCAGCAGGCCCTGTCGTTGCTCCAGGCGGGCAGCCGGGCCGAGGATGTGGCGGCCGCCCGCGCCAATGTCGAAGCGGCACGCGCGGCGCGGCAGAGTGCTGCGACCGACCGCGGCGACACGGCCCTCGCTGCGCCCATGGACGCGACCGTCGTCACTCGGGCACGCGAGCCGGGCGCGATCGTCCAGCCGGGCGAAACCGTCTTCACGCTGGCGATCCAGCGGCCGATGCGCGTGCGCGCCTATGTCGCCGAAACCGATCTCAGCCGGATCAGCCCGGGGATGAAGGTGCTCGTCCATGCCGACGGCAACCCGAAGAGCTACCATGGCAGCATCGGCTATATTGCGCCGCGCGCCGAGTTCACCCCCAAGACGGTGGAGACGGAGAATCTGCGGACCGACCTCGTTTATCAGTTGCGGGTGATCGTCGACGATCCCGACGACGCGCTGCGTCAGGGCCAGCCGGTAACGGTAGAGGTGCCGGGTGCCCGACCGAAGGTGGGGAAGTGAGGGGCTTCCCATCCGCCTCCGTTCCCCTCCCGCTTGCGGGAGGGGCTAGGGGAGGGGCTGAAACGTCGCAGCGCTTCTTCCACGTCGATCCCTCCCCCATCCCCTCCCGCAAGCGGGAGGGGAGAGAGGCGCGATGACCACCCCCCTCGCCGCGACCCAGGGACTGGTGAAGCAGTTCGGCGCCCTCACCGCGCTGGACGGCGTCGATATGCAGATCCTGCCGGGGCAGGTGACGGGGCTGGTCGGGCCGGACGGCGCAGGCAAGACGACGCTGATCCGCATTCTCGCCGGGCTGATGGCGCCGGGCGGCGGGCAAGTGACGGTGCTCGGCGACGCGCCCGGGGCGCGACTGGACGCGCTCGGATATATGCCGCAGCGCTTCGGCCTCTATGAAGACCTGAGCGTCCTCGAAAACCTCACCCTTTATGCCGAAGTACGCGGCCTTCCGCGCGCCGAGCGGGCCGAGAGCTTCACGCGGCTGTTCGAGTTCACCGATCTCGCCCGCTTTCAGGACCGGCTCGCTGGCAAGCTTTCCGGCGGCATGAAGCAGAAGCTGGGCCTCGCCTGCGCGCTGGTGCGCACGCCCCGCGTGCTGCTGCTCGACGAGCCCGGCGTGGGCGTCGACCCCATTTCGCGGCGCGAGCTGTGGGCCATGGTCGGTGAACTGACGGGGCAGGGGATCGGCGTGCTCTGGTCCACCGCCTATCTCGACGAGGCGGAGAAGTGCGACACCGTCTATCTGCTCAACGAAGGCCGCGTGCTGTTCGACGGTCCGCCCGGCGACCTGACCGGGGCAGTGGCGGACCGGGTGTTCCGCATAACCGGCTTTCGTGAGCGGCGGCGGCAATATCTGACGCGCGCGCTCGACCGGCCCGATGTGGTCGACGGTACGATTCAGGGCCGGTCGGTACGGCTGTTGCTGCGGCCCGGCGCGGCGCTGGCGGCGGATGACGGCACGGTCTCGCCCGCGCCGCCGCGCTTCGAAGACGGGTTTATCGAGCGGCTGGGCGGTGGCCCCAAGGGCACCAGCCGGCTGGCCGAAGCCTATCGCACCATTCCGGCGAGCGACGCTCCGGCAATCGAGGCAAAGGGGCTGACCAAGCGCTTCGGCGATTTCACCGCTGCGCGCGACATGGTGTTCGAAATTCCGCGCGGCCAGATTTTCGGGCTGCTCGGCCCCAATGGGGCTGGCAAGTCGACCACCTTCAAGATGCTGTGCGGGCTGCTCACCCCCAGCAGCGGGACCGGCTCGGTCGCCGGGCACGACCTGCGCCGGGCGCGCGCCGATGCGCGTGCGTCGCTGGGGTATATGGCGCAGAAATTCTCGCTTTATGGCGATCTCAGCGTCCGCCAGAATCTCGATTTCTTTGCCGGCGCCTATGATCTCGACCGGCCGCGCGCCCGCCGCGCGATTGCGGCGATGATCGAGATTTTCGAACTGGGCGGCAAGCTCGACGTCAACGCGGGCACGCTCCCGCTCGGCTTCAAGCAGCGCCTCGCCCTGGCCTGCGCAGTGATGCACGAGCCGCCGGTACTGTTCCTCGACGAGCCGACTTCGGGTGTCGACCCCGTCACCCGGCGCGAATTCTGGATGCACATCAACGGGCTCGTCGAAAAGGGAGTCACCGTGCTGGTGACGACGCACTTCATGGACGAAGCCGAATATTGCGACCGCGCGACGTTGATCTACCGTGCCGAACAGATCGCCACCGGCACGCCGGATGAGCTGAAGGCCCGCGCGGCGGACCTGTCTGGCCATGACGATCCGACGATGGAAGACGCCTTCATTGCGCTGATCGAGGCGTTCGACCGCGAGCGCGAAGGCAAGGCGGCGGCATGAGCGGCATTCGCTTCTCGCCCCGCCGGCTGGCGGCGCTGGTCGCCAAGGAAACGCGGCAGATTTTGCGCGATCCCTCGACCTTCCTGATCGCCTTCGTGCTGCCGATGATCCTGCTCTTTCTGTTCGGCTATGCGATTTCGCTCGATACCAGCCGCACGCGGGTGGCGGTGGTGCTGGAGGATTCGAGCGCGCCGGCGTTGCGGCTGGCGCAGGCCTTCCAGCGATCGGCCTTGTTCGACGTGACGATGGCGCGGACGATGGCGCCGGTGCGCGACCGTATCGTCGACGGCAGCGTCCGCGCGATCATCGTCATCCCCGCCGATTTCGGCGGCCGCTTTGCGCAAGGCCGGGTGGAGCCAATCCAGATCATCGCCGACGGATCGCAGCCCAACACCGCCAATTTCGTCGCCGCCTATGCCGAAGGGGTGCGCGCAAGCTGGGCAGCCGCCGAAGGGCTGGAGCGCAACCCCGCCGGGGCAGGCGCGCCGATCACGCTTTCCTCGCGCTTCTGGTACAATCCCGAACTCAAGAGCCGCTATTTCCTGGTGCCGGGCTCGATCGCCAATGTGATGACGATGATCGGCACGCTGCTTACCGCGCTGGTCGTCGCCCGCGAATGGGAACGCGGCACGATGGAAGCGATGATGGCCACGCCGATCAGCATGGCCGAATTCATCGCCAGCAAGCTGCTGCCCTATTTCGTGCTGGCGATCGCTTCGATGGTGCTGTGCACGGTGATTGCCATCTTTCTGTTCGGCGTGCCCTTCCGCGGATCGCTGTTCGCGCTGTTCGCGATTGCCGCAGCGTTCCTGATGCCGGCGCTGGGGCTGGGGCTGTTCATTTCGGCGGCGACCAAGAATCAGTTCGTCGCCAGCCAGATCGCGCTGCTCACCGCCTTCCTGCCCACCATGTTGCTGTCGGGCTTCGTGTTCGAGATCAGTTCGATGCCGCTGCCGATCCGGCTGCTGACCTATGCGGTGCCCGCCCGTTACCTGATCCCCAGTCTCGAGACGGTGTTTCTGGCGGGCGACCAATGGGAACTCATCCTGCCCAATATCGGCATGATGCTCGGCTTCGGCGCGCTGTTCTTCACGCTCGCCTTCCGCACCACGCGGCGGAGCCTCGACTGATGCGGCGGCTGCTCGCGATGATCGCCAAGGAATGGTGGGCGATGCTGCGCGATCCCAAGGCGCGGCTGGTGCTGATCGCGCCGCCGCTGATGCAGCTGTTCATCTTCGCCTATGCCACCACGCTCGACGTGAAGCGCGTGGATATCGGCGTGCTCGACCGGAGCGGGGGCGTCCAGGCCAATGAGCTGGTCCGCCGCATCGCAGGCAGCCCCTGGTTCCGCCATGTCGTGCGCCTCGACAGCCCGCGCGCGCTGCGCGAGGCGGTCGACGGGCAGAAAGTGGTGGCCGCAGTGGTGATCGAGCAGGATTTCGATCGTGTCCTCGCCCGGGGCGACAGCGCGACCGTGGGCGTGGTGCTCGACGGCCGTCGCTCGAACGCCGCGCAGATCGTCAACGGCTATCTCGGCCAGATCGTCGCGGGCATGAACGCCACGCTCGCCCCGCCGCGCGTGGCGGCGGCAGCGGGCGGCAGCGTCATTACCAACTGGTTCAACCCCACGCTCTCCTATTTCTGGTTCACCCTGCCGTCGCTGGTGGCGCTGATCACGTCGGTCTCCGGGCTGGCGGTGACGTCGCAGACGGTGGCACGCGAGCGTGAACTGGGCACGTTCGACCAGTTGATGGTCTCGCCGCTGCGCGTCCATGAAATCCTGATCGGCAAGATGATGCCGCCGCTCGCGATCGGCATGGTCAACGGCTTGGCCTATTTGATCATCGCGCCGCTGGTGTTCGGCGTGCCGTTCACCGGATCGCTGCTGCTGTTCGTGCTGTCGCTGGCGGTCTATCTGCTCGCCGTGATCGGGCTGGGGCTGCTGATCTCCGTGATCGCGCAGACCCAGCAACAGGCGTTTCTCGGCATGTTTCTGGTGACCGTGCCGCTGATCCTGCTGTCGGGCTATGCCAGCCCGATCGACAATATGCCGGGCTGGCTGCAGACCGTCACTTACCTCGACCCCGCCCGCTATTTCCTCGCCATCGTCCAGGGGCTGTTCCTGAAGGCGATGCCGGCTTCCGCCGTGTTCCACCAGCTTTGGCCGCTGGCGCTGATCGGCTGTGCGACGCTGTCCGTGTCCGCCTGGCTGTTCCGCGCGCGCATGGAGTGACTATGCCTCGCCTGCCTGTCCTGCTGCTTCTGGGGTCCGCGCTTGCCGGCTGCACCGTCGGGCCGGATTATCACCGCCCGCTGCCGCCCGCTGCCGCGGCCGCGCCCTGGCTGGAACCGGCGGCGCCCGGCCCGGTCGACCTGCAATGGTGGCAGGCATTCGGCGACGCGCAACTGAGTGCGCTGATCGATCGTGCCATGGCCGGCACGCCCGATCTGTTGCAGGCCGAAGCGCGGATCGCCGAGGCGCGCGCCAACCGCGATGCCGTGGCGGGCGGGCGGCAGCCCAGCGTTTCCGCCACCGGATCGGCGACGCAGAACCGGCTGAGCGAGAACGGCCAGCTGCCGGTCGGCCGGCTGCCGGTGCTCAAGCGCGACCTGCACCTGTTCGACATCGGCTTCGACGCAAGCTGGGAGCTCGATCTCTGGGGCCGCCGCACCCGCCAGATCGAGGCTGCCGATGCAAGGGTGGAGGTGGCGACCTATGCCCGGCGCGACGTGATGCTGTCGCTGATTGCCGAAATCGCCCGCAGCTATTTCGAGCTGCGCGGGGCGCAGGCCGCAGCCGCATCGGCCCAGGCAGTGGCGGATGCCGACGCCGCGCTCGCCCGGCTGACCGGCCTGCGTCGTGTCGCGGGCGAGGCGAGCGCGGTTGAGGCCGAACGCGCCGACGCCGCCGCCCGCGCCAGCGCAGCGGCGGTACCCGGCCTGCAGGCGCAGGCTGCTGCTGCGGCTTATCGCATCGCCGGCCTGCTGGGCGTGTCGCCGGAGGAGGTGGTCCCGGCACTGCTGAAGCCCGCGCCGCTGCCTGCCAGCCCGGACACCATCCTCGCCGGCGTTCGTTCGGAGCTGCTCGAACGCAGGCCCGACATCCGCCAGGCCGAACGCCAGCTTGCCGCCGCCACGGGCGATATCGGCGTGGCAAAGGCAGACCTGTTTCCGCGCTTCAGGCTCGGCGCGGCGATCGGTCAGCAGGCGCAGGAGCCGGGCGATCTTGTTTCCGCCAGCAGCACCCGCTGGCAGATCGGCCCCAGCTTTTCCTGGCCTATCTTCAACGGCGGCACGATCCGCGCGCAGATCCGGGCCGCCGATGCCCGTGCGGATCAGGCGGCTGCGGCCTATGCCAAGGCAGTGGCGGGCGCGCTGTCCGACAGCGAGGCGGCGATCAACCGCTTCCTCCACGCCCGCACGGCGGAAGGCGATGCTGCCGCCGCGCTGATGCGTGAGCAGGCTGCCTTCGCGCTGGTCGAACAGCGCGTGGCGCGCGGCGAGGACGACCAGCTGGCGCTGGAGCGCGGCCGCGAGGCGGTGCTGGCGGCACAGCAGCGCGCCGACCAGGCAAGGACCAGCAAGGGCCAGGCAGCGGTGGCGCTCTACAAGGCGCTGGGCGGCGGCTGGCGCGAGTGAGGGGGGCGGATTAATTCCCCTCCCTGCATTGCAGGGAGGGGTTAGGGGTGGGTCCGCCGCCGTCAGGCGGCGGGAGTCGCTGTCGGTTTAGCGAAGGAATCTTTGAAGCGCGCAGACGCGCGCACCCACCCCAGCCCCCTCCCTTTCAGGGAGGGGAGTGCGACAGCTCCAAAACGCGAACGAAGCCCGCCCTTACCGCCGCGCGTCCGGGCCGCCGCGATAGCCGCCCTGGCGTTCGAGCATCCAGCCGGGATATTCCGCCGGCAGCGCGCTCACTGCGTCCAGCCGCGCCAGTTCGTCCCCCGTGAAGCTGACCTCCACCGCGCCCAGATTGTCGGTCAGCTGCTCGGGCCGCTTGGCGCCGACGATCACGCTCGATACCGCGCGCTGGTGGAGCAGCCAGCCCAGCGCCAGCTGTGCCACCGAGCGGTTCTTGGCCGCGGCCAGTTCGCGCAGCACGTCGATCACGTCATAGGCGCGATCCTTGTTCACGGGCGGGAAGTCGAAACCGGCACGGCGCCCTTCGCCTTCGCCCTCGCGGGTATATTTGCCGGAGAGGAAGCCGCCGGCCAGCGGGCTCCATACCATCAGTCCGACGCCTTCGGACTGGAGCATCGGGATCACTTCGCGCTCCAGGTCGCGCCCGGCAATGGTGTAATAGGCCTGCAGCGAGGCTATCGGCGCATAGTCGCGCGCCGCCGCAATGCCGACCGCCTTCATCACTTGCCACGCCGCCCAGTTGGACAGCCCGAAATAGCGGACCACGCCGCGCCGTACGAGGCTGTCGAGCGCATAGAGCGTCTCCTCGATCGGTGTCGCCGCGTCGAAACCGTGGATCTGGTACAGGTCGATATGGTCGGTCTGCAGCCGCTTCAGGCTCTCCTCCACCTGCGCGAGGATATGCCCGCGCGAGGCGCCGGCGCCGTTGGGGCCGGCGTGCATTCGCCCCATAACCTTGGTCGCCAACACCACTTCGTGCCGGTTGACGCCCAGGTTGCGCAGCGACTGTCCGAGGATCTCCTCCGAACGGCCCGCTGCATAGACATTGGCGGTGTCGATGAAATTGATGCCGGCATCCAGCGCCGTCTTGACCAGCGCGTCCGCCTCTTCCTGCCCAAGCTGACCGATCTGGCCCCACATTCCCTCGCTGCCGCCAAAGGTCATGGTGCCGAGGCAGAGTTCGGACACGATCAGGCCGCTGCGGCCGAGCTGATTATAGCGCATGGGGGATTCTCCGTGGAATGGACGGACCCGGCAGATGCGCATTGCTGGGCGGCACGGCAATGGCCGCAGGCGGCTTTTTCAGCCCTGCAGTGTGGCCAGTGCGCCGATCAGTTCGTGCTGCCGCAGCGGCTTTTCGAGCATCATCGCATAGCCGCTTTCGCGTGCGCGATCGTTCAGCCCCGGTATGGCATGGCCGGTCATCAGCACGGCCTGGCCGGTCCAACCCTTTTCATACAGCGCCTGGATCAGCGCGATGCCGTCCCCATCGGGCAGGCGATAGTCTGCCACCAGGAAGTCGGCGCGCGCCGCCTCCGGGTCGGCCAGCAGCGGACCCGCCGCGCTGTGCGAACGCACGTCATAGCCGCGGCCGTGCAGCAGCAGATGCGTGGCGCGCCGGACGCCATCATCATCTTCGACCAGCAGAACGCGCGGACGCAGGGAGGCAGGAGAATGGGTCATGCAACTCGAGTTAGAACGGTTCCGGGCGAACCTGCCGACCCGCGTCGCCAACGTCTCTACGCAATGTCCCTAGGGTCGGCGCTTACTCGGCGTCGGCATCGCCCTCCAGCCCGGCGGCAAAGGCGACGCGCAGCGCTTCCGAAAGGCTGCGGGCGCCCAGCTTGCTCATCGCATTGGCGCGGTGCACCTCCACCGTGCGCGGCGAGATGCCCAGATCATAGGCAATAGTCTTGTTGGGATGGCCGCGCACCAGCCCGCGCAGCACGTCCCGCTCGCGCGGGGTAAGCTGGGCGATGCGCAGTTCGGCTTCATGGCCGGTGGCGACCTGGTCGGCGCCCTGGCGCAGCCGCTCGAAACCGCGCTCGATCGCATTGGTCAGTTCGGCGCGCTCGAACGGCTTTTCGATGAAGTCGACGGCGCCGCCCTTCATCGCTGTGACGGCAGTGGTGATGTCGCCATGCCCGGTCAGCACGATCACCGGCATCCGCACGCCGCGCGCATTGAGTTCGGCCTGGACTTCCAGCCCATCCATCTGCGGCATCCGCACGTCGAGCAGGATGCAGCCTTCTTCTGCGTTGCGTACTTCCTGCAGGAACTCGACGCCGGAGGCATAGGTCTTCACTTCATAGCCCGAAGTGCGCAGCATGAAGCTGGCCGAACGCCGGATCGATTCCTCGTCGTCGACGAGGTGGATGAGTTGTTTATCAGTCATGCGGATCGTCCGTTCCAGCGCCCATGATGGTGAAGTGGAAAATCGTGCCGCCGCCGGGCCGCGGCTCTGCCCATATCCGGCCGCCATGCGCCTCGACGATCGTGCGACAGATCGAAAGCCCCAGGCCCATGCCATGTTCCTTGGTGCTGGCGAATGCCTCGAACAGGCGCGGCGCTAGCGTCGGGTCGATGCCAGGGCCGGTGTCCGCCACCGAGATGCGGATCATGCCGCGGGAAGCGGCTTCGCTCGACACGGTCACGTCGCGCTGCTCGCTTTCGGCCATCGCTTCCACGGCGTTGCGGATCAGGTTGACCAGCACCTGCTGGATCTGCACCCGGTCGCACAGCACCGCGCCCGCATTGGGGTCGAGGTCGAAAAAGGCGCGGATGCCGCGTTCGCGTGCGCCCACCAGCGCCAGCCGGCTTGCCTCGTCGATCAGCCGGGGCAGGTCTTCGATGCCCTTCTCGACATCGCCGCGCGCGACGAAATCGCGCAGACGCCGCACGATATTGCCCGCACGCAGCGCCTCGCGGGTCGATTCCTCCATCGCCTCGCGCAGCAAGGCCCGCGCCTCTGGATCGTCGGCCATGTCGAGGACATTCTGGCCGGCTTCCATATAATTGGCGATGGCGGTCAGCGGCTGGTTCAGTTCGTGCGCCAGCGTCGATGCCATGGTGCCCATCGCCGACAAGCGCGAGACGTGGATCAGCTCCGACTGCAATTCCTTCAGCCGCAACTCGGCATGCTGCTCGGCAGTCAGGTCGCGGATGAAACCGGTGAAGATGCGGTGGCCCTCGCTGCTCGCTTCGCCGACCTGCAGCTCCATCGGAAAGTCGGTGCCGTCGCGCCGTTGGCCGACGACGATGCGGCCCAGCCCGATCACGCGGCGCTCGCCGGTGGAAAGATAGCGGGCGAGATAGGCGTCGTGCAGCTGGCGGTCCGGCGCCGGCATCAACAGGCTGACATTGCGGCCGACGACTTCGCTTTCCTTCCAGCCGAACAAGCGCTCGGCAGCGGCGCTGAACGACAGGATCAGCCCGTGCTCGTCGATCACGATCATCGCTGAGGGCACGGTCGCCAGGATCGAGCGCAGATGCAGCGCGCTGCCGGCCAGCGCCGTTTCCGAGGCCTTGCGGTCGGTCACGTCGCGGAACACTTCGGCATAGCCGCGCAGCGTGCCGTCGCGGGCGATCAGCGCGGTAAGCTGAACTTCGGCCAGAAATTCGGTGCCGTCGCGGCGGATGCGCCACCGTTCCTCGATCAGCCGCCCTTCGGCATGGGCGCGGGCGAGATCCTGTTGCGGGCGGCCGGCGGCGGTTTCGGCCGGCGGATAGAGCAGCGCATGGTCGGCGCCTTCGAGCGCTTCGCCGCTCCAGCCGGTGACGCGCTCGGCGCCCTGATTCCAGCTTTGCACCTTTCCATGCGGGTCGAGCAGGAAAATGCCGCGATCCGTGGCGGCCTCCAGCAGCAGGGACAGCGCCTCGGGATCATGTTCTGGCTTCATATGCATGATCCGAAAGGACATTCCTGTACTGCGCAAACAACAACGCCACCATGCGACGACGCTGCGGTTTCGTTCAAGCAAATTTGATCGCGATCAAGGTCCGATTTGGCCGGGATGCGATCATGGAACGCTTTTGACAGAGGTGTTCCCATGTTCGACATCATCGGCAGCAACTATCTGTTCGTCGCGCTTGGCGCGTTCGGCCTGTTCCTGGCTGCGCTGGCATTCGTCAGCGTCACCGACCGCGAAGACCATCACCCGCGCTGATGCCCTTTCCCTTCGCTGCGGAGCGCGCTAGCGCGCTGACCATGGCGAACCAACCTGTGATAGCCGGCCTGGAACTGGGCGGCACCAAATGCGTGGCCACGCTTGGCGTGGGCCCCGGAGACATTCGCGCGCAGTCGGTGGTGCCCACCACCGATCCTGCCACTACGCTCGCGGCGCTGGAGGCCGTGCTCGACGGCTGGACCTTCGACGCGATCGGCATTGCCAGCTTCGGGCCGATCCAGCTCGACACGGCGCAGCCCGATTTCGGGTCGATCATCGCGACCACCAAGCCGGGCTGGAGCGGCACCGATCTCACCCGCCGCCTTGCCGCCCGCTATGCCAAGCCGCTGGCGATCCAGACGGACGTCAACGGCGCGGCGCTGGCCGAGGGGCGCTGGGGTGCGGCGCAGGGGCTGGCTGCCCATGCCTATATCACCATCGGCACCGGCGTCGGCGTGGGACTGGTTGCCGGCGGACGCCCGATCATGGGCTATGCCCATGGCGAGGCCGGCCATATGCGTTCCGCCCGCGCGCCGGGGGACAGTTTTGCTGGCTGGTGCCCCTTTCACGGTGACTGCGCCGAGGGCCTGATTTCCGGCCCGGCGCTTGCCGCGCGGTTCGGCCGCCCGGGGCAGGACGTGCCGGACGATGCGCCCGAATGGAATTTTTTCGTCCATGATCTGGCGGCGCTGCTCCACAATCTGATCATGGCGCTGGCGCCTGAACGGATCGCGATCGGCGGCGGCGTCATCACGACTCGCCCCAGCCTGTTCCCGCGCGTGCGGGCGAAGGTGGCGGAGAGCCTGGCCGGCTATGGCGCGCTGGC
The DNA here is from genome assembly GCF_056314185.1 of Sphingomonas sp. DMC8. Classification (NCBI taxonomy): domain Bacteria; kingdom Pseudomonadati; phylum Pseudomonadota; class Alphaproteobacteria; order Sphingomonadales; family Sphingomonadaceae; genus Sphingomonas; species Sphingomonas sp. DMC8. Next base: position 161,197 of record NZ_JBQUYV010000007.1, on the reverse strand, counting down.
CGGCTATGCGGCGGAACTCGACACGCGGCTCGGCCCGCCGGGCCTCGGCGCCATGGCCGGGCCGCTGGGCGCGATCGTGATGGGGCTGGAGGCACTGCACCGCTGAGCCTGGGCGCGCATTTGGCCGCGCGATGCGAATGCGTGCTTGCATCGCGCGGCCAAGCGGCATACAGGGCGCACCCTCGGTCGGGGCGTAGCGCAGCCTGGTAGCGCATCACACTGGGGGTGTGGGGGTCGCAGGTTCGAATCCTGTCGCCCCGACCAAGATTTCAATGACTTAGACAATATTTTCACCCCGTTGTGGGCCACCAAACTCGCTCTGGTGGTGCGCTGGTGGTGCAAATTTATTTTCGCAGCGGCCACACGGTGCAACCCAACGCGACGCTATTGAGCGCCCCCGGCACCCTTCCGAATTGAAGATTCGCCTCCCCACGCTTATGCCAACGGGCAGATGCGAGAGCAGTTACCTCTTCGCCCCGCCGAGTTCGTCAAAATTCGGGATGGCTATATTGCGTTTCTGAAACGACCCGCAGGAACGGCCCTTACGGCCATCATCCCGGCAAGCGTGCTTGACGCGATGGCATTGGCGGCAAGGCGCGGGAGGAACAGTCGCCGTTTAATCGATGTCTTGCGCTTGGCCTCAGCCCTCGTTGCCGTGCTCGGGGTCGCTCTCTTCCTTGCTCCCGACCCGATCGAGACGGGCATCGGGGTGGCTCTGTTGTTGGGCGGAGGCGTCGCATTCATGTTGGCGCACTTCCGCAGCAAGGTGCGCCGCGAACCGCAAATCGAGGAACTTGTCAGCGAAGCGAACGAGGAGCTGGAACGTGACCTGCGCGCACTCGACCTCTTTCGGGGCCAGATTGCCAGCGGCGATATCCCGACTGCGCAACTGCTTCCCGATGGGGCGTTCAAGTCGCTGTCACCAAATGCCTTGCAAGCATTTCTTGCCGATCATGGCGCCTTGCTTGTTGTCAGCAGGGACCAAGACCTCTGGCAATGCGTCCCGCATCGTCCGATCCCGATGAGCGAATTATGGGTCAAGCTGGGCGCGCGCATGGCGCCCGCCCTTGTCACGTCGAGAACATTGCTGGACACCGCCGACCGCGAACTGTTCGACCGCCGCACCGCATGGCTTCTCGCCCATGCCGTTGAAACCAACCAGCGCGCGAACGCCTTCCGCGAGGCCATTCAGATCATCATTGCCCTGCGACGCCCCGAACTCGACGGAATGACCTTCGAGCGGAAGAAGGAAATCCTTCGCAAAGAAGGCATTGGAGACAGCCGGATGGAAAAAATCCATGCTGGCGTCTATCCCGCCTTCAACAATTATCTACGCCAACTGCCCATGCATGAATTCCCGTGAATGGGGAACTGAATAGCGTCTGACGCCCCCTGCCGGCACGTCCTGCATTCTCGCGAATGGAAAGGACATCCTCATGCCGCCTGATCGAAACCGACTTTTGACGGTCGTGGACGTGCTTAACGTTACGGGCTTCAAATCCCGAACCACTCTCTATCGCCGCGCCCGCAATGGCAGCTTCCCTAGCCCCTGCCACATCGGTGCGGGCAAGATTCGATGGCGATCCGGCGATGTGGAGGACTGGCTAAATAGCCTTCAGCCCCGCCGATACTAAACCAAACCCCAGACGCTTCCCGGCCTTAGCCTGAACGATGGGCGGCCTGGTCGCGACTGAATCTCCCAGCGCGCACGAACCTACGCAATCGTGGTTTCACGAAAGGGTGACCCATGTCTTCAATCCGCAACACCGTCGATCGGTCGGTCGCAAGACTGGCGGGACGGTCCTATGCCACGCTGCGCTTCGTCTCTTCGGCAAGGTTGCAGGGCTGCGATGCTACGCATCGAGCCATCAATTCAGATACACACCTCACGCACGGGTGCATCCAGCAATTCTGCGGGTTTAGTGGGGTGCTAATAGCATCTCGCCAAACGCAGCTGCCCGGAAACCGCGCAATTCCGCCATTTCGCGCGATGGCGAATAGCATCTCGCCGGGGGCGGCACGATGAGCGCCCGCGCCCAGACCGTGCGGCTCTCTCCGGCCCAACACCGCACCCTTGCCGGCTTCGCCAAACAACGCGGACTGAGCGAATATGCGATGCTCGCCCGCGTCGTCGACGCGGGGCTGGCCGCCTTCGTTCACGGGGCAGGCGGCGGGATCGATGGCCATGAGATCGTTACCGAACTGGCATCGGTCAGCACCCGCATCGTCGATGTCGAGCGGATGCTGGACCGCACGCTGTTCACCGCCTGCGCCGCCTATTGCTACGCTCGCTGCGCGGCGAGCGGTGCGCGCAAGAGCGACGAGATCGTCACCGAAGAAATCACCGCCGCCTATAATCGCCAGCGGCGGCTTGCGCGGGAGAACCGGCGATGACCCGCGCCGACGATCGCCGCAACCATGCCGATGCCCTGCGAAAGCACCATCTCAGCACTCAGGGCGCGCGTCTCAAGCGGCATGCCATCATCATGCTGGCCTCTTTCGCCTTGGGCGGGCTGGGATTGCCCAACACGATGCTGAGCGGTGACGCCATGCTCGCCACCAGCACCTATTACTGGGCCAGAATCAAACTCTGGGCCGTGTCCGGCTGGGAGACCGATACCGGAATCGACGTTCACTATCCCGACCATGTCGAAGAAGGCAGATCGGCGCGTCAGATCATCGCGCATCCCTATTTTCGGCGACGCGTCGATCTTGTCTGGTCCTATGTCAGATGGGGCTGCGCGCTGGGCTTCGGTGGTTGGCTCGCAGCCCTGATCGCCTTGCGCGGCGTGGTGGCGCGGCGGCGCGAGCGCCTGCTGGCCGACCGCTGGATCGGCGGAACGCAGGTGGTGAGCGAGAAGCAGCTTGCCAGGCTGACCAGCAAGGAAGGCGATGCCCGCGCCCTGTCCATCGGCAAGGTGCCGATCCCCGCGCGTCTGGAAACCCGTCACATGGCGATGATCGGCACGACGGGCAGCGGCAAAACCACGGCGCTGCGTCAGTTGCTCGACGGGATCGAGGCACGAGGCGAAGCCGCTTTGGTCTACGACACCAGTGGCGAGTTCATCGCGCACTATTATAATCCGGCGCGCGGCGACATCATCCTGAATCCGTTCGATGCCCGTTGTGCCTTCTGGTCGCCCTTCGCCGAGATCGCCCACCCGGCCGACGCTGACCGTATCGCGCATCAGCTTATCACCGAGACCGGGCAACATGACAGCGACGTTTGGCTCGACACCAGCCGCATCCTTGTCGCCAATATGATCCGGGCTTTGTGGCAAGAGAACAGACGTAGCTTGCCAGACCTGCTCCATGCCCTGAAGAACCGGCCCAAGGACGACCTCAAAGAATGGCTCGCCACCAGTTCATCGGCGCGCACCTTTGCGGACGACGCCGACCGGGCGACCGGAAGCGTCCTGTTCATGCTGGCGAAGGCGGCGGACCTGATCCAGTTCCTGCGCGCCGAGGACGGCAAGGCCAAGCCCTTCTCGTTCCGCACCTTCATTGAAAAGCTGGACCGGCATCCCGGTGCGCGGCCCTGGATATTCGTGCCGAGGAAGGAGGACTATTTCGAGGCGTCGAAGCCCTTGCTTGGCCTCTGGTTGGAATGCGCGGCCAGCGCCGTGCTTGGTCTGCGTCCTTCGGAAGATCGACGCATCTGGTTCGTGCTGGACGAGCTGGCCGACCTGCCGCGCGTGGATAATCTGGCGCGGCTGCTGCCCGAAGGACGCAAATTCGGTGCGGCGGTAGTGCTGACCTTTCAGGCTCTGGGCCAGATGCAGCATCGCTATGGACCGCAGATTGCCGAATCCATGCTGGGCTGCTGCAACACCAAGCTGTTCCTGCAAACCATCGACAGCGACACCCGAAAATGGGCCAGCCAGACTATCGGCGACTGCGAGATGGAGATCCGGACCAAGACCGACATGCTGGGTGACGGCGGCGAGGGGCACCGCATCAATCTGGGCAGAATGCGCGAGGTGCGGCCTGCGGTCATGGAGAGCCAGCTACGTCTTGCACGGCATGAGGGCTATCTGTTGCTGCCCGATGGCTTGCCGGTTGCCAGGATCAGGCTGACCGCCGATCATATCGCACGGCGCGGTGATCCCAGCCAGCAGGGGTTCATCGCTGCCGATCCGGCGACCATGCTCTGGGGACAGGCCACGCAAGCTGCGCCGCCATCACCCGCACCATCGTCATCGCCGTCCACGCAGCCCAACGGTCAGGGGCCGGTGTGATGGTGGCGTCGTTATCAGCATTGACCAGTTCGGCGCAGGCCAGCAGCTATTATGAGGCCGACGACTATTATGCCGAGGGCGGGCTTTCTCCCTCCCAATGGCAAGGCCAAGGCGCGGAAGCACTGGGCCTGTCCGGCGACGTGGACCGCGATCAGTTCCGAGCCTTTCTGGACGGCAGGATCGGCGACCAGCTGCTTGGCACATTCCGCGACGGGCAGTTGAAGCATAGGCCCGGCTGGGACGTGACCTTGAGTGCGCCCAAGTCGGTGTCGATCATGGCGGAGGTGGCGGGCGATCGGCGGTTGATCGCCGCACATAGCGAGGCCGTGAAAACCGCGATGGCGCATGTCGAACGCCATATGGCCGCCACCCGTATTCGCGATGGCGGCACCGTCGCCCGCGAGGCAACCGGCAATCTGGTCATTGCCAGCTTCCAGCACGGTACCAGCCGCGCGCAGGACCCGCAGCTTCATACCCACAACGTCATCATGAACGCGACGCAGGGAGAGGACGGTGCTTGGCGTAGCCTGGAACCACGCGCGATCTATCAGCTTCAGAAGCAGATCGGGGCGATCTACCGGCAGGAACTGGCCTTGAGGGTCCGGGAACTCGGCTATGAGATCGAGGCAGGTAAAGAGTCCATGTTCGAGATCAGGGGTGTCTCCGCCGACGTCATCGAGGCGTTCAGCACCCGCAGCGCTGAGATCGAGGCCGCACTGGTGGAGCGCGGTACGTCGCGGGATGCCGCCAGCGCCCTCGAGAAGCAGATGGCGACGCTCGACACCCGCGAGGCCAAGGTCGTCGCCGACCATGCGAGTCTCGTCGCGGACTGGCGGGATACGGCGAACAAAGCTGGATTCGGCGTGGAAGCGAGAATGACGATGGTCAGGGAGGCCGAAGCCAGGGCCGCCGACCCTTCCCATCGCGCGGCAATGGAATTTCAGGGCGAGAACGCCGCTGCCCGCGCGGTTGCGCATGCCGCCGACAAGCTGGGCGAGCGGCAGTCGGTATTCTCCGCCGCCGCCTTGCAGGAGGAAGCCGGAAGGATCGGGCTGGGTCGGATCGGTTACGCGCAGATCGGGGCCGCCATCGAGATGGCCACAAAACAGGGTGATTTAATCGACCGCATCCATATCGACCGGCGCGGTGCGGAGTTTGCGGGGTTTACCACGCGGCAGAATGTCGCAACCGAAGCGAAGATGCTGAGGGTCGAGGCGGAAGGGCGCGGGGTGCTCCTCCCTATCGCGTCGCCGCTTGCCGCCGCCAAGGCCGTCGCCAGCGCTGCGGCCCAGGCCGAGCGTGCAGGCCATAGCTGGAACGGCGATCAGCGTGCCGCCACCGAGCAGCTTCTGACCAGCCGCAACCGGATTACCGCTGTTCAAGGTTATGCTGGCACAGCCAAGACCACGACCGTTCTTGCAACCTTCGCCCGTGAAGCCGAAGCGCGCGGGATAGCCGTTACGGCATTGGCCCCGACCGCGTCGGCGGCGATGGTATTGGGGGAAGCCCTGGGTACGCGTGGCGATACCGTTGCCCGGCACCTATTATCGCCAGAGCGTGTTGATCCCACCCGGCCTGCCGCGTGGATCGTGGACGAGGCTTCGCTTTTGTCAGCGCGTGACACTGCCCGGCTTTTCGACCTGGCCTCGAAGCATGGTGCCCGCGTCGTACTTGTCGGTGACGTGAAGCAGTTGGGTTCGGTCGAGGCGGGTGCGGCCTTTGCCCAGTTGCAGGGCGCGGGAATGGAAACCGCCAGACTGGCCGAGATCGTGCGGCAGACCAACGAATCCGCCAAAGAGGCTGTACTGGCATCGATCGAGGGGGATGCCCGGAAGGCGCTAGCCGCGCTGGACCGGGGCGGTGGGCAGATCATCGAGAATGGCGATCGGGCAGCGCGTTTTGCGGTCATCGCCGAGCGATATGCCGGGCTGGGCAAGGCAGAACGTGCCCGTACCATCGTGATCGAGCCGTCGCGCGAAGGGCGCGATGCGCTGACCGCCGACATTCGCGCGGCGCTTACCCGATCGGGTGCGCTGGCCGGTCCTGCCGTCCCGGTGGAAGCCCTTGTCAACAAGGGGCTGACCCGCGCCGAGGCTCGCGATTCGTTGAGTTACGACAAGGGCGATGTCGTCCGCTTCACCCGCGATTATGCCGACAAGGGCGTGGCGTGCGGCGAAGCCTACCGCGTCGAGAGTGTCGACCCAGCCAAAGCCGCCATCGCGCTCAAGTCGGAGGACGGGCGCGAGGTGGATTGGCGCTTGCGGCAATGGGGTGCGGGCCATGTCCAGGCTTTCGCGCCGCAGCCGTTGGACCTGAAGGCCGGTGATGCCATCCGGTTCACCCGCAACGACCGCGAGGCGGGCCGGATCAATGGTGCGCGCGCGGAGGTGATTGCGGTGGATCAGCAGGCCCGCACTGCCACCATTCAGACCGCGCGCGATAGGACGGAAACGCTCCACCTTGATTCCGCCCGCGATCGGCATGTTGCCCATGCCTATGTCGATACCGCCTTCACCGCCCAGGGGCGTACCGCCGATCATGTCATCATCCATGCCGACAGTAAGGCAGCCAATCTGGTCGATCAGAAATCCTTCTATGTGGGGATATCCCGAGCTAGGGAATCCGCAACTATCTTCACCAACGATCGCGGCAAGCTGGTCGCTGCGATCGGCGAACGGGCCGGCCAGGTGCAGACTGCTATCGCTCAGGCGGCGGCATCCGGGCTGGCGGCGAGCAACTCGAAAGGAGCCCGGTTGGGTTGAGGCCTGATTTACGTTCACGAGCCTACCGGTGTGGCGGAAATCAGTTGTCTTAGCATTACTTTGGCATAACTGTGGGATGCGGTGGTGGCAGCGACGTTCCGCAGTGCGGACGTTGGCGCGGCGGCGGGCGTAGCAGGCGATCAAGGATGGCCTGACGGACAGCCGGCAGACTCGGTTGCGGTGGCGGACCGGAGAGTCTTTTTTTCCGTCCCGTCTGAGCGAGCCTTCGTGTTTGCAGGAAAGCATAGGCGATCATGGTCATGAGCGCATGGCGATGGAGCCGGGTCCACGAGCGACCTTCGAAATGGTCGAGACCGAGTTCCTCCTTGAGTTGCTGATGCGCCTGTTCGCAGATCCAGCGCGCCTTGATGGCGCCGGCGACATCCTTGATCGGCGTGTCGGCGGGCAGGTTCGAGAGATAGTATTTCCGCTCGCCGCTGGAGCGATGCTCGCCCACCAGCCAGGCCTCTTCGCCTGGCATATGTTGTGCGCCAGCAGGGCCGATCCGCTGGGGCGCGCCATCGGCGATGCGCACACGCATGGCGGCAAAGCGAGCCTTCAGACGGCCCTTGGTGCCTCGGCGCCAACTGATCTGCCGCCACTTCGCCTCTTCCAGCATGGCATGGGCGGCTCGGGATTTGACATCGGGCACATGCCGAACCCGCGGTTTTCCACGTCCCGCCACAGGAAAGATCAACTGCACGTCTGCGGGATAGACCTTCTGATGGCGGGGAATGCCGACGGCCCAGCACAATCCTCGAGCGCTGAGCGCCTGCCGGAAGGGGGCTGACACGCCGTAGCCGGCATCCGCGAGGACGCAGCCAAAACGCACACCGGCAGCCAGGACGCGGTCGATCTCCTCAAGGGCGATGTCAGGCTTTGTGCGATAGGCCTGGAACGCTTCGGGCACGCCCGCCCTTGCCATCCGGGGCAGGTCGTTGGTCCAGCTTTCCGGCAGGAACAGTCGCAGGCCCAGCATGGGCGGAACTTCCCCCGAGACCAGCGTCACCGACACCAGGGTCTGGCAGTTCGCGTTCTTGCCCAGCACCGTGGCGTATTGCGGCGCGACACCGGCCGAGGCCTTCCACTTCTTGGGGAGCGCCGTATCGTCGATGATGAGCCAGGCCTTGTCACCGCCAACCAGCGCATCCGCCTGTCGCCACAACGTCACCTCCAGCGGCGCCCTGTCCCAAAGCCCCGCCCCGATGAAATGGTGGAGCCGGTCATAGCTGAGCGCTTCGGCCCGTGCTGCCATCTGCTGGATGCTCTTGCGGTCACCAGGACCGATCAGGCCGGCGATATAGGCCGGACACATCCGACGTCGCGTGTTTGGTCCCAGCATGTGATGGTGTAGATTTATCGCCATCGCAGCGGAGGGAGCTATGGGCCAGATTCTTCACGGCAGCGCCAAGACCACGCACGCCATTCGAGGCGAGCTACAGCGATCGCAAGCTTCGGTCGCGAGCCTCGCGAAGCGATACGGGATCAACGAGAAAACAGTCCTGAAGTGGCGGCATCGACGGTCTGTGGAAGATATGCCGATGGGGCCGAAGGAACGCCGCAGCACGGTGCTCTCGCCGATGGAAGAAGTCGCCATCGTGGCGCTGTGCGTACAGGCCCGGCTGCCACTGGATGAACGTCTTCGTCGCGCTGAAGGATGTGATCCCGCAGTTGACGCGTTCGTCCCTACACCGCTGTCTGCAGCGTCATGGCATCAGCCGCCTGCCCAAGGCCGACCGCGAGAAGCCCAAGAAGTTCAAAGGCTACGAGATCGGGTATTTCCACATCGACATCGCCGAGCGACCAAGCTGGCGGCTGCCGCGTTCCTCAAGGTGCTCATCAAGGCAGTGCCCTATCCGATCCACACCATCCTGACCCACAACGGCGTGCGGTTCGTCGATCGGGACCAAGGCGTGTCGCACACGTGGATTGGCCACATTTTCGGTCGCACCTGCCAAGACAACGGCATCGAGCATCGCCTTACCAAGCCGTATCATCCCTGGACCAACGGCCAGGCCGAACGGATGGCCAGGATAATCAAGGAAGCGTCCACCAAGTCCTTCCAGTACGCATCGATCCAGGAACTGCGACGACACATCGCCGACTGGCTCATTGCCTACAACTTCGCCAAGCAGCTCAAGGCTTTGAAGTTCAGGACGCCCTATGACGCCATCAACGCGCTATGGAAATCAAAGTCCGACGCCTTTATCGTAAAACCCGGCCATCACAAGCTGGGACCACACACCTAATTCCAGCTTTAACGCCTTAAGTTTCGACCGCGGTTGAAATTCCGTCGGCGCATCATCACCCTCCGGTTCCAAGAAACACCTTGAGTTGAGGTCCAGGAACCCGTGTGCAGCTAACACATCGATGCTGCGGGAGTGCGCTACAACCAGCGGCATCCGGTAAGCGCGGAGCGATTTATGCGACCGGGAAGCACCGTGTTCTCAATTGCCGAATTGACTCAAGCGTATTCTGAGCTAGCTTGGCATCTAAAGGATAGAAACGTATGCATGCTTCGCCCGCTTCTGGCAATCGCGTGAATTAATGCGGTTATTTCGCTCAGAAGTCTATGAAAAGCAAGTATATCGCCTTCACGGCGAAGTCGTGCTGACGTCTACTCTTTCGAACTGGGTGCTCATAGGTCTATTATTAACAATAGTATTGACCTCCTTAATATGTGCTTTGACTGGTCAGTACGCTCGCACTGAACTGGTCATAGGGCGCGTTGTTCCCGATGGTGCGCTCACACGGATTGTACCCACTCGACCGGGCACTGTAATAAGGCTGCAGGTCCATGAGGGCGACCATGTCAAGGTCGGGCAGCCCCTTGCCACAATCCTTGTTGCACAATCCTCGGAAGCTCGTAGCGATCCAAGTGGGGCTGAACTCAACGCCATTGATCTACAACACGCACTGGTGAGCCGCCAGATAGGTCTTTCGCAGAAGACTCAAGCTGAAGATAGCGCAAAATTGTCTTCCAGCATTAAAGAATATAGAGAAGAACTTGCGCTAAATCAACGTCAAATCTCTCTGCAAAAAGAGATGGTCGAATCAGCTAGGGATGGTTTCGAGCCTCTGTCTACACTCGTCACTAGTGGCTATGTTAGTAAATTTCAATATGAGGCAAGGCGACAAGCCTTACTGACACAGCAGGAGGAGTTACAGCAGTTAGAAGCTTCGAGGGCTCAATTGGTAGCAAATCTAAGACAAGCTCAGTTGACCCTTGCAGAGCTTCCAGCGCAAACGGCCGCTAAAATAAACGATTTGCAAAGTGGAGATGCAAATCTCACAGAAAAACGAATATCGGTTGAAAATGTTCGTGCTTACGTAATTACAGCGCCAATAGCGGGTAGAGTTTCTGGCTTGCAGATCACCAGGGGTTCTAATGTCACAACGCAGATCCCGATAATGATGATCGTTGAGGATGCAGTTCAGATGGCTGTGGAGCTATACGCGCCCACCCGCGCGATCGGGTTCGCTAGAAAGGGACAGGAGGTGAGAATTATGTATGATGCCTTTCCCTATCAACGCTTTGGTAGCTTCAAGGGGTACATCACTGAAATCTCTCACGCCGTACTGGCGCCGAACGAAATAGATGCACCCATCTCATCTAAGGAACCCGTTTATCGTCTCCGTGTTGCGCTCCCAATTCAGAAAGTCGAAGCGTTTGGTAAGCAGGTTTCTCTGCAACCAGGCATGACTCTTAGTGCACTCATTGTTCTTGATCGACGATCCTTCTTCGCTTGGGCGATAGAACCTATAAAAGCGGTTAGGTCTCGGATTTGATAGAGGTCGTATAAAAAAATGTCGACATTAGAATTAATCAAAAAAATTGGAAAGGATAAAATATGCGTATATTAACTATGGACGAATTGATGATAATATCTGGTGGAGTACATGTGACTTACTTCCCAGGAGGTGGATGGGTCGCGTCAGGCTCACTGGGCTCCAGTGGCAGCGATCCCTATGGTCTAGGCGCCATGGGTGAGGTGCTCGCATTTGAAAACGGGTATGCATCAGCACAAGCAGAAAGCGCCGTGGTAGAGTATAATGCGGGAACTATAAGCAATGGCGACGGGACCGTTACGGTATTTAACTCGCACGATGGGGGCCAGACGTACCAGAATGATGGCGTCATTTCCGCATCTCTTGCGGGAAATACGAACGCGATAATCCAGCAAATCAATAATAGTGGCGACAGCGGCACTATTATCGTAACGGGAGCTGTAGCAACATACTCCTTAGCGGAGAATCATCTTAATGATTTCAACGCTGCTAATTTATCCGGCTCTGCAAACGGCACAATTGTGTCCGACCGAAAATTTCAAAATGGCAATGTAACGCTAAAAACGCCCGGCGGGCATCTTTTTGGATATAGTCCAAACCTAAATTTGAGCCAGGATCAAATCCAAGCGGCCGAGCAAATTGTCGATTACGGATATGCGCATGGGGGTGACCAGGGAGCAATTCGGATCGCGCTTGCAGACGCTTTTTACGAGTCCCGCTTCACACAAGGCGCGACGAATGGAAGTCATATTGGCCTGTTCCAGTATAATCAAACGACGTGGGACGACTTAGGCGAGAGCGGGAGTATAAATAACGCCGGCGATCAGATAGCAGCTATTTTTAATGATATATCTAATTATGAAGCGCGTTTTGCAGCTGGCGGAGCAAATAATACTATTCCCAATACGATGAGCTTCGCGTCGTACTTCGAAATAAAGCATGAACTAGGAAATAACTCTGTCAACTGGAATGCGGTGAATCCAGTAACGGGGAATAAATACACTGATGACTGGAACGCAAAATACAACATGCTTAACCCCTCGATCGCGAAATAAATATTACGTCTAATTCTGGAGTGGTTGACATGCAGAAATTACACGCGGCATTGATCGCAATTTGCGCCATCTTTTCAGGTTTTCCGCAAAGTGCTAGCGCCCGAAATTTTGCGAACTGCGCACTGATCAAGTCTAACTACGTGTCGACAGACAAAGGCGGCTATACGTTGAACTTTAGCGCAACGGGCGGAGGTTATAAAGGTCGACTTATTCTGAATCTATACTCGTCGAAGAGCGGTAAGACATATTACTTTGCGTTAGACGCTGGTTCGGTATTAAATACAAGCCTTTTGCCCATTTCCGAATCAGAACACGCGTATTATATAAGGCATGGCGAATTTGAGAGCGATAGCCATCAAATCGCCGGGCAAGCTTCATTCATTGGTATAAAGCGCGGCGGCTACAGCTCATATAGTCCGCCGAAGAGCGATTCTTCGGCATTTTTATATGTTGTAATACCTGAGATTGGGGAGTGGCTTAGGCACTATAACGAACATGTAGTTGGCCCGGTTTTTATCTTGAATAGATGCGCTTAGGCGAACTTGAAATGCAGTTTCGACGCGGCCTACGAACAATTCGCCAGACGGAAGGCGCAGAGTGCGGTATAGCGTGCGTCGCCATGGTTGCAGCATTCTATGGACTAGATATTGATCTAGCAACAATGCGCCGACGTTACCCAATCTCAATGAAGGGAATGACATTAAGGGGCTTAATGGACGTTGGTGATGAGTTGGGCATGATATGCAGACCGTTGCAAGCTGAACTTGAGGAACTCCAAGATGTGCAGTGCCCGGCCATATTGCACTGGAATTTAAATCACTTCGTGGTTCTGAAGGCGGTTAAAAGGCGGCTCTCGGGGCAACATTATTTGTTGAATGATCCGGCATTAGGCGAGCGTTCATTAACAAAGCAAGAAATGTCGCGGTCCTACACGGGGATCGCTTTGGAGATGACTCCTTCACATAATTTTAGACGTGGTCGTGAGAAAGTTCCGTTTAAAATAAATCAGATGTGGTCAAATATAGTGGGGCTGCGACCCGTCTTTCTACAGATATTACTATTTTCTACGTTAATGCAGTTGCTCACGTTCGCAGAGCCATTTTATCTCCAACTTGCGGTCGATAATGCTGCCCCGGCACTCGACAAAGATTTCCTGATGGCGATAACCTTGGGGTTTGCCGGAGTTTCCGCTATTGGTCTATTTACTCGTACGTTGCGCGAAATTGTACTGATAAAGTTCGGTGCAGCTTTAGGTTTTCAGTTAGTTAACAATATTTTTAAGCAGATGCTGCGCCTTCCGATGGGCTATTTTGAGAAGCGCCACACCGGGGACATAATATCACGGTTCGAATCTACGCAGCCTATAACTGAAATACTGACCCATGGTCTGGTTGCAGCTTTGCTTGACGGCGCAATGAGCCTTGTCACGCTGGCCTTGATGTTTTTCTATTCACCTTTACTTGCGAGCTTAGCGGCCGCGAGTGTTGGCATCTACATCATTGTTCGAGTTCTATGGTTCGGCTCATTGCAGCTCGCCAACGTTAGCGTTATCTCGGCGCGAGCATCTGAAACCTCGACAATGATTGAAACGGTGCGCGGCATGGCCGCGATCAAGCTCTTCGCCCGAGAGGGAGATCGACACCGGCTCTGGCAGAATAAACGCGCGCGCGTTGTAAACTCAAATATTGTTATGAGCCGGATACAGATCTGGTTTGATTTAGTTAGCAACAGTGTGGCGGCTCTGGAAAATATTTTGTTCGTGTTTTTCGCCGTCAGTATGGTTATAGATGCTAAGTTCACTGTGGGAATGATATTCGCGTTCCAGGCCTATAAGCAACAATTTTTGGGTGCGGCTAATCGGTTAATCGGGCAGTGGGTGCAATTTCGTTTGATAGACATGCACCTCCTGCGAATTGCGGACATTGCTCTTGCGCCACCCGAAGTCGAAGGGCGGGTCAATAGTTCAAATTGTAACACTGAATTTACGGGCGCGATCGAGTTGAAAAACGTTCACTTCACGTATGGAGTTGGCGAGGATTTCGTGTTGAAAGGAGTAGATTTAAAAATTGAGCCGGGCCAAGCTGTGGCGATTGTCGGGCCATCTGGCGGTGGAAAATCAACATTATTGAAATTGATGTTAGGTTTTTATCCTCCACAATCGGGCGAAATTCGGATCGATGGGGAAAAATTGCTGCAGTACGGTTTGCGTCGGTACCGTAGGCAAATCGGGGCGGTTCTTCAAGAAGATGTTTTGTATGCGGGCTGCCTTTCCGAGAATATTAGTTTTTTCGATCCAGAAATAAATATGGATCGGGTCAAGGAGGTCGCTGGCATCGCATGCATTCATGATGACATTATGAAATTTCCCATGGGTTATGAGACTCTTGTTGGTGACATGGGGTCAGCACTTTCCGTTGGCCAAAAACAACGTGTGTTGTTAGCGCGCGCGCTGTATCATAGACCAAAAATCCTTTTTCTTGATGAGGGTACCGCGCACCTTGATATTCAGACCGAGTCCATAATTAATCGTTCTATTTCAGAACTTGGGATCACTCGCATTATTGTCGCTCACCGGCCAGATGCAATTCGTATGGCTAATAGAGTCGTGGCGTTGGTCAAAGGGCGGATAGTGGAAGTGGCGGACGTAAGATCGGAGGGGCTATTGTGATTTTCGCCGCACTGTTTATCCCCTTAATGGGAATCACGCGGTCCCGATTTGGGGTGCTATTTCTTTACTGTGTCGGTATTTTTTTTATAACTGTGGTATTGGTATGTCCGTTTGTTCGGCTTAACTCGAATTTAGGGTTCGGGGAAAATGTTCTATTCACAATTGCACTTTTGCTAACGTTCAACCAAGCTGCGAGCGATATAGTTCGTCAGCACTTTCTCCGTTTGCTGCCGCGCCGCGAGCTGCCTCACTTGGCGTTAAATCTTGCCCCGATGGCTGAAGTCGCGGTGGTCATACCGACACTTTTAATCAGCAGAGAGCAAGTTTTACAGCTCTCCAATCGCATTGATCTGAATTTTCGAAATGTAAATGACTTTCGGGTTAAGTTCGTAATTCTTGTCGACCCACTCGATAGCAGTGAGCAGGATTTAAATGATGAGGAGCGTGGTTTACTAGGTGATCTATCTAGCGCGATTGAACGGCTCAATCATACTTATCGGCGTGAAGGACACGCGCCTTTCGTTTTAATGACGCGAGAACGGCGATTCGCCCCCAGTGAGCATGTGTGGATGGGATGGGAGCGAAAGATGGGCAAGCTTTTAGAGTTCTTTGAACTAGTTTGTACCGGCCGCTCCAATCTTCGCGTTGTCTCCGGCCACTATGATGCTGATCTAGATCGGATAAATTACGCTATCGTCCTCGATGATGATAATATTTTGTCTCCCGGCTCTGCACATATCCTTGCTGCCACGATTTCCCATCCAAGTAATACGCCGGATTTGCGTAATTTGGGTGATAAGGCAGATTCCGGGTATGGGATAATCATGCCCTTAAGCTGCCAGAGGTCCGTCATATTGGATTCTAGGAATACAATATTCGACGCGTTTGGATTAGCTAAGTATATTGGTAAAGGGGCGTATAATATCCGGGCGTGCTATTCGGTTTTTAAAGATATATATCCTGTCGGGCGAGTTCTTTCCCACGATATGTGGGAGAGTTTGGTGGTGCGTACCGGCTTTACCCCCTACGCGACCGTGATCGAGAATATGCCCTCTAATCATTCTATCTTGCGTGAACGGGCCCATCGTTGGGTTCGCGGCGACTGGCAAAATCTCTTACTAATGATCACCAGAGGAAGCCGTGGATATCATTTTCCGCTTTTTGGTTGGTTAGTTGCGCTTGGCGACGCACGTAGAAGTTTGCAACCTCTGGGTTTGAGTATTGGTATCATCGTTATCGGTATTAATTGTAGCGCTGTAGAATTATGCGCTTTCATCCTCACCGCATATTCCAGTGAGGGCGTTCGTATAATTTTGTCTCTCTGTACGATAGCTAGAATGTCGGATGATAAATTCGTCTTAGCATTTAGGGCGGTTATTATATATCTGTTAATTTTGGTTTTTGAGTTAATTAACGCTCCGCTGCATGCGCTGATGAATCTGGATGCTATATTACGGACGATGTTCAATTTTTTACGTAGTAAACGAATGTTGGTTTGGCGTTCGTTTGCTCAGAGTGAAGGGGGCAAGATTTGTATTAGAGTTGGTGATATTTATCTATATGTTGTATGTTTCGTATCTGTGTTAATGGTAATTTGTCGTTCGGTTGGGCCTGCGATGCTTTTCATTTTGTTGCTTTGGTTAGTCTCGCCGGTGATACTAGGGGTGATCCGGCGAAAAGATAAGGGGTGATGGCCACTTAATTTCCATTTTTGGTCTCATTTTCAAATTCACGTACGAATAATGACTAGAAAGGTTTTAATTTTTAGATAAACTATTTTGTATCGCGAGATATGTTACGCAGTTTTCGATAGCGTGTTGTGCGTGATGTATCTGTTGAGCATTTCGCGAATCATGTGAATCTATATTGTGCTGCCGCGCCAAGGTCGAAGCCCAGGAAGCGCAGCCAGCTCAGCCGGTCGCGGGTCAGCCATTCCATGCGGGCATCGGACACGTTGTTCTGCGCGGCCAGCACCAGCACCTTCAGCATCACCACCAGATCATGCGGCGGACGACCCCCTTGGCGCCGTACGAGTAGGCCAGCGCTCCAACCAAGGTTGGTCGAAACGCTTCAAAATCCACAACCCGGGCCAGCACCTCCAGCGGATCGCCGTCCGCCGACAAGCGCTTCATGTGGTCCGATAACCCGAAAAGCCCCGATTGCCGTATCGTTCGCCCCCGCTGGCAGGAGCCAGTGGAGCATCTGAAAACCGTTTTGGCGAGCGGTAAATGGAGGCGCCCCCCTCGCTGCAATTGCGCTTGCCAAACAAGGGGAATGCCGAAAGGATCGTGCCAATGCGCACCGACATCGACCATCTTCCCGCGGCAAAGCGGCGCGAGCTTGAGCGCATCGTCGAGGTCGTTTTCGAAGAGTTTCGCGACGCGATCGGGAATGCCACCGGCCCCCGAAAGGGCGCGCGCATCCTGAAGGTCATCCTTTTTGGCAGCCACGCGCGGGGCGACTGGGTCGATGCGCCGCTGTCGGCGAACCAGTACAAGTCCGACTATGATATCCTCATCATTGTCAGTCAGGGGGAACTGACGGACCGGGCGGCTTATTGGGCCAAGGCTGAGGAACGGCTGATCCGGGCTTACACCATCGAGAAGACGCTGCGCACGCCGGTCAATTTCGTCGTCCATTCGCTGCACGAGGTGAACGACGGCCTTGCCCACGGTCGTGTGTTCTTCATGGAAGTCGCTAAGGATGGGATTGCGCTCTACGAAGTCGACGATCGGGAGTTGCAACAGCCGAAGCCAAAGACACCGCAGCAGGCGCTACAGGCGACAAAGGAGTATTTTGACGAAGGTTTTCCTTCTGCAATGAAGCGCTTTGAGTTCGCAAAGTTCGGCATCGGAAAAGGGTATTTAAAAGACTCTGCGTTTGACTTGCACCAGACGGCCGAACGCCTTTACTCGTGCTTGCTGCTCACGCTGACGTTTTATGCGCCCTATAACCACAACATCGCGTTCCTGCGGTCGCTGGCCGAGGGGCTCGACCGTCGCCTCTACGGAATCTGGCCTGAAACCACGCGCCGCGAACGCGCGATGTTTCAGAAGCTCAAGGAGGCCTATACGAAGGCCCGCTATTCCAAGCACTACCGGATCAGCGAGGAAGAACTGGCATGGCTCGGAGAGCGGATCGAGGAACTGGGCCGTGTCGTTTATCAGGTCTGCTCTGAACGAGTCGCTGAATTGGAAGCCGCCGCTGGGAAATAGCGATACCGCCAGACAGCTTGCCCGGTATCTCCTTGTCTGGCATATTCGGAAGTACGGGATGGAAGGACTGGCGGCCATCTCGGGGATAACCCTGCCAGGCATCATGTAGGTCCGGCCAACAAGGTCGGGCAGTTGCTGCAAGCCGCGATGGCGGCGCACAGTGGACACCGCTTGCACCATCCGCGCCCGAATGCGCGGACCGCCGGTGTGCGAGCTGCAAATGACATCCCCTACCGACGTTTATGCGCGCGAGGTCGTGATGGCGCGCGTCCGCCATCTGGTCCGGCGCAAGCAGAACGAGATCGAACGCATCGCGCGCATCATTCGCGGCTGCTTCGAACCCGGAAAGGTCCACGCACCCCAGCCGGGTAAGATTCGGCGGATTATCCTGATCGGTCCCTATGCGCGCCGTTCCTGGTATGAGGACCGGCACACCCTCCAGTTCTCGGATTATGAATTTTGGATCGTCGTCAACCATCCCGCCTTCAAGGATGGGCGCTGCTGGCAGCGGGTGCGCGATGTCATCGACAGCGAACTCGGTAGCCGGTGCGCGGTCGCTTTCGGCATCTACTCCAAGGCCGACATCCGCATCGCCGGGATCGAACGCGACACCTTCATCCTCGACCGCATCGAGGCGGGCATAACGCTCTACCGCGCTTCACGCGACGCGCCGTTGAACGAACGCGAACGTGGGGAGGCAGGGCGATGACTCGCTCCAGCTCCACGGCTGCGTTTGAGGGACTGTACCGGGCAGAATATGCACGGGTCCTGCGCTTCTTCCGAAAGCGGGTGGGCGGGGACGATGCTCCTGACCTCGCACAGGAGGTTTTCATCAAGCTGTTCGCTGCGGGCGTGGCCGAACACCTAGAGAATCCGCCAGCCTATCTCGTCCGGTGCGCCCGCAATCTTCTCATTGACCGCGCGCGCCGGAGGACATCGCCGCAGAACACCTGGTGTCCGATCGACGAGGGCAGGGATGCACCGGTGCCTCCCGAACAAGCGTTGCGGATTGAGGAGCGCGATGTTCGGAAGGTCTATCGACGAACACTTCTGGCCATGCCGCGAAAAACCCGCCGCATTTTCCTGATGCATCGGCTGAAATGCATGACCTATGCGGAAATCTCCGAACAGGTCGGCCTCGGCTATGACGGCGTCGAATACCATATGATGCGTGCATTGGCGCGGTGCCGCAGAACGGCTTCTACGCATCAACTATAGGATTGCTTCCTAATCCGAAGATTGAGCGCCGCCAGCGGCGCAACATTACTTATTTTCAAGGGAGAAAGAGGCGCTGCCTCTCTCTCCCTGCAAGGTGCCGCTTTGGGGCCGTGGCTCGCTGCGCTGCGCCCGCACCACCCCCGGCACCGGACCTTGCCCCCACTCTCTCCGCCCCTCGCCGGGTCGGCAGGGGTCATGCGCGGCATGACCCCTGCGCGGATCGGAAGGGAGTAACAGCAATGACTAGGCAAGACCTTCACAGCCGCATTACGGACCGCATCTTGGCCGAGCTTGAGCAGGGCGCGCGCCCTTGGTTGAAACCGTGGAGCGGCGGTGACATGGCCACGTCCGGGCAGACTCGCCCCTTGCGCGCCACCGGCCAGCCTTATCGCGGGATCAATGTCCTCCTCTTGTGGATCGAGGCGCAGGCGTCCGGCTTTGTCGCCCCATCATGGATGACGTACAAACAGGCGCACGCCTTGGGCGCGCAGGTGCGAAAGGGGGAGCATGGTGCAACAGTGGTCTATTATGGCGACAGCACCAAGACCGTGCATGACGACGCCAGCGGCGAGGATCGGGAGCAGGGCTTCCGTTTCCTGAAAACCTATACCGTGTTCAACGTGGCGCAGATCGACGGGCTGCCCGAACGGTTCCATATCGTGCCGGAACCAACGCCGGAGGCGGAGCGCATCGCGGCTGCCGAGGCATTCTTTGCCAGCATCCCAGCAACCGTGAACCATGGCGGCGACAGAGCATATTATATGCCGTCAGCAGACCGCATCCAGCTACCGCCCTTCGCAGCGTTCCATGATGCGCACGGCTATTACGCCACCAGGGGCCATGAAACCGTGCATTGGACTCGGCATGAGAGCCGCCTCGACCGCAGCTTTGGGCGCGAGAAATGGGGCGATGCAGGCTATGCCCGCGAGGAATTATGCGCTGAGCTTGGCGCAGCTTTTCTTGCCGCCGATCTTGTGCTTGGCATCGAGCCGCGCCCCGATCATGCCAGCTATATCGCAAGCTGGATCAAGGTCCTGCAAAACGACACTCGCGCTATCGTGCAAGCCGCCGCCCATGCCGAACGCGCCGTTGCCTATCTCCACCAGCTGGCGAGTCCCGAAGCGATCAAGGAAGCGGCATAGACGATCTATAATGAGGCCACCCCGGAAAGGGGTGGCCACTTCGTTTGTCCCACCCACCGACCCCATGCGCCGGCCTCTCCCTTCGGTCGCGAAGTGGGACAGAGAGACTGTTTCAGGCAGCGAGCGGCGAAACCGAAGCTCGCTTCCCACCCGCACGCGGCGCGACGGAAATCTTCACTCGAACATCCCGGTTGAGCCGGTCGAGAATCCGCAACAGCCGGTCGATGGTGAAACGGTCGAGTTTGACCTGACGGATACGCGAAAAATCCGCAGCCGATATGCCGGTGCGCGCTTCGGCATCGCGCACCGTGAGCCGCTCGGCATCGAGCGTTTTGACGATTTCAGCGGCGAGGATCGCGCGAAATTGGCGAATACTGGCATCGGGTTGATCGAAATCGGCAAAGACATTGCCCGAACCGCGAACCAGTTCGAAATCGTCATCTTGGTCAGCCATCGAGCATTTCCTTCAACCGCTTGATCCGCTCGCGCACGAGGTCGATTTCGTGCCGCGGCGTCGCAATTCCCCTGGTCGATTTCTTCTGGAAGGCATGAACCACCCAGATATCATCGCCCAGTTGCAGCGCATAGACGACCCGATAGGCGTCGCCGCGCTCCTTGATCGCCAGTTCCCACACACCGGCACCCAGCCCGGCAAGCGGCTTGGCAATGTCCGGCGTTCCGCCATCGGCCACCACTGTCAGGGCATCGAATGCTCGATCCATGGCGCGCGCAGGAAACGCCTCAAAATCTCGCCGCGCCGCCTTGATCCAAGAGACTGTGCGGAGCGTGTTACGTGATTTCGCCATATGTAGTCAAATCTGCCAACAAAGTCAATTTGAGACCGTTCAGGCCACCGCCGCCAGCGACGTTCGGCGATCCAACACCTCCACCGCTTTCAGCTTATGCTCCGGTGCCAGGTGGGCATAGCGCAGGGTCATCGCATAGTCGGAATGCCCCAGTAGCTCGCGCACGGTGTTCAGATCTACGCCGCCCATCACCAGACGCGACGCGAAATGATGGCGCATGTCGTGCCAGCGGAACGCGGTGATATTCGCGTCCTTGAGCAAATGCCGCCATGAAAAGTTGACGCGATCAAACCGCTTGCCTGCGTCATTGACGAAGACCAGCCCGTTCTCTTCTTCCACCTGCGCCCGCCAGCCTTGCAGCACGCGCGTGGCTTCACGGTTGAGCGGGATATGGCGTGTGCGCCGCGATTTGGCAGTCGCTCCGGTTACGGTCAGGATGCGCCGATCGAGATCGACGTTCGACCATTGGAGATCGAATAACTCGCCGCGACGGCAGCCGGTGTTGATCGACAGCAGGATCAGCGGCTTCACATGATCGGTGAACATGACCGTGCGCAGGCTGGGCAGTTGCACATAGCCCCTTTCTCGCCGCCAATGATTGGCGGAATCGCGTTCGGCGCGGCGGCGTTCCTCGCGGGCATCGATCGCGGCACGTAGCCGGCCTTCCTCGGCATCGCTCAAAAACCGGACCTTGAGGCAATCGTCGGTGCGCGATTTCTTGACCTTGGCCAGCGGGTTGGTTCCGATCAATTCCCAATCTACTGCCCGGTTGAAAGCCGCCTTGATCGACGAAATATCGCGATTGATCGTTTCTAGGCTCAAGCCTCGCTCGATTTCGCTCGCGCGCCAGCGTTCGACATCCAGCCCGGTGATCTTGTCGAGCGGCTTGTCGAGCAATGCCTTGAAAGCCGTCGTCAGCCGCTTGAGATTTTGGGCATGGGCTTTCTGATTGGCTCTGGCCCACACGGCATAATCGCCGTCTAGGAAATCACGAAAGGTCGGTACACCCTGCTTGGGTTTGCGCGCCTCGATCGGATCAATGCCACGATAGACTTCGGACAGGATCACGCGGGCGCTATCCCGCGCTTCGGCCAGACCCACGGCATCGGCTCTGCCCAGCCACACACGCTTGCCACGGGCGAACTCGCAATAGAAGGATTTGACGCCGCTTGGCATGACGCGCAGCACCAGCCCCTTGAGGCGTGCGTCACGGTGATCTTCCGGCCTAACCGGATTGACCATCTTCTCGATCATGGCTTGTGTCAGAACAGTTCGCATCGAGCGTCTCGCCAGCCGAATCGACTCAATTTTGGTGGTGCGCTGGTGGTGCAACTTGCTGCAACGAGGCGGAACAAGCAGCATCCAAACGCAACAACCTCAACGGTTAAAAGGTGGCATAAGCTACTGTAATTAGCAAGTTTTTGTGTTGCATTCGGGGGCGTTCAAAGCCTTCAAATTTGGGGCTGGGGGTGTGGGGGTCGCAGGTTCGAATCCTGTCGCCCCGACCAATTTCCTGAAAAGCGAAAATAAATGCTACCCGCCAAGTGGCGCGTGGCGTGTCACCCCCGGCGATTGTCCATTTCGATCAGTTCGGGGTCTTCCGGCCAGTCGGGCATCAACGCAACTTCGGCTTCGGCGGCGGCCAGGTCCTGGCCGCTTTCCTCAATATTCGGCAGATAATGCAGGCGCAGCCGTTCGGCGAGGGCGAGTTCCTCCGGCCCTGCAGCGTTGGCGTAGATCGCGGTGGTCTGCAGGTCCGAATGGCCCAGCCAGCGTTGCACCATGTTGAGCGGCACGCCGGCGCCCAGCGCGCCCACGGCAAAGCCGTGGCGGAAGCCCTTGGGTGTGGCATGCGGGCCGGTGATGCCCGCTGCGGCGCACACGCGGCTGACATGCCGCCATGCCGTCATCCGCGACCAGCGCCACAGTCGCCCGCCCGGCACCGTCACCGGCAGCGCGCATAGCTGCTCGGCCAGTTCGCGGGAGATTGGAACCGCGCGGAAAATGCCGGCCCGGCGCTTCTTCAGCGTTTCGAAAACGACCAGCCCGTCCTGCACATCAACGCGGTTTGCGCTGAGCGCCAGTGCCTCGGAAATGCGGCAACCCGTTTCGGCGAGCAGGCGGCAGAAAACGGCGACATCCGTGCGCTCCACCGCGGTGGCGGCAAGGAAACGCAGCACCTCC
This sequence comes from Sphingomonas sp. DMC8, assembly GCF_056314185.1. Classification (NCBI taxonomy): domain Bacteria; kingdom Pseudomonadati; phylum Pseudomonadota; class Alphaproteobacteria; order Sphingomonadales; family Sphingomonadaceae; genus Sphingomonas; species Sphingomonas sp. DMC8. The sequence goes on along the minus strand of NZ_JBQUYV010000007.1, from coordinate 138,120 downwards.
GTGCGGTTCACATATTTGCGTCTGCCATAGCCATCAAAGGGTGACCACTGCATCGTCCGTCAAGTCCCGCAAGCTTCCTGCGCGCCGACGCACGCCGACACGGGGTTTCGAGTTCATATTCCGGCAGTCCGCTGGTCTTCCCGAGGGCCCCCGCGCCGAGAAACCGGCATACCTTCCCATTATAGAAGGCATCGCGGTTGTGCAACTAAGGTAACTTACGTGATAACTCGTTTCAATAGCGAAACCGCCTGAAATGGGTGTTTCTGGCGTTTTCTGCCCGCTTATGGAGCAAAGCGGGCGTTCGGGCGTTCGGGCCGGCGTCAGGGGGACGTTTAGCAAAAATCGACCGAATGCCAGGTTAACTAACATATATAATTGTTAATGTTACACTATACTGCATAGTGTCACAAATGGCGGTTTTTGAACGATTTTCGTGCTTCGCTTGGCGTGGGTGACGTTCAGGTAGGGTAAGAATTAACGAGGGGATTGAAATGATAAATCTTGTCTTCTCCAGGGATGGAAAGCGTAAATATCTGACCGCGGAGGAGCGATCCAAGATTTTATCGGAGGCGGTGCGCGCCGGTCCGGAGCTTTATACTTTCTCTCTCACGCTGGCGGTGACAGGTTGTCGCGTTACCGAGGCCCTGATGCTTACGGCGGGGGGCGTTGATGCAAGCTCGCAGGCAATCATAATTGAAAGTCTTAAGAAAAGATCGCGCGGAATATTTAGAACCATTCCGGTTCCAGTACAGTTAATCGAAACCTTGAAGCGAGTGCACGATCTTCCCGCGCTCCCGCCCGGGCAGCGGCTATGGCCCTGGTCGCGCATGACTGCGTGGCGCAAGCTAAATCGGATAATGGAAGATGCCGGAATTGCCGGCAATCAGGCTAGTGCGCGCGGGTTTCGGCACGGATTTGGAGTATCCGCCATTCAATCCGGTGTGCCGCTCAACATGGTACAGCGCTGGCTAGGGCACGCAGACATGCGCACCACTGCCATCTATACATGCGCTATCGGCCCCGAAGAGCTTGAGATTGCTTCCCGCATGTGGAACCGAAACTTCAGGATCAACGACCACAATGGCTGAATAATTCAAGGCGCCTCCGTCGCGAGGCGTCCCCGAACCTTCCCGTAAGCACCTGTTTCGCCAAGCTAACAATTTGGCGAAATCTTTTGCGCGCGCCCAGGGTGGCGCCATTGCGCAACGATACATTTTGCAGTATTTCGTCACGCTAGCAGTTTCGATTCTGGACTTGCTGGTGGGCTTGCATGATGTTGGAAAGAAAGGGAAATTTTCGTATACGTGCGTCGGTGCCTCGGTTTTTTGCCGGTGCCGGCACGATTGCGATTTCCGCCTTTCCCAGCAAGTTTGCCAAGGATTTTGCGAGTCCTGAGAGCCAACAATTAACCTTCTATACTTGGGACGAGGCCGGGCGAGCCGGTCTCGCGCGCCGATGCGCCTGACCATCGGCAAGCGGGGGCGTCGGCCCCATGTCCGGCTGCGCTACGCGCCCGACCGCGCCGAGCCGGGCGATAGCATGCTTGCGGCGGCGCTCGACCGGGCTGCGGAAAGCCGGGCGAGCGATGCAGCGGTTCCCATCGAAGAGGCGCTCGCGTTCATCGAACGGGCGACTGGCACCGGCACTTTCCGTGGCGGGGCGCTTGCGGAGCGAGTCCATATTGGCAACGCGGGCGGCGACGGCGCTGCCGGGCGAGACGCCGCCGGTACAGGCCATTTTCCCTCGTTTTCCGTCCCGCGGGTGCGGCGCAATCGTGCCGGTGTCGAACGTTTTTCGGTCGTGAAGCCGCGGGGTATCGACGCGGCATTCCGCGATCCCGATGCGCGTCCGCTATCCGATTGCGAGACCGAACGGCTCTTCCCGGATCGCGACCTCGGCCCGTTTCGCGCCTTGCTGGTCGCGGTGCCTGCGTCGCTGCTGCTCTGGGCAGCGATTGCCTGGCTGCTGTCGTGATCCGGTGGCTCCTCTCTTCAACTCGTGATGCGCCGGCCCCCGCGCCGGAAGGACGGTTTCCATGCATGTTCTGACTGAAAAAGCCGCCAAGCATCCGAACAGCCTGATCGGTCGCCTGGAACTGGAAGCGCTGGCCGACCGCCTGTTTCACGCCATCACCGTTGCGGCGCCCAAGCACCGCCAGGAAGAATGCGTCGCCATCGCCAACGAGCTTGCGGACCTTGCCCGGCGCGAGCGCCGCATGCTCGAACAGTTCGAGACCCAGGGCACGGTGCTGCCGACGGCGCTGCGCGATGCGCTGCAGTTGAAGACGCCCAAGGCGGCGCGGCTGCTCTACCGGCTGATGCACGACGCAGACAAGCTGGTGCACAGGGCGGTGTTGATCCGCGCGCTGGAAACGACTTCTGCCGGTCTGTCGACGATGATCTGCGAAGTCCGGGCTGCGTTGCTGCCGCTCGGTCTGCGCGCCGACCTCCGTACGATCGGCGTGGCCTATACCCTGTCTTCCCAGGCGGCGGAGGCAATTGCAGCGCATTGCCAGCGCGATGGCGCCGCGCGCCTGCGGGCACTGCCGGTCCCGACGCCGCCTGCACCGCCGCCCGCGGCGCTGGTCCAGGTGCCCGCCGCGGCGTGGCAGGTCGATAATGATGCGGGCGAAGCCGGCGCGGAAGAAGCTGCGCCCGAAGGCGGGGCGGAAGGGCTGCAGGGCTTGCGCCCGGGCCTGCGCCTGCTCGCGGTGCTCCATCATTCATCCGCCCCCGGCGGTGCGAGCCAGGCCAAGCGGCAGAAGGGCCGCGAGGCGGATGTGCAGGGCATGTTCCTGGAATTGATCCGTCAGCGTGGCGGCATGGTGCTGCACCTGATGCTGCTGCTGGGCAGCAATCCCGGCCGCTTCGTCGAAGTGTCCGAACTGGTGGCGGCGCTCGGCTGTACCCCCGCTTCGCTGAAGGTCACCGTGTGCAAGCTGCGCAAGCAGTTCGCCGATGGCGGCATGCCCAATCCGATCGAAAGCGCGCGCGGCGAAGGGTATCGCATGTCCGAAGCGGCGCTGGCGGCGATTGCCGAACTGGGCGATGCACTGGTCGAATCGCGGCTGGCGACGGGGGATACGGTCGCCGATGTTGCCGCCTTCGCCGCACCCGAGCCCTTGGCGCGCCAGAGCCGCGCGGCCGCCTGAGGCGGGGCAGGGCGGTTCTCCGACGCCTGCCCCTTTGCGTTCCCGGAACGGGCTCCCATATGCCGGTCCATGAACGACAACAGCAATGCGTGGCACGGCACGACGATCCTCTCCGTGCGCAAATCCGGCAAGGTGGTGATTGCGGGCGACGGCCAGGTTTCGGCCGGTAACACCGTGATGAAGCCCAATGCCCGCAAGGTCCGTCCGCTCGGCGACGGCAAGGTGATCGCCGGTTTTGCCGGCGCCACCGCCGATGCCTTCACCCTGTTCGAGCGGCTGGAAGCCAAGCTGGAGCGCCACCACGGCCAGTTGCTGCGCGCGGCGGTGGAACTCGCCAAGGACTGGCGCACCGACAAATATCTTCGCAATCTGGAAGCGATGCTGCTGGTTGCCGACAAGGACGTAACCCTGGTCATCACCGGCAATGGCGATGTGCTGGAGCCGGAAGCGCATGAACATGGCATCGTCGCCGCGATCGGATCGGGCGGCAATTTCGCACTCTCGGCTGCCCGCGCGCTGATCGAATATGAACCGGATGCCGAAGTCGTCGCCCGCAAGGCGATGGCGATCGCCGGCGAGCTGTGCGTCTACACCAACGACCGGCTGACCGTGGAAACGCTCGACAGCGCGGCCTGACGAAAAAGCGCTCCGAGCCTAAACTTCCTAAACTTCGCCAGAAGAAAAATAGATGAATCAGAACCTTACTCCCAAGACGATTGTCGCTGCGCTCGATGCGCATATCATCGGCCAGAAAGACGCCAAAAAGGCGGTGGCCGTGGCGCTGCGCAACCGCTGGCGCCGCCAGCAGCTTGCGCCCGAGCTGCGCGACGAAGTGACGCCCAAGAACATCCTGATGATCGGGCCGACCGGCTGCGGCAAGACCGAGATCAGCCGCCGCCTGGCGAAGCTGGCCGATGCGCCGTTCGTGAAGGTCGAAGCCACCAAGTTCACCGAGGTCGGCTATGTCGGCCGCGATGTGGAGCAGATCGCCCGCGATCTGGTCGAGGAAGCGATCCGGCTGGAAAAGGAACGGCGCCGCGCGGCCGTGAAGGACAAGGCCGAGGAAGCGGCGATGGGCCGGCTGCTCGATGCGCTGACTGGCAAGGATTCGAGCACCGCGACCCGCGAGGCGTTCAGGCAGCGCTTTCACGAGGGGCTGCTCGATAACACCGAAGTCGAGATCGAAGTCGAACAGGCGCCGCAGATGCCGTTCGAGATTCCCGGCGCGGGCGCGCAGATGATCAACCTGTCGGAAATGATGGGCAAGGCCTTTGGCGGCGCCCCGCTGAAGCGTCGCAAGCTCAATGTCCGCGCAGCCTGGGAAAAGCTGGTCGAGGAAGAGGCCGACAAGCGCCTCGATCAGGACGAGGTGAGCCGCGTCGCACTGGCCGATGCCGAGGCGAACGGGATCGTCTTTCTCGACGAGATCGACAAGATCGCCGTGTCGGACGTGCGCGGCGGCTCGGTCAGCCGCGAAGGCGTGCAGCGCGACCTGCTGCCGCTGATCGAGGGCACCACCGTCGCGACCAAATATGGGCCGATGAAGACCGACCATATCCTGTTCATCGCGAGCGGTGCCTTCCACGTCGCCAAGCCCAGCGACTTGTTGCCCGAACTGCAGGGCCGTCTGCCGATCCGGGTGGAACTTAAGGCGCTGACCGAGGAGGATTTCGTCGCGATCCTGTCGGACACCAAGGCGAGCCTGGTGCGGCAATATGCGGCGCTGCTCGGCACCGAGGGCGTGACGATCGACTTCACCGAAGACGGCATCCGCGCCGTGGCGAAGATCGCCGCCGAGGTGAATGCCGAGGTCGAGAATATCGGCGCGCGCCGCCTCCAGACGGTGATGGAAAAGCTGCTCGAGGAAGTCAGTTTCGAGGCGGAGGACCGCTCCGGCAGCGCACTGGTGATCGACGCCGCCTATGTCGACCGGCAGCTCGCCAGCGTGGCGCGGAATACGGATTTGAGTCGTTACGTGCTGTAAGGCGCTATCCTGGTTTGCGCATTGCGACTAGGCTTTGCCAGAAGGGCGGGTGATTGGTGTCATCCTGCCCGCTGGTGAAGGAGGGCTCCTCGAATCCTATTCGGGTTGCCCAAAATCGTATCCAGTCAGGATGGAGGAATGTGTCCAGCAGGACCTGCCGCTTGCCTCGTTATAGCCGCTCCACGCGCTTGTCAAAGGCGATCTGGTGTGGTTCGTGGCCGATTTCGAGGTAGGAGAAGACAGTAATGCCGCCCGGCTTGAGCACGCGGAACGTGTCCCGAAGATAGAGGAAACACTCCTCCGGCGAGACGTGCGTAAAAACGGACCAGTGATATACCATGTCCAGTGATGCGTCTTCTGCCACTAGAGACGGCTGAAGATGGATATGGCCGGTATAGTCTGGACAGGTGCGCTGCAGCTCTTCGATGAAGCCCTTGACGATGTCTGCGCCCGTATAGCTGCCCTGCCAGCCGGACCGGCGCAGTGCCTGGGCGGTGCGTCCACAGCCGCAACCCAGGTCGTATACGGCCATACCGTCCACCAAGCCATGATGACGCAGCACCGCAACCTGACCGTCGCCCTGCTCCTTAAAAAAGGCGACGGTCTGCGAGCCGATCGCTTCCGCGAAGGCAAGCGCCCGGTCATTCGGGTGTTCTTTCAGCTTGGAGGCAAGAAACCGGCTATAGGCCCTGGCGGAATCATAATAGAGACCCCCAATAGGAAGGTGCAGAAATCGCTTCAATCGGCTCATCAATCCCCCTTCTTGTGACGTTTACGCCTAACGACGTTCACCATGGAGAACAAGAGCTGAGCGTTGGAGCTTTCAACTCCCCTTCGGCCGCGTGTACGGCGTGAACTTGCCCAGCCGGCAAGTGCCGCCGGGGATCGACGCACCCGCTTCCAGCACACGGAACAGATCGTTGCGGCAAATCTGGCTGCCGCGGATTTCGATGATGATCGTGTTGAGCGGCCCAAGCGAAGGGCACTCGCTCGGCAGATCGTTCCGGTATAGTCGCGTGCCCTGGCGATAGATCAGGGTGCGGCTGTCGATGATCTGCGGGCCGGTGTTGGTATTGGCATCGATGCAGTCCTGCGGAGCGCCGGCGACCCGGTCGCCCAGCGCATCGGCAAGTTCGCGTCGGGCCTGTGCCTCGCGCGTTGCCTGATATTGGGCGTTGGAGGTACATCCGGCGACTGCCAGCGCGCCGAGCGTCAGGACCATGCGCATCACAAGCTCTCCTTTCGGCCGCAGGGCCGTTCCGGACACTACGGCTCAGCCGGCGAAATTATCCTTGGCGGCGCGGCGTTCGGCAAGCGTCCTGGCGTCGGCAGCGCGCATGAAGGGGTTGGTCGCGCGTTCCTCGCCTATCGTCATGGGTACGGTGGCTTTGTCCTCGGCGCGCAGCCGCTCGACCGCCGCCAGCCGCGCGGCGGTGGCGGGATTGTCGGGCTCGGCCACTACCGCGAAGCGGGCGTTGGACAGGGTGTATTCGTGGGCGCAATAGACGCGGGTCTCGTCCGGCAGCGCGGCGAGCCGCTGCATGTTGGCGAACATCTGATCGGCCGTGCCTTCAAACAGCCGCCCGCAGCCCATCGCGAACAGCGTGTCACCGACGAAGACGAGCGCGTCCTCGGCGAAATGATAGGCGATATGGCCGGCGGTGTGGGCGGGAACTTCCAGCACTGTCGCATCGTGCACGCCGATCGACACGACATCGCCTTCTTGCAGCAGGCGGTCGGCAGTGGGGATCTTGTCCGCCTCGGCCGCCGGGGCAAGCACGGTGCAGCCGGTGGCCGCTTTCAGCGCCGCATTGCCGTCTATGTGATCGGGGTGCCAGTGCGTGTTCCAGATCGCGCCGAGCGTCCAGCCGCGCGCTGTTATCTCCGCCAGCACGGGGTCGGCTACGCCCGGATCGACAACGACTGCCTCGCCGGAAGCGGAATCATGGAGAAGCCAGATATAATTGTCCGTCAGCGCCGGTATGCGGACGATGGTGAGTGCAGTCATGGAGTCTCCGTCATCAACTGGGCCACTTCGGCTGCAAGGCGGCGGGTGAGCCCATCGGCGGATTCTGGGCGAATGCGCGCTGCCCCGACGCCGGCCCAGAGCGGCGAATAATCGCTGCGGCCCAATGCCTCCGCATGCACACGCAGCGGTGCCAATGCAGCCGATGCATAGGGGAAGGGCGGAATATCGGTGCGCGGCTCTGGCAGGTCGCGCATCAGTCGATTGACGATGCCGCGCGCCTCACGGCCGGAAAACAGCCGGGTGAAGCGCGCATCCGCAGCCGCCGGCGTCCCGAGCAGGGCGCGATAAGGCGTAGAGATGCTGCTTTCCGGCGTGGCGAGATAGGCGGTGCCGATCTGCACGGCCGCAGCCCCCAGGCGAAGCGCCGCGGCGATGTCGTCGGCATTGACGATGCCCCCGGCGGCAATCACCGGCACGGCGACCGGCGTTGCCAGCAGTTCGGCGAGTGGTGTCGGGACATGCCGGTCGCCAAGGAACCAGCCGGCGTGACCGCCCGCCTCGGCCCCTTGCGCGATCACCGCATCGACTCCCTGTGCCGCAAGCCAGCGCATCTCGTCGGGCGTGGTGGCGTTGCCGAACACCAGCGCCCCCGTCGCCCGCACCCGCGCGAGCAGGGGCGTATCGGGCAGGCCGAAGTGAAAGCTGACAATGGCAGGCCGAGCCTGCTCCACTGCTGCGCAGGCGGCTTCGTCGAACGGCCGTCGCAGCGGCGGAGGTGGCCCGGGCGAAACGCCTTCTGCCGCATAATAGGGGGCCAGCAGCGCGCGCCAGCCACGCTCGTCGGGCGGGTCGGGCAGCGTGTGGCAGAAGAAATTGAGGTTCAGCGGCCCGCCGGTTGACGCCCGGACTGCTGCCACCTGCCCGGCGATAGCCTCGGGTGCCAGCATCGCGCAGGGCAGCGACCCGACGGCACCGCCGCGCATCGCCGCAACGGCCAGTGCCACGCCGCCGGCCCCCGCCATCGGTGCCTGGACGATCGGTACCGTCGCACCGATCGCAGCCAGGAACCGTGGCGCCATCGTCACCACTCGCCCGTGTTCGGCATCGATGCCCAGGGCTCCTGCGGCGGCAGGCGACCGTCCTGCAGCAGTTCGATCGAAATCGCATCGGGTGTTCGGACGAACGCCATATGGCCGTCGCGCGGCGGGCGGTTGATCGTCACGCCGGCATCCATCAGCCGCTGGCAGGTCTCATAGATATTGTCGACCCGGAAGGCGAGATGGCCGAAATTGCGGCCGCCGGTATAAGTTTCGGGATCCCAGTTGTGGGTCAGTTCCACTTCCGCCCGGCCGCGCCCGGTTTCCGGATCGATGTCTTCCTCAGCCGCCAGATAGATCAGGGTGAAACGGCCTTTCTCGCTGGTGATGCGGTGCGTTTCCTTGAGACCCAGCAGTTCGAAGAAGCGGATCGACGCATCCGGATCGGTGACGCGGACCATGGTGTGGAGATATTTCACGCGGACGACTCCCTGTATGCCTTGGCGCTCCAGATAGGAGGCCGTCCGCGCCGCTGCCAGACCGGCTATTTCTCCGTCGCGCCGAACTGGGCGAGCGCGGCACGGGCCGCATCCGCCTGCTTGCTGCCGGGGGAGAGTTCCAGCACGCGATTCCAGGCTGCACGGGCGCCCGGTTCGTCGTTCGACAGTGCGGCGATATTGCCCGCCTCCAGTTGAACCGAGGCATCATCCCCCGCCAGCCGCAGCGCCTCGGCAATGTCCTTGCGGGCGCGGGGCAGATCCTGCTGGCGTCGGGCGAGGGTGGCCGACAGCAGCCAGGCCAGCGGATCGCCCGGGGCAGCAGCAACCGCACTGTCGAGATCCTTCCGCGCCCCCGCGGAATCGCCTGTGGCCACCAGCGACCGGGCGCGGTCAAGATAGACTTCGCCGAGGGCCAGCCCGCTCACGCCGCCGCTCGCGAGCGCTGCGTCGAAACCTGCGCGTGCCTTGGCGGCGTTGCCCGCTGCCAGCCAGGCATTGCCCGCCTGCGCCCAATAGGTGCCGGCGCGCTTGATATCGCGCTGGGTCTCCGCTTCATGCGCGGCCTCCTCAAACGCGCCAGCGGCGGAGTCCCAGCGGTGGAGGTTGCTATAGGCGACCGCCAGGCACTGGCGCGCGAACATGCCGCCATTTTCGGCGTGCCACTGTACTGCATTGGTGAGCGCGGCATTGGGATCGCCCGTTGCCAGGTCCATGCACTGGGCAAAGCGGGGCGGCTCGCCCTGCGGGGCCAGCGCCTTTGCTGCGGGCGTCGGCGGTTTCGGGTGCGCGCCGCGGATCTGCGGGCCGGCCTTGGCAGGCGCCGTCTGGGCGGCGGTAGCGTCCTGGATCAGGAGCAGCAGGGGCAGCAACATCAGGCGATCACATCCTCAACGGCGCGAAGCAGCAGGGTGATGTCCTGTTCGCGCGAAAGCCGGTGGTCGCCGTCCTTGACCAGCCAGACCTGCACCGCGTCTGAACGGATTGCGGTGGCGATGCGGGGCGCCAGCTCCCACGGCACTTCGGCATCACGCTGGCCCTGGAGCAGGCGCACCGGTCCGTCGAATTCCAGCGTTCGGTCCAGCACCTTGTTCGCTTCGCCGGCCTGCCAGAATCCGCGCGTAGTGACGGTAGGTTGATCGGAATAGTCGCTTGGCTGCTCGAGGCGACCCGCCTGCAGGATTTTCAGCTTGTCTTCCGCCGTAAAGCCCCAATCGGTGAAATCGGGCGCGGCGGCAATGCCGACCATGCCGGTCACGCGTTCGAGCCGCGCCGCCGCCACCAGCAGCATGATCCAGCCGCCCATGGACGAGCCCACCAGCACCACCGGGCCTTGCACCACCGTGTCGAGCATTCGCAGCGCATCGTCGCGCCACGAGGCGAGCGTCTGGTCTTCGAACGCTCCGTCGCTGGCGCCGCAGCCGGCATAGTCGAAGCGCAGGAACGCCTGACCGCGCGCTTGCGCCCAGGCCTCGAGCGCGAGCACTTTCGACCCCTGCATGTCCGATCCATAGCCGGGCAGGAAGACGATGGTGGGACTGGCGCCCGGGCTGTGATGAAAGGCGAGGCGGGGCGGGGCAGCGGCGTCGGACATCGCGCTTTTCTAGCCGCAGGACGGGCTTCTCACCAGCCATTCAGCGGAACGATCAATCAGTGTGAGCGTATTTTCGCGTGAGACAAAGCGCGACGAGAGGCACATGTTGGCGCCCATGAAACAGATCGAAAAAGCCATCGCCATACCCGTCGCCCGGATGGTCCGGCCCGGCGAACTCGCACTGGGCGCAGCGATTATCGTTGCCGGCCTGTCCACGCTTGCGGCCCAGCTGGTAGCCATGCTTTGAGCCCCCCTGGGAGGCGCCGGTCCCCCCAACCGGCGCCTCCACCCTTTTGGATTCAGTTGCTGCACATCGTTCTGAGTGCGCGCCACTGATCCGGGTCGAGTGCCGGGGTATAGGCTTCGCCCACCCGTGCGCTGCTGCTGAAGTGCGCTTCGCGTTCGGCAGATAGCGGGTGCGACGCGAAATAGCTGAACATCCGGTCTGCGTTTTTCAGCGCGCCTTCCTGGGCACCGAGGCGATGGAAAAGGGCTGCGGTCGGCCTGGGCGAGACATGCGCGCGGTCGAGCGCGGTGATAGCAAAATCATCGGCGCGGGATTCTGCCTTGCGCGAATAGCTCGCCGAGGCCAGCGCATTGGTATAGCCGGCGACATTGCTTTCAAAACCATTGGTCAGCAGTTGCAGGCCAAAGCGGCGGATCAGCGCCTCCAGCCCGTCGCGATGCTCGACATGGCCCAGTTCATGGCCAAGCACGCCGGCCACTTCGTCGGGTGATCGGGCACTCTGGATCAGGCCGTCGAACAGCACGACATGCCCGCCCGGAAGCGCAACTGCGTTGATGACCGGAACGCGGATGACGCGGATGTCGGTGTCGGGCGGCGCGCCCAGCCGCGTCGCCAGCGCCCGGACGGCGGCGTTGCCGGCGGCGCTATTGCAGCCCAGGCGTCCGAAATCGCCGAGCATCGCATTGCCCAACCGCGCTTCGGCCGATCGCGGGACGAGCGACACGATCAGCGACGGCAGCGCCATCACGCCAAACACCACCGCCACCGCGAGCACGGCCAGGATGGCCGCCGAGGGCCAGAGCCCCAGCCGGTCGATCAGCCGGCCATAGCGCGCCGGGCGGGGCAGCAGCGCGGCGATTTCTGCCGGCGGCGCTTCGGTGAAACCGATCCGCCAGCCCGGCCGCCGCTTCAGACCATATTGTCCGCCCCCGGCCTGAAATCCCTGGGGCTCGAGATCGGTGAAGCGATAGGGGCCGGGGTCTACCTCCGGCCCCGACAGCGTGAACTGTGCGCCATCATCCGCCAGCGCCAATAGCGGGTGATGCCGCGTCGCGTTGCGCCCGTCATAATGCCAGACGCGCACTTCCATCAGAAAGCGCCAACATCGAATGCGTCGAGCAGGCCCTCGCCCTGGCCCGGTGCCCGGGTTTCGGACTGGGTGAAATCATCGAGGATCAGCGTGCCATAGGCATTGAGGTGCCGGATGAAGAAAGACCAGTTGCGATAGCCGAGGAAGATCGTGCCGACCCCCAGCGTAACGATCACCAGACCGATATTGCCGAGCATCAGCTTCAGCCAGTCCATGCTGCTCGCGGTGAATTCAAAGTCGAGGTCACCCAGCGAGAGATTGCCGACCACTTCGCGGAAATAGGCGGCGTAGAAAAAGATCGAAACGATGCCCAGGCCGACGAAGAACAGCAGGTAACCACCGAAAATGACCAAAAAGAAGCCCGCTGGACCGTTGGCTGGTGTGGCTCCGGTCACGAGCGCAATGATGACACCCCCGACGACAAGCACGATCGGCAGCAGGTAATAGAGAAGGTACCGGCCCATCAGCCCGCCGGCCCGGCCCCTTGCGGTAAAGGCGAAGGGGCCGAAGCTCATGCCGTTCCACCGCTCGTTCCACAGGCTCACCATCGACCATGGCACCAGCAGCCCCAGCGCCATACCGCCGGCGATCGTCTTCCACAGATGCGACAGGCCATAGCGCAGGCCCGGATCGTTGGTGCCGCCGCGAATGCCGTGCCAGTAGGTGCGGCTGAGCCGGTAGCGGAGTGCCCGGAAAATCGCGACGCCGATCAGGTACATCACGCCGATATAGATGCCGAGCAGCAATACCGCCGCCGCGCCTTCATAGCCTTTGCTGGCCAGTGTAGGGATAAAGAACTGGGCGATCGCCAGCGGCAGGCCGACCATGAGCATCGCCAGTAGATAGCCGATGAACAGTTCCAGCCCGGTGCCGGTCCATTCCAGCCGATCGTCAATGAATTGCGTCTGCGACCAGAGATAGCGACGCTCCCGCGTCCGCGCCCAGAAGGTATAGACCCCCAGTGTCACGAGCGTCAGCAACAGGTTCGTGAAGGCGATCGGCGCGAACTCGCGCCAATTGCCATGGAACTGGAAGGCGCTGCCGCCTTCGTCACCCATATTGTTCATGAATTCTCCCCGCCCCCCGGCGCCGCGCATCTCAGCGCAGCAGTCCGGGTGCCGTCAAGCGGCGAGAAATGTGATTTTCCTCACACGGCGCCGGAGAATGTGTCGCATTGGCGCGGATCGCCGGTGTCGAGGCCGCGTTTCAGCCACGCCTTGCGCTGCGCCGAGGTGCCGTGAGTGAAGCTGTCCGGCACCACCGTGCCCTGTGCTTCCCGTTGCAGCGTGTCGTCGCCGATCGCATTGGCGGCGGTCATCCCTTCCTCGATATCGCCCGGCTCCAGCCGGTCGCGGTTGCGTGCCGCCCAGACGCCGGCATAGCAGTCCGCCTGGAGTTCCAGCCGCACGGACAAGCGGTTGCCTTCGGTCTTCGAGCCGCGCGCCTGCATCTGCGCGACCTGCGTGAACGTTCCGAGCAGATCCTGGATATGGTGGCCCATTTCGTGCGCAATCACATAGTCGCGGGCAAAATCGCCCTTGGCGCCGAACCGGTTTTGCAGCTCGTCGAAGAAGTCGGTGTCGATATACACGCCATTGTCGCTGGGGCAGTAGAAGGGGCCGACGGCGGAGGTGGCCGCGCCGCAGCCGGTCTGGGCGCCGCCTTTGAAGAAGTTGATCGTTGCGGGGCGATAATCGTCGCGGCCCATTTCGCGGAATATTGCCGCCCAGGTGCGATCGGTGCTGGTCATCACCCGGCACGCCTCCAGCCGGCGTTCGTTGATCCGGCAGACCTGCTGGCCCGATTGCCCGGCTGTGGGCGACTGGCCCCCGCCGCCGCTGGTGCCGAGCATGCCGCCGCCACCACTCAGGCCGAACAGTACGAAGGCGACGATGCCGAACAGCACAAGGCCGCCACACCCCATGCCGCGGCCGAGGAACAGCGGCAGCAGGCCGAGCAGGGGAAATCCGCCGCCGAAGCCGCCGCCCGATCCCAGATCGCGCGCATTGTCGGTTGGGTCCAGATCGTCGAGCCGCATCGTACCTCCCCTGGTGGATCGATCGTCACAATGCGTCAGATCGTCGCACGTTGCACGCGCTGCAAGGGGGCGATACGCAGGTTCGTATTGCCCTGCAGCATGGGATGGGCCACAGCGCGGGCATGGCCGATGCCGAGTCTCGCCCGCGCCGCCGCCACGCAGCCCCCGGGCTGCCGTTGCCGGATACCGTTGCTTTGGTGCTGCAGGGGGGCGGCGCCCTTGGCAGTTTTCAAGGCGGCGTGATCGAGGAACTTGCTGCCGCCCAGATCGAGATCGATTGGGTCGCCGGCATTTCGATCGGTGCTGTGAATGCGGCGCTGTTCGCAGGCAATCCGCCGGAGAAGCGCCTCGATGCGATCCGCAGCTTCTGGGATCAGGTGACGGCTACGCTGCCCGATTTCTCGCTGCCGATGAACGACGCACTGCGTGAATGGAGCCATGAATGGGCCGCAGGCATGGTGATGCTGGGTGGCGTGCCCGGCTTTTTCCGGCCGCGTCCGGTTCCGCCGCAATTCGCGATCCCCGGCTCGCCCGAGGCGCTCAGCTTCTATGACACTGCGCCGCTGCGCGATACGCTCGACCGGCTGATCGACTGGGATCGGCTCAACCACGGTCCGGTGCGGCTGTCGGTCGGCGCAGTGAATCTGCACAGCGGCAATTTTCGCTATTTCGATACGCGCGACGAGCGGATCGACGCGCGGCACATCATGGCATCCGGTGCGCTGCCGCCCGGCCTGCCGCCGGTTGAAATCGACGGCAGCTGGTATTGGGATGGCGGCCTCGTCTCCAACACGCCGCTGACGCATGTGCTCGACCGGCAGGAGGCGGGCATGCTCGTCTTCCAGGTCGATCTCTTCCCTGCCGCGAACGAAATGCCCCGAACCATCATGGATGTGATGGCGCGCGAGAAGGAAATCCGCTTCTCCAGCCGCACGCGCGCCATTTCCGACGAGCGGATGCGTCTGCGCACCGCGCGCGAGACGGTGCGGCGGCTGCTCGAGAAGCTGCCCGACGGGCTTGTCGACGACCCGCAGGTAAAGGCGGTCCACGCGCTGGTGACCGAGCATCCGGTAAGCCTCGTCCAGTTGATCTATCGTGCCAATGCCTGGGAAGGCGGCGCGCGCGATTTCGAATTTTCGGCCCGCTCGATGCATGAGCATTGGGAGGCCGGCCGCACCGCGGTGGCGGAGACCATGGCCAATTCGCGGCTGGTCGCGCAGAATATCGTTGACGGCAAGACCGCGGCGTTCGACCTGACCAAGGCAAGTGAGGAGTAAAGCGATGTTCCTGAAGGGCAAATCCGCGATCATCACCGGGTCTACATCGGGCATCGGCCTCGCTTATGCCAAGGCGCTGGCGGCGGAAGGCGCTAGCGTCGTTATCAACGGCTTTGGCGATACCGCCGCGATCGAAAAGGAACGCGCCGCGCTGGCGGAGACGAGCGGCGCCAAGGCGCTGTACGATGCCGCCGACATGACCAAGCCCGACCAGATCGCGGCGATGGTCCAGCGCTGCCACGACGAACTGGGTGGCCCGGACATCATCATCAACAATGCCGGCATCCAGCATGTCTCGCCGATCGAGGACTTCCCGGTCGAGAAATACGACGCGATCATCGCGATCAACATGTCGTCGGCCTGGCACATGATCCGTGCGGCCGTGCCCTATATGAAGGCGGCGAAATGGGGGCGGATCATCTCCACTGCCTCCGCGCACAGCTTGGTCGCCAGCCCGAACAAGACCGCCTATGTCATGGCCAAGCATGCCATTGCCGGCCTCACCAAAACGGTGGCGCTGGAAGTCGCAACCGACGGTATCACCGTGAACTGCGTATCGCCCGGCTATGTCTGGACGCCGCTGGTGGAGAACCAGATTCCCGACACGATGAAGACGCGCGGGCTGACGCGCGAACAGGTGATCAACGATGTGCTGCTCGACGCGCAGCCGACCAAGCAGTTCGTTCAGCCCGAACAGGTCGCCGCGCTGGTGCTGTTCCTGTGCCGCGACGAAGCGGCGCAGATCACCGGCGCCAATTATTCGATCGACGGCGGATGGACTGCCGCGTGAGCTTTCGTCTGCCACTGCTCGCGGCCGGCCTGGCGCTCGTGCTGGGCGGCTGCGGCGTCTATCGCGAAGGAACGACGGCGCGGATCGATACGAGCGGCAGCTGGCGCCGGGTCACGACCGATGCCGATCGCGAGCGGCTGCGCAACTGGCGCAAGTCGTGGAGCGAGGCGCTGCCGCTGGCGCGCGCCGCCGATGCTGCGGCGATCGACGGCGATGCGACTTTGTTCGATCCCGACCGCGCGTTGGCGGACGCGATGCCGCCGGTCGGCGCCTATCGCTGCCGTACCTACAAACTGGGTGGCGGCGGCACCAGGGTCTCGGCCTATACCGTCTATGACTGGCGGCCCTGTTCAGTCGGCGATCAGGGCGAGGTGCGCAGCTTCCGCATCACCCAGGGTGCGCAACGCCCCGACGGCGTGCTGTTCACCGATACCAAGGCGCGCGCCATCTTCGTCGGTACGCTGGTGATCGGCGACGAGACCGCGCCGCTGCGCTACGGCGTCGATCCGAAGCGCGACGTCCTAGGCTATGTCGAGCATATCGATACGACGCGCTGGCGGCTGGTGGTGCCGCACCCGCAGTTCGAATCGATGCTGGAAGTGACCGAGCTGGTCCCCGCCGGCTGAACGGGGCGGTTTGACAGCCGCCCCGCCGCGCGAGACACTTGCCCCGATCATGCGAAAGGGGCCCGAATGTTCCGTATGCTCTTGCTGGCCGGCGCCATGAGCGCCGCCACGCCTTCTGCCGCTGCGCCCGATGCCGTCCATGCGGCAACCGCGCGGGCACTGCCGCAGTTGATGGCGCTTTATCGCGACCTGCATGCCAATCCGGAACTCAGCCTGCATGAAGTGAAGACGGCGGCGAAGCTGGCGGCTGCCGCGCGCGAGGCAGGCTTTGAGGTCACGGAAAAGGTCGGGGGCACCGGCGTGGTCGCAGTGCTGCGCAACGGCGCCGGCCCGGTGCTTTTGATCCGCACCGACATAGACGGGCTGCCGGTCGTGGAAGATACCGGCCTGCCCTTCGCTTCCAAGGTGCGGGCCGTCACCGACGAGGGGATAGAAAGCGGCGTGATGCACGCCTGCGGCCACGATACGCATATGGCGAGCTGGGTCGGCACGCTGCGCAATCTGGCGGCGATGAAGAACCAGTGGCACGGCACGCTGGTGATGATCGCCCAGCCCGCCGAAGAGCGCGGCCGCGGTGCCAAGGACATGCTCGACGACGGGCTGTTCACGCGCTTCCCGAAGCCGCAATACGCTATCGCCTTCCACGACAGCGCCAGCCTGCCCGCCGGGCAAATCGGCGTGACCCCGGGCTATGCGCTGGCCAATGTCGATTCGGTCGATCTGGTGGTGAAGGGCGTGGGCGGCCATGGCGCCTATCCGCACACGACCAAAGACCCGATCGTCCTCGCCGCGCGGATCGTCACCACGCTGCAGACGCTGGTCAGCCGCGAAATGGACCCGCAGCAACCGGCGGTGGTGACGGTGGGGGCCATCCATGGCGGGTCGAAGCACAATATCATCGGCAATGACGTGACGATGCTGCTCACCGTGCGCAGCTTCACGCCCGAGGCGCGCAAGCAGTTGCTCGACGGCATTGCGCGCATCGCGAAGGGGGAGGCGATCGCCGCCGGCGTACCGGAGGACCGGATGCCGGTGATGACGGTGAAGGACGAATACACCCCCGCCACCTTCAACACCCAGCCGCTCGCCGGGCGGCTGCAGGCGCTGTTCACCACGCGCTTCGGCAAGGATCGGGTGGTGGAGACGAAACCGGTGATGGGCGGCGAGGATTTCGGCCGCTTCTACCTCGCCGATCCCAGCATCCAGAGCACGATCTTCTGGGTCGGCGGCGTGCCCCAGGCGAAATGGGATGCGGCGCAGGCCGGCAAGGCGATGTTACCCTCGCTCCACAGTGCGCAATGGGCGCCCGAGGCCGAAGCGGTGATCGGCACTGCGACCGAGGCGATGACGGCGGCGGCGCTGGATATTTTGAAGGGGTAGGGTTTGTCGATGCACGACCCGCTCTCCGCCCCCGGCGACAACAGCTATTCGGCGCTGCTTGTTGAGTTGAAGGAACGCATCCGCACCGCGCGTGTGCGTGCTGCGTCGACCGTCAATCAGGAGCTGATCCTGCTCTATTGGAGCATCGGCAATGACATCCTGGCCCGCCAGAGCGAGCAGGGTTGGGGTGCGCGCGTGATTGATCGGCTTTCGCGCGATTTGCGGCGCGACTTCCCCGACATGACGGGGCTGTCGGCGCGCAACCTTAAATATATGCGTGCCTTCGCCGAGGCGTATCGCGACCCCGCAATCGTGCAACAACATGTTGCACAATTGCCCTGGGGCCATAACATCAAGCTGTTCGAAGCGATCAAGGACGCGGCGGAGCGCCTGTGGTATGCCCGGCAGGCTGTCGAGCATGGCTGGAGCCGCAACGTGCTGGCGCATCAGATCGAAAGCGGTCTGTACCATCGCCAGGGGCGAGCGCTTACGAATTTCGCACGAACGCTGCCGGCGCCGCAATCTGACCTTGCGCAGGAACTGGTCAAGGACCCTTACAGCTTCGACTTCCTTGGGCTGCGTCCGGATATTTCGGAACGGGAACTCGAAAAGGGCCTGATTGCGCATTTTCAGGCGCTGGTGCTCGAGCTGGGAAAAGGGTTCGCTTTCGTCGGTAGCCAGTATCACCTCGAGGTAGCCGGGCAGGACTATTATCTTGATCTCCTGTTCTACCATTTGCGGTTGCGCTGCTTTGTTGTGATCGAGCTCAAGATCGAAGAGTTCAAACCCGAATTTGCAGGCAAGATGAACTTCTATCTGTCTGCCGTAGATGAGCAGCTACGGCATCCGGATGATGCGCCGACGATCGGCATAATCCTCTGCAAGGGGAAGAATGCGGTGATCGTCGAATATGCGCTGCGCGACTCCCATAAGCCGATGGGTGTGGCAGAATATCGCCTGTCGGCAAGGCTGCCTGAAAGCCTGGAATCCGAGCTCCCCACAAAAGCGGAACTGACGCAGCAACTGCCTTCTATGGCGCTGGTCACGCTGCGGATTGAGCTTGAACGAGAGCTACGACGATTGTCGGCCGGGGCCGCAGGAAATCGGCCACCGCCCATTGGGCTGATGCTTCGTCAATTGTTTGACGAGGGGGTGCTTTCGCAATCGGAGCAATCGTTCGGGGCAGCCCTCGAAGCCATGAACCGTGCGGTTCATGGCTGGGATGTCGATGCCAAAAAGGCGGAGGACGCTATGCGCCAGGGGAGCGCCTTGCTGGCGGCCTTGCAAGCGCTTCCGGGCTAGCCGGTTCTGCTCGCGAGTTGTTCCTGCGACCCCTCCCGGGACCAAAGAGTTGCACGCTTTCCCTGCCCATGGTAGCGCCCGCGGCTTGAATGGGGCCATTCCGCGTCCCTAACTTCAGGCTTTTCGGGAACCCATGTTCGCCACTCCAGCATATGCACAGGCCGCGGGCGCGGCAGGGGCGGGTAGCACCGCCGCCGGAATCGTTTCGATCCTGCCGCTCGTCCTGATCTTCGTCGTCTTCTATTTCCTGATGATCCGTCCGCAGCAAAAGCGGATGAAGGCGCTTCAGGATGCCGTGAAGGCCGTGAAGAAGAATGATACCGTCATCACGGCAGGCGGCCTGATCGGCAAGGTCACCAAGGTCGAAGACAGCGAAGTCGAGCTGGAACTCGGCCCCAATGTGAAGGTGCGTGCGGTCAAATCGACGCTCGCCGAAGTGCGCCCGCTGGGTGCCAAGCCTGCGAACGACTGATGCTGGATTTCCCGCGCTGGAAAGTCTGGTCGATCGTCATCGGCCTTGCCGCGATGATCCTGTTGTCGGTGCCGAGCTTCGTGCCCGAGAACGTCCGCAATACCTGGCCGAGCTGGGTGCCCAAGCCCGCGATCAACTTCGGTCTCGACCTTGCCGGCGGTTCGTATCTGCTGCTCGAGGCTGATACTGCGGATGTCGCCCAGGCCAAGCTGGAGCAGATGCGGGACCAGGTTCGCACGGCGATGCGGCGCGATCCGCGGATCGATATCGGCGACATCTCGATCCAGGGCGGCAAGCTCAGCTTCATGGTGCGTGATCCCAGCAAGGTCGATGCAGCGCGTGAAAAGCTGATTCCGATGACCAACGGCGTCGGCAATACCGGCCAGCGCGACTGGGAGATCGCCGTGCGCGATACGTCGGTGTTCGTGCTGACGCCCACCCAGGCGGGGATCAACCAGCAGGTTGAAACCGCGATGAACGATGCGCGCGAAGTCGTCGAGAAGCGTATCAACGCGATGGGTACGCGCGAACCGACCGTGGTGCGTGAAGGCAGCAACCGCATCGTCGTGCAGGTTCCGGGCCTGCAGGATCCGACCGCGCTCAAGGCGCTGCTCGGCAAGACCGCCAAGCTCGAATTCAAGCTGGTCGATGTCACGGTGACGCCGCAGCAGATCGCGGCCGGCGACATTCCGCCGACCAGCCAGGTGCTGCAGTATGAAAACGGCGCGCCGATCGTTGTCGATCGCACGGCGATGATCACCGGCGACATGCTGGTCGATGCCCAGCAAAGCTATGACCAGAGCAACCGCCCGGATGTCACGCTGCAGCTGAACGGCGTCGGCGCCAAGCGCTTCGCACGGGTGACGCAGGAAAACACCGGCAAGCCGTTCGCGATCATCGTCGACAACAAGGTGATCTCGGCACCGCGCATCGATACGCCGATTCTGGGCGGCAGCGCTTCGATCTCCGGCGGGTTCACGGTGCAGAGCGCGAACGAACTGGCGATCGCGCTGCGTTCGGGCAAGCTGCCGATCACGCTGAAGGTCGTGCAGGAATCGACCGTCAGCCCCGAACTCGGCAACGACTCCATCCGCGCCGGCATCACGGCCTCGGTCATCGCCATCGTCGCGGTGATCGTGTTCATGGTGCTGACCTATGGGCGGTTCGGCATCTATGCGAACATCGCCGTCACCATCAACGTGCTGGTGATCCTGGCGATGATGGGTCTGCTCCACGCGACGCTGACGCTGCCGGGCATTGCCGGCTTCGTGTTGACGATCGGTACGGCGGTGGACGCCAACGTGCTCATCAACGAGCGTATCCGCGAGGAACGCCGGCGCGGCCGCTCGGTGATGCAGTCGGTCGAGCTTGGCTATAAGGAAGCCAGCCGCACGATTTTCGAAGCGAACGTAACCCACGCCATTGCCGGGCTGATCATGCTCGTGCTCGGTTCGGGCCCGATCCGCGGTTTCGCGGTCGTGCTGCTGTTCGGCATCGCCAGCTCCGTCTTCACCGCCGTGGTGTTCACGCGCATGCTCGTCACGCTCTGGCTGCGCAAGAAGCGCCCGAGCGAGATCCATATTTAAGGAAGCGCTGACCCATGCGGCTCCTCAAGATCGTTCCCGACAACACCAATATCGGCTTTGTCCGCATCCGCTTCGTCGCCTTTGCGGTGACGGCGCTGCTGACCGTCGCCGCGATTGCGATGGTGGCGTTGCACGGCCTCAATCTGGGCGTCGACTTTGTCGGCGGCGTCTCGATCGAGGAAAAGTTCGCCACGACCCCGCCGATCGATCAATTGCGTTCGACCGTCAACGAACTGGGCTATGGTGAAACCGCAATCCAGCAGATGGGTAGCGCGAACACTGTCACCATTCGCCTGCCGCTGCCCAAGTCGACGGCGCCCGATGCCACCAATGCGATGGTGGAGCGCGTGAAGACGGCCATTGCCGCCAAATTCCCCGGCGCGACCTTTTCCACCTATAACACCGTTTCGGGCAAGGTTTCGGGCGAACTGATCCGCAACGGCATGCTTGCGGTGTTCCTCGCGATCGTCGGCATCGCGATCTTCTCGTGGCTGCGCTACGAATGGCAGTTCGGCGTGTCGACCGCGGTGGCGATCCTGCACGACGTGCTGATGACATTGGGCTTTTTCGCGGTCACCGGCATGGTGTTCGACCTGAACATCGTCGCGGCGGTGCTGACGATCATCGGTTATTCGATCAACGACAAGATGGTGATCGACGACCGCATCCGCGAGAATATGCGCAAGTACCGCAAGATGGGCATGGGCGAGCTGATCGACCTGTCGGTCAACGAAACGCTGCCGCGCACGGTTATGACCTCGCTGACGGTGATGCTGGCGCTGGGCGCGCTGCTCATCTGGGGCGGCCATGTGCTGCGTGGTTTCACCTCGGCCATGATGCTGGGCATCGTCGTCGGTACCTATTCGTCGATCTACGTCTCTTCGTCGCTGCTGATCTCGCTGGGGCTGAAGCCCGGCGTGAAGCCTGAAAAGGTCGATCCCAAGATCGGCAATGCCGAACGCATCGGGCCGCGCGAACTGCCCTGACGGAGGTGCCGCGATGAAGATCGAACGGCGTAGCGCCGAAGGGCCGTTGGTTTCCGGCTTTTCGGGGCGCGGATTCCGCGTGGACGAAAATGTCTATGAAGGACTGCTGATTACGCCGCAGCGCGCTGACGGCTGGGCGCCGCCGCCCATCGCCGAGCTGACCGAGGCCGATCTGGCGTCGGTACTGGCGATCGATCCGCAGCCGGAGTTCCTGCTGCTCGGCACCGGCGCAACGCTGGTGCGCCCGCCGCTGGCGCTGGTGAAGGCGCTGGAGGCACGCGGCATCGGCGTGGAGGCAATGGACAGCCGCGCCGCCGCGCGCGCGTGGGGCGTGCTGCGGGCGGAGCTGCGCTGGGTTGCGGGGGCGCTCTACCCGCTCGGCTGATCCGGCTTGCGGGGGCTATTACCCCCGCGTCGTCACCGCATAGAGCGCAATCGCCGCCGCGTTCGACACGTTGAGGCTTTCGACCTTGGGCGAAATCGGCAGGCGAGCCAGCTCGTCGCAATGCGCCTCGGTATTCTGGCGCATGCCTTCACCCTCGGCGCCGAGCACCAGCGCGATGCGGGCGTCGCCCATCACTTCGTGCAGCATGCCCTTCGCGTGGCCGGTCAGCCCGACCCGCCAGAAGCCTGCCTCGGCAATCTCGTCGAGCGCGCGCGACAGGTTCACCACGCGCACCCAGGGCACCACTTCCAGCGTGCCCGCCGCCGATCGCGCCAGCGCGCCGGTTTCGGGCGGGGCATGGCGGTCCTGCGTGACGATGCCCAGCGCGTCGAATGCCGCCGCCGAACGCAGGATCGCGCCGACATTGTGCGGATCGGTCACCTGGTCGAGCACCAGCAGCGGCCTTTTGTCGCCCGCGCCGGTTTCCAGCAGGTCGCCCAGCCAGATTTCCTCGAGCGGATCGACTTCCGCCACCAGCCCCTGATGCGGGGCATCGGACGGTACCAGCCGGGCGAGATCAGCGGCTTCGGCATAAGTGATCGGAATCACCGGCGGCAAATCGAGCGCGGACAGCGCCTCGCGCGTGCCCCAGATCTTGCGCACGGTGCGTTCGGGATTGGCAAGGGCGGCCAGCACCGCGTGCCGGCCGTAGAAACGCGGCCGGGACGAGGGTGCCTGGCTGGGGCGATGCCCGCGACGCTTCATCAGTGTGCGCCCTCCGTACCGGCAAACGGGTAGAATTGATCTGCCGGGGTCGGCTGGGTCGCCAGCGGCATGCGCGGCAGCGGCTGGTCGGCATTCGCCGCATTCACCAGAAAGGCGGCGAGGATGATCGCACCCTGGCGCATGTCGTCCGCCCGCAGATGGTCGTACGTGTCGACGTCTGTGTGGTGGACCGACGATTCATAATCGAGCGGGTCCTGGATGAACTGGAAGGCAGGGATGCCGACCGCGTCGAAGAAGACATGGTCGGTGCTGCCGGTGCGCCCCGCTGCCACGGTGGTGGCGCCCATCGCGTGGAACGGCTCGAACCATTTCTCGAAGATCGGCATCACCGCCGTGTTGCCCTGGGCATAGATGCCGCGCAGCTTGCCCGAGCCATTGTCGATGTTGAAATAGGCCGCCAGCTTGCCATAGTCCGCGCCCGGCGTGATCGGGAAACCGCGGCTCCAGGTGGCATAGCGGACGATGCCCGACGATCCCTTTTCCACCGGCCGGCTGGCGACATGGTTCTCGACATAGGCCATTGAGCCCAGCAGGCCCTGTTCCTCGCCCGCCCACAGCGCAAAGCGGATGGTGCGCTTCGTCTTGATGCCGGATGCCTTGATGATCCGCGCAGCCTCCATCACCATTGCGCTGCCGGCGCCGTTGTCGGCGGCGCCGTCGCCCATCGCCCAGCTGTCGAGATGCGCGCCGGCCATCACATAGCCGGCCTTGGGATCGGTGCCGGGCAAGTCCGCCAGGACGTTATAGGCCTTGGTGTCGCTGTCGTCGAAACGGTTGACGGCGTCGATCTCCAGCGTCGGGTGCGCGCCCATCTTCGCCAGCCGGGCGAGGCGGCGATAATCTTCGGCGGCGATTTCCACCCCCGGCAGGGCCGGCGTCTGGCCGACCTGATACTGGCTGTTCTGGCCATGGACCAGCTTGCCGTCGCGGCCCGACATGGTGGCGATGGCGATCGCGCCTTCTTCCTTCAGAAAGGCGTCGCGCTTGGCCGCGAACATATAGCGCGCGGGGTTGAACGGGCGCCCGCCATGGCCGTTCGGCAGCTCATATTTGTCTTCCTTGGCGAGGTCTTCGCTGGACAGGCGTTTGAACGGTGCCTCGACATGGTCTTCCATCTCCCGCGGTTCGGAGACCATTACGATCTTGCCGCGCAGCTTGCCTTTGTACTGGGCGAAGGCTGCTTCGTCCGGGATCTGGGCGAGCACGACCTCGCCGCGCACCGGCCCGCTGGTGCCGGGCGTCCAGGCGAGCGGGGCTGCCACGAGCTGCAACGACCGCGGCGTCACCATGCGCACGATCAGCCGGTCATTGGTCCAGCCGCGACCGAATTCGAAGCCTTCCTTATGGACATTCACCAGGCCCCATTCGCGGAACTTCGCCTGGGTCCAGTCCTCGGCCTTGCGCATGGCCGGCGAATTGGTGAGCCGGCCGCCGATCACATCGGTCAGATATTGGGCGATGCGCATCACTTCGGAGTGATTCGTGCCTTGGTCGATGATGCGGTCGGTCGGGCCGGTCTGGATCGTCTGTGCAGCAATCGGCGCGGATGCGAGCAGCGCAGCGGCAATGGCAATCGACGTTCGGCGCATGAATGTCCCCTTTATTTTCAGCGCGGGACGCTATGCGTGCAGAAGATGCTGCGCAAGGCGTTGACAGGGGCGATTTGCTTCGGCAATGGCACGCCCTCGCTCGCAAGCGGCGGTTGCCTGGATAGGTGGCCGAGTGGTTAAAGGCAGCAGACTGTAAATCTGCCGGGCTTCGCCCTACGGTGGTTCGAATCCATCCCTATCCACCACCGCCGCTGCGAGCGATCTTCCCGCCGAAGCAACTCCACAAATCTATCGTCTGGATCTTTCAGGCGTGGATAAGCTTTGCCGTCACGCGCTCGCGATATTCGACGAGCTGCAGCAGATGATCCAGTTCGCGAATATAGCCTAATTCCGCGCCTGCCCGGATAGAACGCTCAATCTGATCCAGCAGGAAAGCCGGACTTGCTTTGCCATGCGTGAGATAAACGGCTTCAGCGCGTTCCAGGAGCGTGGTGAGCGGCGGCAAGGGCGATACCCGGTGTTATAGAGGATATTACATATCCATAATGGATATATATCCGCAATGCCGAATTCATTAAAATTGGTCCATTTCGGCGGAAAGCCCCACGGCTGCGGACATTCCTTACCTGTTCAACCCGGTGAAAATAATCCAATACGGATATATTCATACGCAGGTGATTTACGAATGAAGGTGGAAGGGGAAGGGATCGACGCAGTCTGTCGTCACCTTTTGGAGGCGATCCGGCTGCTGGATCGAGCCGGGGAAGATACGGAGGCTGCACATCTGTCGCTCTCGCTGGAGCGACTATGTCGCAAACATCAGATCAGCCTGCCTGCAGTGCCGCAAAACGATCCAGTATAAGCTGGAGGAGATGGTCCAGCTGGCGCGCGCAGTCGTCGCTCAGCTCCAGAAAGGTGTAACGCTTGTCCGACGGGGCGCTGCGCCGCACGACCATGTTGCGGCGCGCCAGCGCGTTGATCCATCGCAGCGCCGTCGTGGTCGGTACCCCAGATGCGGCGCACGTGTTGGAGGTCGACATGCTGCGGCGCTCGGCTCGGCCGATATAGAGAGAGATCAGGATGTTCAGGGCAGGGTTGGCGAACAGGTCGGAATCGAATTCAGAATCGAGCATGCCGCGCATCCAGAGGATCAGCTTCGCCATGTCGAGCCGATTCATCCCCGTCGCTTTACGCGGCGCGGTCGAGCGATCGCCGGCGTAACCGGTCGCTTCGGCGAAAAGCCGTTTGATGTCGGTCAACCGCGCGTCGAATTCGTCAAGAAGATCCGGGCGGGTGCCTCGCAATTGTTTCTCCATCGCGGGTCACGCTAGGGCAGCGCTGGCGCACGAATCAAGACGCAGCCATGCTTATCGGGGCCTAAACCCATTAAGCGCCGGCCTGTTCGTCCTCAGCGCCCGCCAGCTATAGTATCGCCGCAACCAATTGCCGGAATGCGTCTGCCCGATGGCTCATCGCATGTTTTGCCGCTGGATCCATTTCTCCGAAGCTTTCGGTGTGGCCGAGCGGCGCGAACATCGGATCATAGCCGAAGCCCCGGTCGCCGCGGGGCGGCCACACAAGCGTGCCATCGATACGGCCTTCGAACCATTCGACATGGCCATCCGGCCAGGCAAGCGCCAGCGCGCAGACGAAATGCGCGGCCCGGCTGGTGCCGGGCGGGAGCGCTTCCAGCCGTTCGTTGACGCGGCGCATGGCCAGCGCGAAGTCGCGGCCTTCAAAGGGCTCCACCGGCTCCAGCCCGGCAATGCCGGGGGCAGCGAGACCCCAGCGCGCCGAATAAATGCCGGGCGCATTGCCAAGCGCCTCGACGCAGAGCCCCGAATCGTCCGCCAGCGCCGGCAGGCCCGAAAGGTCTGCCGCCTGCAACGCCTTCAGCTCCGCATTGGCGACGAAGCTGGTGCCGGTCTCCTCGGGTTCCGGCAGGTCCAGCTCGGCCGCGGAGACCGGCTCGATCCCATAGGGACCGAGCAGATCGCGGATTTCGCGCACCTTGCCCTGATTATGGCTGGCAATCACCAGCCGGCCGGGACCGAGTTTGCGGATCGCCTGGGGCGCTGCCTCGTCTTCGTTCATGCCAGCGCCTTCAACTGCGCTTCGAAGATGCGGTTGCAGCCGATGCGCGCAAGGCGGAGCAAGCGGAGCAGCCCTTCCTCGTCATAGGTAGCGCCTTCGGCGGTCGCCTGCGCCTCGGCGATGTTGCCGTTGGAGAGCAGCACGAAATTGGCGTCGGCATCGGCAGACGAATCCTCAAGATAGTCGAGGTCGAGCACCGGCGTGCCCTGATAGATGCCGCAGCTTACCGCCGCGACCTGCGTCGTGATCGGATCCTCGGTGATCGCTCCTTCGGCGAGCAGCTTGTTCACCGCCATGCGCAGTGCAACCCATGCGCCCGAAATGGCGGCAGTACGGGTGCCGCCATCGGCCTGGATCACGTCGCAGTCGAGGGTGATCTGGCGCTCACCGAGCAGCTTCAGGTCGGTCACGGCGCGCAGCGAGCGACCGATCAGCCGCTGGATTTCCTGGGTGCGGCCCGACTGCTTGCCCTTGGCCGCTTCACGCTGGCCGCGGGTATGGGTTGCGCGGGGCAGCATGCCATATTCGGCGGTGACCCAGCCTTCACCCTTGCCGCGCAGGAAGGGCGGCACGCGTTCCTCGACGCTGGCGGTGACGAGCACGCGCGTGTCGCCAAAGCCGATCAGCACCGAACCTTCGGCGTGGCGGGTGAAATTCGGCGTGATCGTGATGTCCCGCATCTCGTCGGGGGCGCGGCCGGATGGGCGCATGCGATATTCTCCTGAAAGGTCGAACCGGGCACCTAGACGGCATAGGCGCGTTTCGCCAGTCTCGTGCGACGGACGAAGGAGCAAGTGGATGCGGGGGAAGTGGCGGTTCGCAGCGTTGGGTCTGGCGCTGGGGGGATGTATTCCGCCCGGTCATCCGCCGCAGGGGACGGTGCCTGCACCGACGCCGGCGCCGGCGGGGCCGGCGGCTGGTGCAGAGGCGATCCGGTACGAAACCGGCCCCTGCTATGGCCGTTGTCCGGTCTATGCAGTGACGGTGAACCCCGACGGCAGCGGCCTGTTCGAGGGCAAGCGCTTCACCGCCGTCACCGGCACGCGCAGTTTTCGCGCCAGCCCGGCACAGGTTGCTGCCTTTGCCGCTCGGCTGGCGCCCTATCGCCCGGTGAACGGCACGATCCGCTATGCGCCGGGTGAGCCGGCATGTCGGACCATCACCACCGACATGCCCAGCGTCGACGTGCAGTGGATGCGCGGCGGTGGGGCGGGGCAGCATCTCTATTTCTATTTCGGCTGCGATCGTGAACGGCTGCGCGCGATGGCGAGCGCGCTGGGGAACGCGCCGGAGTTCTTGCCCATCCAGGACATGATCGGCGCGCGGCCTTGAACCCGCCGGGCAGCGTTGCCTAGATACGGGACATCATGATCACCCCGCCGATCCACGAACTGACCGACCGCGCCCGCGACGTGTTCCGGATCGTCGTGGAGTCGTATCTGGATAATGGTGCGCCGGTGGGTTCGCGCACCATTTCGCGGATTTCGGCGCTCAACCTGTCGCCTGCCTCGATCCGCAATGTCATGCAGGATCTGGAGGAGCTGGGCCTGCTCGCCGCGCCGCATACCAGCGCCGGACGGATGCCGACCGAATCGGGGCTGCGCCTGTTCGTCGACGGGATGATGCAGGCGAACGAGCCGTCGGCCGAGGAACGGGCCGCGATCGAATCGCGGGCCGGCACCGGCGGGCCGGTGGAGGACGCGATCGCCAACACCACCGCCGCGCTGTCCGGCCTTTCGGCCTGTGCCGGGCTGGTGCTGGTGCCCAAGGCAGAGACGGTGCTGCGTCAGTTCGGCTTCGTGCCGCTAAGCCGTGACCGCGCGCTGGCCGTGCTGGTCGGCGAAGACGGATCGGTCGAGAACCGCGTCGTCGAGCTGCCCGGCGGGCTGGACCCCATGTCGCTGCAGCGCGCCGCCAATTACATGAGCGCAACGCTCGCCGGACTTACGCTTGCCGAGGCGCGCCGCCATCTGGAGCGCGAGCTGCGCCAGCATCAGGCCGCGCTGGACGACGCCGCCGCCGATCTGGTCGAACGCGGGCTGGCGGTGTGGAGCGAGGATGGCGGCCGTCGACCGGTGCTGATCGTGCGCGGGCAGGCGCGGCTGCTCGATGCCACCGCCGCCGAGGATCTCGATCGTGTACGGCAATTGCTTGACGAACTGGAGGGCAAGGAGGAAATCGCGCGCCTGCTCGACAGCGCACGCGAGGGCGAGGCGACCCGCATCTTTATCGGATCGGAGAACAAGCTTTTTGCCCTGTCGGGCTCATCGGTGATCGCCAAGCCGGTGCGCGCGCTCGACGGGCGCGTGGTGGGGGTGGTCGGCGTGATCGGCCCTACGCGGTTGAACTATGCGCGCGTCGTACCCATGGTGGATTTCACGGCGGCCACATTGGCCCGTTTGCTGGCCTGAAGAACAGGGAACCATGTCAGAAGAAACCGAAAGCAAGACGACCGAAGCCACCGAAGCACAGGCTGCGGAAACCGCCCAGCCCCAGACTGAGGGAGCGGAACCGGACCAGGTGAGCACGCTGGAGGCGCAGCTCGCCGAGGCCAAGCAGGCGCATCTGTACCTGCAGGCGGAGATGCAGAATTTGCGTCGCCGCACCGAAAAGGAAGTGGCCGACGCGCGCACCTATGCCGCGACCGGCTTTGCCCGCGACATCCTCTCGGTGTCGGATAATCTGTCGCGCGCACTCCAGGCGATCCCTGCCGAGTTGCGCGAGGACGACAAGCTGAAGGGGCTGGTGACTGGCCTGGAAGCAACCGGCCGCGAGCTGGAATCGGTGTTCGGCCGTCACGGCATTTCGAAGATCGTTGCGCTGGGCGAGACGCTGGACCCGAACCGCCATCAGGCGATGATGGAAATGCCGGTGGCGGACAAGGAGCCCGGCACCGTGGTGCAGGAAATCCAGACGGGCTACATGATCAAGGACCGCCTGCTGCGTCCGGCGCTGGTCGCCGTGGCGAAGAAGCCGGAGTAACGTACCTCCCCTCCCTGCTCGCAGGGAGGGGAGCACAGCTACCGGCAGATGCCATCCGCGTCTCTTTGCTGCTTGTCGCCTCGGCGATACGTCGCCGGGTGACCTTTCCCCAAAATCTTCCTATCTGGGGACCATGTCGTCCCGCTTTGACTCCGTTCCCAACCGGCGAGCCCTGATCGACCGCCGGGCCGTTGCCGAGCGGCTTGCCGCACTCGATGCACCCGATGCGGCGCGGCTGCGCGCCGCGGCGACGGCCGAACTGAAGGCGGCGCTGGATGCCGGGCAGGCGGAAATCGCACGGCGGCTGGCCGCAAATCCGTCGCGGGGGTTGGAAGCGGCGGCAGCGGGCGCGTTCCTGATCGATCAGACGCTGCGGTTGCTCTGGGACTTCACGGTCGAGCGATTGCATCCCAACCCCAATCCCACGGCCGCCGAGCGGATGACGCTGATTGCGGTCGGCGGCTATGGGCGCGGCGAAATGGCGCCGCAGTCGGACATCGACATCGGCTTTCTCACGCCGTGGAAGGTCACCGGCTGGAGCGAGCAGGTGATCGAATCGATGCTCTATTCGCTGTGGGACATGCGGCTGAAGGTAGGGCATTCGTCGCGCTCGCTCGACGAGATGGTGCGCCAGGCGAAATCGGACGGGACGATCTGCACGGCGCTGCTCGAGGCGCGCTATGTCTGGGGCGATACCGACTTGTATGAAGAGGCAGCCCGCCGCTTCAAGGCCGAGGTACAGCAGGATTCGGCGCGCGGTTTCATCTCCGCCAAGCTCGACGAACGCAACGCGCGGCACAAGAAGATGGGCGACAGCCGCTATGTCGTCGAACCCAATGTGAAGGAAGGCAAGGGCGGCCTGCGCGACCTGCACACGCTCTTCTGGATCGGCAAGTTCGCCTATAATGTCGGCGAGCCGGCCGAGCTGGTCGGGGCAGGGTTGCTGACGCCGGCCGAATATCGCCAGTTCCGCCGCGCCGAGAATTTCCTGTGGGCGGTGCGTTGCCACCTGCACCTGATCGCGAAACGGCCCGAGGACCGGCTGACCTTCGACGTCCAGCGCGAAATTGCCGAGCGGATGCGCTTCGCCGACCGGCCGGGCATGTCGAAGGTCGAGCGCTTCATGCGCTATTATTTCCTGCAGGCGAAGGTGGTGGGTGACCTGACCGGCGTCTTCCTCGCCCATCTCGACGAGAAGTTCGCGGCGCGGGGGCGGCGGTTCGGGTTTCCGGCGCTTTGGCGCGGCCGGCGCAAGCTGAAGGGTTTCGTGCTCGATCGCGGCCGCCTGGCGCTGCCGCGCGACGATTTCTTTCAGGACGATCCTGTACGCCTGATCGAGCTGTTCCAGCTCGCCGACCAGCATGAGCTGGAAATCCACCCGCTGGCGATGCGTGCCGCCGCACGCGACGCCAAGCTGGTGGACGAGGTGCGCAGCGATCCGCGCGCCAATGCGCTGTTTCTCGACGTGCTGACCTCGCGCCGCGACCCGGAAACGGTGCTGCGCTGGATGAACGAGGCGGGGGTGTTCGGCCGCTTCGTGCCGGACTTTGGCCGCGTCGTCGCGCAGATGCAGTTCGACATGTACCACCATTATACGGTGGACGAACATTCGATCCGCGCGATCGGGCTGCTGAGCCAGATCGAGAAGGGCGAGCTGAAGGACGATCATCCGCTGGCGAGCGGCATATTGGAACAGGTCGCATCGCGCCGGGCGCTCTATGTCGCGGTGCTGCTGCACGACATCGCCAAGGGCCGGGGCGGCGACCATTCGGTGCTGGGCGCCGAGGTGGCCGAGCGGCTCTGCCCACGTCTGGGCCTGACGCCGGGCGAGACGGAGATGGTCGCCTGGCTGGTGCGCTGGCACCTGCTGATGTCGGCGACCGCCTTCAAGCGCGACCTGGCCGATTTCAAGACGATCCTCGACTTTACCGATCAGGTGCAGAGCGCCGAGCGGCTGCGGATGCTGCTGGTGCTGACCATCGTAGACATTCGCGCGGTCGGACCGGGCGTGTGGAACGGCTGGAAACGCCAGCTGCTCGCCAATCTCTATGAGGCGGCCGAGGAAGTGCTGCGGCTTGGCCACAAGCAGAAGGGGCGGGCGGAACGGATCGCGGTCAAGCAGGAGGAACTGGCCAATATCCTTGGCTGGGGTGCGCCGCGCATGGCCTCGCTCAAGCGGCGGCTGACCGAAAGCTACTGGATCGCCGAGCCGATCGACGTGCTGGAGCGCAACGCCCGGATGATCGATGCCGCGCGTGACGCCAGGCTGCATGTCGAGGCGCAGGTCTATCCCGATCGCGGGGCGACGCTGGTGACGGTCTATGCCGCCGACCATCCCGGCCTGTTCTATCGCATCGCCGGGGCGATCCACGTTGCCGGGGGCAACATCATCGACGCACGGATTCACACCACGCGCGATGGCATGGCGCTCGACAACTTCCTGGTCCAGGATCCGTTCGGCCAGCCGTTCGACGAGGAAGCGCGGCTGAACCGGCTGAAGACGGGGATTGCCGATGCACTGGCGAACCGCGCGCGGCTCTCGGAACGGCTGAAGACCAAGGCACCGGTGCGACCGCGGGCCGATGCCTTCTCGGTCGAGGCCAATGTGTTCATCGACAACAAGGCGTCGAACCGCTTCACGGTCATCGAGGTGAACGCGCGCGATCGCCCTGCACTACTCTACAGTCTGGCGCACGCGCTGTTCCAGTCGAAGGTGACGATCCATTCCGCGCATGTCGCGACCTATGGCGAGCGCGCCGTCGATACCTTCTATCTTACGGATTTGATTGGCGATAAGATAAACTCTGCGTCGCGGTTGAAGACGATCGAGCGGCGGCTGCTGGAAGCCGCGACGGGGGAAGACATCGCACAGGCCGCCTGACCAAGGGGGATTGCCATGCCGGTTGTCGGATTGGGTGGGTATTTCTTTCGCGCGAAGGATCCCGAGGCTCTGACGGCCTGGTACCGCGAGGTGCTGGGCGTGGGCGGTGGCTGCGGGGTCGATGCGTCAGGCGAATCCAGCCCCTGGTTCTGGCACCCTCAGCCGGGCGGCATCGTCTTCCAGCCGTTCAAGGCGGACACCGACTATTTCGCGCGCGACAAGGCGGTGATGCTGAACCTGCGGGTCAGCGACCTCGACGGGTTGCTGGACCAGCTTCGTGCTGCCGGCATCGCGATCGAGACGCGCGCGGAGTGGGACTCGCCGGAAACCGGGCGTTTCGCTCGCATCCACGATCCCGAAGGCAATCCCATCGAATTGTGGGAGCCGGCACCCTGAGCGGCTGCTGAGGCCACCCCTCCTCGCTGTGGATGTGCCCTATTGCGGATGTTTCGAGCGGCGCGGGTTTTTGCGTGCGACTCGCCGCTGCCCTCTTGTCAGTCCTGCCATGAATGCTATGATGCATAGCAATAACGTACAGGACAGGAGAGGGTCATGTCCGCAAGTGAAGTGCCGCTGATCATCGGCGGCGTAGCGCAACCGGCCGCGCGGACCTTTGAGCGCCGCAACCCGGTGACAGGAGAGGTCGCGACCCGCGCCGCGGCCGCCAGTGTCGAAGATGCGCAGGCGGCCGTCGCCGCCGCGCAGGCCGCCTTCCCCGGCTGGGCCGCCCAAGGCCCCAATGCCCGCCGCGCGCTGCTGACCAAGGCGGCCGCTGCGATGGAAGCGCGCGCCGGCGATTTCGTCGAAGCGATGATGGCGGAGATCGGCGCGACCGAGGGCTGGGCGCGCTTCAACCTGATGCTCGCCGCGTCGATGATCCGCGAGGCTGCCGGTCTCACCACCCAGATCAGCGGCGAAGTGATCCCGTCCGACAAGCCGGGTTGCATCGCGATGGCGGTGCGCGAGCCGGCGGGCGTGGTGCTCTCCATGGCGCCGTGGAATGCGCCGATCATCCTCGCGACCCGCGCCATTGCGGTACCGCTCGCCTGCGGCAACACCGTCGTGCTCAAGGCCAGCGAGCAATGCCCGCGCACCCACGCACTGATCGTCGAGGCGTTCGTCGAGGCCGGCTTCGGTGGCGGCATCGTCAACCTGATCACCAATGCGCCGGAAGATGCCGGCGAAGTCGTCGGCGCGATGATCGACGCGCCAGCGGTGCGCCGGGTGAACTTCACCGGTTCGACCGGGGTGGGCCGGATCATCGCGGTGCGGTGCGCCCAGAACCTGAAGCCGGTGGTGCTGGAGCTCGGCGGCAAGGCGCCGCTGATCGTGCTCGAGGATGCCGATCTGGACGAGGCGGTGAAGGCCGCCGCATTCGGCGCCTTCATGAATCAGGGCCAGATCTGCATGTCGACCGAGCGGATCATCGTCGTCGATGCGGTGGCCGATGCGTTTGTCGAGAAGTTCCGCGCGAAGGTGGCGACCATGGCGGTCGGCGATCCCCGCGAGGGCAAGACCCCGCTTGGCGCGGTGGTCGACACCAAGACCGTGGCGCATGTGCAAAGCCTGATCGACGATGCCGTCGCGCAAGGCGCGGTGCTGGTGAATGGCGGCGCGGCGAACGGCGTGCTGATGCCCGCCCATGTCGTCGACAAGGTTACGCCGGCGATGAAGCTGTTCCGCGACGAAAGCTTCGGCCCGGTGGTCGGCGTGATCCGCGCGCGCGACGAAGCGCACGCGATCGAACTTGCCAACGACACCGAATATGGCCTGTCCGCCTCGGTCTTCACCCGCGATGCTGCGCGCGGTCTGCGCGTGGCGCGGCAGATCCAGTCGGGCATCTGCCACGTCAACGGCCCGACGGTGCATGACGAAGCGCAGATGCCGTTCGGTGGCGTCAAGGCGTCGGGCTATGGCAAGTTCGGCGGCAAGGCGGGTATCGAGAGCTTCACCGAACTGCGCTGGATCACGCTGGAAACCCAGCCCGGCCACTATCCCATCTGATCTGAACACCCGGGCCGCGCCGGGGGTGCGGCTCCCCAAGGAGTTATTGCAATGATCGATCCGATCCAAGAAGCTACCGTTGCCTATGACGTCATCGACGGCATCGCCTGGGTGCGCTTCAACCGCCCCGACAAGCGCAACTGCATGTCGCCGCGGCTCAACCGCCGGATGGTGGAAGTGCTCGACGCGCTCGAATATCGCGACGATGTCGGCGTGCTGGTGCTGAGCGGCGAGGGCACCGCCTGGTCGGCCGGCATGGACCTGCAGGAATATTTCCGCGAGAACGAGGCCAAGGGCCTGGGCGCCACCCGCAAGGCGCAGCGCGAGGCCTATACCTGGTGGCGTCGCCTGCGCTGGTATCACAAGCCGACCATCGCGATGGTCAATGGCTGGTGCTTCGGCGGCGGCTATGGCCCGTTGTTCGCCTGCGACCTCGCCTTTGCCGCGGAAGAGGCGCAGTTCGGCCTTTCCGAGATCAACTGGGGCATCCTGCCCGGCGGCGGCGCCTCCAAGGTGATCGCCGAGCTGACCGGCTTCCGCAACGCGATGTACCACGCGATGATGGGCGAGAATGTCAGCGGCAAGAAGGCCGCCGAATGGGGCCTGGTCAACGAGGCGGTGCCGCTCGACGACCTGAAGGCGCGCGTCGAGGAAGTGGCCAAGGTGCTGCTCAAGAAGAACCCGGTGGCGCTCAAGGCGACCAAGGATGCGATCCGCCGCGTGCGCGAAATGACCTATGACAATGCCGAGGATTATCTGATCCGCGCGCAGGAAGCGGCCAACAGCTACGACAATGAAGGCCGCAAGGAAGGCATCAAGCAGTTCATCGACGACAAGACGTACAAGCCGGGCCTCGGCGCGTACGACAAGTCCAAGCAGAACGCCTGAGCCAGAGGGAGCGGCACCGATGACCGTCGATACGCTCGCCCCGCCGGCGACCGGCCTTGCGCTCGATCGGCTGCTGCGGCCGAAATCGGTCGTGATCGTCGGTGCCTCGGACAAGCCCGGGGCGCTCGGCGCCTCGGTGCTCGCCAATCTGGAGCGCAACGGCTTTGCCGGCGACATCCACCTGATCAACCCGAAGCGCGAAACGATCGGCGGCCGGCCCTGTCTGCCGTCGGTAGAGGCGCTGCCGGAGGGCGTGGATGCCGCAGTACTCGCCATTCCGCGCGCCGGGGTGGTGGACACGATCCGCGCACTCGCCGCGCGCAAGGTGGGCGCGGCGATCGTCTTTTCGGCGGGTTTCGCGGAAGGCGGCGAGCAGGGCCTGGCGGACCAGCGCGAGATCGCCCGCATCGCCGCCGAGGCGGGGATGGTGATCGAAGGCCCGAACTGCCTGGGCCTCGTCAATTATGTCGAACGGGTGCCGCTCACTTTCGTCGAGACGACGGTGCCGGAGCGTGGGGCGGGCGCGGGTGTAGGCATCGTCTCGCAGAGCGGGGCGATGGCAGCCGTGCTGGCGACGATGCTGCTCAGCCGTGCGTTGCCGGTGACGCTGTCGGTTTCAACCGGCAACGAGGCAGCGAGCGGCGTCGAGGATTATGTCGATTATTGCGTGGACGATCCGAACACGCAGGTGATCGCGATGATCGTCGAGCAGTTCCGCAAGCCCCAGCGCTTCCTGGACGCGGCGCGCAAGGCGCGGGCGGCGGGCAAGCTGGTCGTGCTGCTCCACCCCGGCAAGAGCAGCGCCGCGCGCGAATCGGCTGCGACACACACCGGCGCGATGGCCGGCGATTATCAGTTGATGCGGGTGATGGTGGAGCGTGCCGGCGTGGTGTTCGCCGAAACGCTGGAGGAACTGGGCGACATCACCGAAATCGCCGCCCGCTGCCCGGCGCTGCCCGGCGGCGGCACCGCGGTGCTGGGCGAATCGGGCGCGTTCAAGGCGCTGACGCTCGATCTGTGCGAGGAACTGGGCGTCGCGCTGCCGGCGCTCGACGACGCCAACGCAACCGCCTTGCGCGCGGCGATGCCGGACTTTGTCGGCGTCAGTAATCCGCTCGACATCACCGCGCAGGGGCTGGTCGAGCCCGACATGTATTACCGGCTGCTCAAGGCGCTGGGTGCGGACGATCGCTTCGGCTGCGTCGTTGCCGGCATCATCCTCACCGATCCGGCCACCGTCGCGATCAAGCTGCCGCCGATCCTGCGTGCGGTGGAGGACGCGCCGATCACCAAGTCGCTGATCTTCACCGGGCTGGACGAAGGCGCGCCGCTGGGGGCCGAAAACATCGCCCGGCTGCGCGCGGCGGGTGTGCCGTGCTTCGCCTCCACCGAGCGCGTGTTCCGCGCCATTGCACGGCTATCGCGCCATGCCGCGCGGGACTTCACCAGTGCTGACGCTGCGCCGCTCGCCTGTGCGGGCTTGCCGCTCGGCGGGGTTGTGCCCGAATATCGCGCCAAGGCAGTGCTCGGTCCGCTTGGCCTGCCGTTTCCCAAGGGCGGCTTTGCCCGCACGGTGGACGAGGCGGTGCAGGTTGCCGCGACGATCGGCTATCCGGTGGTGCTCAAGGCGCAGTCGGCCGAACTCAGCCACAAGAGCGATGCCGGCGGCGTGGTGCTGAACCTGGCCGATGAAGCGGCGGTGCGCGCGGGTTGGGACAAGATGCACGCTGACGTCGCCGCCTATCGCCCCGGCCTGACGCTCGACGGCGTGCTGGTGGAGGCCATGGGCAAGCGCGGCGTCGAGCTGATCGTCGGTGCCAAGCGCGATCCGGAATGGGGGCCGGTGATTCTCGCCGGATTTGGCGGTGTCACGGCCGAAATCCTGCAGGATGTGCGGCTGCTGCCGTGCGACCTTACCATCGACGCAATCGAGCGCGAGCTGCACCTGCTGAAGAGCGCGGCGATCCTGCGCGGCTGGCGCGGCGCGCCCGCGCTGGACGTGCCGGCCGTGGCGGAACTCATCGCCAGGCTGGCGCGGGTGCTGCTTGCCGAACCGTCGATCCGTGAGGTGGACCTGAACCCGGTGGTCGTCCATCCTCGTGGCGAGGGCGTGGTGGCGCTGGATGCATTGATGCTGACGGCGCCTGCGGGCGCCTGACACGAGGCGCACGAAGCGCCCGAGGGAGAGGTTGGATGAATGAATCGGCGGCCGTGCTGAAACGGCTGGACGCGGCGCCGCTCAGCCGCGTCCAGATACTGGCGATCCTGTTGTGCGTGCTGCTCAACGCGCTCGACGGGTTCGACGTGCTGGCGATCAGCTTCGCTTCGCCCGGCATCGCCGCCGAATGGCATATCGACCGCGCGGCGCTGGGGCTGGTGCTGTCGATGGAGCTGATCGGCATGGCGCTGGGCTCGGTTGCGCTGGGGGCGCTCGCCGATCGGATCGGCCGGCGCCCGGCGATCCTGCTGTGCCTCGTCATCATGGCGACGGGGATGTTGGCAGCGGTGACGGCACACGACGTGGTGATGCTGTCTGCCTTTCGCCTGTTCACCGGCCTCGGCATCGGCGGGATGCTCGCCTGCACCAACGCGATGGTGGCCGAACTCGCCAATGCCCGCACGCGCAGCCTGGCGGTGGGCGTGATGGCGTCGGGCTATCCGGTGGGCGCGATTCTCGGCGGGTCGATCGCGTCGGCGCTGCTGGTGTCGGGCGACTGGCGCCATGTGTTTCTGTTCGGCGCGATAGCGACCGGGGTGTGCCTGCCGCTCACCTGGACCTTGCTGCCCGAATCGATCCGCTATCTGGTGCAGCGCCAGCCACGGGACGCACTGGCCCGCGCCAACCGCATTCTCGCCCGCATGGGGCAGGCGCCTGTGCCTGCCCTGCCCGATCGGGCGGAGGGTGTGCCGTCGCTGCCGCTTGCAGCGCTGTTCGCGCCGGGGCTGATGCGCACCACGCTGCTGCTGACGCTCGCCTATTTCTGCCACATCATGACCTTCTACTTCATCCTGAAATGGATTCCGAAGCTGGTGGTCGACATGGGCTATCCCGCTTCGCAGGCGGGTGGCGTGCTGGTCTGGGCCAATGTCGGCGGGCTGTGCGGGGCGTTGCTGCTGAGCGCGCTGAGCTGGCGGGTGCCGTTGCGGCCGCTGCTGGTGGCGGCACTGTCGGCGGCGACGGTCGCGGTAACGCTGTTCGGGCAGGGCCAGCATGGTCTGGCTAGCCTGGCGCTGGTCGCCGCCATCGCCGGATCGTGCACCAATGCCGGCGTAGTCGGCATGTATTCGCTGATCGCGCAGAGCTTCCCAACCGCCACGCGCGGCGCCGGCACCGGCTTTGTGATCGGAGTCGGGCGCGGCGGCGCTGCGCTGGGGCCGATCGTCGCCGGCCTGTTGTTCCAGATGAACCTGGGGCTGCCGGTGGTGGCATTCGTGATGGCGCTGGGCTCGGCGGTGGCGGCGGTGGCGCTGCTCGGATTGCGGATGCCGGCGCGCCCGCGCTAATCGGCGGCATGATCAGGATCGAGCCCGCGTCGGCGGAAGATTGTGCTGCGGTGGTCGCGCTATGGCAGGCAGCGGGGCTGACCCGGCCGTGGAACGACCCCGAGGCAGATTTCCTCCGCGCGGTTGCAGGCGAGCAGTCGGTGGTGCTGTTGTGCCGCGATGGCGACACCCTGCTGGGCAGCGCGATGGTGGGCGATGACGGCCATCGCGGCTGGGTCTATTATCTGGCGGTGGCGGATGCGGCGCGCGGGCAGGGCCATGGTCGCGCGCTGATGGCGGCCGCCGAGACCTGGCTGCGCGCACGGGGCTGTCCCAAGCTGCAACTGATGGTCCGCGAAGGCAATGATGCGGCGACCGGTTTCTATCGCGCGCTGGGGCTGGAGCCGCAGCCGGTTGTGACGCTCGGCCATTTCCTGCACTAGGGCAGGCATGACGACAGCACTCTACGGCATCAAGAATTGCGACACGATGAAGAAGGCGCGCGCCTGGCTGGATGCCAATGCGATCGCCTATGTCTTCCACGACTATAAGGTCGAAGGTGTCGACCCCGCGCGGCTGGCGCAATGGATCGAGGCCGAGGGTTGGGAAGTGTTGCTCAATCGTGCGGGCACCACATTTCGCAAGCTTCCCGATGCCGAAAAAGCAGGACTGGATTCGGCAAAAGCCACAGCGTTGATGATTGCCCAGCCGTCGATGATCAAGCGGCCCGTGCTCGAATATCCGGGCGGCATTCTCGTCGGATTCGCGCCGGAACGCTATGCGCGCGCGTTACTCTGATTGCCGATAAACGCCGGATTTGTGGCCAGACCTACGTTTTTATCCTAAATTAACGTCATTGAACCCAGAAATTATTGGGGTTGCATGGCGTCTTATATTCGACAGAGGCCTGCCGGCTGGTTCCGGAGCGTGGCGAGCTTGCTTCTGCTGTGGAGCCTGATCGGCTGCGTCGCATTCTACCAGCACGTCACGTTCGATCCGCACACGGCGATGTCGGCATCGGCATGGGAGCGGCAGTTTCATCAGGAGCTGCCGGTCTGGTTCAGCTATGACTTCGCCATTGCGGTGGGGGCGGCGCTCTGGGGATCGGTGGCGATGCTGCGGCGGTCGCGGATGGCCAATATCCTCTACATAGTTTCCCTTGCGGCAGTGGTCGTCCAGTTCGGCTATATGCTCGGCTTCACCGGCGTGATCGGCGAGAAGGGGCTGCTGAAGGCTGCGGCGATCCCCGTTTCCACCCTGGCGATCGGCGCCTTCCAGATCTGGCTGGCAGGATTTGCGACGCGGCGGGGCTGGATCCTCTGACCTGACTCTGCTGGCGAGCGGCCCGCGAACGCGCTAGAGCGCTGCCATGTCGCATTTTACGCTCGATACCGCCACCAGCCGCGCCAATCCCACGCCGGCGCCGATGAAGCGCGTGACGGTGCCGGCCATCCGCAAGCGCAAGGGCGGCGAGCCGATCGTGATGCTCACGGCCTATACGGTGCGCATGGCGCAGCTGATGGACGCGCATTGCGACATGC
Source organism: Sphingomonas sp. DMC8 (assembly GCF_056314185.1). NCBI lineage: Bacteria > Pseudomonadati > Pseudomonadota > Alphaproteobacteria > Sphingomonadales > Sphingomonadaceae > Sphingomonas > Sphingomonas sp. DMC8. The sequence continues at coordinate 97,500 of NZ_JBQUYV010000007.1, read as the reverse complement.
TGCTGGTCGGCGACAGCCTGGGCCAGGTGATCTACGGGCTGCCCTCCACGGTGCCGGTGACGCTGGAGATGATGGCGGCGCACGGCGCTGCCGTGGTGCGCGGCAGCTATCATGCCATGGTGGTGATCGACATGCCGTTCGGCAGCTATGAGGCTTCCCCCGAACAGGCCTTTGCCAGCGCAGCGCGGCTGCTCAAGGAGACGGGCGCGGCGGCGGTGAAGCTGGAGGGCGGGGCCGCGATGGCGCCGACCGTCCGCTTCCTCAATGAGCGCGGCATTCCGGTCGTCGCCCATATCGGCCTGACGCCGCAGGCGATCAACGTGCTGGGCAGCTATGCCGCACGCGGCCGCAGCGATGCCGAGCGCGAAAAGCTGGTCGGCGATGCGGTGGCAATGGACGAGGCGGGCGCCTTCGCGATCGTCGTCGAAGGCGTGGTCGAACCCATCGCCGTCGAGATCACGCAGAAGGTCGCTTGCCCCACCATCGGCATCGGCGCGTCGGCACAGTGCGACGGGCAGGTGCTGGTGGCGGAAGACATGCTGGGCCTGTTCGAACGCACCGCCCGGTTCGTGAAGCGTTATGATGATATGGCCGGCCGCATTTCCGCCGCGGTTGAAACCTATGCCGCCGAGGTACGCTCCCGGGCCTTTCCGGGGGCGGAACAGGTCTATGCGGCGCGCGATTGACGGGGTAACCCGGCTTTCCCTTCCTCCACTGCGTGGCTAAGGTCCGCGCCCGCACGAGACCCATGGAGTAGATTTTGGCGCTTCCTCCTTCCGGCACCACCGACGAGGCTTTTCTTCGCGAAGTCGACGAAGAATATCGCCGCGACCAGATGCTGTCGCTTTGGCAGCGTTATGGGCGGCTGATCGTTCTCGGCGTGGTCCTGTTCCTCGCTGCCATTGCAGGCTTCCTCTTCTGGCAGCATCAGAACGCTGCGACCCAGGAGAAGCGCGGCGAAGCGTTCGACGCCGCGCTGCAGTTTGTCGCCAACAACCAGCCCACCCAGGCGGAACCGGCCCTCGAGAAGGTCGCTCAGGGCGGGGATGACGGCTATACGGCCATGGCGCGGATCACGCTGGGCAATCTGCTGCTGGCGCGGAACGACAAGACCGGCGCCGCGGCAAAGTTCGCGCAGGTCGCCAACGATACGCATCTCGATCAGGCGATGCGCGATCTGGCACTGGTGCGTCAGACCCAGGCAGAGTTCGACACGCTGGCGCCCGACACGGTCGTCCAGCGCCTCAACATCTATGCCAATCCCGAATCGCCTTGGTTCGGTACGGCGGGCGAGATGGTCGCGGCGGCCTATCTGAAGGCGGGCAAGCGCGACCAGGCCATCCGCCTTTACACCCAGATCGGCCAGGCAGGCGATCGCGTGCCCGAATCGATCCGCCAGCGCGCCGCCGATCTGGCGAAGGTGCTTTCGGCCGCCCCCGCGGCGACCCAGACGCAGGAAAAGAAAACCAAATGAAGTATAAGGTAACGGCGGCCATGACGGCGCTGGCGCTGGTAAGCGGCTGTGGCGTCTTCAAGGGCGGCACCGGCGGCCACAAGACCCCCGTGCTCGGCGAGCGTGTGCCGATTCTCGTGACCGAGAACGACGTCCAGGCGGACAAGACGCTGGCGCAGGTGGAAGTGCTCCTGCCGGCGCCGGAGGCCAATGACAGCTGGACCCAGCCGGGTGGCAATGCCGCCAAGTCGATGGGGCATCTGGCACTGGGCGACTCGCTCTCGCGCGTGTGGTCGAAGCAGATTGCCAAGACTTCGCCGAAGGAACGGCTGGCGGCATCGCCGGTGGTGGCGGGCAACCGGCTCTATGTGATCGACACCGACGGTCGGGTGCATGCGCTTGCCGCCGATACCGGCTCGGAAATCTGGGTGGTGGCTACCTCCAATCAGAAGCGCAATCGCTCGGCGCTGTTCGGCGGCGGCGTCAGCGTCGAAGGCGAGAAGGTGTTCGCCTCGAACGGGCTGGGCGAAGTGGTCGCGCTCAACGCCAGCAACGGCAGCGAGCTGTGGCGCGCGCATCCGGGTGGTCCGCTGCGCGGCGCACCGACGCTCGCCAACGGCAATGTCTATGTGGTGACGCAGGACAACCAGCTGTTCGCGCTCACCCAGGAAAAGGGCGAGGTGTCGTGGACCTCGACCGCAAGTCTCGAATCGCAGGGCGTGTTCGGCGTCGCGGCACCGGCTTCGGCGCAGGGCACGGTGATCGCCGGCTTCTCGTCGGGCGAGCTCAACGCCTATCGCTATGAGAACGGCCTGTCGCTGTGGGGCGACGTGCTCACGCGCTCGAGCATGTCGACCTCGGTGTCGTCGCTTACCGATATCGATGCCGAGCCGGTGATCGATCAGGGCCGTGTCTATGCGCTGGGCGAGGGTGGCCGCATGGTCGCAATCGACATCACCAGCGGCTCGACGTTGTGGGAACAGACGATCGGCGGCATTTCCCCGCCCTGGGCGGTCGGCGAATGGCTGTTCGTCGTCACCGATGATGCCCGTTTGCTTTGCCTCTCGCGCAGCAGCGGTAAGGCGCGTTGGATCGTCCAGCTTCAGCGCTACAAGAAGCCCAAAAAGGTCAGCAGTCCGATTTCCTGGACCGGCCCGGTGGCGGCTGGCGGGCGGTTGCTGCTCGTCAATTCGCGCGGGCAGATCGTCTCGGTATCGCCCAAGGACGGCAGTATCCTGTCGACCAAGGAGACCAAGGATCCGATCAGCCTTCAGCCGGTTGTGGTGAACAACATGCTGTACGTGCTGGACAACAAGGGGCGGCTGACCGCCTATAAATGATCGATCGCCGCCTGCCTCGAACAGGGCGGGCGGCAGTCTGGCGACGGTGCCGGGGCGGCCGATCGGGCCTGCCCCGGCCCGTTGCGTTTTGGGCCGGGCTTTTCTGGAGCCCCTACCGTGATAAGAGTTTCCTTATGCCGCTTCCCACCGTCGCCATCATCGGACGCCCCAATGTCGGCAAGTCGACGCTGTTCAACCGGCTGGTCGGCAAGCGCCTCGCGCTGGTCGACGATCAGCCGGGCGTGACGCGCGACCGCCGCGAAGGCGAGGCGACGCTGCTCGGGCTGGAGTTCCGGGTGATCGACACCGCCGGCTATGAGGACGAGGACGCCGCAACGCTGCCTGGCCGGATGCGCGCGCAGACCGAAGCGGCGGTGCGCGAGGCCGATGTATCGCTGTTCCTGATCGACGCACGCGCCGGCGTGACCCCGCTCGACGAGGAAATCGCCCGCTGGCTGCGCTCCACCGACCGGCCCGTTGTGCTCGTCGCCAACAAGGCGGAAGGCCGCGCCGGCGAGGCCGGGGTGCTGGAGGCGATGGCGCTTGGCATGGGCGAGCCTGTGCAGCTGTCCGCCGAACATGGCGAGGGCATTGCCGATCTGTTCGAGGCGCTGCTGCCGCATGTCGAGCGCGACGAGGAAGAGGATGAGGAAGACCCCGAAAACCCCGACGCCCCGCTAAAGCTGGCGATTGTCGGCCGCCCGAATGCCGGCAAGTCGACTCTGGTCAACCGGCTGCTCGGCGAAGACCGCATGATCACCGGGCCGGAGGCCGGCATTACGCGCGACTCGATCGCGATCGACTGGGAGTGGGAAGGCCGCGCGGTTCGGCTGATCGATACGGCCGGGCTGCGCAAGCGCGCCCGCGTCGAAGAGAAGCTGGAAAAGCTGTCGGTCGCCGATACGCTGCGCTCGATCGACTTTGCCGAAGTGGTGGTGCTGCTGCTCGATGCGACGCGCGGGCTGGAGGTGCAGGACCTGAAGATCGCCGATCGCGTGCTGCAGGAAGGCCGCGCACTGATCATCGCGCTCAACAAATGGGACGTGGCGGAGAATGCCTCCAGCCTGTTCAACGGGGTGAAGGCCGCGCTGGACGAAGGGCTGGCGCAGGTGAAGGGCGTTCCGCTGCTCACCGTGTCGGCGGCGACCGGCAAGGGGCTGGACGTGCTGATCCGCGTGGCGTTCGAAACGCGCGAAGCCTGGTCGCGCCGCGTATCCACGGGCCAGCTCAACCGCTGGTTCGAACGCGCGCTCGAGGCCAATCCGCCGCCAGCGCCCGGCGGCAAGCGGATCAAGCCACGCTATGTCACGCAGAACAAGACGCGGCCGCCCAGTTTCGTGCTGTTCGGCACGCGCGTCGACCTGCTGCCGACCAGCTATCAGCGCTATCTGATCAACGGTCTGCGCCGCGAATTCGATTTCGGAGCGGTGCCGGTGCGGCTGACCTTGCGCGCCCCGAAAAATCCGTTCGACCGGAACAAGGAATAATCCGGAGGCTGTCAAAGCCGGACGTATCAACAGCCTGTTTACTGCTGCCCGCTAAGGATGCCGGCCAAAACCGCGTGGATACGGGTGAGACGGGCATGGACTTGACGAACGGTGAGCCGCTGGTGGACTGGGCTGCGTTCGCGCAGGCGCGTGCGCAACTTGGGGCCAATTTCGTTCGCATCCTCGGCTATTTCCGCGAGGATGGCGTAAAATCGCTGATGCGGATCGAAGAAGCGATGCGCGGCAATAATGCCGCGTCGATGGTGATTCCGGCGCATACGCTTAAGGGGGAGGCCCGGCAGTTCGGTGCGCATGTGCTCGGCGATCTGGCCGAAACGATCGAAATGACGGCGCGCGCCTGTGTCGAACGGCACGAAACTCCCAGCGATGCGCTGGAATATGTCGTTCAACTGCGCCCGATGTTCGAAACGACGCTGACCATGCTGGAACGCGAGGCCAATCCGCTTGCGGTACGCCGTCCGGCAGGATTCGGCAAACGGACGGCGGCAAACTGACATTCGTTGCGTAAGCGGATCATGCCAGGCTGCGTGGATGGCGCCCCATCCCGCTGCGTCATGCCAGCGCAAGCTGGCATCTCCCGCAGTAGCGCTGTTCCGTTTTCGCCCGGTCGCCGTCACCCCAGCTTCCGCTGGGGTGACGGCTGGCGAATAGGACTCCAACGCGCGGATTAGGCGACGCGGCTTGGTATCAGTCCGCCTCGGCCGCCTTGCTGTTGAGCTGGATGTAATTTTCCAGCCCCATCCGGCTGATCATGTCGAATTGACGCTCCAGCGTGTCGACATGCTCTTCCTCGCTCTCCAGAATCTCGACGAACAGTTCGCGGCTGACAAAGTCGCGGACGGTTTCGCAATGCTGGACGGCGTCGCGCAGCACGGCGATCGCTTCCATTTCCAGCGCAAGATCGGAGCGCAGGATTTCCTCGACCGTCTCGCCGATGCGCAGCCGGCCGAGCAGCTGGAAATTGGGCAGCCCTTCCAGGAACAGGATGCGCTCCGCCAGCTTGTCGGCATGCTTCATCTCGTCGATCGATTCGTGCCGCTCAAACTCGGCGAGCTTGTGGACGCCCCAATTGTCGAGCATCCGATAATGCAGCCAATATTGGTTGATCGCGGTCAGCTCGTTCTTGAGAACTTCGTTCAGATACTCGAGAACCTTGGTATCGCCCTTCATGGTCGGCAACTCCCTTCGCGGAAGGGCCTAGCGCGAACCGAAAGATAAAAAAACCGCAGAAATGCAGGCGTCTTTACTTGCGACTGTCACGCAGCCGCACGTTCCTCGGCGATGATGGCGCGGGCGAAGGGGACGCATTGGCCGCATTTGGCCTGGCACCCCAGTGCACGATAGGCCTGGCAGGCACTTTGCGCGCCGCCGCGTGCGGCTTCGCGCACATCCCGTTCCCGAAGAGCATTGCAGACGCAGACGACCATCACATCCCTCGCAACTCGCGAATCGGAATGTAGGGCTAATGCGACTGATTCGCAAGCTGACGGCGCATCGGTTGAAAACGGCCCCTCGCAAGGCTGCGCCACAGCCATTCCATCGGCCCGTAGCGGAAATGGCGCAGCCACGGTGCCGACCACAGCAGGATCAGCGCCCAGATGGCAAGGACGACGGGATAGAGCTGCCAGCGCGACAACCGCCCGAACCAGGCCAGCCCATAGCCGTCGAACAGTATAACGCAGAGCAGGCTGGTGGCGAGATAGTTGGAAAAGGCCATGCGCCCCACTGCCGCCAGCCGGTTGCTCAGCCAGCCGCCGGGCTGCGCGAGCAGCAGGATCAGGCAGGCCCAGCCTAGAATCATCGCCGGCCGCACCAGACCCGGCAATGTCACGGCGTCCAGCACCACTGCCGGCAGGCTGAATTCCGCGCGCACCAGGTCCAGCGCCAGCACGGCATAGACTGGAACCGCCACGGCCCAACTCCGTATCCACCAGCGGCGATAGCGTTCGCGCGTCCATTTGCCGGCCAGCAAGCCGCTTTTCAGCGCCGCCATGCCAAACAGCATATAGGCGAGGGTTTCCCAGCCGAAGAGCATCAGCATCGAGAGCGGGCTGAACCGGTACTCGGTGAAACGCTGTGCCACCAACGTGGCATAGTTGCTCCGATGGACGGCGATTTCTGTGGCAATCCGGTCCGGCGGCGGGGCTCCGAAGGCCTGGACCAGTTCGGCGAGCTGGCGGGCGCTGCCCGGCATGGGGTGGGTGGAAAGCTGCCATGCCGAATGGGCGATGGTGCCGAACAGCAATACGCTCACCACCACCAGCGAGCCGCCCAATGCCACCAGCCGAGCCACCGGCAGGCGACGCAACGGATAGGCGATCATGCCCACCAGCGCATAATGGGCGAGAATGTCGCCGTGCCAGACCAGCCACAGGTGCGCGAGCCCGAACAGCAGCAGCCAGGCCATGCGCGAATAATGCGCCACCGCCGGATTGCGGCCGCCGGCCTGAGCCCTCTCGGTCACGATCAGCATCGACGCGCCGAACAGGAACGAGAAAAGACCGCGCATCCTGCTGTCGAAGAACAGGAAATTAGTCAGATAGGCGACGAGATCGGCGCCGTGCCAGCCGCCATAGGCCCGCGGGTTGAAATAGGCGGCCTCCGGCATGGCGAAGCCGACGATATTGAGCAGCAGGATGCCGAGAACCGCCGTGCCGCGCACGATGTCCAGCGAAGGGAGGCGGTTGGCAGGGGCAAACGTCACCGGATGGCGCTTACAGCCAGCTTGCAACCTCTTCCATCGGCTTTTTGTGCAGTACTGCGGAAGGCAGCGTGGCGTCCGCTGCCGGATGCCCGACCACCACCAGCATCAGGGGCTTTTCCACCGGCGGGCGGCGGCACACCCGGTTGAGGAAGCCGGCCGGGTCCGGCGTATGGACCAGCGTTGCCAGGCCTGCGTGATGCAGCGTCGCAAGCAGCAGCCCGCAAGCGATGCCGACGCTTTCGGTGACAAGCGGGTAGGGCGTCAGATCGCCGGTGTCGGCGCGGGTCTGGCCGAACAGGACGATCAGCCAGGGTGCCACCTCCAGAAACGCCTTGTCCGAGCCCCCGCCGAACGCGCGGAGCGTGCCCAGCCATTCTGCGCTGCGCTGGCTGCCATAGAAACGGCGCTCTTCTTCCTCCACTGCCACGCGGATGGCGGTTTTGGCGCCGGGCGAGGAAATGGCGCAGAAATGCCAGGGCTGACGGTTGGCGCCGCTCGGCGCGCTGGCGGCGGCGGCAATGGCAGCTTCGATCACGTCGCGCGGGACCGGTGTGTCGGAAAAGGCGCGGCAACTGTGCCGTGTAGCCATGGTATCGCGAAATGCCGCAGCGCGCGCAATGCGTTCGGCTTCCGAAAGGGGCGGATAGGGTGGCCAGGGAACGGGGTGCGATGGGACCATCATGTTTTCCGAACGGGGGTGTCGCGACCGCCGCTTAGCCCGTCGAGTCTGGACTTTCCCCTAGCATGGCCAGGTTGGTACCGTCGATTTGGTATTATTCCCGGAGTTCCTTGCGGATAACCAGTTTGAGCGCGGACCAGATCGGGTCCACCGCGCAAACCTTTGTATCCACTAGCCCGATCGGCAAAGCGACCGCGCGGACCACATCTTCGGTCACGTCAGTTGGTTGTTTTGCAGCCTTTTTTGGCCACGATACCCATATGAAACCATTGGTCGCGAGCAGCGTGCGCAGGGCCTTCAGTTCGCGTTCCAGATGGTCTCGTTCGGTGACGAACAGGTGCGCCCCCTGCAATCCGTCGGAGGCGCAGGGCTGTTCCTCCAGCACCATCCGTTCCGGATCTATCTCCGCGCGGACGCTCTCCGGCATATTGTGAAACCAGACGCGCATGCCCGGCTTCAGGCCCAGCTTGTCGGCCAGTGGCGTGGCCGAATAACCCGTGGTCATCATGGCGGCCTCCCTGGTGCGCGAGTCTAATGCATCGCACGGCTGCAGGCCAATATCCTTGATGTACGTCAGTCTGCCGGGCGACGGTGCTCCGCCCAGGGTGGCGTCGCGATCGCGGCGATGGTGATGCCGCTCAGGCGCAGGGCCGTGCCGGGGTTTGCCGGCGCGATCTGCATGTTGGCGCCCAACTGTCCGGCCAGGCTGCGCGCAATCCGCAGGCCCAGGCTGTCGACACGCGCGGAATCGAAGTCGGGCGGCAGGCCCGCACCGTCGTCTTCGATGCTGAGCGCCAGCCCCCGATGATCGCGGTCCAGCCGCACCAGAATGGTGCCCTGCTCGCGCTGGGCAAAGCCATGTTCGATGGCGTTCGCCAGGCCCTCGGCGACGATCAGCGCGAGCGGAATGGCGCTGTCAGGCGGCAGCGACAGACCGGTATCGGCGGTAACGATATGGCGAATGCCGGGCTTGCCGCTCGCTTCGGCCAGGTCACGGACCAGCTCGGTTACAAAGGCGTCCAGCGGCACCTGCTCGCCATGCGTGCCATAGAGCTGGCGCTGGATTCGCCCGATCAGCTGCAGCTTGGCAGCGGCGTCGCTCAACGCCCGCCGGCCATCGCCTTCCGGCAGGCTGCGCTTCTGCAGCGTGAGCATGGCGCCCACCATCTGCAGATTGTTCGAAACGCGGTGCTGGAGTTCGTGGAACAGTAATTCGGTCCGGCGGGCCAGCGCCGCGCTGCGTTCCCGTTCGGCGGCCAGCCGGCCGTTGGCCAGCTGCATCCAGTGCACCAGCAGGATGTCGACGGTGACCACGCCCGCGTAGAAAAGCAGCGCCACTGCGGTGTTGCGACTGAGCACGAAGGTGCGTCCCGGTGGAATGAAGAAATACCAGGCGAGCACGCCGCACAGCACCGCCGCCACGGCGCCGGGCCAGCGGCCGAACAGGAAAGACGACAGGATGACCGCGGGAAAGAAGGTAAGGTATGGAAAGCCCGGCGGAAAGAACGGGTCAAGCACCAGCCGCAGCCACCACGCCAGCGCGCACAGCAGAACCGTTATCGCATAGGCAAGCAGCCGCCGTTCCGTCAGTAGCGGCAGACGCTCCAGGGTTTGGTCCAGCGGCTTCATTCGCGTGCACGTCTCGTCCGGGCCCCGGAAAGCGGCATGCCTCCCGCCTTAAGGAAGCCACCGGGCCTTGCTTCTCATCCTTTAGAAACAATCCAGACGCAAGCGCGCCCTGAGGCCCGGTAGAGGAAGCGCGGTCAGTTCGTCGCAGACGTGCCCATCAGCGCGGGGAAGAAGCCCTCATGCGCCTTGCGGAGATCGTCCAGGCTCACGCAGAAATCGCCTTCCTCCATCTCGAAGATGATGCGGTTGGCGATGGTGCGGCCGATCGGATCGGCGGCGAGGCCGGCCTTGTCGGCGGCGACCAGGAAGTCGGCCAGCGCCTCGTCCTTCACGGTCACGACATACAGGCCCTGGTCCTCGCCGAACCAGCTTCCTGCCACGCCAAAAGGCTGCGGCTGGTCGAGGATCGCGCCGATGTTCGAGGCCAGCGCCATCTCGGCCACCGCGACCGCCAGTCCGCCGTCGGACACGTCATGGCAGGCACTGACTGCGCCGCCGGCAATCGCCGCGCGGATGAACGCGCCGGTGCGGCGCTCCATCATCAGGTCGACCGGCGGGGGTGGGCCTTCCTCGCGGCCGCAAATCTCGCGCAGCCAGATCGACTGGCCCAAATGGCCGCCGCGCTCGCCGACGGCGATGATCACGTCGCCCGTGCCCTTGAAGGCGATGGTGCAGTTCTTCTGCCAGTCCTTGAGCAGACCGATCGCGCCGATCGCGGGGGTCGGCAGGATCGCCGAGCCGCCGCCGGTCGCCTTGCTCTCGTTGTAGAGGCTGACATTGCCCGAGACGATCGGGAAGTCGAGCGCGCGGCAGGCGTCGCTCATGCCTTCGAGGCAGCCGACGATCTGGCCCATGATTTCCGGGCGCTGCGGGTTGGCGAAGTTGAGGCAGTTGGTCACCGCCAGCGGAGTAGCGCCCACTGCGGAAAGGTTGCGCCATGCCTCGGCAATCGCTTGGCGGCCGCCCTCGACCGGGTCGGCGAAGCAATAGCGCGGGGTGCAGTCGGTGGTGATCGCCAGCGCCTTCTCGGTGCCGTGGACGCGCACCACTGCGGCGTCGCCGCCCGGGCGCTGGACGGTGTCGGCGCCGACCATGTGGTCATATTGCTCCCAGATCCAGCGGCGGCTGGCGATGTCCGGCGAGCCCATCAGCTTGAGCAGATCGGCTGCGGGATCGGTGCATTCCGGCACATTCTGCAGTTCGGGCTGCTTCGGCGTCGGCACATGCGGGCGATCGTAGAGCGGCGCCTCGTCGGCCAGCGGGGCGAGCGGTATGTCGCACACCACGTCGCCCTTCCACTTCAGCACCATGCGGCCGGTGTCGGTGACATGGCCGATGACGGCGAAGTCGAGCTCCCACTTGCGGAAGATCGCCTCGGCAAAGGCTTCGCGGCCGGGCTTGAGCACCATCAGCATGCGCTCCTGCGATTCGGAGAGCATCATCTCGTACGGCGTCATGCCGGTTTCGCGCTGCGGCACGTCGTCCATGATCAGCTCGATGCCGACGCCGCCCTTGGACGCCATCTCGACCGAGGAGGAGGTGAGGCCGGCCGCGCCCATGTCCTGGATCGCGACGATCGCGTCCGACGCCATCAGTTCGAGACAGGCTTCGATCAGCAGCTTTTCGGTGAACGGATCGCCGACCTGGACGGTGGGGCGCTTCTCTTCCGAATCCTCGCCGAAATCCGCGCTCGCCATCGTCGCGCCGTGGATGCCGTCGCGGCCGGTCTTCGAGCCGACATAGACGATCGGATTGCCGACGCCGGATGCTGCCGAATAGAAGATCTTGTCGGTATCGGCGATGCCGACGGTCATCGCGTTGACCAGGATGTTGCCGTCATAGGCGGGGTGGAAATTCACCTCGCCGCCCACGGTCGGCACGCCGACGCAATTGCCATAGCCGCCGATGCCATGGACCACGCCGGCGATCAGATGCTTCATCTTGGGATGATCGGGCCGGCCGAAGCGCAGCGCGTTCATGTTGGCAATCGGGCGCGCGCCCATGGTGAACACGTCGCGCAGGATACCGCCCACGCCGGTCGCCGCACCCTGATAGGGCTCGATGTAGCTTGGGTGGTTGTGGCTCTCCATCTTGAAGATGGCGGCCTGCCCGTCGCCGATATCGACCACGCCGGCATTCTCGCCGGGGCCGCAGATCACCTGCGGGCCGGTCGTGGGCAGCTTCTTCAGATGGATGCGGCTGGATTTGTAGCTGCAATGCTCGGACCACATCACCGAAAAGATGCCGAGCTCGGTCAGGTTCGGCTCGCGGCCGAGCGCCTTCAGGACGCGCTCATATTCTTCGGGCGACAGGCCGTGCTCGGCCACGATCTCGGGCGTGATCTGGGTCATGGCCGGACCCCTTAGCGGGGTGTGGGCCGCGCGTCACCCCACCTGTGCGCCAAGGGACATACAGCCCGTTAACTCCGCCGGTGCTAACGCTTTTCGGCATGGACATCTTGCCCTTTGCCGGTTCCGGATTGCACGCGGACGATCCGCTGATGCCGTTGCCTGCGTCCTGGGAGTGCGATCTGGTAACGGAAGAGATTCGCTGGTCGCCCGGCGTCTATGACCTTTTCGGCCTCCCGCGCGGGGCTCCGGTCACGCGCGATCAGGCGGTGGCGATGTACAGTGCGGAATCGCGCGCGCAGCTCGCTGCATTGCGTGACCAGGCCATTGCGACGGCCGGCAGCTTCACGTTCGACGCGCAGATCCGGCGCGCAGATGGCAGCGTGCGCTGGATGCGCCTGACGGCCGATGTCGAATGCCGGGACGGACGGCCGGTGCGCCTTTACGGCACCAAGCAGGACATCACCGAAGAAATGGCGCACCTGCCACCGGGCGCTGATCGCTAGAGCAGTAGCGCCCAGATCGTCAGCAGCAGCGCGGTCATCGCGGCGTTGAGCGCCATGCCGATGCCGGCAAAGGTGCCGCCTATCTCCGATACCTGAAACGCCCGGGCCGTGCCGAAACCATGCGCGGCGACGCCGACGGCAAAGCCCCGCACGCGATAGTCGGTCATGCCCATTCGGTTGAGTACCGGGCTGGCCACCATCGCGCCGAACACGCCCGAGACGAGTACGATCACTGCCGCCAGCGCGGGAATGCCCCCCAGTTGCTGCGCCAGCGCCATCGCGACTGGCGTAGTGACCGATCGCGGCGCGATCGTCGCGAGCAGTTGCGGTGTGCCACCAAATGCCCAGACAATGCCGACGGCGCTGACGATCGCCGTGGCCGACCCGGCCAGCAGCGCCAGTGCCAGCGGTCCTGCAACGCGCCGCACCAGCGCGCGATTGCGCCACAACGGCACTGCCAGTCCCACCGTGGCCGGGCCGAGCAAAAAGCCGAGGATCCAGGTCGCGGCGGCGTAGCGCGGATAGGGGGTGTGCGAGGCGAGCAGAATCGCGATCAGCACGGGCGTCGCGAGCAGCACGGGATGGCAGAGCGGATGGCGGTTGCTCCGCCGCGAAAGCTGGTCCGCGCCCTCGAACACGACCAGCGTGACCGCCAGCCACAACAAAGGAGAGGCAGCGAAGCTCTGCCATTCGGCCGTCATGCGCGCCGCTCCTGCCGCGCCAGCGCCCAGCGGAAGACGAGGGCCGTGACAAGAATGGTGAGCAATGTCGAAACGATCGTCGCCCCCAGCAACACCGCGCCGCTGCGCGCCAGTACCGGGCCTTCTTCCATCAGCCCCACCGCCGCGGGCACGAACATCACAGAAAGATGTGCCGTCAGCCATGCTGAAACCTGCACCAGGGCGGGCCGCTCCCCCGGCCGCAGCAACAGCCAGCCGAGCAACAGGAACATGCCGATCACGGCGCCGGGCAGGGGAACTCCGCTGAGCAGTTGCAGACAGGTGCCGAGCAACTGGCACAGAAGCAGCGTGGCAATGGCGGCAATCATGCCCTGCGCCATGACATGGCCGCCGGCCGCCCGGCAATGCGGGTTTTTCGCAGGTCTGGTTTCACGCAACGCAACTGTCGGGCAGGGCAGTCGCTGCCGGCATCGCATCGCCCAGCAGGGCGGGCAGGCTTTGTCCGATCCAGTCGACCAGCCCCTCGACGCGCGCTGCCGCCTCGCGACCCAGCGGCGTCAGGCTATATTCGACATGCGGCGGCACGACGGGGAAGCTGCGCCGCTCGACGAGGTTGATCGCCTCCAGCTGTTGCAGCGTCTGTGCCAGCATGCGCTCGCTCACGCCGTTCACCCGCCGCCGCAGGCTGCTGAAGCGCAGCGTTTCGGCTTGCAGCGCGACCAGCACCAGCAGACCCCAGCTACTGGTGATCCGCTTGAGCACGGTTCGCGAGGGGCAGGCAGGGGCGAACACTTGGCCGCTTGCCAACAGCTGCGCGAGGGTGGCGGTTGCGGGGGGCGGATTATTTTCCACACTTACCTTCCTGTGCGTACTTACGATTCGTAAGTTACGCCTCTAGCTGATGCGCAGCAATCTGCCTTTGGAAGGAAAAAGCGCATGTACGCCGTAACCGGAGCTTCGGGTCAGCTTGGCCGCCTTGTCGTCGAATCGCTGTTGGGCAAGGTCGCGCCCGACCAGATCGTGGCGCTGGTGCGCAACCCCGATAGCGTCGCCGATTTTGCCAGCCGCGGCGTGGTGGTGCGTGCGTTCGACTATGATGCGCCGGAAACGTTGGCACCGGCGTTGGCCGGCGTCGCGCGGCTGCTGCTGATTTCGGGAAATGCGGTGGGCAGCCGCGTCCCGCAGCACCGCGCCGTGATCGACGCCGCCAAGGCCGCCGGTGTCGGGTACCTCGCTTATACGAGCGTTCTGCACGGCCAGAACTCGCCGCTGTCGCTTGCCGCCGAGCATAAGGCGACCGAGCATCTGCTGGCGGCGAGCGGCGTACCCCACGCGCTGCTGCACAATGGCTGGTACACCGAGAATTATCTGATGAGCGCCGGTCCCGCCATCGAGCACGGTGTGTTGCTGGGCAGCGCGGGAGAGGGGCGGATTTCGGCTGCAGCCCGCGCCGACTATGCCGAAGCGGCGGCGGTCGTGCTGGCCGGGACGGGGGCAGACACGGTTGCGTACGAACTGGCCGGCGATACGTCCTTCACGCTCACCGATCTGGCGGTCGCGCTGTCCGAACTGGCGGGCAGGCCCATCGCCTATCAGAATTTGCCTGAGGCAGACTATGCCAAGGCGCTGGAAGGCGCCGGCGTTCCCGCGCCATTCGCCGCAACGCTGGCCGACTGCGACGCGCGGACTGCCGAAGGCGCGTTGTTTGATGACAGCCGTACCCTGTCGAAACTGATCGGCCGCCCGACTACGCCGTGGCGCGATACGCTGGCGGCCGCGTTGAAGGGGTAAAGGAGGCGGGGCCTGTGTTTTGTTCCCCTCCCGCTCGCGGGAGGGGCTAGGGGAGGGGCTGCGTTGTCGCTCGCGATGCCGCCGCGGCAGGAATGCCGATGTCATCTCCTCCCCCGCCCCCTCCCGCAAGCGGGAGGGTAGCCCGAAAAGGGGGCGCTTACAAAATCTCCCGCACCTTCTCGGGCGGCCGACCCAGCCTTATGCCGCGCTCAGTAACTACCAGCGGGCGTTCGATCAGGATGGGATTCGCCACCATTGCGTCGAGGATGGCGTCGTCATCGGCGCCCTTCAGCGGCTTGGCAGCATCTTCGGCGATGCGCAGGCCTTCGCGCGCGGTCATGCCGGCGCGACGGTACAAGTCCGCCAGCGTCTCGCGGCTCGGCGGGGTCTTCAGATATTCGATCACCTCCACCTCGGCGCCGGCGTCCGTCAGGATCGCCAGCGCTTCGCGCGACTTGGAGCAGCGCGGGTTGTGGTAGATCGTGGCCTTCACGCCGACGCAGCCTCGTCCTGCTTCGCCAGCCACTCTTCGAGCCACTTGATCGTGTATTCGCCCTTCTGGAACTCGGGATCGTCGAGCAATGCCTGGTGGAGCGGGATCGTCGTCTTGATGCCGTCGACCACGAACTCTTCCAGGGCACGCTTCAGTCGCAGGATGCAGCCCTCGCGGGTGCGGCCATAGACGATCAGCTTGGCGATCATCGAGTCGTAGTAAGGCGGGATCCGGTAGCCCGAATAGATGCCGCTATCGACGCGGACGTGCATGCCGCCCGGTGCGTGGAAGTGGGTGATCGTGCCGGGCGAGGGCGCGAAGGTCCGCGGATCCTCGGCGTTGATGCGGCATTCGATCGCGTGGCCGCGGAACTCCAGATCCTCCTGGCGCACTGACAGGCCATGCCCTTCGGCAACGCGGATCTGTTCGCGGACCAGGTCCATGCCGGTGATCATCTCGGTCACCGGATGCTCGACCTGGAGGCGGGTGTTCATCTCGATGAAGTAGAATTCGCCATTTTCCCACAGGAACTCGATCGTGCCGGCACCGCGATAGCCCATGTCGGACATCGCCTTGGCGACGATCGCGCCCATGCGTGCGCGTTCCTCGGGGGTGATGACCGGCGACAGTGCCTCTTCGAGCACCTTCTGGTGGCGGCGCTGGAGCGAGCAGTCACGCTCGCCCAGGTGGATCGCGTTACCGTTGCCGTCGCCGAACACCTGGAATTCGATGTGGCGCGGGTTGCCGAGATATTTTTCCAGATAGACGGTGGCGTCGCCGAACGCGGCCTTCGCTTCCGAGCCTGCCTGCTGCATCAGCGTTTCGAGCTGGTCCTCGCTGGTGCACACCTTCATGCCGCGACCACCGCCGCCCGAAGCGGCCTTGATGATCACCGGATAGCCGGCCTTGGCGGCGATCGCCTTGGCTTCGGCGAGGTCGCTGATCGGGCCGTCCGAGCCCGGCACCAGCGGCAGCCCCAGCGCACCGGCGGTGCGCTTCGCCTCGATCTTGTCGCCCATGGTGCGGATATGTTCGGGCTTGGGGCCGACGAAGATCAGCCCGTGCGCCTCGACGATCTCGGCGAACTGCGCGTTTTCGGACAGGAATCCATAGCCTGGATGGATCGCATCCGCGCCCGAAATCTCCGCAGCCGAGATGATGTTCGGAACGTTGAGATAGCTCTCCGCAGCCGCCGGCGGCCCAATGCAAATCGCCTCGTCTGCCAGCCGCACATGCATCGCATCGGCGTCGGCGGTGGAATGCACCGCCACCGTCTTGATGCCCATTTCGTGGCAGGCGCGGTGGATGCGCAACGCGATCTCGCCGCGATTGGCGATCAGCAGCTTCTTGATCTCGGGCATGAGCGTTCCGTTACTCGACCACGACCAGCGGCTGGTCGAACTCGACCGGCTGGCCGTTGTCGACCAGGATCGCCTTGACCGTGCCGGCGCTGGGGGCGTGAATCGGGTTCATCACCTTCATCGCCTCGATGATCAGCAGCGTGTCGCCCGCGGCGACCTGCTGGCCCACCGCGACGAAGGGCTTCGCCTCCGGGTTCGGCTTCAGGTACGCGGTGCCGACCATCGGCGACTTGACGGCGTTGGCAGCGCTGGGCGCTGCAACTGCTTCGGCAGCGGCGGCAGGTGCCGCGGCGACCGGCACGGGGGCGGCGAACTGCGGCGCGGCAACCTGCACAGCGGCCGGCGCCGAAGTAACGGTGCGGGCAACGCGGACGCGGCGTTCGCCGTCCTCGACTTCGATTTCGGTCAACTGGGTGTCATCGAGCACGGCGGCGAGCTGGCGGACCAGCTCGATATCGACCTGCATTGCACCCGTCTTGGTATCTTCGGCCATACGACCCTTCTTTGAAATTCCGTAAATGAAACGGCGCCCTCTGTCAGAGACGCGCGGCGGCTTCAAGCGCGAGAATGTAGGAAAGCGAACCGAACCCGGCCACCGTGCCCTTCGCCGCACGCCCTACATAGCTGATGTGGCGGAAGGATTCGCGTGCATGCGGGTTCGACAAATGAACCTCGATCACCGGCGTGCGGATGCTTTTGATGGCATCATGCAACGCGACCGAGGTGTGCGTGTAACCGCCCGGATTGAGGATCACGGCGCGCGCGCCGGTCGCCTGGGCCTCGTGCAGCCAGTCGATCAGATGGCCTTCATGGTTGGACTGACGCATCTTGATCTCCAGGTCGAGTTCGCGTGCGCGATCCTCGAGCATCCCGGCGATGTCGTCGAGCGTATCTGATCCATAGATTTCCGGCTCGCGCAGCCCCAGCAGATTGAGGTTGGGACCATTCAAGACGAAGATCGTATCGGCCAATGCTGGCGCCTTTCGGTTGCGGGCTGGTTGTGGCCCTCCCTATATGACCCAGCGTCTCCAATCAAATCCAAGGCACCTCATGCACAGCGACGGCACCGTCTCCATCCGGGTCAACGGCGAACACAAGCGGATCACCGCCGGGCTCACCCTCGCGCAGCTCGCCGAGGAACTGGGGCTGGTGCCCGAGAAGGTGGCGGTGGAACGTAACCTCGAAGTGGTGCCACGTTCGACACTGGGACAGGTGCTGGTCGAGGACGGCGACGAGCTGGAAATCGTCCATTTCGTGGGCGGCGGCGATCATGGTGCGCCGCTCGCCGACGATAGCTGGGCGGTGGCGGGCAAGACCTTTCGCTCGCGGCTGATTGTCGGTACCGGCAAGTACAAGGATTTCGAGCAGAATGCGGCTGCCGTCACGGCGTCGGGCGCCGAGATCGTCACGGTTGCGGTACGCCGGGTGAACGTCAGCGATCCGAAGGCGCCGATGCTCACCGACTATATCGATCCGAAGAAGATTACCTATCTGCCCAACACCGCCGGCTGCTTCGATGCCGATTCGGCAATCCGCACGCTGCGGCTGGCACGCGAGGCGGGCGGCTGGGAACTGGTGAAGCTGGAAGTGCTGGGCGAGGCGCGGACGCTCTATCCCGACATGGTGGAAACGCTGCGCGCCACCGAAATCCTCGCCAAGGAAGGCTTCAAGCCGATGGTTTATTGCGTCGATGATCCCATCGCTGCCAAGCGACTGGAAGATGCGGGGGCCGTAGCGATCATGCCGCTGGGCGCGCCGATCGGGTCGGGGCTGGGCATCCAGAACCAGGTGACGATCCGCCTGATCGTCGAGGGCGCCAAGGTACCAGTGCTGGTCGATGCCGGCGTCGGCTCTGCCTCCGACGCAGCGGTGGCGATGGAACTTGGCTGCGACGGCGTGCTGATGAACACCGCCATTGCAGAAGCCAAGGATCCGGTGCTGATGGCGGCAGCGATGAAGGCTGCGGTCGAGGCGGGGCGGATGTCGTATCGCGCGGGCCGCATGGCAAAGCGCCGCTACGCCGATCCGTCGAGCCCGCTGGCGGGGTTGATCTGATGTTGCGGGCCGTCGTCATGGCAGTGGCGCTGCTGGGCGTGGTGGCTTGCCATCCCCGGCCACAGTCGGATCCGGTCCGCAGCGCCGGCCCGATTTCGGCGGAGTCGGTAATGCTGACGGCTTCCGACGGCGTGAAGATCGCCGGCGTCTATACACGCGCGACCAACCCGCGGGCGTTGATCTTGCTTTTTCATCAGGCAGGTTCGGGTAAGGACGAATATTCGCTGATCGCGCCGCAACTTGCCCAGGCAGGCTATTCCTCGCTGCGCATCGACCAGCGTGCCGGCGGCGACCTTTTCGGCCTCAACGAGACGGTGAAGGCACTCGGCCATTCGGCCAGCTATGTCGAGGCGAGTCAGGATTTGGAGGCAGCCTTCCAGTGGGGTGTGGGCCAGAAACTGCCGCTGATCTTGTGGGGCAGCAGCTATTCGGCGGCTTTGGTCTTCCCGCTGGCGGCCGAACATGCTCCGCAAGTGAAGGCCGTGCTGGCCTTTTCGCCGGACGAATATTTCGATGACAAGCAGAGCGTGCACCGCGCCGCGGCAACGCTGCATATGCCGATTTTCGTCACCTCCGCTCAGGACGGCAAGGAGATCGACGCCGCGCGATCCATCCTTGCGGCCGTGCCGGGCAAGGACAAGGTCCAGTTCGTGCCAAAGCTGGGTGGCGTGCACGGATCGTCGACACTCCTTCGCATAAAAAACCCGCAAGGCGCGCTTTATGCCTGGCGTGCGGTGATCGCGTTTCTCGACAGCGTGACGGCGGCTGGCTGACGGATCAACGCTTGCGGGCGAGCCATACGGCGCGGCCGGTAGTGCGGTCGTTTCGGGCGAAGGCGATTTCAACAAGGCCGTTTGCCGCAAAGGTGGTGCGATAGTCGGCTGGGCCCAGACTGGCGTGAAACAGGGGCTCTCCGAATTGTTCGCCAATGGCCTGTCCCGCCTCCGGTCCGGTATTGAACAGCATCAAACCGCCCGGCGCCAACCAGCCCGCCATGCGGGCAAGCATAGCCGGCTGGTCTCCGGCGGGCAGGTGAAAGAAGCTGTCCCAGGCGAGTGCCGCATGGAACGGACCGTCCAGCGTCACCTTGCGCATGTCGTCATGGATCCAGCGGTGGCGGGGAAAGCGGGTGCGCGCCAGCGCGATGAGCGATGCGGATGCATCGACGCCCGTCACCTTTGTCCCGTGATCGACCAGATAGCGGGCGATCGGCTCGCCACCGCCACAACCCAGATCGAGGACAGAGCCGCCACGGGGTACCGCAAGCAGCAGCCGGTCCAGCCACCCTTTCTCCACGAAAGCGCGGCTGCGCGCCGCGTCAAAGGTGCGGGCGTGGCGTTCGTAATGGTCGGCGATGCGATCGGGCATGGCGGGAACCCTATTTCGCTAACAATCGTTATCCCATCGAAGCTGAAGGGACGCAAACCGCGCCGCCGCAGCTCTGTTAGGAGTTTGAAATCATGGGCGAACTCGTCGACAAGATCAAAGGCAATATCAACGAGGCGGTTGGCAAGGCCAAGCAGCAGAGCCGCGATCCTGAAACCCGCGATGAAGGCGCCGCCCAGGATCTGAAAGGCAAGGCGCAGCAGCTTGGCGGGAAGGTAAAGGGCGCATTCGGGGACGACATCTGATCGCTTCCCAAGCTACTGAAATGCTGGGGCCGCGTTCCGCAAGGGGCGCGGCCCTTTCAGTCTTCGACGTAGAAGGCCCACATATCCGGCCCTACCCGCGCGGCTGCGAAGCGGCTCGGATTGGTTCGATTGCCGATTTCGCAAATCATGAACGAATAGATGTCGACCCCGTTGATCGGGTCGGGCAGGCGCACGGTCTTCTTGTCGATCCAGCGCCATTCGCGTTGCCAAACCGGCTGCCCGTCGACTTTGAACCGATCGCCCTGCTTGCCGATATGCGCCGAACGCCAACGCTGTCCCACGTGCCTCTCCTTTCCCTGATTATAGCGGGCAGAGCGGCACAGGGACGGGTAGGACGCGCCAAAATCAGCGGTTGCGGATTGCCGTCACAGTAGTCGCGGGCGTGATGAATTCGATGTCCGTCTTCAGGTGCAGCAGCTTGACGCCGGGTTCTGCCAAGGCCGCGTTCAGCGCGGGGGCGAAAGTCTCGGTCGTCTCAACGGTTGCCGCCCAGCAGCCATAGGCGCGGGCCAGCGCCGCGAAGTCGGGATTCCGGAGCGTGGTGCCCGAAAGCCGCGCCGGATATTCGCGCTCCTGGTGCATCCGGATGGTGCCATAAGTGCTGTTGTCGACGACGATCACCAGCATGTCGGCGTCGTGCTGCACGGCCGTGGCGAGTTCCTGTCCATTCATCAGGAAGTCGCCATCACCCGCCACGGCTACGACCTTTCGTTCCGGAAAGCGCAGTGCGGCTGCAACCGCGGCGGGCACGCCATAGCCCATTGCGCCCGCGGTGGGGGCAAGCTGCGACGGATGCGCGGCGTAGGGCCAGTAGCGGTGCCACCAGCCCGAGAAATTACCCGCGCCATTGCAGATGATCGTGTCCGTCGGCATCGCCTCGCGCATCGCCGCGACGCACTGGCCGAGATCGAGCGGCACGCCTTCGCGGGGGCGGGGCGTTGACCATTCCAGCCATTCCGCATGTGCCTCAGCCGCGGCGAAGCGGGGCAATTCCACTTCGGCGGCTGCCGCGGCGATCGCGACGGCGAATTCGAACGGTCGTGCACAGATCGGCAGGTCTGCACGATAGGTGCGGTTGAGTTCCTCGGGATCGGGATGGACGTGGATCAGCGTCTGGCCGGGGTGGTCCGGCGTGACGAGCGTGTAGCCGTCTGTAGTTGCCTCTCCCATCCGCGCGCCGACGACCAACAACAGGTCCGCTTCCTTTATCCGCGCGACCAGCTTGGGGCTCGGGCCGTAGCCCAGATTGCCCGCCCAGACGGGGGAGTTATTGGGAATCGAATCCTGACGGCGAAAGGCGCCGGCGACCGGAAGCGCGATCGACTCGGCAAAACGCAGGAAGTCTTCGCCTGTCTCTGCGTCCCACCCGGCGCCGCCGACGATCGCCACTGGCCGTTCGGCGCGAGCGAGCTGCTCGAAAACCAGATCGAGATCATAGCCGTCGGGCGCTTGAATCGGTGGTACAATGGCAGGGCGGTCCACCGCTTCTACCTCGTCGCAGAGCATGTCTTCCGGCAGCGCGATCACCACCGGGCCGGGGCGTCCCGAGGTAGCGACGCTCCAGGCGCGGGCGACATATTCGGGGATGCGGCGGGCATCCTCGATCCGCGTCGCCCATTTGGCGAGCGGTGCGAACATCGCCGGGAAGTCGACTTCCTGAAAGCCTTCGCGATCGCGCATCGCCCGGTCGACATCGCCGATGAAGAGCAGCATCGGCTGCGAGTCCTGCATGGCGACATGCACGCCGATGCTGGCATTGGTGGCGCCCGGTCCGCGCGTGACGAAGGCGACGCCTGGCCGACCGGTCATGGCGCCGTCGGCACACGCCATGAAGCCGACACCGCCTTCTTGCCGGCACGTCACCACATCGATTTCGGGTGTGTCGTGCAGCGCGTCGAGCACGGCGAGGAAGCTCTCGCCCGGGACATGGAAAATCCGGTCGCAGCCCTGTGCCACCAGATTGTCGACGAGGATCCGGCCCCCGGTGCGTTTCGCAGTCATGGCCCGGGACATAGCCGCCCCAGCGCCGTCAAGTCGAGCGCCGAACTAGCAGGCCCATTGTGCTGCCAGCTGCTCCATCGTTCCGGCGAACTGGTTGCGATCGATATGCCCTGTGCTATCGCCCGGAATGCCCGGCACCTGTGCCGCACCGTCCGAATATTGCCAAAGCCACCAGGTCGCCCAGCTCGCCTGCACGGTGGCGGTGCTGCCATATTGCGCAAGCCATAGCCGGTGCTGGCCCAGGAACGGGTCGACCTGATTTCCCAGCTGCTCCTTGATGAGCGCACCCGAATATAGCACCGGTCGCCGCCCCAGTTTCTGGCCTAGCAGGCGCAGGAATTCCCGCGCGCCGTCCAGCGTCATCTGGTTACCAGGATCAGTTTCATAATCCAGCGCAACCAGCGTCTGCTCATCCGGCTTTGCGACCGCCAGGAAATTGTCCACTTGATCGGCGACCGGCCGGGAAGTTCCCCAGTGATAGGCGCCCCATAGCAACCCCGCCGCTGTCGCTGCGGCGCGCCGTTCGGAATATAGCGAATCGCTGCCTGTAGCCCCGGTGGTTGCCTTGTGAATCACGCCGTACACCCCGGCCGCTCGCGCATCGGCGAAGCTGACGACCTGATCGCCATGGTACAGGTCAACGACGGGCGGCACAGCCGGCAGCGAAACGGATGACGCCGACCCAAGGGTCTGCGCCGTCGTCTCGACGAACGTGGGAGGGCTTCCCGTTGTCGGGACGGAGGTGCCGGCCGTCATTGCGTGCGCCTCCCCGCTGTCGGGCCCGTGCGTTCCGTAAAGAATTGTGAAGCCGGGCTACACAGAAGCAACCCTGCCCGCCGGATAAAGCAATAGTTCTGGTTCATCGCCGACTCCAGTATCGGAACGAAACAAGATGAATCGCTGCCAAAGGGAAGCATTCTGCCACAATTGAAACATTGCAATGCGACCCGCCCGAAACGGACCGGATAGTGCATCGATATGCGGCTGGCCCGCAGCGTTGCTTCGCAAGCCATATGCCAAGTCGCTTGGATTCGGAGGTGTATTCGCCCTGTATCCTTCCACCCGAGGTTGTCCCAGTCCTGTGGGCGATGCGAGGGATTGGGCTCCATCCATCGAGCCCGGTATGGGAAGGGCGGGAGGCGTTCGCAGAGATAGTTGAAAGTCGGTTCAGGTTCGCTTGACCCACACTCCTGCCCGGTATTATCCGCGCCGCAGGAATGAGGAGGAATCGTCGATGGACAAGCTCTACACCAACGCCCATGCAGCGCTGGAAGGGCTGCTGTTCGACGGCATGACGCTGTGCGCCGGCGGCTTTGGCCTGTGCGGTATCCCGGAACGGCTGATCGACGCGATCCAGGCTGCGGGGGTCAAGGACCTCACCATCGCGTCGAACAACGCCGGCATCGACAATGAGGGGCTCGGCAAGCTGCTGCGCAGTCGCCAGGTCAAGAAGATGATCTCCTCCTATGTCGGCGAGAACAAGGAATTCGAACGGCAGTATCTCTCTGGCGAACTGGAAGTCGAATTCTGCCCGCAGGGTACGCTTGCCGAGCGCTGCAGGGCTGGTGGCGCGGGCATCCCCGGCTTCTACACCAAGACCGGCGTTGGCACGAAAGTCGCCGAGGGCAAGGAAGTGAAGCTGTTCGACGGTGAGGAATATATCCTCGAGCGCGGCATCCGCGCCGACCTGTCGATCATCAAGGGTTGGAAAGCGGACGAGGCCGGCAACCTCATTTTCCGCAAGACCGCGCGCAACTTCAACCAGCCGATGGCTACCGCGGGCCGCATCTGTGTCGCTGAGGTGGAGGAAGTGGTGCCGGTCGGCAGCCTCGATCCCGACCAGATCCATCTGCCCGGCATCTATGTGAAGCGGATGATTGTCGGCGCACCCTACGACAAGAAGATCGAGTTCCGCACCACCCGTCCGCGTGAGGCGGACCCGCAGGAGAAGCGATAATGGCCTGGACCCGCGACGACATGGCGGCGCGCGCCGCAAAGGAGCTGCACGACGGCTTCTACGTCAATCTGGGCATTGGCATCCCCACGCTGGTGGCGAACCATATTCCGGCGGGCGTGGAAGTAACGCTCCAGTCGGAAAACGGCATGCTCGGCATCGGGCCGTTCCCGTATGAGGGCGAGGAAGACCCCGACCTGATCAACGCCGGCAAGCAGACGATCAGCGAGCTGCCCAGCTCGGTCTATTTCAGCTCGGCCGACAGCTTCGCGATGATCCGCGGCGGGCATATCGACCTGACCGTGCTCGGCGCGATGGAAGTCAGCGAAGGCGGCGACATCGCCAACTGGATGATCCCCGGCAAGATGATCAAGGGCATGGGCGGGGCGATGGACCTGGTCGCCGGCGTCAAGAAGATCATCGTCGTCATGGAGCACACCGCCAAGGACGGCAGCCCGAAGTTCATTCCTGAATGCACGCTGCCGCTGACGGGGAAGAACGTCGTCGACATGATCATCACCGACCTGGCGGTGTTCAGCCGTGCCGATCATGCCTCGCCGTTCCGGCTGATCGAGCTGGCGCCGGGCGTGACGGTGGAGGAAGTCGCGGCGAAGACCACGGCGCACTATACGGTCGCGCTGGCCACGGCGTGAAGGCGACGCCCCCTCCGAAATCGGGAGGGGGCAGCCCCATTGCCTCGCGCCTTGCCGGCGCCTAGCGTCCCGGCCATGTTCGCCTGGTACCGCCGCCGCTATCTCGACCTGCTGGGCTCGATCTACATCTATAACGAGCATCGCGGCTATACGAGCATCGACCGGGTGCTGCAGGCGGTGCGGGTGCGGGCGCCGGACGATCACGCGCTGATCGCCGCGATCGAAAAGCACCGCGCCGACGAGCGCAAACATTACCAGATGTTCAAGCGCTGGTTCCAGCTTCAGGGGCGGATGCCGCTCGCGGTCGACCGTACCTGTGGTCATATCGACCGCTTCGTCGAGATCATGTTCCGCCGCACCATCGACGCGCTCGATACCCAGGCGGTGATCGACGACGATGCGCAGTTCGAAAAGCTGTGCCGCGTCATCTCGCTCACCGAGCAGCGCGGCTATCAGCAGGTGCACATCCTGCTGCGCCACAAGGCAGTGCTGGCCGACAAGGCGCTCACCCGCATCTTCGAAGTGATCGAGAAGGACGAGCCGAGCCACTGGGCACCTTATGACGGCTGGCTGCGCGCCCAGGGCAAGCGGGCGCCGCGCTGGTGGGAACATGCGATCGACAGCTTCATCCATTCCGAGCTGCTGTTCGTGAAGCTGCCGATCCTGTTCCTGAACCCCTTCATGCGGCGCCGCACCGACTGGGCCGATGCCGGCGAGCGGCACGATCCGGTGGCGCCCATCGCCGCCTGAGCGCCCGCCAGATACTTGCGCGATCGGGCAGGGGCGCGCATGGGCTCCCCCGCATTGCCCTTGTTCGAGTATCGCCATGGAAGCCCTTCGTCGCTGGATCGACCCCTATCTGCTGATGCTGCTCGGTACCGTCGGCCTGGCCGCGCTGTTCCCGGCGCGCGGCGGCTGGGCGGATGTGGCGGATGAGGCGGTCACCGTCGCCGTCGCGCTGCTGTTCTTCCTCTATGGCGCCCGGCTGGCGCCTTCGGCGATCTGGGCAGGCCTCACCAACTGGCGGTTGCAATCGCTGGTGTTCCTCAGCACCTTCCTGTTCTTCCCGCTGGTCGGGCTCGGCGCCTTTGCGGTGGCGGGGCATGTGCTGCCCGGCGGCATTGCCACCGGCCTGCTGTTCCTGTCGCTGCTGCCCTCGACCGTCCAGTCGTCGATCGCCTTTACCTCGATCGCCCGGGGCAATGTGCCCGCCGCGCTGTGCAGCGCCTCGCTCTCGAACCTGGTCGGCGTGCTGGTGACGCCGTTGCTGGTCGCGCTGGTGCTGCCGCGCACCAGCGGTGCGGGCTTCTCGCTGCACGCACTCGAGACGATCGCCGCGCAGATCCTGCTGCCGTTCGCGGCGGGGCAGGCGGTGCGGCCCTGGGTCGGCCGGTTCATCCTCAAGCACCGCGTGCTGACGATGACGGTCGATCGCGGATCGATCCTGCTCGTCGTCTACGCCGCGTTCAGCGCGGGCATGGTCGCCGGCGTGTGGACCAAGGTGTCGCTGGCCGATCTGGCGCTGGTGCTCGGCTTCAACGCCGCGATCCTCGCCATCGTCCTGGTGGCGACCACGCTGGTCAGTCGCCGGCTGGGCTTTTCGACCGAGGACGAGATCGCCATCGTATTCTGCGGCTCGAAGAAGAGCATGGCGAGCGGCATCCCGATGGCGACGATCCTGTTCCCCGGCGCCGGCGTCAGCCTGATCGTGCTGCCGTTGATGATCTTTCACCAGCTCCAGTTGTTCGCCTGCGCGGTGCTCGCGCGGCACTATGCCCGGCGGGCGAACTAGGCGCGCGTTCAGTCCAGGTCGATCGGCGCGAACTGGGCGAACATGTCCTGCGCTTCGGGAAGCTGGTGCAGCGGCACATAGTCGCACACCGCGGCATAGCGTTCCCACATGGCGAGTACCACCGGGTTGCTGTGCGCCGTCTCGATCGCGCCGTCGCGCCATTCGAAGACTTCGACGATCACGCCTTCCTTCGATCGCATCGCCAGTGCCGGCCGGTCGGTCGCCAGCCCGAGTTCGCGCAATTCCGGCACATGCGTCTTCGTCAGTGCCAGCAGGGCTTCGTCCTGGCCGGGCTTCGGCCGATACGCCACGATAACCATGTCGCCCATGTCTCCGCTCCCGATTGTCAATCCCCAGCGGTAAGTGGCTTATATCCCTTGCACTGCCGACTGGCAAAAGCTTCCGGCGCGGGGCGTGGAGAAGGCGCTGTGCGCCCGGCGAAGTTTAGGAAGTTTAGGCTCACGCGCGCATGTGCGGGGGGCGTGAAGTTTAGGAAGTTTAGGCTCACGCGCGCATGTGCGGGGGGTGTGAAGTTCAGGAAGTTTAGGGCATCGCGCGCACGCGCAAAGCCCGGCCTGTGGTTTCTACAGGTGCAAAGAGCGGCGCCCGCACCGGGCAGCGATTTGAACATATGGGGAACAATCGCGCTGCGACAAGGGGGGCGATCGCATATGGGCGGGAGGGGTAAGCGTCTGCTCTGACCCGTATTGCGTGGCAACTTCTGCTGCGCGACCCGAGGCGCACTCAGGAGTGTCCTTTGGCACGCCTTAAGGAGAGTGCGGATGGCGCGAATGGAGGTTATCACCCGCGCGGAGCGCCGGCGACGCTATTCAGACGCGGAGCGCGCCGCGGTGCTGGCACAATGCGATGTACCGGGGGATACCATCGTTGGGGTTGCTCGTAAGCGTCCGGTGGCGGCCGTCGGCCGAAAAATTGAGCGTCGGCTCCCGCCCACCCTCCGCCGTTCATTCGATAGGTCGCGCCGAGGGCCGCCACTCCAGTGGATTTGAGGAAGCCTCCTCCAGCGAATGACCGAAGGTGGTGGGAAGCGGACATAAGCGCTTTTGGGAGGGCGCAGGCGATAGCTGCCGTCCCGAAAACGATCGTTGATCGGGAATGGAAGTGCGTCGCTAGCGAACGCCTTCCTCGCTCCATACTACATGAATGTAGTGATATTTACCCATCGGGAAGCGTTGCCAAATCTGAAAGGCCCCACCCGGAGAGTCAGGGGCACCAAGGTAGAATATTCCTAGTACGGGAGCTTTTGATACCAGTATTGGCATTGGATGATCTGCTTGGCCGGGATGGTAGCGGGCAATTAAGGCCGACCCATCTGATCGCAACCAAAGCCCTGCTCGCTGATCCCCAATCGCAAGGCCCGTTGAGCTTAGAAAGGTTGCGTTTGGGACTGTGGGATGCGGTGGCTCCGCCTCTGGCGCAGAGATAGCATCGTTACGGGTAATCAGATGCTGCTCGCTTGGTATCACAAGGATGCCAGTATCCGTGATTCCCCACCCACCATACACCCTTGCTTGCAGCGTGGTGGGGCAGCTAGTCCATGAAACCTCGTCGGCATCTGTAATCCGGAGGCCAGTTGCCAGAAGTTCCAATCCTAACGTAGAGCTATCGGGGCTTAGCTCTGACACCTTACCCGAGGCGACGATTTGCTGTGGCGTACACGATGTGGGCTGCGGATAGGCGTTGGCTGCTGCCGCTGACAAGATTGCAAGCAGAGCATTGACTACCATGCATTTCCCCAAATTCTGTTCGATATTGCAGCCACGATAGCGGGCTAGCTGCTTTCCTACAAACGAACCTTTTTGAGACTGGCACCCCGGCGTTCGGCTCTTACGTCGTTGCCTCCACTAGCTTTCCCAAAATATGTTCCCCATTGCCCGTTCCCGAAATTGCGCCTCGAGCATGAGAAATCGGGACTGACCCGCTCAGCAATCGGCAGCTTTTGGGATCGCAAGTCTAGGATCTGAACGGCCAAGGTTGAGCGGGAGCCACCAAGGCGGCAATTGGGTGGAAAGCGTACCGGCGGCTTTAGGCAGCGGACCAGAAAATGCTGCGTTCAATCGAGGCGCGCCAAAGCGGCCAACGTCTCCGCCCGTGTAGGCCGCCAATCATCTTCGCCCGTCGCGTGCCGCCCAGTATCGTCCTCGATGAAGAAGATCGCGTCCCTCACAGCTTCATCTGCAAATTCAAAGTCGTCGTTCATGACGATGCAGTCCGCGAGGTAATTCGCTGCGTCAAACGGCAACCGCTCGTCGGCCACCGCCTCAAGCAAGCGCCGGGCGCCTTCCCTCGTGACCAGAAAGAGTGGTCCGTCAGTAACCTGAATACGACCCTCCGCACTTGCCCTCAAGGCTGCTCTAAAGCGCGCGACCTCCGGTCCGATCTCTTCGGCAAGGCTCTCCGGAGAAAGTGCGCCCGATAAGAATGCAACGATCGAACCATACTGCATACCGCAAGGCTGCACTGTCCGGCCAACGTCCGCAATCAGGAACTGAAGCGAGGGCCGCGCCCGTCCGCTTGTGGGCGGGAGCCGACGCTCAATTTTTCGGCCGACGGCCGCCACCGGACGCTTACCGGGAGGGAAAGCGGCGCCGCAAACCAACGTCATTCCCGCGAAGGCGGGAATCCATCATCCTCGGCACTGGAAGAAAGAACCGTCATTTCAGCGCCAATCGATCCCCGCCTTCGCGCGGAGGACAAAGGGAGGCGCATGCCATTGCCCCTCGGCCGGCGGGCGGCAAGGGAGGGCAGAAAATTACTCCAAACCTTGCATCGGCGCACGATTCGACTAAAGCACCGCCATGTCTGGTGAACCCCGCACCCTGTATGAAAAGATCTGGGCCGACCATGTCGTCGAGCGCCGGGACGATGGCACCTGCCTGATCTATATCGACCGGCACCTCGTCCATGAAGTGACCAGCCCGCAGGCCTTTGCCGGCCTGCGCGCGGCCGGGCGGCCGGTGCGGCGCCCCGACCTGACGCTGGCGGTGCCCGATCACAACCTGCCGACCACGGCGCGCGTCGACGCGCAGGGCCACATGCTGCCGATCGCCGATCCGGCCAGCGCGGGGCAGCTTTCGGCGCTGCGTAGCAACGTCGCCGAGTTCGGCGTGCCCTATATCGACGCGCTCGATGCGCGGCAGGGGATCGTCCATGTCGTCGGGCCGGAGCAGGGCTTTACGCTGCCGGGTTCGACACTGGTGTGCGGCGACAGCCATACCTCTGCGCATGGCGCGCTGGGGGCGCTGGCGTTCGGCATCGGCACCAGCGAGGTCGAGCATGTGCTCGCCACGCAGACGCTGTTGCTCAAACAGTCGAAGACGATGGAAGTCCGCGTCGACGGCACGCTGGGCCACGGCGTCAGCGCCAAGGATGTGGTGCTGGCGATCATCGGCAAGATCGGTGCGGCAGGCGGCACCGGCTATGTCATCGAATTCACCGGCGAGGTGATCCGCGACCTGTCGATCGAGGGGCGGCTGACCGTTTCCAACATGTCGATCGAGGGGGGCGCCCGATCGGGCCTGATCGCGCCGGACCAGAAGACGTTCGACTATCTGAAGGGCCGCCCGCTCGCGCCCACCGGCGAGGCGTGGGACCGTGCGGTCGCCTATTGGCAAACGCTGCCGACCGACAAGGGCGCTGTTTACGACAAGGTGGTGAAGCTGGATGCCAGTGACATCGCGCCCTCGCTCACCTGGGGCACCAGCCCCGAGGATGTCGTGCCGATCACCGGCGTGGTGCCCGATCCGGAAAGCTTCGCCGATCCGTCGAAGCGCGCGGCGGCGCAGCGCTCGCTCGACTATATGGGCCTGACGCCGGGCATGGCGATGCAGGACATTGCGATCGAGCATGTCTTTATCGGCTCGTGCACCAACAGCCGGATCGAGGATCTGCGCGCCGCAGCCGCCGTGGTGCAGGGGCGCAAGGTTGCCGACCGCATCCGCCAGGCGCTGATCGTGCCGGGCTCGGGGCTGGTGAAGCGGCAGGCCGAGGCGGAAGGGCTGGACCGCATCTTCACCGAGGCGGGCTTCGAGTGGCGCGAGCCGGGCTGTTCGATGTGTCTGGCGATGAATCCGGACAAGGTTCCGGCCGGAGAACGTTGTGCTTCCACTTCGAATCGCAATTTCGTAGGACGTCAGGGCCCGGGTGCGCGCACGCACCTCGTCTCGCCCGCGATGGCGGCGGCTGCGGCAGTGACCGGGCACCTGACCGATGTTCGCGAGTTGATGGCGAACTATGCGTGACCAAAGGGGATAACGCCATGAAAAGGGCGCTTGTCG
The DNA here is from genome assembly GCF_056314185.1 of Sphingomonas sp. DMC8. NCBI lineage: Bacteria > Pseudomonadati > Pseudomonadota > Alphaproteobacteria > Sphingomonadales > Sphingomonadaceae > Sphingomonas > Sphingomonas sp. DMC8. The sequence continues at coordinate 66,603 of NZ_JBQUYV010000007.1, read as the reverse complement.
CGTTGATTGCCGGAACGGTGCTGAGCGGCCTCGCCGCCGCCTATGCGGGGGCCTATCCCCGGGCGGAAGCATCGCTGAAGCCGCCGGCGCCGGCGGAACGGGTTGTCGCCGCACCGCGCTGAGCCGCGGCGGCCAGAAAGAGTTGAGGGATGGCGCCGCCATCCGTTGGGAAAGCTGTGTCCATGCACCTGATTGCCGTGTCGGCGGAGCGCCGCTGATGGAACCGATCCAGCAGGTTTCGGGCCGCGCCTATCCCTGGGGCGCCAAGAATATCGACACCGACATCATCATCCCCGCGCACTGGCTGAAGACCATGACGCGCGAAGGACTGGGCAAGGGCGCGTTCGAAAGCGTGCGCGCGGAGCCGGGCAACCTGTTCGACGACCCGCGCTATGCCGGCAGCCCGATCCTGGTGGCGGGCGAGAATTTCGGCTGCGGCTCGAGCCGCGAGCACGCTGCCTGGGCGCTGGCCGATCTGGGCATTAAGGCGGTGATTGCGCCGAGCTTTTCGGACATCTTCTCCGGCAATGCCTTCAAGAACGGCATCGTCACCGTGGTGCTGCCGCAGGAAGCGATCGACCGGCTGGTCGAAGTGGCGCGCGCCAACACGATCACCGTCGACCTGGAGACGATGACCGTCACCACCGACTTCCAGGACCGCTTCGCCTTCGAGCTCGACCCGTTTCGCCGCGACTGCCTGATGCAGGGGCTGGACGAGATCGGGATGACGCTGGCACAAGATACCGCGATTTCGAAATACGAATCCGCGGTTGCGCACGAACGTCCGTGGATCGCTGTAGGAGGCGGGCATGAAGGCGTTGCTGTCGAAGGCGTCGGGCGGACCTGATACTCTAAGCCTTGAGGAAGTGCCCGATCCCGCAGTGGGAAAGGGTCAGGTGCTGGTTGGCGTGCGGGCCTGCGCGATCAACTATCCCGATGTGCTGATCATCGAGGACAAATACCAGTTCAAGCCGCCCCGGCCGTTTGCGCCGGGCGGCGAGATCGCCGGCGTGATCGAAGCGGTGGGCGAGGGCGTCACCGACTGGGCGCCGGGCGACCGGGTGATCGCCGTGCCGGGCCATGGCGGGCTGGTCGAGAAGCTGGTGCTGAGCCCGGCGCAGCTCTATCGCCTGCCGGAGGGGCGCAGCTTCGAGGAAGGCGCGGCGCTGCTGCTCACCTATGCGACGACGATCCATGCGCTGCTCGACCGGGGCAGGTTGCAGGCGGGGCAGACGCTGCTGGTGCTGGGCGCGGCGGGCGGCGTCGGGCTCGCGGCGATCGAGCTGGGCAAGGCCTATGGCGCGACGGTGGTGGCGGCGGTCTCCTCCGAGGAAAAGGCCGAGGCCGCGCGGGCGGCAGGCGCGGACGCTACCCTGGTCTATCCGCGCGGGCCTCTGGACAAGGAGGCGTCGAAGGCGCTGGCCGAGGCATTCAAGGCGGCGGTCGGCCCGAAGGGGGCGGACGTGATCTACGATCCCGTTGGCGGCGACTATGCCGAGCCGGCGCTGCGCGCGATCGGCTGGGAGGGGCGCTATCTGGTGGTGGGCTTCCCGGCGGGCATCCCAAAGCTGCCGCTCAACCTCACCCTGCTCAAGAGCTGCGACGTGTGCGGCGTGTTCTGGGGCGCCTTCGCCGCGCGCGACCCCCAGGCGAACCGCGCGCATGTCGACACGCTGTTCCGGCTGTGGAGCGAGGGCAGGATCGCGCCGCGGGTGACCGAGGTGTTTCCGTTTGCGGAAGGCGGCGCGGCGATCGCCAAGATGGCGGCGCGGGCGGTGATCGGGAAGGTCGTGGTGCGGGTGGCGGGGTAGCGTTGGTCCGCCGGTTTTCTCACGCGAAGGCGCGAAGGGGCTAAGCCGCAAAGAAAAGTTTGGTTCACGCGGAGGCGCGGAGACGCGGAGGTTTTTTGCGCGCAGAGGCGTAGAGGGGTGCCGATGCCGCCTCTCACAGCCGTCATGCCAGCGAAGGCGGGCATCTCATGTGGCGCAGGACGAGACGGGAGGGGCAAATTGCGGGAGGCCCCAGCTTTCGCTGGGGCGACGGAATAAAAAGCCCGGCGCGAAGCGCTTCTCTCTCTCTCTCTCTCTCTCCCTCTTCTCCGCGTCTCTGCGCCTCCGCGCGAACCAATTTTCTTCTTCGTGCCTTCGCGCCTTCGCGTGAAATAAAACTGTGTCCATCCTCCCCCGCCAGGGGGAGGTGGCGCGCGCAGCGCGTCGGAGGGGGCGGATTCCAGACCTTCTCGCACCTGCGGGCTTCCTCCCCCTCCGTCAGGCTGTGCCTGACACCTCCCCCTGGCGGGGGAGGATGGACGATAGCCCCCATCCGCAACCACCCCCGTTGCCAGCGCGGCCCCTGCCTCCTATCTCGGGCGTGAGTTTAGCAAGGGGCCTATGATGACCACATTCGACGATCGCGAACGGGCGTTCGAGGCGAAGTTCGCGCGCGACGAGGATATGAGCTTCCGCATCACCGCGCGGCGCAACAAGCTGCTCGGCCAATGGGCGGCGGCGAAGATGGGGCTGACCCCGGAAGAGACCGACGCCTATGCCAAGGCCGTCGTCCAGGCCGATTTCGAGGAAGCCGGCGACGAGGACGTGATCCGCAAGCTGCTGGGCGACATGCTCGCCGCGAATGTCGAGATCGACGAGGCCACCGTGCGTCGTGCGATCGAGGAGCAGACCGTCGAGGCGCGCCGCCAGCTGATGGAATCCAAATAACATGCCGATGGCTGCCGACGAGATCGAGGCGCTGATCCGCGCCGGCATTCCCGATGCGCAGATCGAGATTACCGACCTGGCCGGCGATGGCGACCACTATGCAGCGCGCGTCGTCGCCCCCATGTTCCGGGGCATGCCGCGCGTGCGGCAGCATCAGGCCGTTTATGCGGCGCTGGGCGGACGGATGGGCGGCGTGCTCCACGCGCTCCAGCTGACCACCGAAGCGACGCCCGAGGAGTAAGCAATGACCGACGATACCCAGGCCCGCATCCAGCAGCTTGTCGATGGCAGCGACGTGCTGCTGTTCATGAAGGGCAGCCCGCTGTTCCCGCAATGCGGCTTTTCCAGCCGCGCGGTGGCGATCCTCAACCATCTCGGCGTCGAGTTCGACAGCGTCGATGTGCTGCAGGACCAGGCCGTCCGCCAGGGCATCAAGGCCTTTTCCGACTGGCCGACCATCCCCCAGCTTTATGTGAAGGGCGAGTTTGTCGGCGGCTCGGACATCATGATGGAAATGTATGAGAGCGGCGAGCTGACGCAGCTGATGGCCGACAAGGGCGTCGCCGCTTCGGCCTGATTTCCCTCCGTTCCTAGTTTTCCTTCCCCTCCCGCTTGCGGGAGGGGCCAGGGGAGGGGATCACGGATTCGCGTGGGACTGCGTTTCGGCAAGAGTTCCCACACCAGTCCCTCCCCCGACCCCTCCCGCACGCGGGAGGGGCGCGCCTGTTGCGGGCGTGCAGCATTCCTTGCGGAGCGCATTTCTTTCGAGAATTTGCCGTCTGGAAAACCCGGTGCGGGCGGGTCGACGCGAGACCGGTTGGAGCATCGACCCGCCCTGAAGCGTGGAACGCTTGGGGTGCTCTATCCTAAGCAGATGCCGTGCCAGTTCGTGCGATTGTCGCTTTTGTGCGGGCTTCGCTGGTTAACGGCCCTCCCCCAATCCTGCCGGTTGTAAACCCCGCCGACACAATCGGCCATTCACGCGCCATTCACCCTATTGACTACAGACGTAATCGGAGCGATTACAGGCGTAGTCGAAGGGGAAGTCGATGACCGAGCGTATCAGTGAAGCCGAACATGCCGTGATGGAGGTGCTCTGGGAGGAGTCGCCGCTCACCGCGCAGGAAGTCGCCGAGCGCGTGCCCGCCGAGCGCGAGTGGAGCGCCAACACCGTCAAGACGCTGCTGGGGCGGCTGCTTGCCAAGAACGTCATTGCGCATGAGGAGGAAGGGCGCCGCTACCGCTATCGCCCGCTCGTCGCGCGCGGCGATTATGTGGTGGGCGAGTCGCGGCGGCTGATCGACCGGCTGTTCGGCGGCAAGCTGACGCCGCTGGTCGCGCACCTCGCCGAACGCGATGCGATCACCGACCAGGACATCGCCGAGATCGAGGCTCTGCTGAAGGAGCTGAAGCAATGATCGGCTGGATCATCGAAACCCTGCTCGCCAGCACCATCCTGATGCTGCTGGTGCTCATCCTTCGCGCGCCGGTGCGCCGCGCCTTCGGGCCGCAGCTTGCCTATATGCTGTGGCTGCTGCCGGCGCTGCGGCTGGCGATGCCGCCGCTGCCGGGGGACTGGCAGCTGAGCCGGCTGCTCGCGCCGCTCACCCGCTCTGCCGCCGAGGCGCCGGGCGTAGTGATGGGGGTGATGAACCCCGCCGTACTGCCGAAGACGGTGGACAAGGCGGCGGTGGTGGAGATCGACCTGGTTGCGGCCGGGCACCATGTCCCCGCCGCGCTGGTGGCGCCGACCACCGCCCCGGGCGGCCCCAGCATCGTCGTGCTGCTGATCGGCCTGTGGGTGATGGGCGCGCTGGCGTTCCTCGCCTATCACTGGATCGCCCATCGCCGCTTCTGCCGGCACCTGCTGTCGCGCGCCCGGATCGACGATTGCGTGGCAGAGGGGCGGGTGCGGGTGATCGAGACCGACGCCGCGCACGGGCCGCTCGCCTTCGGCATCTTCCGCAAATATGTCGCCTTCCCGCGCGACTTTTCCGAGCGCTACGACGAACTGGAACGCGACCTCGCGCTGGCGCACGAGCTGGGCCACCATGTCCGCGGCGATCTGATCGCCAACTGGGCGGCACTGATCGTGCTGGCGGTCCACTGGTTCAATCCGGTCGCCTGGCGCGCCTTCCGCGCCTTTCGCGCCGATCAGGAAATGGCCTGCGACGCACTGGTGCTCGCCGGCCGCGCCCGCACCCTGCGCCACGCCTATGGCCGCGCGATCGTCAAATCGGCCCATGGCGGCGCCGTGTCGGCCGCCTGCCACCTGCACACGATCAACGAAGTCAAAGGGAGGTTACGGATGCTCATGAACCATCGGAAATTGTCGGCGCGCCGTTTTGCCGCCGGGCTGGGCGGGGTAGGTGGCCTGTCGCTGGTCGCGCTGGTGCTGACCGCTTCGGGCAACGAAGCTGCGGCGCAGATCCGCAAGCAGGTGGATGTGGTGATCCACAAGCAGGAAGTGCCCGCGCCGCCGGCGCCTGCGGCCACGCCCGCTCCCCCCGCCGCACCGGCGGTGGCCGCATCCGCCGCGCCGGTTGCGCCGCCGGCCCCCACCGCGCGCGACGAGGCCCCGGCCGGCAAGCACCATGTCGAGGTGTTTCAACAGCGCGCCGACGGCAAGGCGATCAAGAAAATGATCCTCGTTCGCGCCGACGGTACGCGCAGCGAAGTCGAGATGCCCGACATGGCAAGCATTCAGGCGAACATTCCGGACGTGCGCGAAGGCAAGTGCGGCGCCGGGACCGCCACGGTCGAGAACCGGACCGAGAAGGGCCAGCACGTGATGGTCATCTGTTCCGACCGGATACAGGCGATCACCGTCAATGCGACGCGGATGGCGGCCATGCAGAAAGAAATGGGAATGCGCTCGGCGCTGATGAGCCTGCAGATGGCCCGCCGCTCGATCGAGGCGCAGCCCAACCTGACGGCGGAGCAGCGCAAGGAAGCGCTGGCCGGCATCGACGAAGCCATGGTCGAGCTGAAGCAGGACGCCAAGGACAAGGACGAGGACTGATCTGAACCCGGGGCCATCCTTCCCCTTTTGGGTGGTCCCGGCGGGCGGGGTCGGCCGGCTCCTTCGCGGCCGGCCCCGCTCTCCCCTGATACCGGGGCGTGCATTTGGTACTTTCACGCCCCTCCCTGCCTGCAGGGAGGGGCCGGGGGTGGGTCCGCCGCCATCAGGCGGCGGGACTCGCCGTCAGTTTGGGGATAGAGTTTTTTTGGAGCGCGCAGACGCGGGCACCCACCCCCAAACCCCTCCCTTGCAGGGAGGGGCGTGAAAGAGCCAAATGCGTGGCTCCCCCCAGCTACCTGCCGCTTGCGCTGCGCTGCGGAATCCCCAAATGCAGCGGTGATGACCGATGACGCGCCTACCGGCCTTGCGATCGCGCTCGAACCGCTGGTGACGCGGGTTCTGGCGGGCAACCCCTCGCCCTACACCGCCAGCGGCACCCAGACCTATCTGGTCGGCGACAGCGATCTGGCGGTGATCGATCCCGGTCCCGACGATGCCGACCATATCCACGCGCTGCTCGCGGCCATTCAGGATCGCCCGGTTCGCGCCATCCTGTGCACCCACACGCACCGCGACCACAGCCCGGCGGCGCCGGCGCTGAAGGCTGCGACCGGCGCGCCGATCATCGGCTGCGCGCCGCTGGTGCTCGACGACAGCGGCCCCCGCGCCGATGCGTCGTTCGACACCGGCTACGCCCCAGACCGGGTGCTGGCCGATGGCGAGCGGGTGGCGGGGCAAGGCTGGACGCTGACCGCCGTGGCGACGCCGGGGCACACGTCCAACCATCTCTGCTTCGCGCTCGAGGAAAGCGGCGCGCTGTTCACCGGCGATCATGTGATGGGCTGGTCGACCACGGTGGTGGCGCCGCCGGACGGCAATATGGCCGCCTATATGGCCAGCCTCGACAAGCTGATGGGACGCGAACAGGACCGCATCTATTATCCCGCGCACGGCGATCCGGTGGAAAATCCACGGCGCTTCGTGCGGGGGCTGGCGGGGCACCGCAAGCAGCGCGAGGGGCAGATAGTGCGGCTGCTGGGACAGGGTATTGGCGAAATCCCGGCGATGGTGGAGCGCATGTATGTCGGGCTCGACCCGCGGCTGCAGGGTGCGGCCGGGCGGTCGGTGCTCGCGCATCTGCTCGATCTGGAGGATCGCGGCCGGGTTGCGCCGCTGAACAACGGGTGGCGATTGCTGTCCGACTGAACAACTCTATGAAATAGCTGTAATAAAGATCTGCCCTTCTTGGTCCGGGACCGCCGCCATGCTATAGTCTCACCGGCAAATACGGCGGGGTATCGCGGGGAATATATTCAGTAGCGCGTTCGCGTCGCCGGTTCATGGGGGTGGATATGGCAACGATAGCTGGGCCGGTGCGCCGCGCGGCGCACGACGACCGCCGGTTTTTCCTGATCATGGCGTGGATCATGTCGGCGGTGATCGTCGCCGGCTTTTCGCTAAGCCTGGCGCTCGGGCGGTCCAGCTTTGCCGTACCGCTGATCTTTCACCTCCACGCCTTTGCCTTTTTTGGCTGGGTGGCGCTGTATCTGGTGCAGAACAGCCTGATCGACATGGGCTCGGTGGCGCTGCACCGGCGGCTCGGCTGGCTGGCGCTGCTCTGGGTGCCGGTGATGGTCGTGCTGGGAACGGCGATGACGCTGGTGTCGGTGCGGCGCGGGGCGCCCTTCTTCTTCGACGTCAACGAGTTCCTGTTCTCCAACCCGCTGCATCTGCTGGTCTTTGCCGGGCTGGTGCTGGCGGCGATCGCGCTGCGTCGCGACACCGGCTGGCACCGCCGGCTGATGTATTGCGCAATGGCCCTGCTCACCGGTCCGGCGTTCGGCCGGCTCCTGCCGATGCCGTTCATGATTCCCTTCGCCTGGTGGGGCGCGGTCGGGGCGACGGTGATCTTCCCGGTGATCGGCATGATCGCCGACAAAAGGCGCACCGGTCGCGCGCACCCTGCCTGGTTCTGGGGGATCGGCCTGCTGGTCGCGGCGCAGGCACTGGCCGATCTGGTGGCCTATAGCCCCGCCGGCATTGCCGCGACGCGGGCGGTAGTGGTGGGCACCCCCGGTGCCGATCGCCCGATTCGCGCGCATTTTCCTTGAGCGCCTGATACCAGGCGGCGTTGATCTGGACTCATCGGCGCATCGCAATCCTCCCCACCAGCCGTCACCCCAGCGAAAGCTGGGGTCTTTGCAGGGCTGGGCGAAAACGGAACAGCTTTACTGCGGGAGATGCCAGCTTGCGCTGGCATGACGAGGGGGGATGCGTTTCCCTCCACGCCCGCGGGCCTGAAAGGTTCATCTCTGTGCAAGTGTGTACCTGATAGCCGTTGGCCCCGCAATTTCCGTGGGGAATGTTGTGGCGACCCAGGTGCAATCCTTTGCTGCCCCGCGCAGCGACGACGGTTTCTTCCAGACGACGGCAGTGGCGATGGCCGCGATCAGCATCGTCGGCTTTTCGCTGGACCTCATCCTGCGACGGGCGAGCTTTGCGGTGCCGCTGGTTCTGCATGTCCATGCGCTGGTGTTTTTCGGCTGGGTGGCGCTGTATCTGGCGCAGACGCTGTTGGTGGATCGCGGATCGGTGGCGCTGCACCGCCGGCTGGGGTGGATCGCGCTGCTGTGGATGCCGCTGATGCTGGTGCTGGGCGCGGTGGTGACGATCCGCTCGGTACGGAACGGCGCGCCCTGGTTTTTCGATGAGCGCGAGTTCCTGTTCAGCAACATGCTGCAACTGCTGCTGTTTCTGGGCGTAGCGAGTGCGGCGCTGGCGATGCGGCGGCGGTCCGGCTGGCACCGGCGGCTGATGTATTGCGGCATGGCAAATCTGACCGGCCCGGCCTTTACCCGGCTGCTGCCGATGGGGATGCTACTGCCTTATGGCTGGTGGGCTGCGGACGGCGCGGTCGTGCTGCTGATGGCAATCGGCCCCATCGCCGATGTGCGGCGGGGCAGGCGCGTCCATCCCGCCTGGCTGTGGGGCATCGCCAGTTTTCTGGGCATGCAACTGGCGGCCGATGCGCTGGCCTATAGCCCTGCCGGGCTGGCGATAACCCATGCTGTGACCGCAGGAAGCGCGGGCAGCCGGCGCCCGATCGAGGCCTATTTGCCCTGATCCGGCGGCGCGCGGTCGGGCCGCCCTTGATCCTGCGGGCCGGGCGGGCCATGTGGCGGCCGAACCATGGGGAGCTTCGGCAATGGACGCGCGCAACGGCATCGGCGGCAGCCTGACGGGACTGGACCTTCGCGCCGAAATCGAACGGCTGCGCAAGGAGCGTAACGCCGTCATCCTGGCCCATTATTATCAGAAGCCCGAATTGCAGGATTTGGCCGATTTCGTCGGCGACAGCCTCGACCTCAGCCGCAAGGCGGCGGATACCGATGCGGACGTGATCGCGTTCTGCGGCGTGCGCTTCATGGCGGAGACGGCGAAGATCCTGTCGCCCGACAAGATCGTCGTGCTGCCCGACATGGATGCCGGCTGCAGCCTGGAAGACAGTTGCCCGCCCGAGCAGTTCGCGGCGTTCCGCGCGCAGCATCCGGACCATATCGCGCTGACCTATATCAACTGCTCGACCGAGGTGAAGGCGCTGTCCGACATCATCGTCACCAGTTCTTCGGCGGAAAAGATTCTCGCGCAGATCCCGGCGGACCAGAAGATCATCTTCGGTCCTGACCGCAATCTGGGCGGCTATCTGCAGCGCAAGAGCGGGCGCGAGATGCTGCTGTGGCCGGGCGTGTGTATTGTGCACGAGGCGTTCAGCGAAACCGAGCTGCTGAAGCTGAAGGCCGAACATCCCGGCGCGCCGATTGCCGCGCATCCCGAATGCCCTGCCTATATCCTGGATCACGCCGATTATGTCGGCTCGACCAAGGGCATTCTCGATTTCTCCAAGACGATCCCCGGCGACACGCTGATCGTCGCGACCGAGCCGCACATCATTCACCAGATGCAGAAGGCGATGCCGGAAAAGACCTTCATCGGCGCGCCCGGTGCGGACGGCAACTGCAACTGCAACATCTGCCCGTACATGGCGCTCAATACGATGGAGAAGCTTTACCTCGCGCTGCGCGATCTGAGCCCGCGGATCGAGGTAGAGGAAGGGTTGCGCGTGCGAGCGAAGAAGAGCCTCGACCGGATGCTCGACATGGCGGCGGGTTCTGTGGGCAAGGGGGATCTGGGGCCGCTGCCGGCCTGAGTGCGCGTCAGTGCCGGATGCCCGGCACCATCGAGAGCACCATCGTCGCGGTTGCGGCGATGCCGAGATCGGGAATTCGGCCGCGCGGGCGGCGCGGCGGCTGCGCCACGGTTGCCGTGCGCCGGGCTGTCCACCCCGCCTTCACCGCCTGGACGACGCGAGTCTCGTCGGCTGCCACTGCCCGGGCCAGTGCGCGGGCAAAGCCGATCGCATAGATTTTTCCGCCGCACCGGTCGAACCGGCCTGCCTCGATCGCGGCAAGGTGATGGCGGGAGATGCAGGTGCTGGCGGCCAGGGCGTCGATGGTGAGATTCGAGGACAGGCGTGCCTGCCGCAAATCGGCGGCCGCCGCGTTCCATCCCTCTGGCAACTCAATCTGTGCCATTTTCCACCGCGCCCCCCGGTGCGTTACGGCGCGTTCTTCATTACACTCACGGCGATTCGCAAATACCGGAATACCCGTAATGGTGGGGCCACGGGTATTCGGCTGTTTTAGGCACGTCCACTGGGGGCATTTTGGCGGCGATGCAGGATTTCAATCGCGAACCATCTGCGGCCGAGCGCATTGCGACTCCCGCCGCCCGGGGGCGGCTGGTGGTTCGTCTTATCTGCGAAATGCAGACGAGTTCGATTGCCGCGGGCGTCCGCCTGTTCGAGGGGGATGTCGACCGGGCGATCATCTTTATGGTGGTTGCACGCGCGACCGAAACCCAGTCGGCGACCGCCGCCGAACATGCGCGCCGCACCGGCCGTGTCACCAAGGCGATCAGCATCAACGCACTGGCTGCATCGCTGTCGCGTCCGTTCGAGACGATGCGGCGGCACATCCATGCGCTGTGCGATCAGGGGTTGTGCCAGCGGACCTCGGCGGGGGTGGTCGTGCCGCAGGAAGTCTATGGGCGGCCGGAGATCGCCGCGCTGTTCAGCCAGCAGCACGACGCGATGGTGCGACTGGTCGAGGACATGCTGTGGTTCGGCCTGCCGCTGCCGGAGAGTCGGAGCGAGGGGGACTATAACTGGTATAGCGGCCTTGCCGCCGCGCACGACGTGATGCTGACCGGCATCGAGTTCAACGCGCGCCATTTCCAGTCCTGGACCGACATGGTGCTCACCAACACCATCATGTGCGCCAATGCCCGGCCCTTCACCTATGACCGCGACGTGGCGCTCAGCTATGCCGATTTCGCGCATCTGCCGCCCGACACGCTGCGCCAGCCGGTGTCGACCGGCGCCGTGGCGCGCGCGCTCGGGATACCGGCCTCCACGGCCCACCGCCGCGTGGCGGCCTTGGTCGAGGGTGGCACGCTGATCCGGCGCTCGCGCGGGGTGATGCTGGCGGATACGACGCTGGCCGATCCGGTGCGGGTCGAGGACAGCCGCACCGGCACGCTGCACCTGCGGCAGATCCTGATCCGGATGGGCGGCGGCGGCTTTCGCTTCGACGAGCCGGGCCGCTGTTATCGCGACGAGCGGCCGCCGCTGCTCGCGTTCCGATAGACGGCGGCGCCGCAGCCTCCTAGAGCGCTGGCCATGACCTTCCAGCTCGACGCTTTCGACCAGCCCCGTTTCGTCCAGGCGACGCTGGCGGAGGATCTGGGGACCGGCGGGGATATTACCTGCGCGGCGGTGATTCCGGCCGATGCCCGGTTCGACGGGGTGATGGACAGCCGCGATCCGATTGTGGTCGCGGGCTTGCCGATTGCCGAAGCGTTTTTCCGCGCGCTCGACCCGGAAGTCGCGATCGAGCGGCTGGTGGCGGAAGGCGATGCGGTGGCGGCCGGCACCGAATTGCTGCGGCTGCGCGGCGCAGCGCGGGCGATGCTGACGGCGGAGCGCTCGGCGCTCAACACCGTCCAGCATCTGAGCGGCATCGCCACGCTGACCCGGCGCTATGTCGATGCGATCGCGGGGACCGGCGCGACGCTGCTCGACACGCGCAAGACGCTGCCGGGCCTGCGGGTGCTGGAAAAATATGCCACCCGCATGGGCGGCGCGACCAATCACCGCATGGGCCTGTGGGATGCGGCGATGATCAAGGACAATCACGTCGCGGTCGCCGGATCGGTGGCGGCGGCGGTCGCGCGGGCAGTGGCGGCGGGCATCGGCCGCATCATCGTCGAGGTGGACCGGGTCGACCAGATCGAACCAGCGATCGGCGCGGGGGCGACGCATCTGCTGCTCGACAACATGCCTCCGCCGATATTGCGCGAGGCGGTGGCGCTGGTCGCCGGCCGCGTACCGACCGAGGCTTCGGGCGGGGTCAACCTCGATACCATCCGCGCCATTGCCGAAACCGGCGTCACTTATGTCAGCGCCGGCCGGATCACCCAGTCGGCACCGGCGGCAGACATCGGCCTCGATTTCGCGGCGCTGTGAACGAAGGAATACGAGCATGCTGAGCAGGATTGTGACGGCGATGACGGTGGCACTGATGCCCGGCGCGGCCTTCGCCCAGGCGCAGATGTGCGTGCCGCCCGACAAGGTTGACCGCCCGCTGCCCGAACTGCCGACTGCGAAGGAACCGCAGCGCATCCTGCCGATCGGCAGCTACACGCTCGCGCTCACCTGGGCGCCGGGTTATTGCCGCGCCCATGGCGACGACCCGCGCGAGGCATTCCGCTGCGGCGGCGCCGGCCATTTCGGTTTCACGCTGCACGGGCTGTGGCCGGACGGGGAGGGGAAGCTGTGGCCGCAATATTGCGCCTCGACCGAAATCCTGCCGCCCGCGCTGATCCGCAAGACGATGTGCGCAACGCCGTCGGCGCAGCTGATCCAGCATGAATGGGCCAAGCACGGCACCTGCATGAAGACCACGCCGGAGCGCTATTTCGCGCAGTCGACCCGGCTCTACGCGGCGATCCGCTATCCGGATATGGATGCGCTGTCGCGCGCGCCGCTGACGGTGGGAGAGTTCAAGCGCGCCTTCGCCCGCGCCAACCGCGCGATTCCGGCCGAGGCGATCCGCGTTACCACCACGCGCGAAGGCTGGCTCGACGAGCTGTGGCTGTGCCTCGACACCCGCTTCCGCTACCGCCGCTGCGAAGCAGGCACCGGCGGCACGGCGGATGAGGCGGCGCTGAAGGTGTGGCGGGGGCGGTAAGGCCTGATGCTCCCCTCCCTGCAAGCAGGGAGGGGCCGGGGGTGGGTCCGCCGCCGTAAGGCGGCGGCACTCGTTCGCGATGCGGTGATAGAGGATTTGGAGCGCGCAGACGCGCGCACCCACCCCTTTATCCCCTCCCTTTCAGGGAGGGGAATCCGATTGAACGCGACGCGCTCAGCGATCACCCCCGCTCGATCGTGACGCTCGCCGGGTGGTGCTTGTCGAGGTGCCGCTTGATGATGCGCAGGTTGCGGGTGTTCGAGCGGAAGAAATAGTCCGGGATCGCGCCAACCCAGGGAATCATCCCCAGCAGCCAGTCGAAGCCGATATTGCCCGCCATCCGCGCATAGGCCGATTTCGGCATGCCGAGATTGCGTGCCTCCCAGGCAAGCCACGCGCCCATCGCGGCGGCCAGCGTGCTGCCGATGCCGGGGATCAGGTCGAGTACCACGTCGAGGCCTATCTTGCGGCGCAGGCCCGGCACGGTGATGCTGCGTTCGAGCAGATGCTCCATCGCCTCGATCCGCTGGCGTACCGCGGCCGGGTCGCTGCCCAGCGCCAGCCGCTGCATTCCCCCTTCGATCCGCGTCGCCCGTGCCATCGGCTCACTCCTCCTTGCGCAGATGGTTCAACGGGTGCCAGGCACGCGCGTTCCCCTGCCAGGCCTTCAGCCGCAGTGCGACGATCGACCAGCGCAGCGGCTGTGCGATGGGGATAAAGGCCGTATCGGCGGCGAGCAGCGCATCGGCCTCGGCCATGCGATGGGTGCGGTTGTAGAGATCGGGCGCATCGCGCGCGGCGGCGATCAGTGTCGCGGCATCGTCCGAACAGCGCTGGCAGGCGGTGGCGAGGAACCAGCGGGCGCTGTCATAAGGGGCCACGGCGTCGATCAGCTTCAGGTCTGCGGCAGGATCGCCGATCGCGACGCGGCGCGGCGCGAGGCCGATGCCGATCAGCGCCGAGCCGATCTGCCCCCAGAGCAGCGTGCCGCCCGGGCCGGCCGGAAGCGCAATGGCAACCGGGATCGCGCCGGGATGGCTGCTCCGCCAGCTTCGCACGCGAGCGCGCGCCGTCTCGCGCCGGGCGTCCTGGGCGAGCGCCACCCATGCCGGCTGGCTGGGCGGGTTCGCTGAATCGAGCTGTGCGGGCAACAGCGTTTCGGTGGGCGTCCAGTTGGGCGCGATCGCTGTCGCCAGCGCGGCCCGGTCGATCGCCATTGCCACCGCCGCGCGATTATCGGCATCGGCCAGAAAGCCGTCGCGCCGCATCACTGCCAGCCCGAACAGGCCGATGGCGGGGTCGAAGCGGATATTTTCGGGGGCGATGCCCGCCTGTTCGACGATCGGCCAGTCGGCGACGGTGCCGCCCAGTACCAGATCGGAGGCGCCGGCGCGGAACCGGGCGATGGCCGCTGCGGCGCCTTCGCCGATCAGGTGCACCATTTCCTCGGGCGCGGGCGTGGTGCGCTCGGCCTCGGTATCGCCGGGATCTGTCACGGGGCGAAGCAGCAACCCGGCGCGCTTGTGGGGCACGATGCGGAACGGGCCGCTGCCGGCGCGGTCGCGCGCGCGGAACACGGCCAGCTCGGGCTGGGCAAACAGCTTGAGCAGATCGGGGCGGGGGTGTTTCAGCCGCACTTCGATGACCTGCGGCGTCATTTCGACGATCTCGTCGATCACCGACAGGAACGGCGCGAGCCCGCTATGGCTGGAGTCAGCGGCCGCACGGCGGAGCACTTTCACCACGTCGTTGGCAGTGACCGGCTGGCCATCGGGCCATTGCGCCTCGCGCAGGCGGAAGATGTAGCTTTGCGCATCGTCGAGCACGATCCAGCGCTCGGCCAGGCCCGGCTCGATCTGGCCGCTGGCATCGAACCGCACCAGGCCCTGCGCGGTCGCGCCCAGCACGACGCGGCCGGCGGCATCGAGTGGTTCGGCGCTGGGATCGGCGGGGCGGGTGCTCCTGCCGATGGCGCTGACCACGACCGGCGTGTCGTCCTTGCGCTGGCCGTTCGGGCCGCACGCGCCCAGCGTCAGGGCGATTGCGAGCAGGGACAGGAGCGGGCGGTACATGGCGGTTCCGGCGTTGCTTGGTTTCCGGTCTATGGGCCGCAGCACCGGCTGCCAACCCCCGGCGATGTCTGAGGCAATGGCGTTTGGCTCTATTGCTCCCCTCCCTGGATTGCAGGGAGGGGGCGGGGGTGGGTCCGCCGCCGCAGGCGGCGGGACTCTCTGTCGGCGAAGAATTTGAGTCTTCGTAGCGCGCAGACGCGCGCACCCACCCCCAGCCCCTCCCTTTTCAGGGAGGGGTGTTATGGACCAAATGCGACTACTCCCCGCAGCACCGGAACCATTTGGCGGGCGAGCACTGGCTGCTACGGTCACGCCATGACCGGCTCTGGCCAGCACCCGAGGCGCCTGCGCGGCGCCGCGATCGGCTTCGCGTTGCGTGGCTATCTCGCGGTCCGCACGCTTGGCTGGTTCTTCACCCGGCCGAAGACACGCGGCGTGCGCGCGATTGCGCTGACCGATGAGGGCCAGGTGGTGCTGGTACGGCACAGCTATCTGCCCGGCTGGCACCTGCCGGGCGGCGGGCAGGCGCGCGGCGAATCGGCTGAGGCCGCCGTGCTGCGCGAACTGCGCGAGGAAGCGGGCATGACGGGCCATGGCGCCGTGACGCTGCTCGGCAGCTTTGCAAACCGCCCGAACTTCCGCCGCGACACCGTCACGCTTTTCCTGGTCCGCGATGTCCGATTCGCGTTTCGCCCGTCGATGGAAATCGTTGCGGCACGCGCGTTCGACCCCGCCGCATTGCCGGCAGACGCCACCCGCGCCACGCGGGCGCGCATCCGGGAATGGCAAAGCGGCATAGCCGCCACGCCCGATTGGTAGCGCGCACTGGTGCGGACGGCGGGACTCGAACCCGCACGCCCCGAAGGGCAGAAGATTTTAAGTCTCCGGCGTCTACCGGTTCCGCCACGTCCGCAGCTGCGGCGCACGCAAGAAACGATGCGGGCGCCCGCGTCAAGCGGCGCGAGCGTAACCGCTTACACGTTCAGGCGCGTGCGCATCTCTTTGCCGGGTTTGAAATAAGGCACGCGCTTCGCATCGACTTCGACCGATTCGCCGGTCCGCGGATTGCGGCCGACACGCGCATCGCGTCCGCGCGTCGAAAATGCCCCAAAACCGCGCAGTTCGACGCGGCCATCTTCACTCAAGCGGGCAACGATCTCATCAAAAAAGACCGAAACGATCTTTTCGACTTCCCGAACCGAAAGGCCCGGATTTTCCTGCACCAGCAACTGCACCAACTCAGAACGGATCATCCGCTCCCCTCCCTTGGCGCACGGCCCAAAGGCACCGCGCGACTATCCCCAAGGGAACCCTAGCGCCGTTACCCAATCTTCATCAACCCGAAGATTCACGAAATTTGGCAAATAATTCAGCATCGCGCCGGGAGGCGGCGTAAAAACCGCCTCCCGAACGCCGATATTAGTTGTTCTGGCTGCGTGCCTTCAGCGCCTCGCCCAGAATATCGCCGAGCGATGCGCCCGAGTCGGACGAGCCATACTGGGCAACTGCCTGCTTCTCTTCGGCAATCTGCATCGCCTTGACCGAGAAGGTCGGCTTCTTCGAACGATCGAAGCCGGTGACCATCGCATCCAGCTTCTGGCCGACCTGGAAGCGCTCGGGGCGCTGCTCGTCGCGGTCGCGGCCCAGATCGGTACGCTTGATGAAGCCGGTCGCGCCGTCTTCACCAACCTGCACTTCGAGGCCCGCGTCGCGGACTTCGAGCACCGACACGGTGACGACCTGGTTCTTGTTCAGGCGATCGGCACCGCCGGTCGAACCGGCAGCGGCGACACCGCCACGCTCAAGCTGCTTCATGCCGAGGCTGATGCGCTCCTTGTCGGGCTCGACGGCCAGAACGATCGCGGTAACGACCTCGCCCTTGCGGTGCAGGTTGAGCGCGTCTTCGCCCGAAATGCCCCAGGCGATGTCCGACATGTGGACCATGCCGTCGACGTCGTTGTCCAGGCCGATGAACAGGCCGAACTCGGTGGCGTTCTTGACTTCGCCTTCGACGGTCGAACCGACGGGATGTTCTTCGGCGAATTTTTCCCACGGATTCTGCTGGGCCTGCTTGAGGCCGAGCGAGATGCGGCGCTTTTCCTGATCGACCTCGAGGACGACCACATCGACTTCCTGGCTGGTCGACACGATCTTGCCCGGGTGGACGTTCTTCTTGGTCCAGCTCATTTCGGAGACGTGGACCAGACCTTCGATGCCCGGCTCCAGCTCGACGAACGCACCATATTCGGTGATGTTGGTCACGCGGCCCGACAGCTTGGCGCCGACCGGATACTTGACGCCCGCGCCATCCCACGGATCGCTCTCAAGCTGCTTCATGCCCAGGCTGATGCGCTGGGTGTCGCGGTTGATGCGGATGATCTGGACGCGAACCGTGTCACCGATGTTGAGCACTTCGCTCGGGTGATTGACGCGCTTGTAGCTGAGGTCGGTGACGTGCAGCAGGCCGTCGATGCCGCCCAGGTCGACGAACGCACCGTAATCGGTGATGTTCTTGACGACGCCGTCGATCACCTGGCCTTCGGCGAGGCTCTGGATCAGGCCCGAACGCTGCTCGGCGCGGGTTTCCTCGAGCACCGCGCGACGCGACACGACGATGTTGCCGCGCTTGCGGTCCATCTTCAGGATCTGGAACGGCTGCGGAATGTCCATCAGCGGGGTGACGTCGCGCACCGGGCGGATGTCGACCTGGCTGCCCGGCAGGAAGGCCACGGCGCCCGACAGGTCGACGGTGAAGCCGCCCTTGACGCGGCCGAAGATGACGCCTTCGACGCGGGCCGACTTGGCGAATTCGGTTTCCAGCTTGTCCCATGCGGCTTCGCGGCGGGCGCGGTCGCGGCTCAGCATCGCTTCGCCGTTCGCATTCTCGACGCGGTCGACATAGACTTCGACTTCGTCGCCGACCTTCAGGTCGGCCTTCTGGCCCGGCGCGGCGAATTCACGCAGCGGCACGCGGCCTTCGGACTTCAGACCGACGTCGATGACCGCCAGGTCATTCTCGATGCCGGTCACGGTGCCGATCACGACGCGGCCTTCAAAGCCGTCCGCCTGACCGAGGGTCTGTTCGAGCATTGCCGCGAAATCGTCGCGGGAGGGAGTTGCCGAAGTGGCCATAAAAAAGTGGTTCCTAGGTTCGTTCTTTCCGGCCGGTCGGTTGGCTCCGACGGTCTTTAGGGCCAGAAACGCCGCGGCGGCCCCATGCCGGTCGCAGCATCCGTCGGACGAGGGCAGGGGAGGCAGACTCGTCGCGCCGAAACGCGAAAAGGGCGCATGGAATCGCGATTCCAGCGCCATCCTCCACAAGCACCCGCTCGCAGGACGCGCGCGCCTTAGCGGGAACGGTGCGATTTCGCAAGGTTTTACCCCGGCGGCGGGTGATTTGCGGAGGGGCTTACCCCGCCGCGCTCTCCGCCCCGGCCTGGCGGCGCTCGACCAGCTCGATTGCGCGCTGGACGGCGGCGTCGATCGACAGGAAGCTGGTGTCGAGCGTGGCGGCGTCCGGCGCCACGGTCAGCGGGGCTTCGCTGCGGCGCGAATCGCGTTCGTCGCGGGCACGGATGTCGGCGAGCACCTTGTCGAGGCTGGAGTTCACCCCGGCCTTGCGCAGCTCCAGATGGCGGCGCTGGGCGCGGATCATCGGCGTTGCCTTGACGAACAGTTTCACGTCCGCGTCCGGCGCGATCACCGTGCCGATGTCGCGGCCGTCGAGCACCGCGCCGCCGGGCTGGTGCGCGAACTTCTTCTGCCGGTGGAGCAGCGCCGCGCGCACCAGCGGATGCGCCGACACCACCGAGGCGATGCGGCCGACTTCATCGGTACGCAGCCAGGGATCGGCCAGCAGCGCGTCGTCGAACCCGCAGGCCGACACGGCATCGGCCTCCTTCTCCGGATCGAGTTCCTCGCGCAGCACCGACGCCGCCACCGCGCGATAGAGCAGGCCGGTATCGAGGTGCGGCAGGTTATAATGCCGGGCCAGCGCCCGGGCGATGGTACCCTTGCCGGATGCTGCCGGGCCGTCGACGGCGATGATCATACCGCCTGCCTCCGCAACCGGAACAGTCCGAACAGCGAAACCAGGATCCAGAAGATCTGCAACGAAAGCGAGGGCACGTTCACCTTGATCGAGAGCGAAATGGCAAGGAACACCGATCCTGCAATATTGAGCAGAAAATACAGCGCATTGGGGCGAGCCGGTCTGTAGCTGAGATAAAGATAGGCGCCGGCGATCACGAACAGTCCGGCGAAACCGGCAATATCGGCAAGCAGTGACATGTTCATCGCGACGCTCTCGGCTCAGCCTGAATACTCGACGATGCTAGCGGCCCCGACGGCGCCTGGGCAATGCTCAGGCGGTCAGCGCGTCCAGCGTCGCGAAGAAATTCGGATAGCTGGTCGCCACCGGCGCGACATCGTCGATCGCGATCGGGCGTTCGGCGGCCAGCGCTGCGACGGTCATGCTCATCGCAATGCGGTGGTCGAGCTTCGAGGCGACCGCACCGTCGCCGCGCAGCGGCGCGCCGGCCGAGCCGTGGATGGCCAGCCCGTCCTCAAATTCCTCGGTCACGACGCCGCACGCCTCCAGCGCGGTGCGCATGGTGGCGATACGATCCGATTCCTTGACGCGCAGCTCGTGCGCGCCGCGTGCCACGGTGCGCCCCGCGGCCAGTGCGGCGGCGACGAACAGCACCGGATATTCGTCGATCATGCTCGGCGCGAGATCGGCCGGCACTTCGATGGCCTTCAGCGGCGCATGGCGCACGACGAGGTCGGCAACCGGCTCGCCGCCGACGGTGCGGGCGTTGGTTTCGGCAATGTCCGCACCCATCAGCCGCAGCGCGGTGATCAGGCCGGTGCGCGTCGGGTTCATGCAGACATTGGCGATGGTTATTTCCGATCCCGGCACGATCGACGCGGCAACCATCCAGAACCCGGCGGAGGAGGGGTCGCCCGGCACGACGATATGCTGCGGCTTCAGCTCGGCCTCGCCGGTGATCGAAATGATCTTGCCCTCCGGCCCGTCTTCCACGGTCAGTTCGGCGCCGAAGCCGCGCAGCATCCGCTCGCTATGGTCGCGGGTCGGGACCGGCTCGATCACGCGGGTGATGCCGGGGGTGTTGAGCCCGGCGAGCAGAATCGCCGACTTCACCTGTGCCGAGGCAACCGGCAGCGTGTATTCGATCGGCACTGCCGGGCAGAGGCCGCGCACCATCAGCGGCAGGCGGCCGCCGGGGCTGGCGGTGATTTCCGCGCCCATCTGGCTCAGCGGCTCGATCACGCGGCCCATCGGCCGGCCCGACAGCGATGCGTCGCCCACAAAGCTGGTGGTGATGCCATGGCTGGAGACGAGGCCCATCAGCAGCCGGGTCGAGGTGCCCGAATTGCCCATGTCGAGCGCCTGCTCCGGCTGGAGCAGCCCGCCGACGCCGACACCATGGACGCGCCACACGCCGTCCTCGCTGCGTTCGACACGCGCGCCCATCGCTCGCATCGCGGCAGCGGTGGCGAGCACATCCTCGCCTTCCAGCAGCCCCTCGATCCGGCTTTCGCCCACCGCCAGCGCCGAAAACATGATGGCGCGGTGGCTGATCGACTTGTCGCCGGGAACGGTAACGGTACCGCGCAGCGGACCGCGCGCGGAGAGGCTGAGGGGGCGGGGAGAAGCATTCGACATGGGCGCGGCTTTGACAGGCGGCTTGCGGCATGGCAAGGCGCCCCCCACTTTCGGGATCAATTCCCGCAACTCCCGAATATTCGAAAGGTTAAAGAGGCAACACATGGTGAAGCCGGAATGGGGCACCAAGCGCAGCTGCCCGAAGTGCGGTACGCGCTTTTATGATCTGACCAAGGACGAGCCCGTCACCTGCATCAATTGCGGTTTCGCCTGGGAACCCGAACCGATCCTGAAGTCGAAGCAGCCGCTGCCGTTCGAGGCAGTGAAGGCCGACAACGCCAAGGCCGAAGTCGAGGATGCGGATCTGGTCGGCGATGAGGATCTGGACATCGGTGCCGACGACGAGGAACCCTCGCCGGACGATGATGTCGATCTGGGCGGCGACGACGATCTGGGCGTCGAAACCGGCGGCGACGACGACGAACAATAACGTCGGCCAGTAACGTCGGCGAAAAAATTTGGCAGGGGCGAAAAACCGCCCTTGCCAACCCGGCGAGGCCCTTCTAAAGGGCTCGCCTCCCAAGGGAATGGGGCCGTAGCTCAGCTGGGAGAGCGTCGCAATGGCATTGCGAAGGTCAGGGGTTCGATCCCCCTCGGCTCCACCATTTCCCGATACGGCGCAGCGGGCCTGACGGCCGCCGCCGATCTTTACGCCACGAACAACCCGATCGCTGCCGCCGCCATCAGTGCGGTTGCGCCCCAGCCCAGCACCAGCAATGCGGGTGGTGCGGTGAAGCGGCCCATGCGCGCGTGCTTCTGGACCACGATCATCATCGCGATCATGATCGGCACGGCGACGACGCCGTTGATCACCGCGCTCCAGAACAGCGCCTTGATGGGGTCGAGCGACGACCAGTCGATCGCGATTCCCACCAGCGTTGATAGGGTGATTACCGAATAGAAGCCGACCGCTTCCCACGGCTTGTGCTCCAGTCCGCATTCCCAGCCATGCGCTTCTGCCACGGCATAGGCGGCGGAGCCGGCAAGGACGGGCACCGCCAGCAGGCCAGTGCCGATAATGCCCAGGCTGAACAGCAGGAACGCGAACTGCCCGGCCAGCGGCTGCAGTGCGCGCGCGGCATCGGCTGCGGTGGCGATATTGGTCTTGCCGCTGGCGTGGAGCGTCGCTGCGGTGGCGATGATGATGGCCAGCGCGACCAGGTTGGAAAAAGCCATGCCCAGTATCGTGTCCAGCCGCATCCGCCGGAACTCGCTCTGCGCCTGGCCTGGCGCGTCAATCAGCGGTTTGGCGCCGGCATGGGCGCCGATGTCTTCGACTTCCTGCGCGCTCTGCCAGAAGAAGAGATAGGGGCTGATCGTCGTGCCGAACAGCGCGACGATGGTGGTGATCGCGGCGCGCCCTTCGATATGCGGCACGAAAAGACCGATCGTGATGGCGCGCCAGTCGAGTTTCACCATCAGCAGCACCGCGACATAGGCGAACAGTACCAGCGTCAGCCATTTCAGGAACTGGGCATAGCGGCGATAGGGCACGAACAGTTGCAGCAGCAGCGAGCCGGCAGCGAGCAGGACGGTGAAGAAATGGCCGCCGAATCCCAGCGTCAGTTGCGCCGCATCGCCCATCGCCGCCAGGTCGGCGCCGATATTGATGGTGTTGGCGATCAGCAGCAGCAGGACGAGCAGTGTCACCACCGGCCGCCACAATACTTCGCCCATATTCTTGGCGAGACCGGCGCCTGTCACCCGGCCGATCTGGGCGCTGACAAGCTGCACCGCGCACATCAGCGGGTAGGTGAGCACCATCGTCCAGAGCAGCCCGAAGCCGAACTGCGCCCCCGCCTGCGAATAGGTGGCGATGCCGCTGGGATCGTCATCCGCCGCGCCGGTGACGAGCCCCGGGCCGAGTTGGTCGACCAGCGCGATCGAGCGAATGCGGTTGCGCATCTTCATGCGCCATTCGTACGCGAGTATAAAGGCTTAGGCGAGCGTGTTGCGCAGCTTCATTCCGCGCGCCGCATTGGTTGCGACCATCCCCTGCGTCATGCCAGCGCGCGCTGGGCTGACGGCGCGTGGATGCGGCGCAACGGGCGGATGAGGCCGTATCAACCGCTTGGGTCAGTTGGTCAGGCGGGCAGTCGACACGGCCTTCTGGAACAGCACCCCCAGCGCCGTGGAGATGTTGTCGTTGGTCGTCACCTGATAGAACAGGCCGGGCGATGCGCAGCTCTGCAGTGCCGGCGTGATCGTGTCGGTGGGCGACAGATAGGGCTGCCGAACGTTCGCGATCGACCACCCGTCCGAGGCCGATTCCGGCAGATATTGCGTGTTCAGAATGGCGATGCGGATGCCGCGATTCTTGATCGTGGTGCACATGCTGGTCGGGATCGGCCCCATCACACGCGAGCCGTTGTACAGTTCGTCGCGCATTCCGTCCGTGATGATGAACAGCATCGCCTGCGGCGTGTCGCCAGTATTTTTGGTGCCGTTACCGGGCTTCAACGGCATAATCCCTGCTGCGCCGGTGAAGGCAGCGGTGAAGTTGCTGCCGGTGTCATTGTCGTTGACGTTGCACACGCGTTGATTGTTGCGGCAATAGGCCAGTACCTGTGCCTTGCTGACGTTGTTGCTGACGTTGGTCAGGTTGCTGTCGACATAATAGCCGTTATTGGCAGTGGTCGGCCAGAGCTGGCGGAACATATAGTCGAAATCGGAAAGGCCCATCCGATAGACCGCCTTATTGTTCTGCGCGGTGGATGCGGCAAGGCTGGTCAGATCCTGGACCGCCGTTTGCACCAGATCGGTGCGCAGCGTGATGTTGTTGCTGCGCGCGACCTGATAATAATCCTGCCACTGCCAATTAACGTAGCTGGTATTGCCAGGGTCATATTGCGACGTGCTGGTCTGGTGGCAGGCGAAGGCGCAGCCATTGGTCGCGCTCGTCATGGTGTTCAGGCCGGAACTGGTTGCCGGCAGCAGCATCGACGGCGACGTATCGATCATGATGTAGAAATCGATGTTCGGCGCGATCGCGGCGGTTGCGGTCGACGAGCCGTGGATCGGCAGCGTCGCCATGCCCAGGATGCCGGCAAAGGCCGTCTGCACACTTGCCTGATAAGTCACCTGGGCAGTGCGGCTGTAGCTGGCCGTCGTCGCCGCGCTGGCGTTTGAGCAATTGGTGGTGGTGCTGCTGCTGGTGCTGGCGCTGTCCGTCACCGAAATGCTGAGCTGCGTCGAATCATTTGCGTTGAAGATCAGGCCGGGCAGCCCGCCCGTCTGGCCGATGAACATCGTCTTGGCGGCGTTGCAGGCGGTGACGCTCGACTGGTTCATCATCGGCTGGTTGACGGCAGCCAGCGCTGCGGCGTCGGCGGCGGCGTTCAGCCGCGTCTGCAGCCGCATGGCGCGGCCATAATCGATCGCCATCGCCCCGGCGAACGTGACCGGTACCATCGATAGCGCGATCACCATCAGCACATTGCCGCGCCGGTCGCGGCAAAGGCGACGCAACAGCCGGTTCGTCCGCATGGTCACTTGTCCGATCATGACATGGGTATCGAGGTGGAGAGCCGGGGGCTCATGTAGATCGTGTCGCCCAGGGTCAGCGGGCCGACGACGCCGAAGGTTACCGCCGGCACATAGGCATAGCGGACTTCGGATACGATCAGATAGGCGCCCTTGGTCACTACCGATGCCGGCGCCGGGAAGGTGGTGCCGGCCACGCGGGGGGTGCCGTTGGCGGATTGGCTCCACACCACCGTCGTGGCGCCATTATTGTCGGTATAGATTTCCGACACCGTAATGACGGCGTTGGCCGAACTGAACGGATAGAGGATCTGCGCCGAGGCGTTCAGGATGTTCGACACGACCTGCGAGGTGACGCTCTGATATTGCGAGGTAAGATCCGCCACCGCGCGGGTGGTGATCGTCACCTTGCGCGAGCAGGATACGGCGTCGCTCACCTGATAGGTGCCCAGATAGAGCAGCACCAGGATCGGCACGGACAGCGCAAATTCCACGGCCGAGGCACCGCGCACATTGCGCCACAGCCGCAGCAGCGCGCGCATCAATAGGGCTCCGTCTTGGCAACCGAGGTCGCCACCAGCAGGCGCTGGCCATTGCCGAGATTGGAGAAGTTAAGACCCAGCGGGCCGCTAGGCACCGGCCAGATGTACATCAGGCGAATGATGACGATGTCGCCGCTGCCGCCGGGCGTGTAGTTGAAGTTGTTGCTGACCTTGCCGTTGTTGTCGAAGGTGATCTGTGGCGAGGCAGTGTTCACCGAGGAGAAGGAACTGGCGGTCTGTACGTCCACGAACAGATTGCTGCAGTTCATATAGGAAGGCAGCGCGGCGCACGCGGTCTGCTGGAATTGCGAAGCCGTCAGGCTGCTGCCCTGCGCCTGGCCGGTCAGCACCATGCGCGCCGTCTTTTCCGTCGCGGTCTGCAGCGCGGAGCTGGTGAAATAGATCAGGCAGGTTTCGATGATCGCGAACAGCAGCGCGAACAGCATCGGCGCGACAAAGGCGAATTCCAGCGCCACCGAGGCCCGCCTGTCGACCCGCAACCGCGCGATCGACGACCGTAATCGTCCAAACAGGGCAGGGGCGCGCCAGAACATGCCAAGGTGGTACCCCGACATGCTTACTAAAGCGTGAAGATAGCCTTGCGCACCCG
This sequence comes from Sphingomonas sp. DMC8, assembly GCF_056314185.1. NCBI lineage: Bacteria > Pseudomonadati > Pseudomonadota > Alphaproteobacteria > Sphingomonadales > Sphingomonadaceae > Sphingomonas > Sphingomonas sp. DMC8. The sequence continues at coordinate 41,161 of NZ_JBQUYV010000007.1, read as the reverse complement.
GTGCGCGGCAGTTTCTGAAATCCCCCCGATCCGGGCGCGATTTTGCCCGGCGGCAGCATATATGCCGCAATATTATGAAGAAAATCTTTTCCTTGTGGGGCGTTGCTCGAAAGTACCCAGGCAATCGCTGCGCAGTGCTTCGGGCGGGATATTCCTCGCTTCTTGGTTCCGCGGGTTTTGTTTCGGCTTGGAAGGAACCCCTTGGGTGCGAGGCGGCCGCGCTTTCCATCTTGCGGGCAAGTAAGCCGGGTGCGCCGCGTCACGGCGCCGGAAAAGCGGCATGCGCGCAACATCGCGCCGGACAGGTCGTCGCGCGCCGCTGGATGGGGCGCGCCTGGATCGCGGCGTTGCCGACCAATGCGGCGGAGGCGGGCGGGTTCGGCATCGCTTGAGCCGCGAAGCTGGCGCACCTAAGGCGGTTTTGGGCCCCGCCCAGACCAGCAACCTCCGGAGAGTGCCGCGCCGATGTCCCAGTTCGCTTATCCCGAAACCCGCCGTGACGATGTGGTGGAGGACCATTTCGGCCTGCGCGTTGCGGATCCTTATCGCTGGCTCGAAGCCGATGTGCGGCACGATCCGGCGGTGGCCGATTGGGTGGCGGCGGAGAACCGCGTCACGGATGCCTATCTCGCCACGCTGCCCGGCCGCGACGCCTTCAAGGCCCGAATTCGCGAACTGTTTGATTATGAACGCTTCGGTCTGCCCGAACAGAAGGGCGGCCGCTATTTCTATGCCCATAATAGCGGCCTGCAGAACCAGGCGGTGCTGTTCGTGCGCGAAGGCCTGAACGGTGCGGGGCGCGTGCTGATCGATCCCAATGGCTGGTCGCAGGACGGCGCGACCGCGCTCGCCGAATGGCTGCCCAGCGAGGACGGGACGCTGCTGGCCTATTCGGTTCAGGACGGCGGCACCGACTGGCGGACGATCCGGGTGCTCGATGTCGCGACCGGCCAGGAAACGGGCGATGTGGTGAGCTGGGCCAAGTTCACCATGGGTGTGGCGTGGGCGCAGGATGGCAGCGGCTTCTTCTATTCGCGCTATCCGGAGCCGCCGGCGGATGCCAAATTCCAGGCGCTGAACGAGAATCACCGCGTCTATTTCCATGCGATCGGGACGCCGCAATCGGCCGACCGGCTGGCTTATGAAACGCCGGCCACGCCGAAGCAGAGCCATTATGCCGCCATCACCGATGATGGCCGCTATCTGATCATCAGCACCAGCGAGGGCACCGACAACAAGAACCTCGTCCACATCATCGACCTGGCCGATCCGGCATGGCAGCCGAAAACGGTGATCGGTACGCTGGCGCACGAATGGTCGGCGATCGGCAATGTCGGCACCAAATTCTGGTTCGCCACGGATGATGGCGCGCCGCGCCAGCGCATCGTCACCATCGATCTGGCCGATCCCGCGCTTGCCGTGGAAGAAGTGGTCCCCGAGCAGCAGGAAACGCTGGCCGGAGCGTCGATCGTCGGCGACCGGCTGATCCTCAGCTACATGGTCGACGCCGCGACGGCGGTGCGTCGCTACCGGCTGGACGGTACGCCGGACGGAAGCGTGGCGCTGCCCGGCATCGGCACCGCCAGCGGGTTCGGCGGTCACCCGCAGGAGAGCGAAACCTTCTTCGCCTTCACCAGCTTCAACTATCCCACGACCATTTTCCGCTACGACGTGGAGAGCGGCAAGGCAGAGCCCTGGGCGCAGCCCAAGGTGGCGTTCGAGCCGAAGGACTATGCCGTCGAGCAGCATTTCTATGCCTCGAAGGACGGCACGCAGGTGCCGATGTTCATCGTCCGCAAGAAAAGCGTCGCCGGGCCGGCGCCGACGATCCTCTATGGCTATGGTGGGTTCAATATTCCGGTGACGCCCAGCTTCTCGGCATCGCGGCTGGCCTGGCTGGAGCAGGGCGGGGTGTTCGTCGTCGCCAATATTCGCGGGGGCGGCGAATATGGCAAGGCGTGGCACGATGGCGGGCGGCTCGCCAACAAGCAGAATAGCTTCGATGATTTCATCGCGGCGGGCGAATATCTTGTCGCCGAGGGCATCACCGGCAAGGACCAGCTGGCCATTCAGGGCGGCTCGAATGGCGGCCTGCTCGTCGGTGCCGTTACCAACCAGCGGCCCGACCTGTTCGCGGCCGCACTGCCGGCGGTGGGCGTGATGGATATGACGCGGTTCGACCGGTTCACGGCCGGGCGCTATTGGGTCGATGACTATGGCTATCCGTCGGAGGAAGCGGATTTCCGGCGCCTCCATGCCTATTCGCCCTACCACAATATCCGGAGCGGCGTGGCATATCCGGCGATTCTGGTGAGCACGGCCGATACGGACGATCGCGTCGTGCCGGGCCACAGCTTCAAATACGCTGCCGCCCTCCAGCATGCGGAGATTGGTGACAAGCCGCACCTGATCCGCATCGAGACGCGCGCCGGCCATGGTTCGGGCAAGCCGACGGACAAGGTGATCGAGGAAGCGGCTGACCTGTGGGCCTTTGCGGCGCAGTGGACCGGGCTGGCGATCCGCTGAGACCGGCGGTGCCGGCACCGGGGATGCACCCCGGCGCCGGCAGCCAGATCAGAAGGTCGTCCAGTCGTCGGCGCTGCCGACGCTTTCCGTCACGGGCAATGCCGTAACCTTGGTTGCAACGCGGGGCTTGACGGGCGCAAAGCTGCGCGGAGACACGATGCTTACGGTGCTGCGGCCGATGTTGAAACGGCCGGCCTGTTCGGCGAGCGTCGCGACTTCGGAGTTCAGCGTGCGTGCCGCTGCCGAGGTTTCCTCGACCATTGCCGCATTCTGCTGGGTGGCGTGGTCCATCGAACCGATCGCCGTCGAAATCTGCGTCACGGCGGTCGCCTGGGCCTGGTTGTCCGCAGCGATGCCGCCCAGCAGCGAGTGGACCTCGCCCACGTCGCCGGTGATGTTGGCCAGTGCGCCGTCGACACGCTGCACCATGTCCACTGCCGCGCCGATATCGCTCTGCGTCGCAGTCAGCTGGTCGCGCGCGCGGCCGGCTTCTTCTTCCGCCCGCATCGCGAGGGCCGAGACGAGGTCGGCGACGACGGCAAAGCCGCGTCCCGCTTCGCCCGCACGTCCGGCTTCCACCGCAGCGTTCATGGCAAGCACGCGAGTCTGGAAGGCGATCTTGTCGAGGCCCTCGATCACGCTGTCGATGCCCTTGGCGCTTTCCGACACGCGGGCCATCGCCTGCATCGCTTCGTCGGCGATCGACCGGCCGCCCGACACGGTACTGATTGCACCGTCGGCACGTTCCAGCGTGCTCTGGGCGGCCATGGCGGTCGCGCGCAGACGCTGGTCCATCTGGGTGATGGCGGCCGAGGTTTCTTCCAGGCTTGCGGCATTCGCCTCGGTGCGGCGGGCCAGGTCTTCCGAAGCCTGGGCGATTTCGCCCGCGCCGGTACGGATGGCGTTGGTGGATTCGACTGCTGCCCCGATCAGGTTGCGCAGGCCCGAAATCGCTTCGTTGAAGTTGTTCCGCAAGCCGGCATAGGCGGGCGGGAATTCTGCGGCGATTTCCACCGTCAGGTCGCCCGTGGCAACCCGGCCCAGATTATCCGAAATCGTGGTGGTGACGAAATTCTGGTCTTCCTGCGCCTTGGCAGCTTCGGCATCGGCGCGCTGCTTGTCGCGGGCATTTTCGCGGAACACCAGCATCGCCTTGGCCATCTCGCCGACTTCGTCCTGGCGTTCCGTTGCCGGCACGTCGACCTGGGTATTGCCTTCGGCCAGCTTTGTCATTGCACCGGTCATCCCCACCAGCGGCCGGACAATAGCGCGGGCTAGCAGCCAGGCCATCGCGGCGGCGATAGCAGCGGCGCCGAACGCGCCCACCGTTACGGTGATCATTGCGCCGTTCTTCGCTGCGGCCATTTGGGCGCGCTGCGCATCGACGGTCTCATGCTGGCGCTGCGCGATCTCTGCGCTGATCGCGCGCACCTTGGGGAGTTGCTTGCGCCCCGAAATTTCCTGCGCCTTGGCGCGCGTGGCGGGGTTGCGGGCGAGCTGGATGAGTTCGGCAAAGCGTCGGTTGTTGAGATCATCGGCTTCGGCGCGCAGCGCGCGCAGGCGATCGAGCTGGTCCGACTCGGTCGTTCCCTGCTCGAAATTCTTTGCCGCCTTCTGAAAGGCATCGATATTCTGCTGATACTCGCCGAGCAGTTCCTCGCGGCCCAGCATCGCGAATCCGCGCAGCGCATTTTCCTGCTGGATGATCGCACCCAGCATGGCTTCGCCTTCCTGCGCCATGTGGATGCTGTTGGCGTTCGATTCCGAAATCGCCGCCAGACGAGTCAGGCTGGTATAGGTGTAGGTGCCGGAAAGCAGCACGATCAGGATGACGGCGGCAAAGGCCGCGATCAGCTTTCCGGACAGGTTCAGGCGGTTAATTGCCGTCATGATAGAATCCTTTTCTTCCGGGGCTCGTGTTTCAGAGGACGATCTGCGTCCGCACGGCGAAGGTGTAGCCGCGGTCAGGCCGCGCACCGGGCACGCTGGTGTCGGGCCGCAGCCGCCAGGCGGTGCCATTGACCATCACGCGCATCATGTCGTTCAGGTACCAGTTGACGCCGCCGGTGAAGGCGGAGCCGGCATCGCGCAGCCCGTCCGTGCGGAAGCGGACGATCTCGTACCGGGTGGTGAGTTCGATTTCGCCGGCGCCGCCTTCGAACACGGGGTGCTTCACCGACGGGCGGCCGAAGCCGCCGGTCGCCGCGGTGTAGTAGGGCGTTCCGCCGGTGACGAACCAGCCGGCGGAAAGGCTTGCGGCATTGCTGCGGGCATCGGTCTGGCCGTTGCGCGTGGTGGAGCGCCATCCGGCTTCACCCATCACCCAGACCGGCCCGGCAACGCCACCCGCTTCCACGCCGGTGCCGGTGTCGCTCTTGGCGTTCAGCATGGGGCGCGGCTGCAAAACCGTGAAGGCGTTGAGGCCGTGCGCTACATTGGCGCCGGGCGTCAGCGCGCGCGGGGCGCCGGAAAGCTGCTCATCATAGATCCAGCCACCCAAATGGATCGTCCCGCGCGTATCGTGCAGCGGGTTCCAGTGGGCACGCGCCAGCATCGTGCGACCATCGCTCAGCGCGCGACGGGCATTGATGTCGTCGCCGGTGATCGAGGCGGAGACATGCCAGCCATTGCCGAGCAAGCGCGCCTGCGTGCCCAGGCCGAAGCCGCCGCGTTCCGGGGCGATAACGCTCGCGACGAAGTTCGCCTCCAGGAACGGTAGCGCCTCGCCGCCCGAGCTGCCTTCGACACCGCGGTCGTTCTGCAGGCTCCCGACCAGTAGGTCCGCACCAACCCCGGCTACATGCCCGCGCCAGCCGGCATAGGCCCACAGGATCTGCGCCGATCCGTTCGCCAGTTCGGTTTCGAACTGATAGACGAGATGGTCGCCAACATTGCCCGCAAATCCGAGATGCGCGGCCCGCACCCCCGTCTTGGTGATGTTGCTGAGGTCGTCCCGCGCGCCGGTGGTGGTCGCTGCGTCGATCTGGAGCTGGGCCAGCGGGCGGAACGTGAAGCGGCCGTCCTCCGACACGAATACGGGCGAGCCGCCGCGCCATTCGATGCGACCCGCCTGCTGCTGCGGAACGGCAGGCGCGGGCGCCTTTTCCGGTTCCGCGACGGCGGGGGGCGATGGAAGCGTTGGCGCGGGCGTTTCGGGGGCCGTTGCGGCAAGCAGAATCGTGCACAGCGAAGAAGGAATCATCAGGCCATCCTCAGGAGGGAAAAGATACGCGCTTGAAACTGGGCGGACACATTCCGGATTATTATAGGATCGATTCCATTACGGGCGCGGTTGCCTGCAAATTCGTTGGAATGTCGGGCTGATCGGGCGTGATCCTGCGGGCGGAGCGCCTGCAAATATGGCGCTGCCCTTTGACAGGCCGGTGCTGGCTCCCTATCGGCCGGCCATGACGCTCCAGCACACCGACTCCATCCTGATCGTCGATTTCGGCAGCCAGGTGACCCAGCTGATCGCGCGCCGTGTCCGCGAAGCCGGGGTCTATTCCGAGATCGCCCCCTTCACCACCGCCGCCGAGGCCTTTGCCCGGATGCAGCCCAAGGGCGTGATCCTCTCCGGTTCGCCCGCCTCGGTGCTCGATGAAGGCAGCCCGCGCGTGCCCCAGGTGATCTTCGACAGTGGCCTGCCGGTGCTGGGCATTTGCTATGGCGAGCAGGTGATGATGCACCAGCTTGGCGGCGAAGTGGTGCAGGGCGATAGCGGGGAGTTCGGCCGCGCCTTTATCGAGATCGCCGATGGCTGTGCGCTGTTCGACGGGCTGTGGCAGACCGGCGAAAGCCATCAGGTGTGGATGAGCCACGGCGACAAGGTTGCGGCGCTGGCCCCGGGCTTCCGTCCGGTCGCGGCGAGCCCCGGCGCGCCCTATGCGGTCATCGCCAATGACGAGCGCCGCTATTATGCGATGCAGTTCCACCCGGAAGTGGTCCACACGCCCGATGGCGCGAAGCTGCTCGCCAATTTCGTGCGGCATGTGTGCGGCCTGTCGGGCGACTGGACCATGGCCGAATTCCGCGCCGCCAAGATCGCCGAGATCCGCGCGCAGGTGGGCGACGGCAAGGTGATCTGCGGCCTGTCAGGTGGTGTCGACTCTGCGGTTGCGGCGGTGCTGATCCACGAGGCGATCGGCGACCAGCTCACCTGTGTGTTCGTCGATCACGGCCTGATGCGGGCCGGCGAGGCGGACCAGGTGGTGAGCCTGTTCCGCGGCCACTACAATATCCCGCTCGTCCATGTGAACGCCGAGACGCTGTTCCTGAACGGCCTGGCGGGCGTCACGGATCCCGAGGCGAAGCGCAAGTTCATCGGCAAGACCTTCATCGACGTGTTCGAAGAAGAGGCCCGCAAGATTGGCGGCGCCGATTTCCTGGCGCAGGGCACGCTCTATCCCGATGTGATCGAAAGCGTCAGCTTCACCGGCGGGCCTTCGGTAACGATCAAGAGCCACCACAATGTCGGCGGCCTGCCGGCACGCATGAACATGAAGCTCGTCGAGCCGCTGCGTGAACTGTTCAAGGACGAAGTCCGCGCGCTGGGCCGCGAACTGGGCCTGCCGGAGATTTTCGTCGGCCGGCATCCGTTCCCGGGTCCGGGCCTTGCGATCCGCATTCCGGGCGAAGTTACCAAGGAACGCTGCGACATCCTGCGCAAGGCCGATGCAATCTATCTGGAAGAAATCCGCAACGCCGGTCTCTACGACGCGATCTGGCAGGCGTTCGCTGTTTTGACGCCGGTGCGCAGCGTGGGCGTGATGGGCGACGGCCGCACCTATGACAGCGTGCTGGCGCTGCGTGCCGTTACGTCGATCGACGGCATGACAGCCGAGGCGTTCGAGTTCCCCGGCGGCTTCCTGCCGCGCGTGGCGACGCGGATCGTCAACGAAGTGCGCGGGGTCAACCGCGTAGTCTATGACTATACCTCGAAGCCGCCCGGCACGATCGAGTGGGAGTGACAGGGCCGTAAGTCTGTCATGGTACGGTATTGAAAATACAGATTTTTATTCTGATGCCGAATTTCCCACAAATCAACGAGCGCAAGGCGCATAGCCAAGCCTGTCAACGTCGCCTTGCGCGAATGGGGACACATTATAGCCGATCTTCGGCCGGCGACAGGGGTGCAGGCCAAGCCATATGCTTCGCGGCATGATCGTACAAAGTCGAGCTAAAAGACCGAGTCTCAGGACGATATCAAGATCGGCAGAATGACCGAGTCGATCAATGTTTCCAATTCTTCCTGATCTGGCAGAGAGCCTTCAAGAAGGGTTTTTCCGAATATATAGGCAACGGGCATGCTCGTCGCCAGACTGGAGATGGCACCCGGCCTGACCCTGTCGCCGCGGTTACGCGCTCTGGACAGGGCTTGGTCCCAGATACCCAGGTCGATCCGTCGAAGTTCTGCCGTGAGCAGACCTCGCAATTCGATACATTCCTCGCCGGCCAGGATTATATTGAGAAAAATCCTTATTCTCCTCTCGGTCAGTGCAGCCGCAATTTGCTGCACCATCGCGACAAGATCATCCCGGAGATTGCCCGTGTCCGCGCCGGTCGCGGATAAGTTTTCCACTTCATGGCGCAACGCCGCCGTAACAAGGGCCTCCTTGTTAGCATGGCGACGGTAGATCGCCGGAACCGAGACAGCGGCGCGACGGGCAACTTCGGCGAGAGACAAGGCGTTGAACCCGCTCTCGGCCACAATGTCGAGCGTCGCGGCCAGGATCTCAATATCTATGCCCGGGTCTTGCGGCCGCCCCGGGCGCCGGGTCCCAGGGCTTCGTGCTGCAATGGTCTTATTGTGCGGCGACGGGTCAGTATCCATTCGCGTCTTTTCGCCAAAGTTTGAACAATGCCAGCAGCGCGATCGGAACCAGGGTGAAGCTGGCAATCGCGGTCATTGCCTCATACATATCGGCCTTGACCCATGTCTTGCCGAGCGCATCGACAACCGTACCCTCCACGGAAGCCCCGAAAATCTGGTACAGTGCAAACTGAAGGCCCAGTGCGCCATAGATCAGAACCGAGGGCAGGGTCCGTCCGCGAAGAACGACCGTTTGCCCGGCTGTCACTCTGCTCTGCACGAAGGCGAGATACAGGCTGAAAGCCTGGAAGAAGGACCATGTGACAAACCACCAGCCCAGATAATTGCGATAGGGGACGCCGAACAGCCCGCCACCATTTTCCCAGATCCAGGTGTTATTGACGGTCGAGGCCCAGTGATCGGTCGACACGTCCCACATTGTCATCACCGCGCCCGCAATCACCGGAAGGGCAAGGGTGTTGATGCGCGCGGCCTTGCCGGTGCGCCAATCCAGCTTGGCATCCGCCTCATCCAGCAGCGCGGTGGCGACCAGCCAGGCGGTATAGCCCAGACCGACATAGATAAAGCCGATAGCCCATGGCACGAGAAACAGCTTGTTGGGTGAGGTGTAATGATAGTGCCCGAACGGGAAGCCGGTAATAATGCTCAGATTCTCAAAGGCGTTACTGATGAGATACGCAAACAGGAAAAAGAACGAGAATTTTTTTGCGCCGTAGCGCTGGTATCCGTGAATCAATGTGAGCGGAAAAACCAGCAGCAGGGGAAAGGCCATGCCCGCTCCGGCTCCGGAGACGAACTGTATCACAAGGGCGACACCGATTGTCGCCGCGGCCAGAATCCAGATCGCTATGTCTAACCATGTCTTCGCCGACGCGGAGACGACGCTCGTTTTTCCATTCATCCTTGACACTCCAGATTCGGACCACTGTCTCGATGATCAGTTTCGTTATCATATCGTAACATATATATCGGGGCCACGACAACATGGTGTGTCGGAACCATCCGTCGCCATCTCACGAAGGGCCGAGGTCGGCCCGGTCCGGCAACCGATGGCGTTCGTCGATCCCGCCGGGGATCTCGGACGGCACGATGGAAAGCCCGGCACAGCGGATACTGATCCTGGTCTAGCTTGGTTCGTTCCTAAAAACTCAGCAAAATCAAAAGGATATGTTCTTGGCGGTGCCTTTTACGGTACACTCAGCCGCTGAAATTATTTCTCGAAGATCTGTCAGATACTTAGAGCGAAGATAAAGCAGTTCATGCAATCATTGTTTTTACACGCAATATAGTGACTAATTTAGAGCAAATGCGTTGACACGCATTGTTAACGGCATTTAGAATGCCCTGGAATCGGTGATGCAATGTAACGCAGCGCTAAACGAATCGGGCTTGCAAAGTTGGTGGAACGTAGGGGTGCCGTAAAGGCGCTAATCGCATTATTTGGGTATCGCAGCGCCTCGGCTAAAATAGCGATGCATTGACTTGTCATGGCCACGATTTAACTAGTTGTAGAGCTTATCTAGGTTCGTCTTGTGGCGTTCAAACTTCTTATAGCGATAAGAGGTTGGTCATGTTTAAAAAAATAGTAAAAGCAGTTATTCCGCCGATATTACCGTACGCAATTTCCAAAATAAAGGAACCGAAGAAAAATTCGGACTCATTGTTTGATGGCGACGACGCGCTGTTTAAGGCGGCCTTTAGTGGGGATGTCGTGTATGGTGAATACGGTTGTGGCGCTTCAACTATTTGGGTTTCTAATGCAATAGGCTGTGAAATTTTCAGCGTTGATAGCTCTTATGAATGGATAGAATTCGTTTATCGTGATTGTAACCAAGAAAAGAAGCCTGAATTATATTGGGCGGATGTCGGGCCTATTGGTGAATGGGGCACTCCTCTTGGTTATACGAGATTGGATAATTTTAATAATTACACAGACTGGCTTTGGTAAAATTGCAAAAGGCCTAATGTTATTTTGATTGATGGGCGTTTTAGGGTGTGTTGTTTTTTAACATGCCTTATAAATGCTGAAGAGGGGTCGAAAATATTTTTCGATGATTACGTCAATCGGCCAAAATATCATTTCGTGGAAAATTTTATCAAACCTGTAGAGGCGTGCGGGAGGCAGGCGTTGTTCGTTATGCCTAAAAGAGGCGATCTTGATTTGGATGGAATAAGGGGATGGATCGAAAAATTCCGTTTTGTTTTTGATTGAAATGTCATTGATATTTTATCGCGATGATGGCTATATTTTATCATGCCAACATGTGACGATAATCGTCTGTAATGTAATTGGTAGCGAAAAGGCATTTCGCTGAGGGGTATATTAAAAGATTCGCGTAAAAATTGCGCAGAGGGGAGGCTTCGTGCTGGACGCCATCTTGGATGATGGATTTTAAATCGCGTAAATGTTGCGTGAGAGCGTCCGGATGGCACGTCGCCTGATGCCGGGAAATATGGTTTGATCCGGGCCCTTGCGCGGCTGTGCCCGACGGGCGCAACACCGTGTCGTTGCGGGCGCGATTCGGCATCTGTGTCGGCCGCTGTCCCCGCGGGATGACGAAAGGGTCGACAGTGGAGCGCCTCAGGCAACGCTATAGCGGTATCGCGATCCTGCTGCACTGGGCGCTTGCCCTGCTGCTGTTGTTCCAGCTCGGCCTGGGCTGGGCGCTGGAGGATCTGCCCAAGTCCACCGTGTTCGCCGCCTTTCAGTTTCACAAATCGGTGGGCATCCTGATTTTGGTGCTCTCGCTCGCGCGGTTGCTCGTGCGTATTGCAGTGCCCCGGCCGGCGCCCGTTGAGGGGCATCCTGCAGTCAAACTGCTGGTCGCGGCGGTGCATGCGCTGCTGTACGTCGTGATGATCGTCGGCCCGATCAGCGGCTGGATCCTGGTCTCCACGGCGAAGATCAAACTCCCGACCCTGTTGTTCGGCCTGGTACCGCTGCCGCATCTGCCGGTAAGCCACACACTGCACGAGCCGGCCGAGACGATCCATGGCCTGATCGGGTGGCTGCTTGCCGGGTTGGTCGTGCTCCATGTTGCGGGCGCGCTGCGCCACCATCTGATGCGCGACGATGTGATCGGCCGGATGATGCCGGCGGCGGTCGGTCGCCGTCCAGCCCTGACCGTGGCGGCTCTGGTCGCGCTCGCTGCCTGTGTCGGCGCCTTTCTGGCAGGCTCGTGGCGCTATCAGACGCATGTTCCGGCGCCCGTGCCAGTGCCGACGACGTCCACGCCGAATGCGACGGCTGCTCTTGCAGTCCCCGCCGCCTTGCCTTCAACCGCTGGTATAGCGAGCCCGACGCCCGCGGCATCCTCCTCGCCGACGCCAGCGGCGACCGATGCGGCGGTGCCGGTCCGCAGCTGGAAGTTGCAGCCGGGCGGTACGCTGGGTTTCCAGGTCCAGTATAGCGGCGAGACGATCCACGGCCATTTCGGGCAATGGACCGCCGATATCCAGTTCAGCCCCGACGATCTGGCGCATTCGCGGATCGCGGTGGACGTGGATCTCGCGTCGGTCGCGAGCGGCGATGACGAACGCGACACTACGCTGAAGGGCGATGATTTCTTCGCGGTCGCGGCGCATCCCCATGCCCGTTTCACCGCGACCCGGATTCGGCGGCAGGGCGCGGGCTATGTCGCCGACGGCACGCTGGCGCTAAACGGCGTAACGCGAGCGATGCCGGTCAGCTTCAAGCTGACGATCGACGGCGACCATGCCCAGGCAAGCGGCGCCGCCACGGTGAAGCGGCTCGCCTTCGGCGTCGGCAAGGGCCAATGGAGCGACCCGAACACCATCCCCGACGCAGTCGCGGTCAGCTTCCGTTTCGCGGCGCTGGCGAAGTGACGGGCTGACCGGGCTCCACCCGAACCACTGGCTGCACCTCGGGATAGGGCATGATGAGCTTGCCTGACGGCCTTGGGGGCAGGTTAAAAGCGCTTGCGAACAAGCCATTTAGCCAGCGGCATTGGCGCCAGCGCGGTCGCAGCCGACCAGCATGTGATCATCGCTCGCCGCGTGATAGGCTCGAAGTCTGCGCGAAAGAAGGCTGCCAGCGCATCAGAGAGGACGCGCATCCTGCTATCTCCGGTCAGCGGATGGCGCTCCGGCGCCATCCGCAGGGAAGCGGCGCGTAGTTGCAGCAGATGTTTGCCGCGAAACAGCATCGACCTGTCCGGCGCGGGCAGGCCCCGGACGGCGCACACATCGCGGATGACCTCCCACCGCCGGATCGCCCGTTGCACTTCGCGCCCGAAGACGTTGGCTGTGGCACCCATATTGCTGTCGTTCGCACCGTGGATGCGGTAGCGAACCAGGAGTTTCGGCACAGTAATGACATCTCCGAGCAAAGGTGCTGCTGCTATGCAGGTGCTGTCGGTAAAATCGTCTCGTTCCGGTCCGATTGGGAATATTTCATCGAGATATGTACGCGAATAGGCGTTTCCTGATCCAGGAGGTGATGGATATTCTCCTCCCTGAAGGAGCCATTTGCGAATATTTAGGGGGCTGAGATTGCGGTGTATGACTGGAAGAATACGGCCGAGTGACCGTTCATGTTCATCCACCTTGGCCATCAGCACCTGCACCTTGCTCGCGCCCGGTTGCCAAGCGGCGGCCACCTCGCGCGCCATTGCGGGTTCCAGTACGTCGTCCGCGTCGAGGAAAATGACGATTTCGCCGGAAGATGCCGAAAAACCGGCGTTATTTGCAGCGCGCTGTCCGGCGTTGGCCTGGAACAGCGCAACGATCGCGTCGCCATAGGATTCTATGATCGTACGCGAATCATCGGTGGATCCGTCATCGACCACGATGACTTCCGTGCGGGCGCCTTCCTGGGCCAGCGCGCTGTCGATCGCCCGCGGCAAATATTTCGCGTAATTGTAATTCGCGATGATTATACTCACGAGCATATTCGACGACACCGATGTTATCTCCCACCCGCGCTGCTATAGCCGCCTGGCTGACGCTCGACGAGGCTAAAACTGTACCGGCTAAAGCTGATGAGACGCCGCTTTCAGTCAGTTTTGACGTCAATCAAGTGCTTGGTTGCCATACAGATATTGGAATGGAGGGCCGATGGTTCTGCAAGCTAACGAAAAAGACAGGATCGCGATCATCGTTGCCAGCGCCGGCCGTCCCTTAGAACTGGGCCGTTGGGTCGACCACGTTGCACGCCAAAGTCTGCCACCTGTGGAGATGATCTGGTCAGTCCCCTCCGTGGAGGATCTGCCGCCTGGCGCGCAAGATCGTGCCGAAATCGGACTGCGGATTATCGTTGCGCCAAAAGGATCTTGCGCCCAGCGTAACGAGGCCTTGAACGCCATTGAGTCACAGCCAACCATCATTGCCTTTTTCGATGACGACTATGTACCAACAGCGGGATGCCTGGCCGGGATTTCTGCGTCGTTCGCCGCCATTCCAGACGCAGTTGGGCTGAGCGGCCACTTGATTGCAGATGGCATCCATACCCCCGGAATCGACCTGGAAGCTGCCACTGCAATGATCGGCGCGTATGAGCGCAAAGCGGCCCAGCCAAGTTTCGCATTCCGCCCGGCTGGAGGGCTTTATGGATGCAACATGGCATTTCGCTGGGCGGACATACGGCATCATCGTTTCGACGAGCGCTTGCCGCTTTATGGATGGCAGGAGGACTGGGATTTTTCCGCACGGGTCGCGTCCGGCCGACCAATCGGTATGACCGATGGCTTCGCGGGCGTTCATATGGGTACCAAGCGCGGGCGAACGAGCGGGCGTAAGCTCGGCTACTCGCAGATCGCCAATCCGCTGTATCTTTATCGGAAGGGCACCATGGACCTGCAAAAGGCCGTGACGCTGATGAGCCGCAATCTGATCGCAAACCATGTCCGGATGTTTCGCCCGGAACCTTGGGTCGATCGACGGGGGCGCGCTGTCGGCAACTGGACTGCGATACGCGACCTGTGCCTCGGACGGGTCCGCCCCGAACGCGCTGCCTCCCTTCGCTGACGGAACCAGACAAGCTGCCTTGTCCGAATAGATAAATTCGAGCGCTCGTTCCGTCAGGTTCCGGTTCTCGATTCGCCCGAAGAAGCGGGCTGACCGGGCTCCACCCGAACCACTGGCTGCACCTCGGGATAGGGCATGATAAGCTTGCCCGAGGGGGCTGCGGTAAAGGTCGTCTGGGTGGGATAGGGGATCGTGATCCCCTCCTCGGCAAAGCGGCGCAGGATACCGGTGACGATGCGGTCGCGCGTCGGGTGGGCGACGTTCCAGTCGGCGGTGCTCACCTCGGCGATCAGCTCATAGTCGAGCGCGCTGGCGCCGAAACCCGAAAAGCCGTTGCGCACGGCCGTCGCGCCGTTCGCTTCGACGATTTCCTGCAGAATTGCGGGCAGGCGATCGAGCAGGTCGGGCGCCGTTTCATAGGCCACGCCGATCTTGAACGGCAGGCGGATGCGGTGCCGGTCGGTGAGGTTCTGGATTTCCTTGTCGAGCAGCTGGCGGTTCGAGATGATGTGCAACTCGCCGTCGAACGCGCGGATGCGGGTGGACTTCAGCCCGATGCCTTCGACCGTGCCGCTGGTCTGGTCGAACTTGATATTGTCGCCGACGCGGAACGGTCGGTCGAACAGGATCGACAGCGCCGCGATCAGATCGCCGAAAATGCCCTGCGCGGCGAGACCGATGGCGATGCCGCCGACGCCAAGGCCGGCGATGAGGCCGGTCACGTTCACGCCGACATTGCTGAGCACCATTACCAGCGCGACCGCAAAGAGGGCGATCGAAATCAGCAGCCGGATAATGTGGATCGCGCTCGACAGGCTCTCACTGGCATTGTCGCCCCGCGTGCGGTGCTCGATCAGGCCGAACAGCACTTCGCGTACCCACACGGCCGCCTGAAACGCACTGGCGACGGTGAACAGGAACGTCACTGTCTTGTCGAGCAGCGCGGGGGTCTGGGCGTAGTTCACCACCAGCCGGATCGCGAGCATGACGATGAAGAAATTGCCGGTCCGCGCAATGGTGCGGCCGAAGATGGTGTACCAGTTGGTGCTGCCCGTATCGCTGCGCTGGCACAGCCGCATCCCCCAGGAGCGCAGCGTATGGAGCACCAGCATGATCCCGGCTGCGATGGCGGCCGCGATCAGGATGCTGGGCCAATGCTCGGTGATCCATTCGGGCGCGACCCCGAAGAACCCGGCGAGCTGGCGTTCGAAATGCGTAGGCGATGCTTTGGTGACGTTGAGCATGAGGTCCGGTTCAGGCTGCCTGGGCGGGTAGCGCGGCCGGATCGCTTTCCAGAAAGGCGATGAGTCCGCGTTCGTACCGGCTCAGGTACTGCGTCGTGCGCGGCAGGCGCAACCCGGCATGAAATATAGCCTGCGCTTCGCGGTCGCGCGCCAGCTCGATCAGGCGCGGATGGACATAGGATTTGCGGGCGATGGCGGGCGTGTTGCCCAGCGCTTCCGTGACAGGTGCAAGCAGCGCCTTGAGTCCGATGGGGCCGGGCGCTTCCGCGAGTGTGCGGAAGGCAATGGCGCTCGCGCCCCAGGTGCGGAAGTGCTTGGCCGTGAACGCGCCGCCCATTGCCGCGCGGATATAGGCATTGACGTCGCCCGAGGCGACCGGATGCGCCTCGCCCGCATCGTCGATCCAGCGGAACAGATGCTGGCCGGGCAGATCCTGACATCGCTTGACGAAGCGGCTGAGCGATCGGTCGGTGATCGTCATCACCCTGAGCTTGCCGGATTTGGCGCGGAACTGCAGCCTCAGCGCGCTTCCACGCACCGTGGCGTGGCGCTTGCGCAGCGTGGTGGCGCCAAAACTCTTGTTCGCCTGGGCATAGGCTTCGTTGCCGATGCGGATCGTGCCGAGATCGAGCAGGCGGACCACCGCCGCCACGGCCTTTGCCTTGCACAGGCCGCGCAACTGCAGGTCTGCCTCGACCCGGCGGCGCAGGCGGGGCAGCGCGTCGCCGAACGCGGCGCAGCGGTCATATTTCGCTGCCTCCTGCGCCTCGCGAAATCCGGTGTGATAGCGATATTGCTTGCGGCCCTTGGCGTCATAGCCCGTCGCCTGGATATGGCCGGCGGGATCGGGGCAGAACCAGGCGTTGGTATAGGCGGGGGGCAGGCCGATCGCGTTTAGGCGGTCGATCTCTTCCCGGTCGGTGATGCGAGCACCCAAGGCATCGAAATAACCCCAGCCGTGGCGCATCTTCCGCCGGGTGATTCCGGGTTCATGATCATCGACATAGACGATGTCAGGGCAGTCCATCGCACTTCCTTGCAGCGGTGGCGGGGAAATGCGCCGCCCGGCGCTTTCGTTCCGGAACAAGCGGGCGCGCGCGCGGGTTGGCGGCGCATATTCCAAAATCGGAAAGGATTGCCCCATGGCCCAGCTGGAAAATGCCCGCGTGCTGATGCTCGCAACCGACGGCTTCGAGGAATCGGAACTGTTCGATCCCCGCCAGGCGTTGCTCGACGCCGGCGCGAAGGTGACGCTTGCCTCGCTCAAGACCGATCCGATCACCGGCGAAAGCGGTAGAGAGAAGGGCAAGAGCATCACCCCCGACATCACCGTCGAACAGGTCGAGATCGAAGAGTATGACGCGCTGGTGCTGCCCGGCGGCGTCGGCAATCCCGACAAGCTACGGATGAACCCCCGCGCGGTGGAGATCGCCCGCAGCTTCATGGATGGCGGGCGGCTGGTCGCGGCGATCTGCCATGCGCCGTGGCTTTTGGCCGAAGCCGATGTGGTGGCGGGGCGGCGGCTGACAAGCTGGCCTTCGATCCGCACCGATCTGGCCAATGCCGGCGCCGATGTGGTCGACGAGGAAGTGGTGACTGACCGGAACCTGATCACCAGCCGTAAGCCGGGCGACATTCCCGCCTTCAACCGCGCGGTGATTGCGGCGCTGGAGGAAGTGAGCGCGCCGGCCTGAAGCGCAGCCGGTTGAACCATCGCTGCGCGGGGCGCTCTACGCCGTGGTAGAGCGCCACCGACGCGGCGGCGACGAGCAGCAGGTACAGCGCGACCAGCGGCCAGCCGATCGGCGCGGTGTGCACGACTGCCAGCTTGAATGCGTACCAGACGAGAAAATGGCCGAGATAGGTGGCGTAGCTGATCTCGCCCAGATAATGGAGCGGCGTTGCCTCAAGCGGGTTGCCGCGTTTACCCGCGCTCAGCGCCAGTGCCAGCAGCAGCGCGGCGAGCATCGTCGGCACGGCCAGGGTTTCGGGCAAGGCGCCAGCGGTCCAGCCCGCCAGCAGCATCGCAGCGGTGAGCGCCGCCAGCGCGGCGGGCAGGTGCCATCGATCCCGCCAGCGCTGCCACAGCGCGAAGATGGCGGTGCCGCTCGTGAATTCGATCAGGCAGCGCAGCACGCCCATGCCGGCAATATCCTGCCCGAGCTGCCAATAACCGCGCGAGGCAAAGGCGAGATGGAGCAGCACCAGCAGACCGGCAATCGCCGCCACCACTGCGGGCCAGGGCAGGCGGCGCCAGTCCACCGCCATGGTCAGCAGCGGAAAGAACAGATAGGCGGCCAGCTCGCAGGAGATGGACCAGGCCGGATCGTTCCAGCGGAGCGGATCGGCCAGGCCCCAATTTTGCACCAGCAGCAGATGGGCAGGCAGTTGCTCGAGCGGAAAGGCCGCGGCGTCGCGGCCCGTCGCCCAGAGTGCCGTCGCGAGCAGCAGTGCGAAACCCAGCATGGTGACGTGCAGCGGCCAGATGCGCGCGATCCGGCGCTGGAAGAACATTGGCACCGCCGCCCAGCGTCCCTCGCGCAACCGCTCGCCATAACTGAGCGCAATGACGAAGCCGGAGAGGAGGAAGAAGAAATCGACGGCGAGATAGCCCTTTGCCAGGAAGGCCAGCACCTCCGGCGGCAGGCCGGCGATCGACCGGCGCAGGTGGAAGAGCACGACGAACCATGCCGCCAGCCCGCGCGCCGCCGTGAGCGCGCGCAGTTCGGCCCGCGCGGTCATGCGGCCGCTGCCCGCGGCGCCCGCAACGGTCGCCAACTTTGTGCCGCGCGCCGGCGCCCCGAATAGATGTCGAGGCCGATCTGCGCGCCGACCAGCATGTAGATGAAGGGCTGGAAGGCAATCGCGATGAACGCGGCGCCGAGCAGATAGACGATATGCGCATTCTGCAGCGCAGAGGCGAGCGCGCCCATCCAGGCCTCGTCCGGCGCGGGGTGCGCATAGCGGCGGCGCAAAACCTCCATGCGCACCAGCCCGGCGATGTTGATGAGCAGCCACAGCGCCAGGCCGGGATAGCCCTGTTCGCCCAGCATTTCGAAGTACGCGCTGTGATAGGCGCGGGCCTTGTCCACCTCCAGCGTGCGTTCGATGCGCGTGCCGCCGCTGCCGTCGCTGACTGCGGATACCTTTTCGTAGCGGATCTGGTTCTGGCGATAGGCTTCGAAACCGCCGCCCATCGGATGGTCATGGGCATAGTCCATCGTCCATTGCCACACCGCCAGCCGGGTGGAGGCAGAGGCATCGCCCTGATAGGTCTTGATCGTTCCCATGCGCTCGGTGAAGGCGGCGGGCAGGAAGGGCACCGCGATCAGCCCCAGCGCGACGATGCCGCCGATATAGACGAACTTGCGCTTCGTATCGCGCAGCATCAGCATCGCCAGCAGGCCGATGCAAAGCAGCCCGGTTCGCGTCGAGGTGCCGACCGGGATCAGCAGGCAGGCGAAGATCAGCGGATAGGCAAAGGCCCGCACGCGCCAGTCGGGCCGGAAGATCGTGCCAAAGCGCGTGAACCACAGGATCAGCGGGATGATCGCGATCGCCACGGTGGAAATCGTGCTGCCCTCGTACAGCCCCGAATTATTGTCGACCATCAGGTTCAGCTCGCCATAGCCGCCGCCCGAAAAGATGGTCTTGATCCCGCCGACGATGATGATCGAGCTGGCCGACAGCACCATGAAGAGCAGCAAAGCCTCGATCCGCAGCTTGGTGCGCAGGGTCAGCGGCAGGAACGCGGCGAAGGCGAGTGCCTTCCACACCCAGTCCCATTTGTCTTTTGCTTCCAGCGGGAAGTCCGCGTGGCTGGTGGTGAACCAGCAATAGGCGAGCAATGCGACGATCATCACCTGGCGGGGTGCCACGCGCAGGTCGCGCTTGTCGTCGAGTGCAGCCCAGCCGCCGACCGCCAGCGCCACCGCGATCATCGAGATCGGCAGCGAATTGAGCAGCAAATAGGTCAGCCGCTGGGGCGAGACGATGTCGATATAGGCATAGACGAGCACGAACAGGAACGGCCTGCGAAAACCCATGCCGAAAAACGCCAGCAGAAACAGGATGAAGGCATAGTCACGCACCGGGCTTGCCCCAGCGTTGCTTCTTGGGCGCGCGCTTTTGCTCGTCGGGGCCGGGTTCGCGATCGAGGTCGGGGCGGCGCAGCAGCAGAAAGGCGGCGAGCAGCATCAGCCCATGGGTGAGCGCCAGCGATAGATTGTCGATCATGGCCCGGCCGGCGCTCCTTCCGGGAACGGATCTAGCGCGGTGCGGTTGACGCGGCGTTAAGCCATCGGGGCGTAAGGGGGCTGTATGCGCATCCTCCACATCCTGGACCATGGGCTGCCGCTCCACAGCGGCTATGCATTCCGTACGCGGGCAATTCTGAAGGCGGAAATCGCCCGCGGCTGGGAGGTGGCGGCGGTTACCGGCCCGCGTCACGGCGACGCGGCGGCCGAGGAGGAAACCGTCGACGGGCTGCGCTTCTTTCGCACGCCTCCGGTGCAGGGCCGGCTGCCCGGCCTGCTCGAATGGCGTGAGATTGATCGCTTCGCCCGACGCATCCGCGCGGTGGTGGAAGCGTGGCGGCCCGACGTGCTCCACGCGCATTCGCCCGTGCTCGACGCAATGGCGGCGCTGCGCGTGCGGCGCTGGACCGGCGTGCCGTTGCTCTATGAGATCCGCGCCTTCTGGGAAGACGCCGCCGTCGGCAACGGCACGGGCCGCGAAGGCAGCCTGCGCTACCGCGTCACCAAGGCGCTGGAGACGCGGGCGGTGCGCCAGGCCGATGGCGTGGCGGTGATCTGCGAAGGGCTGCGCCGCGACCTGGTGGCGCGCGGGATCGATCCGGCGAAGATCCTTGTCTCGCCCAACGGCGTCGACATGAACCTGTTCGGCGCGCCCGTCCCCCATGACGCGGCGCTTGCCGCCGAGCTGGGCGTAGCGGGGGCGGAGACGATCGGCTTTATCGGCAGCTTCTACGACTATGAAGGCCTCGACATATTGATCGCGGCGATGCCGGCGCTCGTCGCGGCGCGGCCGGCGATGCATCTGCTGCTGGTCGGCGGCGGCCCGGCCGAGGCGGCGTGGCGGGCGCAAGCGGCGGCATCCCCGGTGGCGGACCGCATCCACTTTATCGGCCGCGTGCCGCATGATGCCGTCGAGCGCTATTACAGCCTGATCGACGTGCTGGTTTATCCGCGCCGGAAGATGCGGCTGACCGATCTGGTGACGCCGCTGAAGCCGCTGGAGGCCATGGCACAGCGCCGGCTGGTCGCTGCATCGGATGTCGGCGGTCACCGCGAGCTGATTCGCCATGGCGATACCGGCACGCTGTTCGCGCCGGACGATCCCGCCGCGCTGGCCGAATCGGTTGCGGCGCTGTTCGCGGCGCGTGGGGACTGGGATGCTCGCCGCGAACGAGCCCGCGCGTATGTCGAAAACGAGCGCAACTGGATGGTAAATGTAAATCGGTATGAATCTGTTTACCAAAAGTTTGCGATAGCATCGGGTATGAAAGACTCGTGGTCGGACCCGCCACCGGTGAGTGTATGAAACTGCCCATTGCCCCAGCCATTGCTGCCCTGGTCGGTGCCGTTGCCGCTTTCGGCATCGCGGCCCTGCCCGTGCCGGTGCTGGAAAGCCTGGTGGTGGACAGCGGGTTGCCGGCCATAATGTCTGCTGCCGAACCGCCGCTGGGCCTGACCGCGCGTGCCCTGCTGGCGCTAGGCATTGGCGGGTTTGCCGCTGTTTTCGCCTGGATTTCCGCCTTCATCCTGTTCGGGGCCGCCGATTTGACGCTGGGCAAGCCGCGCGCAAAGGCGGCGACCGCCGATCCGCAGGCGGTGCGCGCGCCGGTGCTGCGCCGCGCCGATGCCCATCCCGATGCGCCGCCCCGGCCGCCCTTGCTCGCCACGCGCGATCTGGGCGCGCCCTTTGCCGAGGAGGTCGAGCCGGTCGAGGGTCTGCCGTTGCGACCGAGCGCTGCTGCCGGCGCCGATAACGATGCAGCGCCGATCCCGCTGCGCGGCGCCGAGCCGCTGCTGGCCGACTCCATCCCCGTTGCGCCCGAGCCAGCGCCGGAGCCTGCCCTCCAGCCGGGCCCCCAGCCGACCATCGTGCCGCCGCCCCCGCTCGCCGAACGCGCGCTGCCGGCGGACCTTGATCAGCCGCTGGCCGCCTTTGACCCGCAGGCGATTCCGGCCGTGCCGATGCCGTCGCCGCTACCCTTTGTGCGCCGCCGCCCGGCGCCTGCCGCCATTTTCGAGCCGCATGAGCGGTTCGAAACCTTTGAACTCCCCACGCCGGCGCCCATTCCCATGACCAAGCACGACCCGCTCCCCGAAACCGCCGCGCCGGCCCCCGCGCCCGAGGCGGTTGAACCGATCGCCCGGCCCGAGACCGAGGCGTCGGTCCATGCCTTGCTCGAGCGGCTCGAGCGCGGTGTCGTCCGCCGCAACCAGGCCCAGGCCGAACGGGCGGTGCGGAGCCGCAAAAGTGGCGATCATCGCCTGGAGGATGCGCTGGTGACCTTGCGCAATCTCGCCCGCCAGGCCTGAGCGCCAGCTCACCGCGCTTCCACCGTCAGCACTTCCACCTCGGCGCGCAGGCGTTCGCCGGCATTGGCCACTCCTGCCAGTTTCACATCGGCGACCAGATGCCCGCGCAGCGGCAGCTCGGTTTCTGCCAGTTCGGCCATCCAGCGGATCAGGTCCGGAGAGGGTGCGCCGGCCAGGGAAAGATGATGCCGCGCGCCAGTGAAGGTCGCGCTGGCCCAGCGCTCCCAACGCGCGGTGTCGATCGAGATCGCGCAGCCGGCGGCGTTGGCCGAAGCGCAGAGCGCGCGGCCCAGCAACGTGCCGATATCGGGGCCGCGGCTCATGCGCGCGGCTCCTGCTCGGCCAGAAAGGCCCGCAGCCGGGCAGTCAGGCGCGGACCAGGCTCGCGCCCGTCGCGCAGATCATGCACCAGCCGCGGATCGCCTGCCGCCAGACGGCCGAAACGGCTGGGCGGCATTTGGCTCCGTCGCAGGAATTTCTCGATTTCGCGATGTACCGACATCGGTTTCCTCCAGTGATTCGCGTTTGCATGGTCATGATTTGTTCTCATTTCCTACTTGTCTAGGAAAAATCCTATGGTAAAGGACGGGAATGGATGCAGATGCGCAGCGCGCCGCCCTGGCGGCTCTGGTCGAGGCGAGGGGACTCAGCCTTTCGGAGCTGTCGCGCGTGCTCGGGCGCAACCCCGCCTATCTGCAGCAATATCTGACGCGCGGATCGCCCCGCGAACTGGCAGAGCGCGACCGGGCGCGGCTGGCCGCCTATCTGGGCATTGCGGAGGCGCAGCTCGGCGGCCCCGCGCCGGCCGGGCTGGTGGCGGTGCCCCGGCTCGATCTGGGCGCATCGGCGGGGGCCGGCGGCTTGCCGGACCGCGAGGCAGTGCGGCAACCCTTTGCCTTCCCGCCCGCGCTGCTGCGGCAATTGGGGGTTCGGCCCGAAGCGGCGTCGATGATCCGCGTGGCAGGCGATTCGATGGCGCCGACGCTGGACGATGGCGACGAAATCCTCGTCGACCGGGACCAGCGGCGGATCGATCCACGCGGCATCTTCGTCCTGCGGGTGGACGGCGAATTGCTGGTAAAACGGGTGCGGGCCGCAGTGGGGGGAATCGAGATCGTCAGCGACAATCCTGCCTATCCGGTGCGGTTCGCCCGCGCCGGCGCCGCCGAAGTGATCGGCCGTGTCGCCTGGCTGGGACGCGCGCTTTGATCGACGAAGCAGCTACTGCCGCGTTCATCCGCGCCCATCTGCCGGTGACGGCGGTGCCGGGGCTGGCCGAGGTGCGCATCCATAAGGCTGGCCCGGCAAGCGGCATCGCGCGGCTGGCGGGGGAGGAGGGGCCGGCACCCTATTGGGCGTGGTGGTGGGCCGGCGGACTGGCGCTGGCGCACTATATTCAGGCGCATCCCGAATGCGTGGCAGGGCGCCGGGTGCTCGATTTCGGCGCGGGATCGGGACTGGTTGGCATTGCCGCGGCCAAGGCGGGCGCGGCGGCGGTGATCGCCTGCGATGTCGATGCCCATGCCCGGGTCGCATTGCGGCTCAATGCGGCGCTGAACGGTGTCACCTTTGCCGCGATCAAGGGGGATTTAAGCGAGATGCCGGTGCTGCCGTCGGTCGATCTGGTGCTGGGCGGCGATGTCTTTTACGCGCCCGAAGTCGCCGCGCGGGTGCTGCCGTTTCTCGACCGGTGCCGCGCAGCGGGAATCGCCGTGCTGCTGGGCGATCCGTGGCGAGCGCCCTTGCCGACCGGGCAACTGGCGCTGCTCGCGGAAACCGAGGTCGCCGAAACCGGCGCGCCGAAGCGCGCCGGTGTGTTTGCGTACCGGCCCTGACGGCAGGCGCTTACCAGACGTGGACGCGGTCCTCGGGGGCCAGATAGAGCTTGTCGCCCGGCTTCACGCCAAAGGCGGCATACCACTCGTCCATGTTCCGGACGATACCGTTGACGCGATATTGCTCCGGGCTGTGCGGGTCTGCCAGCAGCTGCGCCCGCAGCGATCCTTCGCGCGCCTTGCCCTGCCAGCTGGCGGCATAAGCGAGGAAGAAACGCTGGTCGCCGGTCATGCCGTTCAGCACCTTGGGCTCGCCGTGGCGCGCGACATAGCGGCGGTAGGCGGCATAGGCGACTTCCATCCCGCCCAGATCGGCCAGGTTCTCGCCCAGCGTCAACTGACCCTTCACATGGACGCCAGGAAGCGGCTCATAGGCATCGAACTGCTTCACCAGCGCCTGGGCATGCGCCGTGTAGCGCTTGGCTGATTCCGGCGTCCACCAGTCGCGCAGCCTGCCCTGTGCGTCGAACTGGCGGCCTTCGTCGTCGAAGCCATGGCCCATTTCATGGCCGATCGTCGCGCCCGTCTCGCCATAGTTCACCGCCGGATCGGCGGCCGGATCGAAGAAGGGCGGCTGTAGCTGTGCGGCCGGGAAGGTGACCTGGTTCATCACCGGATCGTAATAGGCATTCACCGTCTGCGGCGTCATCGCCCACAAGGTGCGGTCGACCGGCTTGCCGAGCCGCGAGAGCTGCAGCTTCCATTCGAAATCGTCCGAGGCGAGATCGTTGGCCAGCGGATCGGTGGCGCTGACCTGCATCGCGGCATAGTCGACATATTTGTCGGGATGGCCGATGCGCGGGTCGAACGCGGCGAGCTTTTCCAGCGCCTGCTTGCGGGTGGGTTCGTCCATCCACGCCGCGCCCTTGATCTTGTCCGCATAGGCGGCGCGCAGATCTTCGACGAGTTCCTTCGACAGCGCTTCGGCGGCGGGGCTCCAGTGGCGCTCCGCATAGATTTTGCCGATCGCTTCGCCCAGCGCGCCGTTCACCAGCCGCACGCCGCGCTTCCAGCGTTCCGGCTGCTTCTCCACATCCTGCAGCGTGTGCGAGTAGAAATCGAAATGCGCCGCGTCGAATGCCTTGGGCAGGTAGGTCGCATGGTCGCTGACGAAGCGGAAGCGCAGCCAGTCCTTCCAGGTGTCGAGCGGCACGCTGGCAAGCTGCTTCGCCGCGGCGGCGATGGCGGTGGTTTCGCCGACCACGACGATCGGCATCTTCGCCAGCCCTTCATGCGCGAGCACGGCGTTCCAGTCGAACTCGGGCGCCAGCCTGGCAAGCTGCGCGCGGTTCATCGGGTTATAGGTTTTTTGCGGGTCGCGCTGTTCTTCGGGCGTCCAGTGGTATTTCGCGATGTCGGTTTCCAGCGCCAGGATCGCATCGGCCTTGGCCTCTGCACCCGGGATGCCGGCAAGCTGCTGGATCTTCACGATATAGGCGCGATAGGCCTTGCGGATCGCGTCATATTTCTCGCCGGGCAGCAGATAATAGTCACGGCTCGGCAGCCCCAGCCCGGCCTGACCGGCGACGACGGTATAGCGGGTGGGATCCTTTTCGTCGGCGGTGATGCCGATGCCGATCGGGCTGGCATAGCCATGGTCGGCCATCAGCAACTGGAGTGCGCGGCGATCCTGCACGGCATCGATGCGGGCGAGATAGGGCTTGAGCGGGGCGGTGCCGCGCGCCTCGATCCCGGCCTCGTCCATGAAGGCGCGGTAATAGTCAACGATCTGGCGGAGCGCGGGATCGGCCGGTGCGGTGCCGGCATCCTCGATCAGCTTGCGCACTTCGACTTCGGTTTCGTCGGGCAGGTCGTAATTATAGCCGGCGCGCGACTTGTCCGCCGCGATCGGCGCGTCGCGCAGCCAGGTGCCCAGCGCATAGCCGAAGAAATCGTCGCCCGGGCGGATGCTGGTATCCATGGTGGTCAGGTCGACGCCCCAGGGGCCGTATTTGGCCTGGCCGGAAGTCTGGGCGAGGGCGGGGGAAGCGAGCAGGGAAGTGCCGAGCAGAATGGCGGCAAGACGCGCAATACGCATGGAGACGATGGTCCTCGAAGGTGATGTAGCGGGCTAGCACGCGGCCCGGTGGGACTCAATTGCCACTCGGATGCTCCTGCCTTCCCGCTTCCGTGAGGCGGGGGGAAGGGGGCAGCAGAGCGCTGCAAGCGGGTACGGGATGCGTGCGGGCAAAGAAAAAGGCGCCCGGATCGCTCCGGACGCCCTTTTTCCTGAAACCGATCCGGGAAGGATCAGCCCGAATAGTACATGTCGTACTCGACCGGGCTCGGCGTCATTTCCCAGCGGGCGACTTCGCCGCGCTTGATTTCGACATAGGCCTCGATCTGGTCCTTCGAGAACACGTCGCCCTTCAGCAGGAAGTCGTGATCGGCTTCCAGGCTGTCCAGCGCCTCGCGGAGCGAACCGCACACGGTCGGCACCTGGGCCAGTTCGGCCGGGGGCAGATCGTACAGGTTCTTGTCCATCGGGTCGCCCGGGTGGATCTTGTTCTGGATGCCGTCCAGGCCGGCCATCAGCAGCGCGGCATAGGCGAGGTACGGGTTGGCCAGCGCATCCGGGAAGCGGAATTCGACGCGCTTCGCCTTGCTGCCCGCGCCATACGGAATGCGGCACGAAGCCGAGCGGTTGCGGCTCGAATAGGCGAGCAGCACCGGTGCTTCATAGCCCGGCACCAGACGCTTGTAGCTGTTGGTGGTCGGGTTGGTGAAGGCGTTCAGCGCCTTGGCATGCTTGATCACGCCGCCGATGAAGTAGAGGCAGGTGTCGCTCAGGCCCGCATAGCCGTTGCCGGCGAACAGCGGATTGCCCTTTTCCCAGATCGACATGTGGGTGTGCATGCCCGAGCCGTTATCTTCCTTGATCGGCTTCGGCATGAAGGTCGCGGTCTTGCCATAGGCCTGGGCGACCTGGTGCACGACATACTTGTAGATCTGCATGCGGTCGGCAGTGGTCACCAGCGTGCCGAAGGTCAGGCCCAGCTCGTGCTGCGCCGCCGCGACTTCGTGGTGGTGCTTGTCGCAGGGCAGGCCCATTTCGAGCATGGTCGAAACCATCTCGCCGCGAATGTCGACGGCCGAGTCGACCGGCGCGACGGGGAAATAGCCGCCCTTGGCGCGCGGGCGGTGGCCCAGGTTGCCGGCTTCATATTCCTTGCCCGAATTGCCCGGCAGTTCGATGTCGTCGATGGCGTAGTAGCTGGTCGAGTAGCTGTTCTCGAACCGCACATCGTCGAACATGAAGAATTCGGCTTCCGGGCCGACATAGATGGTGTCGCCGATGCCGGTGGTCTTCAGGTACGATTCGGCGCGCTTCGCGGTCGAGCGCGGGTCACGGGCATAAAGTTCGCCGGTCGACGGTTCGACGATGTCGCACACCAGGATCAGCATGGGCGTGGCCGAGAAGGGATCGACCCAAACGGCGTCCAGATCCGGCTTCAGGATCATGTCGGACTCGTTGATCGCCTTCCAGCCTTCGATCGACGAACCGTCGAACATCAAGCCGTCGGTCAGCTCGTCCTCGCCGATCACCGAGGCCACCATGGTCAGGTGCTGCCACTTGCCCTTGGG
Source organism: Sphingomonas sp. DMC8 (assembly GCF_056314185.1). NCBI lineage: Bacteria > Pseudomonadati > Pseudomonadota > Alphaproteobacteria > Sphingomonadales > Sphingomonadaceae > Sphingomonas > Sphingomonas sp. DMC8. The sequence goes on along the minus strand of NZ_JBQUYV010000007.1, from coordinate 13,590 downwards.
ATCAGTGAAGCGCAGGTCGATCCACTCGATCTCCTGGTCCTTCACCATCTTCAGGATGTCACTGGCCGTATTCGCCATCGTATTCGCCCTTTCGCTCTTCTTTCGTCCGCCCGACGAATCGGGAAATTAAATTACTTTTGCGGGTGCACAATCCTGCGCTTGCTGCGCCGCGTCAAATAGCGTTTTCGTTCCGCTCCCCGGTGCGGATGCGCAGTGCGGTTTCGACCGGAATCACGAATATCTTGCCGTCGCCGATCCGGCCGGTCTGGGCCGCGCCGGCAATCGCTTCGACCACGCGCTCGGCCAGGCCGTCTTCCACGACGACCTCCAGCTTCACCTTCGGCAGGAAATCAACGACATATTCGGCGCCGCGATACAGTTCGGTATGGCCCTTCTGGCGGCCGAACCCCTTGGCTTCGGTGACGGTGATCCCGGAAACCCCGACCTCGTGCAGCGCTTCCTTCACTTCGTCGAGTTTGAACGGCTTGATGATCGCTTCGATCTTTTTCACGTCTTCCCCCTGGATGAGCCGCTGCCCAGCCGTCGTGCACCTGATTCCCTGCGTTTAGCAACCCGCGTGCCAGAACGGGAGTGCCGAGAGCGAAAGATCGTCGCGGCTCTCAAAACAGGTTAAAAATTGCCTATCATTTGGGCAGTGCTCCAGTGCTCTGCCCGATCGTGCGGCAGTCAGGCGGCGCGAACTTCGTCCAGGAACCGGTCGATGCTCGACGAGAGCGCCTCGGCACCTTGGTGCAGCCCCGCGGCCAGGTCCGCGATCGACGCGGCGCTGCCGGAGGCGGCATGGGCGGTGACGCTGATCTGTTCGATATCGTGCCGCACGCCCAGTGTGCCGTCGACGCTTTCGGCGACGTTGCGGGCGATGCTGTGGGTGGCGAGATGCTGCGCGCGCACAGCCTCTTCGATGTCGGAGGAAAGTGCTGCAATCGAACCGATCGCTGCCTCGACATGACCGTGGTTGGCGAGCACCCGCTCGACTGCGCCACGAATATCGGCGACCTGCGCCCCTACGCTCTCGGCGGCGCGCCCGACCTGGCTGGCCAGCGCCTTCACTTCATTGGCGACCACGGTAAAGCCGCGCCCCGCCTCGCCCGCGCGCGCCGCCTCGATCGAGGCATTGAGCGCGAGCAGATTCACCTGCCCGGCGATTTCGGCGATTACGGTCGTGACGGTGCCGACCGTCTGGGCGAAGGCGCCCAGCTCTGCGGTGCGGCTGTGGCTGTCGGCGACCAGGGCAACGGCGTGCGCCGCGGTGGACTTGGCGGTGGCGGTGTTGCGGCCAATGCCTTCCAGCGTCGCTGAAAGCGCATCGGATTCGGCGGCGATGGCGGCGAGATTGTCGTGGCTCTGCGCTACGGCGGCGGCAAGGGCGGTGGCGGAGGCGCTGTTGGTGGCGGCGCGATCGGCCGTCGCGGCCGCACTCTGGTGCAGCGTCGAAGCCAGATCGCGCAGCCGCGCCGCGAGCAAACCCACTTCTTCCTCGATCTGCTCGCTCGCGGTTTCGATGCGGCGGGCGCGTTCCATGCGGCGCTCGGCGGCGTGCATCTGCTGGTGCGCGGTGAACTGGATCAGCCGGCGGTTAGTGATGACCGCGAACAGGATGCCGCCGCGCGTCAGGATCATGCCTTCCTGCCCGTCGGCTGCGGTATAGGTATCGACCAGCTTTTCCGGCGCCAGCCCGGCATCGGCCATCGGGCAGGGACGAATCAGCTTGTGCAGGCGGCCCCCATAGGCCGGGTTGCGCAGCAGTGCATGGCCATAGGGGTTGAGCAGCAGACGCCGCACATCCTTTTCGAACACGGCGCCCAGCGGCCGCCGCGCCCGGTCGAGCACCGGCAACAGGCGAAGCGCGGGATCGTCCTGAAAGCGCGTGACGGCGTCGCCGATCGTCGCATCCTCCTCCAGCCACGGGGGATTGCGCTCGGCGGCGGTAAGCCACTGCAGGAGGAAGCTGGCGCTGGGCGTCGGCGACTGGGGCATGGTGGCGCCAGCTAAGGCGGGAATGGTAAATGCGGACTTAGGATTTGATGACAGCTTTGCGACAACGCAAAAAATTGGTCTGATTCCGAAACGATAGCTGCCAGTTCGGGTATCGGTGGGGCGCGCGTGGCGTTTAGCGGGCTGAAGCGCTAGTTTCTGGACGGGCGCCGCACATAATGGCAGAGGCCGCGGCCAGAGTTTTCGAACGAGGATTTTTTCCGGAAATGACCGTGCAAACGCGCCAGCCGGCGCTGCTTCCCGAGCATCCCGCCTTCGCCACTGCCAAGGTGCTGTGGGTGCGCCACTGGAACGAACATCTGTTCAGCTTCGCGATCGAGCGCCCCGCCAGCTTTCGCTTCCGCTCGGGCGAATTCGTGATGATCGGCCTGCTGGGCGAAGGCGACAAGCCGCTGGTGCGCGCCTATTCGGTCGCCAGCCCCGCCTGGGCCGAGGAGCTGGAATTCCTGTCGATCAAGGTGCAGGACGGGCCGCTGACCTCCAAGCTGCAGAAGATCCAGCCCGGCGACGACATCTATCTGGGCAAGAAGCCGACCGGCACGCTGGTCGCCGATGCGCTGCTGCCGGGCAAGCGCCTGTTCCTGCTCTCGACCGGCACCGGCCTCGCGCCGTTCCTGTCGGTCGCGCGCGATCCCGAAATCTATGACCGGTTCGAGCAGGTGGTCGTCGTGCACAGCGTGCGCCGTGTCAGCGACCTGGCCTATCATGCGGAGCTGTCGGCGAAGCTGGCGGACGATCCGCTGATCGGCGACCAGGCGGCGGCCCAGTTCCATTATGTGCCGACGGTGACGCGCGAGCCGTTCCACACCAGCGGCCGTATCGGCGATCTCTTGGAAAATGGCCGGTTGTTCGAAGGCGTGCCGGGTGAAGCCAAGCTTGATCCCGCGACGGACCGGGTGATGCTGTGCGGATCGATGGACATGATCCGCGACTTTGCCGCGCTGCTCGAAGCCAAGGGTTTCAAGGAAGGCTCGAACAACGCCCCCGGCGATTTCGTGATCGAACGCGCCTTCGTCGGCTGAGCTGCCCGGAGCGGCTTTAGCTTCTCTCTCCCCTTGTGGGAGAGGGAAGGGGCCCGCCGCCGCAGGCGGTGGGAAGGGTGAGGGGGACATCACTTGCAAGTTCCCCCGGGCGAATGCGTAGCCTGGGCCCCAAAAGGTTGACGCGGCGCCCTTCCGCGCCGCAAAGCAGCGCCATGAAGCGCCGTACCGGACAAGACCAGCGTGTCACTCGCCAGTGGAAGCCCGCGACTCAGGCCGTGCGCGGGGGCACCGCGCGCTCTGAATTCGGGGAAACCAGCGAAGCGATTTTCCTGACTTCGGGCTATGCCTATGACTGCGCCGGCGATGCCGCCGCGCGCTTCTCGGGCGAGCAGGTGGGGATGACCTATTCGCGCCTCCAGAACCCGACGGTGGAGATGCTCGAACAGCGCATCGCCCTGCTCGAAGGTGCCGAGGCGTGCCGGACGATGGCGAGCGGCATGGCGGCGATGACTGCCGCACTGCTCTGTCAGGTGAGCCAGGGCGACCATATCGTCCAGGGCCGCGCCGCCTTCGGTTCGTGCCGCTGGCTGACCGACACGCTGCTGCCGCGCTTCGGCGTCGAGACGACGACGATCGACGCGCGCGATCCGCAGCAGTTTCAGGACGCGATTCGCCCGAACACCAAGCTCTTCTTCTTCGAAACCCCCGCCAATCCGACGATGGACGTCGTCGATCTGGAGGCGGTGTGCGGCATTGCCCGCAAGCATGGCATCGTCACCGTGGTCGACAATGCCTTCGCCACTCCCGCGCTCCAGCGGCCGCTCGAATTCGGCGCGGACGTCGTCGCCTATTCGGCGACCAAGATGATGGACGGTCAGGGCCGCGTGCTGGCCGGCGCGGTGTGCGGGACCGAGGATTTCATCAACAACACGTTGCTGCCCTTCACGCGCAACACCGGCCCGACGCTCAGCGCGTTCAATGCCTGGGTGGTGCTGAAGGGGCTGGAGACGCTCGACCTGCGCATCCGCCGCCAGAGCGAGAATGCACTGAAGATCGGCAGCTTCCTCGAAAAGCGGGTGCCGCGCGTCCATTTCCCGGCGCTGCCCAGTCACCCGCAGCACGCGCTGTTCATGCGCCAGATGTCGGCGGCCGGCCCGATCTTCAGCTTTGAGGTCGATGGCGGCCGCGCCCAGGCGCATGCCCTGCTCGACGCGCTGGAACTGATCGACATCTCCAACAATATCGGCGACTCGCGCTCGCTGATGACGCACCCATGCTCGACCACGCATTCGGGCCTCACCGAGGAGAAGCGGCTGGAAATGGGTGTGGACGAAGGGATGCTGCGGCTGAACGTCGGCCTGGAAGATGTCGACGACCTGATCGCCGATCTCGACCAGGCGCTGACGAGCGTGGGGCTGTGAAGGCGCTCTTCACCGACGAAGCGACGACGCGCGGGGTGATAGTCCGCGTGTCGGCATCCTATCTGCCCGAACAGTCCGAGCCGCAACGCGGTCGCTGGTTCTGGGCCTATCATATCCGCATCGAGAACGAAGGATCGATGGTGGTCCAGCTGCTCACCCGGCACTGGATCATCACCGACGGGCGCGGCCTGCGCCATTCGGTGGAAGGCGAGGGCGTAGTCGGCGAACAGCCGATGATCGCACCCGGCGGAAGCTTCGACTATGTTTCGGGCTGCCCGCTGTCGACGCCGACCGGGTCGATGCAGGGCAGCTATCACATGATCGGCGAGGACGGATCGGCGTTCGACGTGGCGATCCCCAAATTCGCGCTGATCGCACCCGCAGTGACGGGGGAGCAATGAGGGGCGCGCGCGCACCAGTTCCCCTTCCGCTTGCGGGAGGGGTTAGGGGAGGGGCTGAAACCACGCGGCGCTCCAGTCACGTCATTCCCTCCCGCCAGCGGCAGGGGCGCGCATGCGGCGATGCTGGGGGAGGAATTTCGGCATGAAGCGCACCCATCTTCCTCTCAACGGCCTGCGCGTGCTCGACGCTGCTGCGCGGCACCTGTCCTTCACCCGCGCCGCCGACGAGCTTGCGGTCACGCCCGCCGCTGTCGGCCAGCAGATCCGCGCGCTGGAAGATACGCTGGGCGTGGTGCTGTTCCGGCGCACCACCAAGGGGCTGGAACTTACGCCTGAGGCCGAAGCCGGGCTGGCCGCGCTGCGCAACGGTTTCCTCCAGTTCGAGGAAGCGGTGCGGGCAATGCAGGCGGGGCAGTCCTCCAAGTCGCTGACGATCGCTGCGCCGCGTGACCTGACCGCCAAATGGCTGATGCCGCGCCTGTCCGCCATTGCCGCCGCCGATCCGGAGCTGCGCTTCGTGCTGGTGCCTGCCGACGACACGCTCGACTTTACCGAAGCGAATCTCGACCTCGCGATCCGCTGGGGCGAAGGGCCCGGCGAGCATGAGGGCGAAGCGCTGGAGAGCGACGGCATGGTGACGGTCGCACGTGCCGAAGGCGGCATCGATGTGAAAATCTCGTGGCCGGGCTGCATGGCGGAGGATGCCGGATCGCTGGTCCGCGTCGCCGACGCCGGCCTCGCGATCGACGCCGCTGCACAGGGACTGGGCCGCGCAACCGTTCCCGAACTGCTCGCCCGCGCCGACATTGAGGCAGGTCGCGTCACTATTGTGGGCGACCCCAAGCCTTCGCGCTTGGGCTATTGGCTGGTCGCGCCGCTGCCGCAGTGGCGCCAGAAGAAGGTGCAGGTACTGGTCGAGGCGTTGGGGGCTTAGCCCCGGGGGCGCGGAATCCTCAAGCGAGCACGATGCGGGTATGCGTTGCTTCGTTCGCAATTCTGCGAAGCGCGTCGAGCAACGACTCACCACCACTCGCCTGAAATGCCGCCAGAGCGGCCGAGCCGGTGAAGACCAGTTTCGCTTCACCAGGCGAACCCGGGCCACCACATTCTATCGCATCCCAGAACGCGTCGAGATTGCAGCCGAATAGCGCCGCATTCTCCGGTCTCGCTGCCTCGATATAGCGCTGCCAGATGTCCGCGGCAGATTTCAGGCCGCAGCAATCAACGTTGATGGTTCGCATATGCTGGCTCTGCCGGCACGCGAGTCAGGTCACTGCGCATGGATTGAGATATTCTTCGTGCCCCGCTCGGTCGTTGCCACGGGCTGGGCCTTGTCGAGTGCTCGCATCACCGCGTCGGGGGCGGGTAGCTTGTCGAAATTGGGATAGACATAACTCTTGTCGAGCGTGTTCAAAATCACCTGATAACCAGGGTGCTTCGCGTCCGATAGCAGGTCCGGAATCACCGAAATGGTGCGGCCGGCATCGGCAATTGCGATGGTATAGCTGCCATCGGTTGGGTCAGCTGTGCGATATACGGCATATTCAGGGAGCGACGTGCCATCGCGGCATAGTATCGCGGGTGTCCCTTCCTTCTGGTCTTCGTCCTTTTTCGTGCCGTCCTTCGCGTCCGGGGAAGATGCCATCATCGCCAGCGTTGCGCCTAGCAGTCCGGCGGTCATGTCGGGTTTGCGCATCTTTGCCTTCGGGGCATAGGCGAGCGGTGCGGCGCAGGAAGCGATCAGGTCCGCGGCGGGTGCCTCCGGCCCCTTGCGCGCGGGCCAGCCAAGCGCGGCAACGCTTTCGGTCAGCTTCGCCTCCAGTGCCGCGGGCGTCAGCTCTCGTGAGCTGGTCCGCAGCACCACCAGCCATTCGTCGAGCGGCAGGACCGCCGTACCCGTGGCGGTATAGGGCTGCCTGCCCGGTACATAGACGCGGCGCAGCGCGCTGGTCGCGGTGCCCCCCGGCGGCGCGAAGGCCGTGGGCGTGCCCGCCGGCGTCGCTCCGCCAAAGGAATCGCGGTGGACGATCTGTGCCTCGACCCGGTCAAACCAGACCGGCACGCTCATCATCGCCGGGCGGAACAGGTACAGCGTGGTCAGGGTATGCTCGGTGTCGCCGAACTGCACCATCACATCCAGTTCGCTGCCGCTGGAATCGGTAATTTCGGTTCGGGGAAGTCCGGCGAGTGCCTGCGGCACGATCAGCCCGGTGGCGGCATGGCCCCATTTCTTATCGGCCGGCACTTCGATCCGGCTCTGGGCATGGGCGGACAGCGGCATGGCGAATGATAAGGCCAAAGCAGCAAGGTGCGCAGGCATGAACAGACGCCGCATGATGATCTCCCCCGATATTGCACCAGCCTTACGGCAAGGCAGACGATTCAACCAGCCTGCGAAAATCGCTCTCCGCATTGGTGCTTCCACCCCGTACCTCCGCTAGTGTAGCGTTGTGGCAGAACAAAGCCGTGGGGGAGCCTGATGTCGTCATCCGCCGCCGATCGTCCGCGTGGGGCCGCTCGGGGCACGCCGGTGCTCGAGACCGCGCGGCTGCGGTTGCGCGCGCGCAGGGTCGAAGATGCCGAGGCCATGTTCCCCAGCTATGCCGATGCCGAATTGATGCGCTGGTGGTCGCACGCGCCGCATGTCTCGGTGGTGCAGACCCGCACGGCCTTTTCCCAGACACCGGAGGACTGGCGGACCTGGGCGATCACGCTCGCCGGCGAGGATCGGGCGATAGGCTTCGTCGCGGTCGGCGAGAAGCGCCAGGCCAATGTCAGCGAGATCGGCTATATGCTCGCACGAAGCCATTGGCGGCAGGGATTTGCCGAGGAAGCGGTCACGGCAGTGATCGACCACCTCTTCGCCGAAGGCCAAAGGCGCGTGTTCGCCGATACCGACCCTGAAAACCGCGCATCACGTGCGCTGCTCGAGCGGTTGGGTTTTCGACTGGAGGGTGTGCTCCGCGCCGAATGGGAAACGCATATCGGCGTGCGCGATACCGCCCTGTACGGGCTGCTCAAGGAGGACTGGACATGCCGACCCCGCCGCGGTTGACCGACCCTGCCGAACGCAGCGCCTATCTGGCCGAACTGCGTCAGATCGCCCGGCCGGTTCGCCTCGCGGCAGTATGGCTGGCGGTGCTCGGTGCGCTGCTGGCGGCAGTGCGGGCGAAGTTGTGGCCCATGCCGATTGCGGTGCCGGTGACGGTGCTGTGCCTGTCGCTGTTCCTGATGGTGCTGGGGCTGACGGTGCGGCTTAAATACCACCACCGCCGGATGCGCGGCGAGGTTTAGCGGCCCCTTCCCGAACGGGTGCTCAGGGCCGCTTTGCCATGGCCGGGCCGGGGCGGGCCGGACGCAGCGCGGTCTTGCGGGCGAGCGCCATGCTGAGCGCCGCCGCGCCCTTGGGCGACATGGCAGCCAGAATGGCGGCGGTGGCATTGGGGCGCATCCGCTGTGCCACCTTCATCTGCACTTCCATGTCGAGCTGTTCGAACACCACCGCGGCCTTGGGCGGCTTCATCGCCTGATAAATGCGGGCGAGCTCGTCGAACTGTGCCTCGGCGGGCGATTCCGCGCCGGGTACGCCGGGGGCAGGGGCGGCGGCGTCCTTCTTGGATGCCATTTCCGCCTGCAGCCGGGCTTCCGCCGCCTTGGCGGCCTGTTCGCGCAAGTCGAGCGCTCGCTTGCGGCGTGCCGCATCGACATCGCGGTCGTTCATGTCCTGCTGGATGGCATTGCCCAGCCGGGTCTTCTGCGCATCGGCATCCTGATTGGGTGTGGCGATGCTGGCTGCATTGGAAACCGCCGCGACGGCCGCCGCCGCCGCCGTCAGCAGCAGGAGCGAGGGACGCGCCATTATGCAGCCTCTCGGGTGGATTCCGCGGCCTCTACTTCCGCAGCTTCACCGGTGGCGGCTGTTTCGGTCTCGGCAGCAGTGCGGAGGGCATTGGCCATGCCGACGGCGTTGACGATCCGCTCACAGGCGGAATCGGCGATGCCGATCATGTCGGAAAGCTCGTCGCGCAGGTCGCGCGCCTGTTCGACCAGCCGGGCGTGACGGGCGCAGTCGGTGCCCAGCGTCGCCTTCATGTCGGACAGCACGGCACGCGCCTGGGCGGTGGCGTTTTCGAGCGCCTTCACCACATCGGTGAGCGCGCCGTCCTTCACGGCACGCAGGCTGCGCATCATCCGCAGGCTCTGGATCAGCACGGCGACGCAAAGGACGATGGTCAGGATATTCGCAAGCAGGGCGACCGTCATGGCTTGGCCTTTCTGGTACGGGACACGTCGTTGACCAGGCGAACGGCAACCCTGCCGCTGCGCTGGCCGATCTGGGCTTGGGCGAGCTTCACATCGCCACAGGCCAGGTCGAGGGGATCGTCAGGACTTTTGTGAAGCGCGATGGTCTGGCCGACTTCGAGTGCTTCTAGGTCGGCGAGCGGCATCGCCTTTTCACCGAGCAGCACGCTGACGCTGACATTGGTCTTGCGGATTTCCTGCGCCATGTGCGCTTCCCAGATGCTGTCGCGGCCGCTCTTTTCGCCCATGAAGCGCTGCAGCAGCTTGTGCCGCACCGGCTCCAGCGTGGCATAGGGGAAGACGAGCGTGAAACAGCCGCCGCGTCCGTCCATGTCGACGCGGAAGGTGGCGATGGCGCAGATGTTCGACGTGGCGGCGATCGCGGCGAAGCGGGGATTGGTTTCGATGCGTTCGAGCGACATCGTCACCGTCTCGATCGGGGCGAACGCCTCGGCAAAGTCACGCAGCGCCAGTTCGAGCATGCGTGAGACCAGCGCGGTTTCGATGGGGGTGAAGGCGCGGCCGTCGATCAGCAGCGGCGAATTGCCGCCGCGCCCGCCGAGCAGCGCATCGACCACGGCATAGATCAGGCCGGATTCGACCGTCGCCAGGCCATAGCTTTCCCATTCCTGCACCTTGAACACGCCGACCATCGCCGGCAGCGCGACGCGGTTCATGAATTCGCCGAACCGGGCGGAGGTGACTTCTTCCAGGCTTACGTCGATCGCGTCCGAAGTCAGGTTGCGCATCGAACTGGCGAAGGCGCGCACCACGCGGTCGCACACCACTTCCAGCATCGGCAGCCGTTCGTGGCTGATGACCTTCGATTCCAGAACGGCGCGCAGGCCCTTCTTCTTGGCGACCGGACCGCCGCCGCCGAACAGCGCATCGATATCCGCCTGGTCGAAGCGAATGTCATCGACGCCGCCGGTGGGAGCGGGGGGATCGGGAAGGTCGAAGTCTTCGAGATCGATCATTGCTGGACGAGGTCCTGGATCAGCACGTCCTTGACGACGCCGGGGCCGCTGACGCGGACGGCACGGACCAGCAGTTCCTCCTTCACGCGGAACACGGCGGCCGAACCGGCAAGATCTTCGGGGCGTAGTTCGCGCAGGAAAGGCTGGTAGGAATCTAGGATCGCGGGCAGCAATTCCTTCAGCTTCGCTTCGTTGCCCTTGGGACCGGGCACCAGCATGAAGTGCAGCTTCAGGAAGCGCGCGGCGCCGTCGGGCGAGCGCAGGTTCACCACCATTGCCGGCACGTCGACATATTTTGCGCCGGCCTTCTCGCCTTCGCCTTCGCCCTTGGCCTCGCCGCCCTTCTCCCCTTCTGCCGGCGCGGCTTCGGGTGCTGCCTCTTCGGTTTTGGGATGCTTGCTGCCGGACAGGAAAAAGGCCGCCCCGCCGCCACCCAGCGCCAGCGCAGCCGCAGCCGCCCCGCCGATGATGATCAGCTTCTTCTTCTTGTTCGGCGCGGCCGGCTCGGCCGTGCCCTTATCTTCGACGATTTCCGCCGACATACCCCTGGACCTTCCTTTTATCGGCCGCGACGTCCGCACGTCCGATTTCCTCCTATTATAGGATCATCACCCGGCAATTTCTGCCTAGTGCGACTTTTTCGAGGATGGTCCGGTGGACATTTCTTCCTACGTGCTCCTGAGCCAGGAACAGGCGCTGCGGCGTCGGCTCGACGTGGTGGCGAACAACCTCGCCAATATGAATACGGTCGGGTTCAAGCGCGAGCAGCCCGTGTTCCGCGAATATGTCGAGCAGACCGATTCCGCGGTGAAGCCGGCGAAGCAGACGTCGTTCGTGCTCGATTACGGCGCGGTGCACGATGTTGCGCAGGGATCGTTCCAGCCGACCGGCAATCCGCTCGACGTGATGATCGACGGCCCCGGCTATCTCTCCGTTGAGGCGCCCGGCGGCGGCACTGCCTATACGCGCGCGGGCTATGTGAAGGTGCTGGAAAGCGGCGAGCTCGCCACGGCCGGCGGCCAGCGCATTCTGGGCGAGGGCGGCAAGCCGATCAAGATTCCCGAGGAAGAAGCGGGCAAGGTCAGCGTCACGTCGGACGGTACGGTGATGGGCGCGAACGGCCCGCTCGGCCGCATCGCCGTGACGGTGTTCGCCGATGAAGGCACGGTCGATCCGCGCGGCGACGGGCTGATGTCCGGCTCGGGCGGGCGCGAACTGAGCGCAAGCGAGACGCATCTGGTTAGCGGCGGCGTCGAGGGATCGAACGTCAACGCGATCACCGAGACGACCGACATGATCCAGATCCTGCGCGCCTATCAGACCAGCCAGAATCTCTCTTCGTCCATGTCCGACATGCGCAAGCAGGCGATCGAAAAGCTCGGCCGCGTCAGCTGATTTAAGAAAGGAAAGCCCCCATGCGCTCTCTCTCCATCGCCGGCACGGGCATGCTCGCGCAGCAGACCAATGTCGACGTCATCTCGAACAACATCGCCAATATGAACACCACCGCCTTCAAGCGGCAGCGTGCGGAATTCCAGGATCTGCTCTACCAGCAGGTCTCACGCCCCGGCTCGGCGACCGGCAGCGATACCAAGGTGCCTTCGGGCATCCAGATCGGCGCGGGCGTGAAGACCGGTGGCGTCTATCGCATCAATGAACAGGGTGCGCTGACCCAGACCAGCAACCCCTATGACATGGCGATCCAGGGCAAGGGCTATTTCCAGGTGAAGATGCCCGATGGCACCACTGCCTATACCCGCGACGGTTCGTTCCAGGTGTCCGACCAGGGCGAGCTTGTGACGCAGGACGGCTATCCCGTGGAACCCGGCATCACCCTGCCGCAGGGCGCGCTGAGCTTCTCGGTGTCGAAGACCGGCCTGGTCGAAGTTACGGTGGCAGGCAATACCCAGCCGCAGCAGCTGGGCCAGCTGCAGCTCGCCACTTTCATGAACGAGTCGGGGCTGGAAGCGAAGGGCGGCAATCTGTTCGTCGAAACCTCCGCCTCGGGCCAGCCGACCGTCGGCTCGCCGGGCGACACCGGGCTCGGCACGCTGACCCAAGGCTTCATCGAAGCGTCGAACGTCAATCCGGTTGCCGAAATCACGGCGCTGATCACGGCGCAGCGCGCCTATGAAATGAACAGCCGTGTGGTGAAGACCGCCGACGAAATGCTGGCGACGACCAGCCAGTTGCGCTGATGCTGGCGCTGCTGGCCCTTGCGCTGTGGGGCGCCGCGCCGGCTGACGACGTACCGGTTGCGGTGCTGCGTCAGCCGGTTGCGCGCGGCGAGCGGATCGAGGCGGGAGACCTCGCGATCGAGAACCGCCCGGTCGCCACCGCACGCGGCGCGCTGACGATCGAGGAAGCGGCGGGCATGGAAGCCACGCGCAACCTCAACATCGGCAGCGTGATCCGCCGCACCGACATCACCAAGCCGCAGGTCGTTCGCCGGGGTGAGCCGGTGACGGCGCGGATCATTTCCGGTCCGCTGGTCATCACCGCCTCGGGCCGCGCTTTGGGTGGCGGAGCGCCGGGCGATGCGGTGCGTGTGATCATCAATGCCACCAGCCGCACGCTCGACGGCGTGGTGGAATCTGCCGGCACGGTCCGGATTACCAATCCTTGAAGGAACTTGGCATGCGCAAGGCAATAGCAGCCGTGGCGATCTGTGCGGCACTTTCGGGCTGCGGCGCCGTTGGCCGGCTGAAGCAGGTGGGCAAGGCGCCCAAGCTCTCGGCTATCGAACCGATCAATGCTCCCGAAATCGAACCGTCGCTGGCGACGCCGTCGGACCGCAGCGGGGCAACGCATCCGCGACAGGCACCGCAGCAGACGGCCAGTGCATCGCTGTTCCGCACCGGGGCCGGCGCGTTCTTTCGCGATCAGCGAGCCGCCAAGCAGGGAGACATATTGACGATTCGCATCGCCATCGCCGACAAGGCCAATATCGGCAACAACACCTCGCGGACCCGCGGTGGGACCGAGACGGGCGGCGTCGCCGGGTTGCTGGGGCTGCAGACGCCCATTCAGAAGCTTACCGGCAGCGATCCGTCGAAACTGGTGAATACCAGCTCGGCTTCGCAATATGCCGGCGGCGGCACCACGGCGCGATCGGAAACGATCAACATGACCATGGCTGCCATCGTCACGCAGGTGCTGCCGAACGGCAACCTGATGATCCGCGGCCGTCAGGAAGTGCGCGTCAATTTCGAGATGCGTGAGCTGATCGTCACCGGCATCATTCGTCCCGAAGACATCGCCCGCGACAATTCGATCGCGCACAGCCAGATCGCCGAGGCGCGCGTGATCTATGGCGGCAAGGGCCAGTTGACCGAAGCGCAGCAAGCGCGCTGGGGCCAGCAGATCTACGACGCCCTCTTCCCCTTCTGAGCGGCGCCACGCCGCATTCTCGCGGGGGGGGGGGGGGGGGGGGGGGGGGGGGGGGGGGGGGGGGGGGGGGGGGGGGGGGGGGGGGGGGGGGGGGGGGGGG
>NZ_JBQUYV010000006.1:0-365562 GCF_056314185.1 Sphingomonas sp. DMC8 | reverse complement strand
GCAAATGCCTCGACTTCAGAACACCCGCCGAGGCATGGGCGCAACATCCGTTGCACTTCGAATGTGAGTCCACATCCAGGCTTTCGCCGGGATGACGGGCGGGGCAACATATGTCGTTCGTAACGCACCTCGGTGTGCGCGTTGGCGAAGGAGAGGCGGATGCGGTGGGCATGGTTGATCGGGCTGGCGGTGCTGTTCGGCAGCGGCACGGCACAGGCGGCGACGTGCCGGCTTGGGCCAGCGGGCACGACCGTGCCGGTGGCGATCGAAGGCACCGGCCGATCGATGCTGGTGCATGTTCCCGCCGAGCGCAGTGCGGCACGGTTGCCGCTGGTGTTCGTGTTCCATGGCAGCACCGGCACTGCCAAAGCGATCCTCGCCCAGTCGAAGCTGGAGGCGACGGCAGACCGCCACGGCTTCCTGCTTGCGGCGCCCGATGGCGGCATTCCCGCCGCTCCCGGTTTTGTCTGGAACATCCCCGGCGTGCCGACCGTGACCGGCAAGATTCCCGTCCCGGGCGATGCCGACGATGTCGCCTTTGTGAAAACCGCGATCGACCAGCTGGTGGCCAAGGGCTGTGTCGACCGGGCGCGAGTCTATGCCACCGGCTATTCGGGCGGCGGACGGCTGAGTTCGTGGCTCGGCTGCGTCGCGGCGGACCGCTTCGCCGCGATCGCCCCGGTGGTCGGCCTGCGCGCGGGCAACCCGCTGAAGGAAACGCCGCGCGTCCCCGATCCGGCGACCTGCACGCCGTCGCGGCCGATGCCGGTGCTGGCCTTCGCGGGCGATGCCGACACCACCAACCCGATCCAGGGCGGCGGCGCGGGATACTGGCAATACACGATGCACACCGCGCTGGTGCGCTGGGCCGATCTGAACGGGTGCCGCGTGGGACCGGTGGAGCGCGCGGTATCGGCCGAGGTCAAGGAGGAGCGCTTCACCCGCTGCTCGGGCGCGGCGGACGTGGCCGGTCGGGTGAAGCACGGCGCCGGCCATGTCTGGGTGGCGGACAATGAGGCGATGTGGGCGTTCTTCGCGGCGCATCGCAGGTGAGCAGGCTCGACGTTCAGCGGGAAGCCGAGCCGCAACTCGTGGCGGACGTCTGGCTCTACGAAACCGCGAATGGCGGGAGGGCCTGCCCCGCCCTTCCAGGCTTCGGGTGCCTCCTGATCGTATCAAAGGAGCAGCCGATATCCGGATGGGACTCGCTTCTCCTGCTGCGCGACCAACCGCTACATCCGGGCGAACGGCGACGGATCGGCTTTACATTCCTCAGCCCTGAGCAGGCGGTGCCTACGCTTGCGGAGGCTGGGCACTTCTATCTCTGGGATGGGCACATCGTCGGCGAAGGCTCAATAGCTGCAGTCGATTGAGCCCTATGCCGCCCGCGTCAGATTGAGGAACACATCCTCCAGATCCGCCTCACGGGTCGACACGTCGACGATGCCCAGCCCCGCCGCCTGCACCGCGCCCAGCACTTCGCCGGCATTCGCCTGGTCTTTGCGATAGGTGATCACCAGCACCCGCTCGCCCTTCAGCTCGACCTTCTGGAAACAGGCATTGTCCGGCGCGGCCGCGATGTCGCGGTCCACCGTCACCTCGACAACCTTTTCCTGCGCCATGCCGACCAGTTCGCGCGTCGGCTTGTTGGCGATCAGCTGGCCGTGGTTGATGATGGCGATGCGGTCGCAAAGCTCCTCGGCCTCTTCGAGATAGTGGGTCGTCAGCACCACCGTCACGCCGCGCTGGTTGAGCTGCTTCACATAGGCCCAGAGCTGCTGGCGCAGTTCCACGTCCACGCCCGCGGTCGGCTCGTCGAGCACGATGATCGGCGGCGAATGCACCATTGCTTTCGCGACCATCAGCCGCCGCTTCATGCCGCCCGAAAGCGTGCGCGAATAGGCGTTCGCCTTGTCTTCCAGATGCACTGCGCGGAGCAGCGCCATTGCGTCGAACTTGTCCTTGGCCACGCCGTACAGCCCGGCCTGAATCTCCAGCGTCTCCTTGGGTGTGAAGAAGGGATCGAACAGGATTTCCTGGTTGACGATGCCGATGCTTGCCTTGGCGTTGCGCGGATGCGCATCGATGTCGAAGCCCCAGATCGACACCTTGCCGTCGGTCTTGTTGACCAGCCCGGCCAGGATGTTGATCAGCGTCGACTTGCCGGCGCCATTGGGGCCGAGCAGTCCGAATATCTGCCCGCGCGGCACCTCGAAGCTCACGCCGTCCAGCGCACGCTTGCCGCCCGCATAGGTCTTGCAGAGAGTATCGATCGCGATCGCTGCCTGGGTCATGGCCCATGGCCATAAGACCGTGCGCATCCGATTGCGAGCCCCCGCGCGCTTTGCTAGGGCTGATGTCATGATTGCGCCGCCCGAAGTGATCCGCACCGCCCATTCCCGCGTCGCCTGCGACGGCACCGGCGAAGGTCTGCCCGCCGCGCTGGGCCATCCGCGCGTGTTTCTGCAGATCGACGAGACCGGCTATGTCGATTGCGGCTATTGCGACCGCCGCTTCGTGCTGATCGGCGGCCCCGCCGACGGCGCCGACCAGAGCCAGCTGCCCGATCACCCGGCAGGCGCCAGCCTCTGAGAGACTGAGCGTATTGGGCAAGCGCCCAATGCCTGCTGCTAAGTAATTCGCACAAGGTGAATCTTCGGAGGCCATCCCGAAGCATTCGCTAACCGCCGCTGCCTAGCTTGCGCGCGGACGCAGTGTCGCGTCCCGATCATGAGCAGGAGAAGGGGTATGGCAGTGCCACCGCCCGACGCCGCGTGCTGGCAACGCCTTGCCAGCGGCGGTCTATCGCGCATTCGCACCGACAATATGGGCATCCAGATGATGGCCAAGCGGTTCGAGCGCAGCAACGAACCCCTCAGCGCCAAGGCGCAGGAACTCCACTTCTTTTTTTCCAAATGGGAAGGAGGGCTGAAGAATGAAATCGCTCAATTCGCCGGGCTTTGACGCCACGATGCGCAACCAGCTCCTCTCAGTAGAAGATGCGGCCCAACTGATCCGCGCGGGCGCTGTCCTGGCCGTGGCCGGCCGGCCCGCAGCCCTCGCCGCCCTGCCGCACGGCGCATGGATCGGCGGCAGCACGCCCTATTTCATGACCGAGACAGGCGGCGTCGTGGTCGGGGACGACCAGGTGTTCGTATCCGACTTCTCGGCCTTTCCGCAGGCGGAAGTCGCCTGTTTCGATGTCGATTCGCTCGAAGCGATTTCGGGCACCGCGCCCGATCACGGCTTTGCCGTCGCCATCCTGCCGGCCGATTCGGCCTGTCACCAGCGCTTCGCGCTCGAAGCCGGCGACTATCCCCAGGCTTTCCTGAAGCCGACCGTGGGGTGGATCGCCGGCTATGACCTGAGCGATCCGAACGGGTTCGCCGTCGTCGTCGACGGGCGCACCGGCACAGTGCATCGCGACCGGGCGGTGGTGCTCCATGTCACGCTGCCGGAAGCGGCATTGCTGGCGATCGAGATCGTCAACCTGTTCGCGCCCGATGGCGGCGACCTGCTGCACTTCGATGCGATCACCAACCACCCGACGCGCTGCACCGTCAATGGCGAGAGCGTCGACTTCGCGGACTATCTGCGCAGCCACGGGCTGGACGAAGGCAAGCTGCCGCTGGTCGGCGATTTTGCCGGTGCGCATCTGAACGTATCGATCCGCAGCGTCGAAGCGGACGGCGTGACGCTCTATGCCCCGGTGTTCCCGGGCGTCGACTATCACTTTGCCCGCCCGGTCGAGGATTACGCCGGCAGCTTCCGCGACGCGCTGGCGGCCAAGCCGGGCGAGAACACGGTGTGGTCGTGCAACTGCATCCTCAACTTCCTGTTCGGCCAGCTGGAGGGCAAGGCGATCGGCGGGGTCGGCGGGCCGATCACCTTCGGCGAAATCGCCTATCAGCTGCTCAACCAGACGCTGGTCCGCGTCCGCATATCCTGAGCCGGGAACGCGCGGCCCCTTAGACAAGGGGGCCGCGCGTCCTATATGGATTACATGTTCAGTCCCACCGACCCCCGCGCCTTTCTCTATCGCGACCAGCTCGATCCCGATGCGGCCATTCGCCTGACCGCCGATGCGCTGGCCCATGCCGAGGATGGCGAACTCTATCTGCAATATCGCAAGTCCGAGGCGTTCGGGTTCGACGATGGCCGGCTGAAAACCGCGTCGTTCGATACCCAGTCCGGCTTCGGCCTGCGCGCGGTGTCGGGCGAGACGACCGCGTTCGCCCACGCCAACGAGATCAGCGCCGCCGCAATCCGCCGCGCCGCCGAAACCATGGCGCTGATCGACCCGGCGAAGCAGGGCAAGGCGTCGCCGCCCCAGGGCAATAATCGCCACCTGTATACCGATGCCGATCCGCTCGACCTGGTGCCCTTCGCCGACAAGGTGAACCTGTGCCAGACGATCGACGCCGCCGCCCGCGACCGCGATCCGCGGGTGAAGCAGGTGTCGGTAAGCCTGACCGGCCAGTGGAGCGTGGTCGAAGTGGTGCGCGCGGACGGCTTCGTCGTCACCGATGTGCGCCCGCTCGTGCGCCTCAATGTCTCGATCGTCGTCGAACAGAATGGCCGGCGCGAGACCGGCAGCTTCGGCACCGGCGGCCGCGTCGTCTATGACCGGCTGTTCCAGCCCGAGACCTGGAACCGCGCGATCGACGAGGCGCTGGCACAGGCGCTGGTGAATCTGGACGCGGTCGCGGCGCCGGCGGGCGACATGACCGTGCTGTGCGGCCCCGGCTGGCCGGGCGTGCTGCTCCACGAGGCGGTCGGCCACGGTCTCGAAGGCGATTTCAACCGCAAGGGCACCAGCACCTTTTCCGGCCGGATCGGCGAACGCGTCGCCGCGCCGGGCGTAACGGTAGTCGACGACGGTTCGATCCACGACCGCCGCGGCTCGCTGTCTATCGACGACGAAGGCACGCCGACGCGCGAGACGGTGCTGATCGAGGACGGCATCCTCAAGGGCTATATGCAGGACCGGCTGAACGCCCGGCTGATGGGCGTCGAGCCGACCGGCAATGGCCGCCGCGAATCGTTCCAGCACGCACCGATGCCGCGCATGACCAACACCTTCATGCGCGGGGGCAGCGACGATCCGGCCGAGCTGCTGTCGCGCGTCAAGAAGGGCATCTATGCCAAGAGCTTCGGCGGCGGGCAGGTCGACATCGTCTCGGGCAAGTTCGTCTTTTCCTGCACCGAGGCGTACAGGATCGAGAACGGCAAGCTGGGCGCACCGATCAAGGGCGCCACGCTGATCGGCGACGGGCCGACCGTGCTCCACAAGGTCACCGGCATCGGCAACGACTTCGCGCTCGACGAAGGCATCGGCATGTGTGGCAAGGGCGGCCAGTCGGTCCCCGCCGGCGTGGGCCAGCCCACGCTGCTGGTCGAAGGGCTGACGGTGGGCGGAACGGCGGCGTAAGCCGTCAGTTGCCCGTCAGCAGCATGTCGAACGCAGCAATGATATCGAACCGATGGGTTTCGAGCGATGCAACCGTAGGGCCGAGATCCTTGGCCCAGACGGTCGCAGCATACTGCGTCACCATCGCGCAACGCACACCGGCAATGTCGAACACCGGGTTCAAGCGAGCGCGCAGGGCGGGCGCCCGATCGAGCGGCACCAGGGGCGCGACCATGCGGGTGGAGAGATGCCCCAGCACCTCGGCCTGACAGTTGAGCAGCAACGCACCGTCTTTGGCGCGATGCACGTCGTACTGCGGCATCAGAACATGCGATAGCGTTCGAGTGGAAGGCCGTTTTCTTCCACCCATTTATTGGAAGCTTCCGCCCACTCCCGATTTTCTTCCTGCCAGCGCCGGTCCTGCTCGGCCTTGGTTGCCGCGCGGATCGCCGCTTCGCAGATCTGCGACAGGTTTAGCCCGGCCTCTCGCGCAGCGGCCACCACGCCCGTATCGAGCGACAGGTTCACTGCCTTGCGCTTGCCGGATGCGAGCGGATCGTGCTTCATGCAGACAAGTTATGCGCATGGTCCATGCGCGTCAACGCAAGGAGGTGCCGCTATGGCCCTTGTCGAACTCGGCCGGTTCAACCGGCAGGAAGCCTTTATCGTCCAGGGGCGACTGGAAGAGGAAGGCATCGCCAGCTTCGTGTTCGACGCCGGCGCCAGCATCGCCGATGGCAGCTATCTGCTGATTCCCGTGCGCGTGATGGTCGATGACGACGACATCGCCGCCGCCCGCGCGATCGTCGATCAACCGGCCTGACCGGACCGAGACGCGCCGCGGGTTAGCAAGCCGGCACCGCGTCGCCCCGCATCGGCTCGACAGCCGCCACGCCACGCGGCTAGGGACGGGCGATGTCGGGTGATCCGCTCCACCATCTCCGCCGGGTCTTCGGCTATGACGCGTTTCGCGGCGTGCAGGCGTCGGTGGTCGACCGGGTGCTGGCGGGCGAGCGCACGCTGGCGGTAATGCCGACGGGCGCGGGCAAATCGCTGACCTACCAGCTCCCCGCCGTGATGCTGGAGGGCACCTGTGTCGTCGTCAGCCCGCTGATCGCGCTGATGCACGACCAGCTGCGCGCGGCCGAGGCGGTCGGCATCCGCGCCGCTACGCTCACCAGCGTGGACGACAATCGCGCCGAGACGATCGAGCGCTTCCGCGCCGGTGCGCTCGACCTGCTCTATATCGCGCCCGAGCGCGCCTCGGGCGAGGGCTTCCGCAACCTGCTGACCCAGGCGAAGCTCAGCCTGTTCGCGATCGACGAGGCGCATTGCGTGTCCGAATGGGGGCATGATTTCCGCCCCGACTACCGGCTGCTGCGCCCGCTGCTCGATCGCTTTCCGGAGGTGCCGCGCCTCGCGCTCACCGCCACCGCCGACGCGCATACCCGCGCCGACATTCTCGACCAGCTCGGCATTCCCGAGGAAGGGCTGATCGTCGCCGGGTTCGACCGGCCGAACATCCGCTACACCATCGCCCCGCGCGAGAACACGACGCGGCAGATCATCGACGTGGTGGCGGATAATCCCGGCCCCGGCATCGTCTATGCCCAGACGCGAAAAGGGGTCGAGCAACTCGCCGAGAAGCTGGCGGCGGAAACCGGCCGCCCGGTCCTTCCCTATCATGCCGGGCTCGATCCCGAGGTGCGGCGGCGCAACCAGGCGGCGTTCGTCGCCAGCGAGGACATGGTGGTGGTCGCCACCGTCGCGTTCGGCATGGGCATCGACAAGCCCGATGTTCGCTTCGTCGCCCATGCCGGGCTGCCCAAGTCGATCGAGGCCTATTATCAGGAAACCGGCCGCGCCGGCCGCGACGGCGATCCGTCGGTCGCGCATCTCTTCTGGGGCGCCGACGATTTCGCCCGCGCCCGCCAGCGGATCGGCGAAGTCGAACCCGCCCGCCAGCCCGGCGAACGCGCCCGCCTCACCGCGCTCGGTGCGCTGGTCGAGACGGCGGGCTGCCGCCGCCGCATCCTGCTCCGGCATTTCGGCGAGGATGCGCCCGAGGCCTGCGGCAATTGCGACAATTGCCTCCATCCCCCCGCCGCGATCGACGCCAGCGTCACCGCGCAGAAATTCCTATCGGCGGTGTTCCGCACCGGCATGCTCTACGGTGTCGGCTATATCGAGGGCATTCTCACCGGCGTCTCGAGCGAGCGCAGCCTGATGAACGGGCATGAGAAACTGTCGGTGTTCGGCATCGTCGAGGGTGACGAAGTGGCACTGCTCAAGCCCGTGGCCCGCGCGCTGCTGCTGCGCGACGCGCTGCGCACCAACGAGCATGGCGGGCTGGAATTCGGCCCCGAGGCGCGGCCGATCCTGAAGGGCGAGGCGAAGCTGGAGCTTGTCCTGCCGCCCCGCCGCGAACGACGACGCAAGGCCGCAAAGGGATCGGTCCCCAACCCGGTCGGCAACCCGCTGTTCGAGGCACTGCGCGCAAGGCGGCGCGAGATCGCGCAGGAAACCGGGCTGCCGCCCTATGTCATCTTCCACGATTCGGTGCTGCGCGACATGGCGGCGGCGCGACCCGATTCGCTCGCCGCGCTGGGCGAGCTGCCCGGCATCGGCGCGCGCAAGCTGGAGGCGTATGGCGCCGATTTCCTGGCGGTGATCCGGCAGTTTTGAACGGAGCCCCTGCCTGGCCTCTTGCGCTCCCCTCCCGCTTGCGGGAGGGGTCGGGGGAGGGACCGACGGGGAAGACGCGCAAAGCCGGTCCATCCCCCCTAACCCCTCCCGCAAGCGGGAGGGGAACTGTTGCCCTTCTGTCAGGAAGGGGGAATTCGAGCGAGGATGTAGCCCATGCCCAACAAGATCGACGACAGCATCTCGGTGGCGCCGCAGATCCAGCCCGAGGATGTGCCCGCGCTGGCTGCGGCCGGGTTCGTCCATATCATCAACAACCGCCCCGATGGCGAGGAGCCCGGTCAGCCGAGCGGCACCACCATCGCCGCTGCGGCCGAAGCCGCCGGGCTGGGCTACACGGCGATTCCCGTAACGCCCGGCGGCTTCAATCTGGGCCAGGTGGAAGCGATGCGTGCCGCGCTCGCCGAAGTGGACGGGCCGGTGCTCGCTTATTGCCGGTCGGGTACGCGCTCGTGCAATCTCTGGGCGCTGGCGGCGGCACAGGCCGGCGGCGATCCGGCCGAGCTGGTCGAAAAAGGCGCCGGTGCCGGGTACGACCTGTCGGCGATCCGGCCTGCGCTTGCGCAACTTTCGGCAGGAAAATGAACCTGTTCACGCTGATCGGCGGTTCGCTGGCGGCGATACTGGCGCTTGCCGTGACAGCGCGCCTGCTCGGACTGGGGACCGCCCGGCTGACGACCCCGACGGAGCTTTGCGAAATTGCAGAATCCACCTTTGCGGACCTCATCGCCCGTCGAGGCTGGCTCGATATGCACGGGCAGGGTGGCTTCGTCCTCGCCGAGGACGGACGGCTGGTGCTCATCCGACGTATCGGCGCCCGCTTCGTGGCGCGGCTGCTGCCCGCACCCATCGCCCTTCGCAACGACGGGGCCGTGATCCGGGTGCCGCGCACCGAGCGGCTGCTCGGCCCCTGCACGATCACGCTTGAATCGGAAGCCGAAGCGCGCTTACTTACATCGGTGTCAGGAGAGCGTCGCCCGAATGGATAAGCTGCCCGATCCCGTAAACTATGCGATCCCGGCGTTCGTGCTGGCGATCCTTGCGGAAATGATCGTGGCGCGGCTGCGCGACCGCAGCCGCTATTGCCCGCGCGACACGTTGACCTCGATGTTGCTGGGGCTGGGCAGTACCGTGGCGGGCGTCGCCACCGGCGGCATGGTGTTCGCGCTGGCGATGTGGCTGTGGCAATATCGGCTGCTCGACATCGGCTATGCCTGGTATGTCTGGCCGATCGCCTTCG
Organism: Sphingomonas sp. DMC8; assembly: GCF_056314185.1. Classification (NCBI taxonomy): domain Bacteria; kingdom Pseudomonadati; phylum Pseudomonadota; class Alphaproteobacteria; order Sphingomonadales; family Sphingomonadaceae; genus Sphingomonas; species Sphingomonas sp. DMC8. The sequence continues at coordinate 356,209 of NZ_JBQUYV010000006.1, read as the reverse complement.
TGCTTGACGATTTCGCCTATTACTGGTTCCACCGCACCGCCCACCGCGTCCGCTGGTTCTGGGCGAGCCATGTGATCCACCATTCGAGCCAGCATTATAACCTGTCGACCGCGCTCAGGCAGACCTGGACCGGCTTTATCAGCCTGGCCTTTCTGTTCCGCCTGCCGCTGTTCCTGATCGGCTTTCCGCCGCCGATGGTGTTCTTCGTCGCCGGGCTCAACCTGATCTACCAGTTCTGGATTCATACCGAGATGGTGGACCGGATGCCGCGCTGGTTCGAAGCGGTGATGAACACGCCGTCGCACCACCGCGTCCACCATGCCACCAACCCGCGCTATCTCGACAGCAACTATGCCGGCGTATTCATCGTCTGGGATCGCTGGTTCGGCACCTTCGTCCCCGAGCGTGCCGACGACCGGCCGCGCTACGGCATCGTCAGGAATCTCGGCAGCTTCAACCTGCTATGGGCGGCGTTCCACGAATGGGTGGGCATTGCCCGCGACCTGTGGACCGCGCCCGACTGGCGCGCGCGCTGGCACTATGTCGCCGCCCCGCCCGGCTGGAGCCACGACGGCAGCCGCGACACGTCTGAAAGCATAAAAAGACGCTGGCAGGAGAGGGAAGCCACATGGAAGAAGCCGACATCGTCGTCATCGGCGGCGGATCGGGCGGGAGCGCCGTCGCAGGCCGCCTGAGCGAGGATGGCACCACCCGCGTCGCGCTGCTCGAGGCAGGCGGGCGCAACACCGGGCTCAAGACGATCATGCCGGGCATGATGCCGTTCCAGGGGCCGGCGACCAACTGGGCGTTCGAAACGGTGCCGCAGCCGGGGCTGAACGGCCGCCGCGGCTATCAGCCGCGCGGGCGCGGGCTGGGCGGGTCGAGCGCGATCAACGCCATGCTCTACATTCGCGGCCAGCCACAGGATTATGACGACTGGCGGGCGCTGGGCTGCGCCGGCTGGGGCTGGGAGGATGTGTTCCCCTGGTTCAAGGCGATCGAGCACAACAGCCGCGGCGCCGATGCCTGGCACGGCGCCAGCGGCCCGCTCTGGGTGAGCGACCAGTGCGATCCGCACCCCGGCAGCCGCGCCTTTATCGAGGCAGCCGCCGCGCTGCAGATTCCGGTCAATCCCGATTTCAACGGCCCGCGTCAGGAAGGCGTGGGGCTGTATCAGGTGACGCAGAAGGGCGGCGAGCGCTGGACGGCGGGTCGCGCCTATCTGGCGCAGGCGCGCGCGCGGGCGAACCTGAACATCCTGTGCGATACGCTCGCGGAGCGCATCCTGTTCGAGGAAGGACGCGCGGTCGGCGTCGTTTATCGCCAGGGTGGGCGAACGCACACGATCCGCGCCCGCCGCGCCGTGGTGCTCGCCGCAGGCGCGTTCCAGACGCCGCAATTGCTGATGCTGTCGGGCATCGGCCCGGCGGCGCATCTCCAGTCGCTGGGCATCGACGTGCGGCTCGACCGGCCGGCGGTCGGCGCCGACCTGCAGGACCATGTCGATTATGTCGCGAGCATGGAAACCGACGGCACGCTGTTCCTCGGTCGCTCGGCGGCGGGGTCGCTCAAGTCGCTGGGGTCGCTGGCAAAGTGGCTGTTCACACGGCGTGGGGTGATGACCTCGCCGTTCGCCGAGGCGGGCGCCTTTCTGCGCACCGATCCCGCCAATCCGCGCCCCGACATCCAGCTCCATTTCCTGATCGCGGTGGTCGAGGATCATGGCCGGTCGAAGCTCAAGGCACATGGTTTCAGTTGCCATGCCTGCCCGCTGCGCCCCGAGAGTCGCGGCACGGTGCGACTCGCCTCGGCCGATGTCGGCGACGCGCCGCTGATCGACCCCGCCTATTTCAGCGCGCCGGCCGATATGGAGACGCTGAAGCGCGGCGTGCGGGCGATGTACCGGATTCTCGAAACGCCGCCGCTTACCGACTATCGCGGGCGCGATCGCTGGCCGGTCGACCTTGCCGACGATGCCGCGCTGGAAGATCGCATCCGCGCGCGGGCCGACACCATCTATCACCCGGTCGGCACGGCGCGGATGGGGAGCGATGCCGATGCCGTATGCGATCCCCGGCTGCGGTTGCGCGGGGTGAGCGGGCTCTATATCGCCGATGCTTCGGTGATGCCGCGGCTGATCAGCGGCAATACGAACGCGCCGACGATTATGATCGGCGAGCGCTGCGCATCGTTCCTGCGCGAGGATCTGGGCCTCTCCGCATAAAAAAAGGGCTGGTGGTTGCCCACCAGCCCAGTCGTCCGCAGGAGGAACCCCGGTGGGGCGCCGCGCCAGGAGAGGCCGCGCAGCGCCCGAACTTGTCAGTAGTTGTAGGCGCGCTCGCCATGCTCGTTGATGTCGAGCCCTTCGACTTCCACTTCCTTCGAGGGGCGGATGCCGATGGTGTACTTCAGCGCCAGGAACAGGACGGCCGACACGCCGCCCGACCAGATGAGGGTGATCAGCACCGCTTCGAGCTGGATGACCAGCTGCGCGACCATGTCGTAGGTGGGCGCGGCGACCGACGGGAACTTGGTGTAATCGATCACGCCCTGGCCGCCGAGCTTCGGATCGGCGACGATCGCCGTGCCGAGCGCGCCCAGAATGCCGCCGATGCAGTGCACGCCGAACACGTCGAGCGAGTCGTCATACTTCAGCTTGTTCTTCACGGTGGTGACGAAGAAGAAGCAGACCGGCGACACGACCAGGCCGAGCACGATCGAGGTCATCGGCGCGGCATAGCCCGAGGCCGGGGTGATCGCGACGAGGCCGGCGACCGCACCGGTCACGCCACCCAGCAGCGACGGCTTCTTGTGCACGACCTGCTCGATCACCGCCCAGCTCACCGCCGCAGCCGCCGTGGCGACGAAGGTGTTGATGAAGGCAACTGCGGTCACGCCGTTCGCTTCGAGGTTGGAACCGGCGTTGAAGCCGAACCAGCCCACCCACAGCAGCGAGGCGCCGATCATGGTCATGGTCAGCGAGTGCGGCGGCATCGGCTCGCTCTTGAAGCCCACGCGCTTGCCGATCACGAGGCAGCCGACCAGGCCGGCAATGCCCGCATTGATGTGGACGACGGTGCCGCCGGCGAAGTCGAGCGCGCCCTTGGCATAGAGGAAGCCGGCGTCGTTCGGCGAGTCAGCCAGGAAGTCCGGGCCCGCCCAGTACCAGACCATGTGCGCGATCGGGAAATACACGATCGTCATCCACAGGACCATGAAGATCAGCAGCGGCGTGAACTTCACCCGCTCCGCGAACGCGCCGATGATCAGCGCCGGCGTGATGCAGGCAAAGGTCATCTGGAAGCAGACATAGGCGAATTCGGGAATGTAGACGTTGTTCGAGAAGGTCGCCGAATAGCTATTCGCGCTGACCCCGATCAGGAACGCCTTGGAAAGCCCGCCGAAGAAGGGATTGCCGCCGGTAAAGGCGATCGAATAGCCCCAGCAGCACCACACCAGCGCCGCCACCGACACGATCATGAACACCTGCATCAGCACCGACAGCATGTTCTTGGTGCGAACGAGGCCGCCATAGAACAGCGCCAGCGCGGGCACCGACATCATCAGCACCAGCGCCGAGGAAACCAGCATCCAGGCGGTGTCGCCCTTGTTGACCATCGTCGCCTGCTGCGCGGCAGTCGGCGCCTTGACCATCGCCGCCTGTGCCCAGGCCGGCATCGCCGCGAAGATCGCGGCCGCACCGAGCGCGAGCCCGGCGGTCTTCCATCCTTGCTTCATCGATACCCCCTTGCTCACAGCGCGGTCTCGTCGGTTTCGCCGGTGCGGATGCGCACGGCCTGGCCCATGTCGAGGACGAAGATCTTGCCATCGCCGATGGCACCGGTGCTTGCGGCGGCCTGGATCGCCTCGACGGCGCGGTCCGCCAGATCGCCGGCCACGGCGATCTCGATCTTGATCTTGGGCACCATGTTGGTGCTGTACTCGGCACCGCGATAGATTTCGGTCTGGCCCTTCTGGCGGCCAAAGCCCTTGACCTCGGTGACGGTCATGCCCGTCACGCCCACTGCAGTCAGCGCTTCGCGCACCTCATCCAGCTTGAACGGTTTTATGATGGCGATGATGAGTTTCATTTCGCCCCCTCTTGGCGGTTGTCCCGGGAGCTACTCAGCAAAGCGCGTGCCAAGTTCGGAATCGCGTGATTCCGCTGCCTTGCGCGTAATCAAATGTTACGAATGCGTGAATTTTTTGTGCAGATGCGAAACGCTGCTCAAAAAACGGGCAACCAAAAAAGCAGCAGCCCGGTTCCGGCGCGCTATTGCAGCGTGGCGCGATCCTCGCCGTGCCGGCCGAAAAATTGCATCAGCTGGACGATCAGGTCCGCACGCGCGGAAAGGTCCGGCGCCTCGAGCAGCGCCTGTTTCGACGCCGCGTCGAACGGCGCGATCTGGGCGATGCCGTTGACCAGCGATTCGTCATCCAGCCGCGTCACGGCTTCCCAGTCGACGGCATAGCCCAGCCCGTCGGCGAACCGCTTCGATTCGATTTCCAGCGAGGCGCGCTCGGCCAGCGCCAGCGTCTCGGGCGATCCGGCCGGCTCCAGCAATGCCTCGACCTGGCGGAACGGCGTGGAGACGTCCAGCTCGCGCACGATGGTAAAGCGCGCCAGCCCTTCCAGCACGATGTCGAACCGGCCGTCGTCCAGCGCCTCGACATCGGCGATCCGGCCGACACAGCCCATCGCGAACAGCCCCGGCGGGTTCTTGTCGTCACGCGGCTGGACCATGCCGATGCGCCGGTCACGCGCCAGCGCCTCGGACACCATCGCCCGGTAACGCGGCTCGAAAATGTGCAGCGGCAGGTGCATGCGCGGAAACAACAGCGCCCCTGCCAGCGGAAACACCGAGAGCCGCGTCGTCCCGCTCATCCGAACAGGATCGCCGACAGCTTGCGCCGCTGCGCCGAAACCCAGGGATCTTCCAGGCCCACCACTTCGAACAGCTTGAGCAGCCGCTGCCGCGCCGCGCCTTCGTTCCAGGCGCGGTCGTCGCGCACCATGGCGAGCAGTGTCTCGGCCGCTGCGTCGCGGTCGCCCGCCGCCATCTGGCCGCCGGCCAGTTCGTAGCGCGCGTCCATGTCCTCGGGATTGGCCGCCGCACGCGCCGCCAGCGCCGCAAGATCGTCGACCGGCTGCGCCTCACGCGCCAGGCTCAGCGCGGCGCGGGCGCGCTCGACTTCGGGGGCCTTGGCGGCATCGCCGGTGATCGCGTCGAGTTCCGCCTGGGCATCGTCGTGCCGGCCAAGCGCAGTCAGCGCGCGGACCCGGCCCGCCGCCACCGCGGCATGATCGGGCGCCATGTCCGCCAACTGATCGAAGATCGAGAGCGCGCGCTGCGCATCGCCATCGGCCAGCACCTGCTCGCCCATCGCGATCAGCGGCTCCAGCTCGGCCTCGACGCTCGCATCCTCGCCCTGCACGGGCAGCTGGCGCAGAATCTGGTCGAGCATGGTGCGGAGCTGCGATTCGGTCCGCGCGCTGGTCAGGTCGGCGACCAGCTGGCCCTGGAACATCGCATAGACGGTGGGGATCGAACGCACCTGGAACTGTGCCGCGATGAACTTGTTGGCATCGACATCGATCTTGGCGAGCTTCACGCCCTTGCCGGCATATTCGGCGGACACCTTTTCCAGCACCGGCCCCAGCGCCTTGCACGGGCCGCACCATTCCGCCCAGAAATCGATGATGACGAGCTGCGTCATCGACGGCTCGACGATGTCACGGCGGAATGCCTCTACGGCTTCCTTTTCGGCGGGGCTCATTCCAAGCGTGGCCAAGGGCTGCTCCTGCTATCCTGTTGCAACGCGCGGGCACCGCGCGGATGGTTTGCGCCTATTTGGGCGTTCCCGCGCCCAGCGCCAAGCCTTTTAAGAAAGTTGCGCGAAGGGGCTTGCGCACCCCGGAGGGCGCTGCTAGTGGGCGCGCCTCACCCGCCGGAAGCGCTGCTTCGCTACCGGCCACAACGCCAGAGCGGGCGTAGCTCAGGGGTAGAGCACAACCTTGCCAAGGTTGGGGTCGAGGGTTCGAATCCCTTCGCCCGCTCCAGCGGTCGCAGCAGGCGTCCGCCGCGTATGCCACGCCTTCCGCATCAACCCCGGGCTTCCCGCCGCCGCGTCGCGTGCTACACGCGCGCGATCCAGCCGGGAGTTGCCCCTTTGCGTATCATCCTGCTTGCCGCTGCATTCTGCCTTGTTCCGTCGCTCGCCGCCGCCCAGTCGCAGCCGGCCCCCAGCGTGTGGCGCAATCCGTCGGACAGCGTGCATGTCCGCGCCGCGCCCTGCGGCAGCGACAGCATGTGCGCCACGGTGATCTGGGCGAGCGACAAGGCCAAGGCCGATGCCCGGCGCGGCGGCACCGATCCGCTGATCGGCGCGCAGCTGTTCCAGAATTTCAAGATCGTCCACGCCGGCCTGTGGAAAGGCACGGTGTTCGTGCCCGACATCAACCAGCGCTTTTCGGGAACGGTGACGGTGGTCGATGCCAACACCATCGTCGGCAAGGGCTGTGCGCTGCTGGGCGCCGTCTGCAAGTCGCAGACCTGGACGCGCGTGAAGGAGTAGCGCCCCCGCGCAACCGGCCTCTCAGGGCATCAGCCGCTTGCGTCCCTGCGACAGATGCCAGCGCATCGCCAGCGCGGCGCCGTCGGCATCCTGGGCGCGGATCGCCTCGACGATGGTGGCATGTTCGCGCACCATCGCGGCAATCGGCTCGGGCTCGCGGGTGCGGGCAATGTCGACACCGGCACGCATGATCCGCATCGTCTCTTCGTGGAGATGCTCGAACGCCTTTTCGAAGGCGGGGTTGGCGGTGGCGTGGAAGATGGCGCGGTGCAGCCGCCAGTCCTCGTCATGCGCCGGTCCGCTGGAGAGCAGTGCCGCGCGCAGATCGCCCATCGCCGCCTCGATCGCCTCCATCTGCTCGGGCGAACGCCGGATTGCTGCCAGCCGCGCCGCCTCTGCCTCCAGCACGAAGCGCACTTCATAGGTGCCGAGCGTCGCCGACAATTCGGTCATCGGCATGTGCGCGCCCAGCCGCAGCGAGGGGCGACGCATCACATACGAGCCGGCGCCCCGACGCGATTCGGTGATGCCGTCGGCGGCCAGCCGCACCAGCGCCTCCCGCACCACCGTGCGCGACATGCCGAACGTCTCGGCCAGCCGCGATTCCGACGGCAACCGGTCGCCCACCCCCAGCCCGTCGGCAAGGATGATTTCGACGATGCGCGAATAGGCGCGATCGGCCAGGCGCTGGTCTGGAACGGAACAAAGGTTTCGCGACATGGACCGGCACGATACTCAGGCGCGGCGAAATGGCGAGTCGCCGTTGGTCGTAGTTGCGGCGCCCGATATTCCCATATCGAGAAGGAGAGGCGGAGTGGCGGAGAACAGCGGAGCGATTCGGGTCGGCATCGGCGGATGGACGTTCGAGCCGTGGCGCGGCACCTTCTATCCGCCCGGGCTGGCGCAGAAGCGCGAGCTGGAATTCGCCGCGCGCGCGCTGACCGCGATCGAGATCAACGGCACCTATTATTCCACCTTCAAGCCCGCCAGCTTCGCCGGCTGGGCCGCGGCGGCGCCCGAGGGGTTCACCTTCACGGTCAAGGGCTCGCGCTTCGTCACCAACCGCAAGGTGCTGGCAGAGGCGGGGGAATCGATCGCCCGCTTCTGCGGCCAGGGGCTGGTCGAACTGGGCGACCGGCTGGGGCCGATCTTCTGGCAGTTCATGGCGACCAAGAAATTCGATGCCGCCGATTTCGGCGCCTTTCTTGCGCTGTTGCCGCGTAGCCAAGATGGCGTGAAGCTGCGCCATGCGGTGCAGGTTCGGCACGAAAGCTTCCACACGCCCGAATTCGTCGCCTTGTGCCGCACTGCCGGGGTGGCGATCGTGTTTGCCGATTCGCCGCAATATCCGGCGATCGCCGATGTCAGCGGCGACTTTGTCTATGCCCGGCTCGAGGCGGGCGAGGACGACAATCCGCTTTGCTATCCCGAAGCCGACTTCCCCCGCTGGACAGAGGCGGCGCAATGCTGGGCGCGCGGCGGTCAGCCGGAAGGGCTACCCTGTTTCGCGGCCGAACCCGCCCCGGTGCAGCCGCGCGAGACCTTCGTCTTCTTCATCCATGGCGGCAAGGTCCGCGCGCCGGCGGGGGCGCAGGAATTGATCCGGCGGCTGGGCTAGGCGCGAACCTTTGGCGTCCCGCTTCGTTGGTCGGAGGACAGGCAAGGAGCGCCGTATGATCCACGATCCCGAAAAGCAGCCGCCGCAGAACGACGAAGCCGAAGCGATGGAAGAGGCCCAGGAAGACGCCGCCGAGGAACGCGAGGAAGAGGGCGGGTATCAATAGCGAGCGCTAATCACCCTCACCCTTCCGCGCCTGCGGCGCTCCCTCCCTCTCCCAAGGGGAGAGGGAGCAAAACACCTCTCCCTTTGGGAGAGGGAGGGGCCCGCCGCCGAAGGCGGTGGGAGGGTGAGGGTGACAAACGCCCCTAACCCCGCCCCGGACTTCCCCGCTCCGCCACCATCCGCTCGCCGTCGATCGTGATCGGGCTCGCCAGCCCCGGCAGCCCGTCGCGCATGATCGCCATCCCGCGCGCCACGACCTGCGGATCGGCGAAGACTTCGTCGACGCGGTTGATCGGCCCGGCCGGCACGCCCGCCGCCTCCAGCGCCTCGTACAGATCGGCCCTGGCCCAATCGAGCATCGCCCGCGCCAGTAGCGGGATCAGCGCGTCGCGGTGCGTCACTCGCCCCGGATTGGTCGCGAAACGCGGATCGCCGGCCAGGTCGAGCCCGAGGATCGCGCACAGCTTCGCGAACTGCCCGTCATTCCCCACCGCGACGATCAGCTCGCCGTCGCGGCAGGCAAAGGCCTGATAGGGCACCAGATTGGCATGGCCGTTGCCCATGCGGTGCGGCACCTTGCCGCTCGCCATCCAGTTGAGTGCCTGGTTGGCGAGCACCGCGACCTGCGTGTCGAGCAGCGCCATGTCGATATGCGCGCCCACCCCCTCGACATCGCGACGGCGCAGCGCGGCAAGGATCGCCACCGCCGAATAGACGCCGGTGAAGATGTCGGCATAGGCGACGCCGGCTTTCTGCGGCGGCCCGTCGGGCTCGCCGGTCAGGCTCATCGCGCCGCCCATGCCCTGGATGATGAAGTCGTATCCGGCGCGCGCCGCATAGGGGCCGGTCTGGCCGAAGCCGGTGATCGAGCAGACCACCAGCCGGGGATGGGCCGCGCGCAGGCTGGCGGCATCGAGGCCGTATTTCGTAAGCCCGCCGACCTTGTAATTCTCGATCACGACATCGGCATCGGCGATCAGCGTCTTCGCCGCCGCCTGCCCTTGCGCCGTGGCGATGTCGATCGCGACACTCGTCTTGCCGCGATTGCAGGCATGGAAATAGGCGGCGTCGCGGTTCACCCCCTCGGCATCGTGGAGGAAGGGCGGACCCCAATGGCGGGTATCGTCGCCTGCCCCGGGCCGCTCGACCTTCACCACCTCGGCGCCCAGATCGGCGAGCAATTGCCCGCACCACGGCCCGGCAAGGATCCGCGCCAGCTCGACGACCTTGATGCCGGCGAGCGGCTTCACCCCTCGCCCCGCCGGATCGCATAGACGACATGGTCGGGGAACAGCTTGCCGCCGCCGCGATGGTGACGGCCCTCGATCAGCGTGCCGCCGATCTTGGCCATTGCCCCGCGCGACCGCAGATTATGCTCGCCGACCAGGAACACGACCGTGCCGACGAAGCGGTGGATATGGTCGAGCATCAGCCGCTTCACGTCGCGGTTATAGGTGCCGCCCCAATAGGCCCGGGCGAGGAACGTCCAGCCGATCTCGATCTCGTCTTCTTCCGGCACCCAGGCGTCGTAGCGGCTGGAGCCGATCACCGCGCCGGTCGCCTTGTCCTCGATCGCCAGCCCGCCGCCGCACGCCAGCGCATCGGCAAAGAACTGGCGGAACACCGGTTCCTGCCAGCGGTCCGGCACCGGGTGGAGTTCCCAGATCAGCGGATCGGAAGCCACCGCGTAGAGCGCGTCCCAGTCCGCCGCCGCCAGCGGGCGGATGCGGACCAGTTCGCCCTCCAGCACCGGCTGCCGGTCTGGCGCCATCAGAACGCCGCGATGCCGGTGATCGCCCGGCCGAGGATCAGCCCGTGCACGTCGTGCGTGCCTTCATAGGTGTTGACCGTCTCGAGGTTGATCGCGTGGCGGATCACATGGAACTCGGCCGAAATGCCGTTGCCGCCGTGCATGTCGCGCGCGGTGCGGGCGATATCGAGCGCCTTGCCGCAATTGTTGCGCTTGATGATGCTGATCGCCTCGGGCGCCAGCGTGCCGGCATCGAACATCCGCCCGCAGCGCAGCGCCGCAGCCAGACCCAGCGCAATCTCGGTCTCCATATTGGCGAGCTTGAGCTGGACGAGCTGGGTCGCGGCCAGCGGCCGGCCGAACTGGTGGCGATCGAGCGTATATTGCCGCGCGGCGTGGAAGCACGCCTCGGCCGCGCCCATGCTGCCCCAGGCAATGCCGTAGCGCGCGCGGTTGAGGCAGCCGAACGGGCCCTTCAGCCCCTGCACATTGGGGAGCAGCGCGTCTTCGCCGACTTCCACCCCGTCCATCACGATTTCGCCGGTGATCGAGGCGCGCAGGGACAGCTTGCCTTCGATCTTCGGGCTGGTGAGGCCCTTCATGCCCCGTTCGAGCACGAAGCCGCGGATCGCACCATCATGCGCATCGCTCTTCGCCCAGACGACGAACACATCGGCGATCGGCGCATTGGTGATCCACATTTTCGCGCCGGTGATCCGGTAGCCGCCGTCGATCTTTTCGGCGCGGGTGCGCATGCCGGCGGGGTCCGATCCGGCATCGGGCTCGGTCAGGCCGAAACAGCCGACCCATTCGCCGGTCGCCAGCTTCGGCAGATATTTCCGCCGCTGCTCCTCGCTGCCATAGGCATAGATGGGGTGCATCACGAGGCTGGATTGCACGCTCATCGCCGAGCGATAGCCCGAATCGACGCGCTCCACTTCGCGCGCGACCAGGCCATAGGCGACATAGCCGAGCCCCGCGCCGCCATAGGTTTCGGGAATCGTCGGGCCGAGCAAGCCCAGCGCGCCCATTTCCGACATGATCTCGCGGTCGAACCGCTCCTCCAGATAGGCGGAGGTGACGCGCGGCAGCAATTCGCCCTGCGCATAGTCGCGCGCGGCGTCCCGCACCATCCGCTCCTCGTCGGTCAGCTCGCCGTCGAGCCTGAACGGATCCTGCCAGTCGAACCGGCCCATCTCTGCCATGTCAGTCGTTCCTCTACTGCGCCGTTGCGTTGGGCGCCGGCCGGGGGGCCGGTGCTGCAGGCGCGGGTGCGGACGGCGTTTCTGCTGCCGCCTTCTCGATTTCGTCCAGCGCCTTGCGCGCGTTCACATAGCGCGCGGCAGCGCCGGTCCAGCCCTGCGCATTGGCGACGCCGGGCATATGCGCAATCTCGGCCATCGCCACTTCGACATTGCCTTCGGCCAGCGCCTGGCGCGCACGGCGCAGCCGGTCGGCGGGGCGCGGGCTGGGCATGTCGAGCGGGCGCAGCACCATCAGGTCGCCGACAAAGGCGCGGAACCGCGTCCAGGCGCCGTCATTGGGGCCGGTGGCAAGCCGCGGCGCGATGGCGTCGAGCGCGACCTTCAGGTCTTCCAGCGTCACCGGCGCCGCCGCCGCCGCGACGATGGCCGACACCGCTTCGCCATGCTTGTCGCCAAAGCGCGCGCGGAGCTGATTCTCCAGGCTGCCCAGCGGCTGGCCGCGTTCGATCGCGCGGCGCACGGCGGCGGCGACCATCAGCCGCTCGGCCTGGCTCGCATAGACCGAGGCGTTGCGCGCGCTGCTGCCCAGATCCTGCAGCCGCAGTTCGAGCGCATCAAGCCGCGCCGCCAGCGCCATTTCGCGCGCATCGAGCGTCGCGACATCGGTGGCGGGAGGAAGCGTCGATCGCGGGGGCACCGCGACCGGCGAGGGCACAGGGGAAGGGGCCGCCACGGGGACGGTCTTCTGGGCAGGGGCATGCACCAGGCTGGGCCCGGCAAATTGAATCAATGCCGCAGTAACGGCCATGCCGCCCAGGAATCCGGCGCCGCCGATCAGCGTCCGGCTGCGCAGGAGGGCAGGGTTGCGGGCCGGCTCCGGCGCAAGGGGCTCGTCGCTCATGGCGCCCTTTTCGCCGCGCGATGCCCTGCGGTCAATCGGCGAGCGCAATTGCGGCGTCGATCAGCGCATCGCTGTCGGGCGAAGGCGCCACTGCCACTGCCTGCCACCCCGCCCCGGCCGCTACGGCCGCCGCCGCGCTGACCGCCGCCAGCCGCACATCGCCGCGATCGACCACCAGTTCGGCGAGCCGTGCCCCGGCCCGGGCCGATTGCACCAGCGCCACGCTGCCGGCGAGCGCGGCCACTGCCTCGGGCGCCACCGGCACCGCGTCGCTGGCATAGACCGTGCGCACCGCTGCCACGATTCCCCCTGCCGCAACGGTGTGCTCGCGCCCGGCAAGGTGCAGCGCGCGCCGCACGCCCATCGCGTCGGCCTGTTCGAGCAAGGCTGCAGCACCGCCCTGCCCCACCGATACCACCGCAAAGCCCGCCTGCCGCGCCGCCGCCGCCGTCGCGGCGCCCACGGCATGGACCGGCAGCGCCGCGAGGCTTGCCAGCCCCGGCCCGGCAAGCCGCACCGCATTGGCGCTGGTCAGTATCAGCGCGTCGAAGGCCGAGGCGTCGGGCAGTTCCCACGCCAGCCCCCGCGCCGCGAACAGCGGCAGCCGGATTGCGCGATACCCGCGCGCCTCGATCGCCGCCGCCGTCGCGCCGTTGCCGGGCTCGGGCCGCAGCACCGCGAGCGGGCGGCTCATCCCGCGAACAGCGCGCGCACTGCCTCCGGCGCGCGGGCGAGCAGGTCGCGGGCCAGCGCTGCCGGGAGCGCCGCATCCCCGGGCGCGCCTTCGATCATGCCATGGACATGCGCGCTGCCGTCTTCGGCGAACAGCTCGGCCTCGATCGTCAGGATCGCCCCTTCGATCGTCGCCAGCGCCGCGACCGGCGAATGGCAATCGGCCTTCAGCGCAGCGAGCAGCGCCCGCTCCGCCAGCACGCAGGCATGGGTCTGCGGATCATCGATCGCCGCCACCAGTTCGCGCGCACGGACATCGTCGGCGCGCACCTCGATCCCCACCGCCCCCTGCGCCGGGGCGGGCAGCATCACATTGGTCGGCACGACATGACCGACGTCATGCCGTCCCAGCCGCTCGAGCCCGGCCGAGGCGAGCAGCGTCGCATCTGCCTCGCCCGCCGCCAGCTTCGCCAGCCGCGTGTCGACATTGCCGCGGAACAGCACGGTGGAAACATCCGGCCGGTGCCGCTTCACCTGGGCGGCCCGGCGCGGCGAGGCAGTGCCCAGCACCGCGCCCTGCGGCAGCGCGTCGAGCGATTCCGCCCCCACCAGCCGGTCGCGCACATCGGCGCGCGGCAGCATCGCGGCGATCACGATCGCCTCGGGCCGGAAGGTCTCGACATCCTTCATCGAATGGACCGCGCAGTCGATCTCGCCCGCCAGCAGCGCACGGTCCAGCTCCTTGGTCCACAGCGCCTTGCCGCCGATTTCGGCCAGCGGCCGGTCCTGCACCTTGTCGCCGGTGGTGCGGACGACGACGATCTCGCCCGCAATGCCATGCGCCGCCTGCAGCGCCGCACGCACCATGTTCGCCTGCGCCAGCGCCAGCGGCGAACCGCGCGTACCGATACGGAATCCAGTCATGCGCGTGGTGCTAGGGTCGTGCTCCGGCAAGGGCAATGGGGGTGATACCGGGGGGCCGATTTTGGTTCACGCGAAGGCGCGAAGACGCGAAGATGTTTTATGCGCGCAGGGGACGCAGAGGGGGTATCGCTCGCTATGCCCGCAGGGCAATCCAGAGAGCGGATTCGATCGGCTACGCCGGTCAAGCCACTCCAGCCTCCTCTGCGCTCTCTGCGCCTCTGCGCGAAATATTTCTCTTCGCGCCTTCGCGCGCACCAAATCAACACCCTCCCTCTGGACCCTATCGCGAAGCGGCTTAGATGGGGACAATGGCACTGATCCTCGGGCTTGAATCGAGCTGCGACGAAACCGCAGCGGCGCTGGTCGACAGCGACGGCACGATCCGCGCGCACAAGCTGGCGCGGCAGGAAGAGGCGCATCGCCCCTATGGCGGCGTCGTCCCCGAAATCGCCGCCCGCGCGCATGTCGAAATGCTCGGGCCGCTGGTCGAGGCGGCGCTGGAAGAGGCCGGCGTCACGCTCGATCAGGTCGATGCGATCGCCGCCACTGCCGGCCCCGGCCTGATTGGCGGGGTGATGGTCGGCCTCGTCACCGGCAAGGCGCTCGCGCTCGCCGCGAACAAGCCGCTGGTCGCGGTCAATCATCTCGAGGGCCACGCGCTTTCCCCCCGCCTCGGCGACCAGAGCCTCGCCTTCCCCTATCTCCTCCTCCTCGTCTCGGGTGGCCATTGCCAGTTGCTGCTGGTCGAAGGCGTCGGCCGCTATCGCCGGCTCGCCACCACCATCGACGATGCGGCGGGCGAGGCGTTCGACAAGACCGCCAAGCTGCTCGGCCTCGGCTTTCCCGGCGGCCCGGCGGTGGAAAAGGCAGCGGAACGCGGCAATCCCAAAGCCGTCCCCCTGCCCCGCCCGCTGGTCGGCTCGGGCGAGCCGCATTTCTCCTTCGCCGGCCTCAAGAGCGCCGTCGCCCGTGCGGTGAACGATTACAGCGCGGAAGATCTCGCCGCCTCGTTCCAGCAGGCGGTGGTCGATTGTCTGATCGACCGCACCCGCCGCGCGCTGGCCGGCGTGCAGCCGACCGCGCTGGTGGTGGCCGGCGGCGTCGCCGCGAACAAGGCAGTGCGCGCCGCGCTGGAGGCGCTCGCTGCCGAGCACGGCCTGCGCTTCGTCGCGCCGCCGCTGTGGCTCTGCACCGACAATGCCGCGATGATCGCCTGGGCCGGCGCCGAGCGCTTTGCCGAAGGCTGGACCGACCCGCTCGACACGCCGGCCCGCGCCCGCTGGCCGCTCGACCCCGATGCCGAAAAGGTGCGCGGCGCAGGAGTGAAGGCATGAAAATCGGCGTGATCGGTGGCGGGGCATGGGGCACCGCGCTGGCGCAGGTGGCGGCGCGCGACGACCGGCCCGTGCTGCTCTGGGCGCGCGAGCCCGAGGTGGTGGAGGGCATCAACACCGCCCATGAAAACCGCAGCTTCCTTGCCGGCGTGCCCCTTTCCCCGGCGATCCGCGCGACCGGCCGCCTGGGCGACCTCGCCGGCTGCGACGCGCTGCTCGTCGTCGCCCCCGCCCAGCATGTCCGCGCCGTGCTGGCCGAGGCGGCGGTCGGTGCCACGCCGCTGGTGCTCTGCGCCAAAGGGATCGAGGCGGGCACCCGTCTGCTGGTCGGCGAAGTCGCGCGCAGCGTCGCCCCGCAAGCGCCCATCGCGGTGCTGTCCGGCCCCACCTTCGCGCATGAGGTTGCCGCCGGGAAGCCCACCGCCGTCACGCTGGCCTGCGAGGACTCGGAACTGCGCACGCGCCTGATCGACCGGATCGGCGCGCCGGCCTTCCGCCCCTATGCCTCGGCCGACGTGACCGGCGCGGAGATTGGCGGCGCGGTGAAGAACGTCCTCGCCATCGCCTGCGGGGTGGTGGAAGGTGCCGGGCTCGGCCTCAACGCCCGCGCCGCGCTGATCGCGCGCGGCTTTGCCGAAATGACCCGCTTCGGCCTTGCCCGCGGCGCGCAGGCAGAGACGCTGACCGGCCTGTCGGGCCTCGGCGACCTCGTCCTCACCTGTTCCTCGACCAATTCGCGCAACTTCTCGCTCGGCGTCGGGCTCGGCCAGGGCCGCAGCGCCGCCGCGCTGCTGTCCGACCGCAAGACCGTGGCCGAAGGCGCCTTCACTGCCCCGGTCCTGCGCGAGGCGGCGGCGGAAGCGGGGGTGGACATGCCGGTGACGGCGGCAGTCAACGCGCTGCTGGAGGGCGCACCGGTGGCCGAGGTGATCGAGGCGCTGCTCAGCCGGCCGCTGAAGGCAGAGGCGGTGTAGGGGGGAGCAAGAGCTGGTCCCGGGTCTCAGGGCAGCCGGCGCCGGGAAAGCGCTGTCCTACAGCCAATGATCCCGTTATGTTCCGGTTCGCTCTTTGACATCGTCGGCATACCGATCCGCTCGGGCGCACCGCCTTGGCGGAGCCTCATCCGCGTATCGCAATCCTCTCCACCAGCCGTCGTCCCAGCGAACGCTGTGGTTCCACGAGGCTGGGCGAGAGCGGAACAGCGCTGCTTCGGGAGATGCCAGCTTGCGCTGGCATGACGGTGGGAGAGGCCACGATTATGCGTAGATAATGTTCGTCGCGCTCGGTCGCTGACCCCGGCGAAAAAGTGTTTTGACCCTAAACTTCCTAAACTTCGCCTCTCGCCGCACCGTCAAAAATCGACGGCGATTCCCTTCAGCTCCCAGTCGCCATAGCGTACCGGATCCTTGCCCAGCGGGTCGCTTTCCGGGCGCTGCAGCGGTTCGGGCTTGGGCACCGGCGGGTTCTTCGAGAGATAGGCCGGCGGCTGCACATGCGGGGGGCGCTTGCCCATAAGGATTGCCTTCCTTGGTTGCCCGGCCCATGTCGGCCGCCAAAGGAGCATGGTCAAGTGAACGGTTGGGAAATGACGCCGCAAGCGGCAGCGGGCGCAGTGGCGCCTATCGGGTCCGGAGCGCGCTGAACATGGCCCGTCCTGCGCCACGCCGCCCGGCCCGCCCCGAAGCCGACGCGCCCGGCGTCCCCGCCCGGCGCGCCGCGCTGAAGCTGCTCGATGCGGTGCTGCGCCGCGGCCTGGCGCTGGAACAGGCGCTCGATTCTGCGGCCCAGGGGCTGGCGCCCAATGATCGCGGCCTTGCCCGTGCCATCGCCGCCGAGGCGCTGCGGCGGCTGCCCGATCTCGACGCGCTGATCGATTCCGCCACCCGCCAGCGCCTGCCCGACGATGCCAAGGCGCGCTTCGCGCTGCGGATCGCGCTGGTGCAGGCCATCGCACTCGGCACGCCCGGCCATGCCGCCATCGCCACCGT
The DNA here is from genome assembly GCF_056314185.1 of Sphingomonas sp. DMC8. NCBI lineage: Bacteria > Pseudomonadati > Pseudomonadota > Alphaproteobacteria > Sphingomonadales > Sphingomonadaceae > Sphingomonas > Sphingomonas sp. DMC8. The sequence continues at coordinate 339,076 of NZ_JBQUYV010000006.1, read as the reverse complement.
GCTGCCGCTGGTCGATGGCGGGCCGCGCAAGCTGGTGCACGGCGTGTTCGGCACGCTGATGCGCGGCGATGCGACGCTGCCGGACCTGCCCGCGCTGCCCGACGCGGTGTGGTTGCGCTGGCAGGCCGCCTGGGGTGACGCCATGGTGGAGGCAGCGCGCGGCGCCATCGCCGCCCCGCCGCCGCTCGACCTGAGTCTGCGCAGCGACATGCCGCTGCCCGACGCGGTCAGCCTCGCCCCGCGCCATGCCCGGCTCGCCCCCGGCACCAGCGTGCCGACGCTGCCCGGCTTTGCCGAGGGCGACTGGTGGGTGCAGGATCTCGCCGCCTCGATTCCGGCAAGGCTGATCGGCGCGGGTACGGGCACCGCGCTCGATCTGTGCGCCGCGCCGGGGGGCAAGACGCTGCAGCTCGCCGCCGCCGGCTGGCAGGTGACGGCGGTCGATGCTTCGGAAAGTCGTCTCGCGCGACTTCATGACAATCTGGAGCGAACTGGCCTGTCCGCGACCGTGGTCGCGGCCGACCTGCTCGACTGGGCACCGCCCGCCCCGGCCGATGCGGTGCTGCTCGACGCGCCGTGCAGCGCCACCGGCATTTTCCGCCGCCATCCGGACGTGCTCCACCGCGTCCGCCCCTCGCTGATCGGCGAAATGGCGGCGCTGCAGGCGAAACTGCTCGACCGCGCCGCCGCCTGGGTGAAGCCGGGCGGCACGCTGGTCTTCTCCACCTGCTCGCTCGAGCCGCAGGAGGGCGAGGCGCATCTGGCGCCGTTCCTCGCCGCCCATCCGGACTTTGCGCTGGTGCCGGCAACCCCCGCAGAACTGCCCGCGGGCATCACGCCCCGCGAGGACGGCAGCCTGCGCATCCTGCCGGGCATGCTTGCCGAAGCAGGTGGCCTCGACGGCTTCTTCATCGCCCGTTTCCGGCGGCGTTGAACGAAAGCTGTGGATAACCCCGTGCATAAGCGATGGAACAAATCGGGGAAACGGAACCGCTCCGGTTGCACCCGAGTCGCGCGGTAAGTAGAGCGAGGCTATGTCCATCCGCATCGCCCCCTCGATCCTCTCGGCCGACTTCGCACGTCTGGGCGAGGAAGTGCGCGCCATCGACGCCGCCGGTGCCGACTGGATCCATGTCGATGTGATGGACGGGCATTTCGTGCCGAACATCACGATCGGCCCGGCGGTCATCAAGGCGCTGCGCCCGCACACGGCCAAGCCGTTCGACGTGCATCTGATGATCGCGCCGGTCGATCCGCTGCTCGCCGCCTTTGCCGATGCGGGGGCGGACACGATTTCGGTGCATCCGGAGGCCGGGCCGCACCTCCACCGCACGCTGCAGACGATCAAGGCGCTGGGCAAGCGCGCCGGCGTGGTGCTCAATCCCGCGACGCCGGTCGCGGTGGTCGATCATGTCATGGACATGGTCGATCTGATCCTGGTGATGAGCGTCAATCCCGGCTTTGGCGGGCAGAAGTTCATCGAGAGCCAGTTGCCGAAGATCACCGAACTGCGCCGCCGCATTACGGCGAGCGGCCGGGCGATCGATCTGGAAGTCGATGGCGGCGTCGACCGCGAAACGGCGCCGCGCGTGATTGCGGCAGGCGCCGATGCGCTGGTCGCGGGCACCGCCACCTTCACCGGCGGGCCGGCCTGCTATGCCGACAATATCGCGGCGCTGAGAGACGGTTGAGCGACCCGGCTCCAGGCTCCGCCGCCGACGGAGTCGAGGAAGGCAAGCGGCTGGTACGGGTGGGCGGCGACCATGGCCTGTCGCTCGCCGACCGCATCGCGGACCGCTTCCAGCGCCTGGCCTGGCGCACGCCGCTCCATGCGATGCGGCTGAAGGGGCGCCACCCGCTGAAGCTGATCGCGGTTGCCGACGATCCCTTTTTCGGCGATCCGCAGCGCGGCGATGCCCTGCTCGACGGCACCATCCGCTTTCGTGGCGAGGCAAAGCCGGTCGCGGCGCTGGATTTTGCCCAGCCCGACTGGTCGCCGGCGCTGGCCGCCTATCTCCACAGCTTCGCCTGGCTGCGCGACCTGTCGAGCGTCGCCACCCGCTCGATCGGCGCGCCGGTCGCGGAAGAGATCACGCGCCGCTGGCTGGCGGCACACGGCGAAAAGGTGGCCGACCCGGCCTGGCTGCCCGACGCGACCGGCCGCCGCATCCTGTTCTGGATCGCGCATGCCCCGCTGATCCTCTCCTCGACCGACCAGATCTATCGCTCGGGGGTGATGCACGCGCTGGCCCGCGGCGCGCGCCATCTCGACCGCACTGCCGACAAGGCACCGGCGGGCGTGCCCCGGCTGGCGGCCTGGGCGGGTCTGCTCGCGGCGGGGCTGGTGCTGCCGGGTGGCGACCCGCGCCGGGCCTTTGCCGAATCGGGCCTAAACCGCGCCATCGCCGCGTCGGTGTTCGAGGATGGCGGCACCGTCGGCCGCTCGCCGGGCGGGCAGCTGGAGGCGATCCAGCTCCTCACCCTGGTCTGCGAACTCTATGGCGCGCGTCGGCTGGAACCGCCGATGTTCGTGCTCGGTGCCCTCAACCGCATGGTCGCGGCGCTGCTCGGCGTCTGCCATGGCGATGGCGGGCTATCGAGCTGGCAGGGCAGCGGGCCGATCGCCGCCGAGATCATCGAGCAGACGATCGAGGCGACCGGCATCCGCACCCGCCCGCTTAAGCAGGCGCGCGAATGGGGCTATCAGCGCCTCTCCGCCGGCAACACCGTCGTCATCATGGATGCCGCCCCGCCGCCGATCGCCCGGCTGATCGACGATGGCTGCGCTTCCACGCTCGCGTTCGAGCTGTCCGACGGGCCGCACCGGCTGGTGGTGAATTGCGGCGGCGGGCGGATGGTCGATGCCGCCGTGCCCCCGGCGCTGGTCCAGGCGCTGCGCTCCACTGCCGCCCATTCGACGCTGGCCGTCAGCGACAGCAACTCCACGGCCATCCATGCCGACGGCACGCTGGGCCGCGGCGTCGGCGAAGTGGAGCTGGCGCGCCAGGAAAGCGACAGCGCCAGCCGGATCGAGGCAAGCCATGACGGCTATGTCCGCCGCTTCGGCTTCCTCCATCGCCGCGCGCTCACCCTGTCGCATGACGGGCGCGATCTGCGCGGCGAGGACATGCTGCTCCCCTCCGGCCGGCGGCGCCAGCGGGGGATGACGCCGTTCACGCTGCGCTTCCACCTCGCCCCGCACACCGAGGTCGCACCCACCGCCGATGGCCAGGCGGCGATCCTGCGCACGCCTTCGGGCACCTTGTGGCAGTTCCGCTGCAAGGGCGGAACGCTCACGATCGAGGACAGCATCTGGGTCGATCCGCGCGGGCGCCCGCAAAATGCCGAGCAGCTGGTGGTGCGCGGCGACTCGCCTGCCGGGGGCGCCAGCATCAACTGGGTGTTCCACCGCGCGAAATAGGGCTTGCCCCGGGGGCGCTGATCCGGGAGAGGGGCGGCCCATGGACCAGATCAAGATCACCCGCGCACTCCTCTCGGTCTCGGACAAGACCGGCATCGTCGAACTCGGCCAGGCACTGGCCGCACAGGGCGTCGAGCTCGTCTCGACCGGCGGCACCGCCACGGCGCTCCGCAACGCCGGCCTCACCGTCCGCGACATTTCCGACCTCACCGGCTTTCCGGAGATGATGGACGGCCGGGTGAAGACGCTGCACCCCAAGGTGCATGGCGGCCTGCTCTCGGTCCGCTCGAACCCCGAGCATCAGGCGTCGATGGCCGAGCACGAAATCGTGCCGATCGACCTTGTCGTGGTGAACCTCTATCCCTTCGCCCAGACCGTCGCCAAGGGCGCCGACCGCGACGAGATCATCGAGAATATCGACATTGGCGGCCCGTCGATGGTCCGCTCCGCCGCGAAGAACCATGAATCGGTGGCGATCGTCACCGATCCGGCCGATTATGCGCTGGTGATGGGCGGCACGACCACGCTGGCGCAGCGCCGCACCTTCGCCGCCAAGGCCTATGCCGCCACCGCCGCGTACGACGCGATGATCTCGAGCTGGTTCGCCTTCGCCGACCAGGGCGAAGCGTTCCCGGAAACGCTCAATCTCTCGCTGAAGCGCGGCCAGGCGCTGCGCTACGGCGAGAACCCGCACCAGCAGGCCGCCTTCTATGCCGCCACCGGCCCGGCGGCGCGCGGCATCGGCCAGGCCCGTCAGGTGCAGGGCAAGGAGCTTAGCTACAATAATTACAACGACGCCGATGCGGCACTCGAGCTGGTCAGCGAATTCCGCGACGGCCCGCCGACCGCGGTGATCGTCAAGCACGCCAATCCCTGCGGCGTGGCGAGCGGCGCGACCCTTGCCGATGCCTATGCGGCGGCGTTCGCCTGCGACACCGTATCGGCGTTCGGCGGCATCATCGCGGTCAATCGCCCGCTCGACCGCGCGACCGCCGAGCAGATCACCGGCATCTTCACCGAAGTAGTGGTTGCCCCCGATGCGGACGAAGAAGCGCTGGCGCTGTTCGCGGCGAAGAAGAATCTGCGCCTGCTGCTGACCGGCGAACTGCCCGATCCGGCGCGCGCAGGCCTGTTCGCCAAGTCGATCGCCGGCGGCTGGCTGGTTCAGGGGCGCGACAACGGCATCGTCACGCGCGACCAGCTAAAGGTCGTGACGAAGCGCCAGCCGACCGAGCAGGAACTGGCGGACTGCCTGTTCGCCTGGACGGTGGCCAAGCACGTCAAGTCGAACGCGATCGTCTATGCCAAGGACGGCAGCACGGCGGGCGTCGGCGCCGGCCAGATGAACCGGCTGGAAAGCGCCCGCATCGCCGCATGGAAGGCCAAGGACGCCGCCGACAAGGCCGGCTGGGCAACCCCGCGCACGATCGGCTCGGCAGTGGCGTCGGACGCCTTCTTCCCCTTCGCCGACGGCCTGCTGGCAGCAGTCGAAGCGGGGGCGACGGCGGTGATCCAGCCGGGCGGCTCGATCCGCGACGACGAAGTGATTGCGGCGGCCGACGAAGCTGGCCTCGCGATGGTCTTCACGGGCATGCGCCACTTCCGCCACTAAGCGGGAGTGGCCCCGCGGGCGGGCCTGGTTCAGCGCTCGTCCGGCCCCAGCGTCAGGTCCAGATCGCGCGGGCGGACGAAGCGGACCAGCGTGCCCGTTTCTTCCGCCACGTCCGCCCAATGCGCGGCAGGCAGCCGGATTTCCGCAAGCGCAGCGGTGGGGTATTTGCGTTCCACCTCGGCGCGCAGCAGCGTGTCTTCGCCGGCAAGCGCGAGCACCAGTTCCTCCAGCCCCGGATTATGGCCGCTGAGCAGCACCCGCTCGGCGCCGTCGGGCAGATCGTGGATCACGTCGAGCAGCGTCGGCACCGAGGCAAGATAGAGCCGCTGGTCCCACACCGGCGCCAGTTCGCTGCCATAGCTTGCCTCGACTTGCGCCAGCGTTTCCTTCACCCGCACCGCGGGCGAGGCAATGACATGGTCGAAGCCCAGCCCTTCGCTGCGCAGATAACGGCCCATCACGCCGGCGGCGCGCTGCCCCTTCGGATTGAGCGGACGATCGAAATCGCGGGCGACGGGGTCGTCCCAGCCGGACTTGGCGTGGCGGAGGACCAGAAGTGTCTTCATGCTTCCCCGGAAGTGGCGCTGGCGGTTGCCGGGGCGTCATGCCCGAAGCCACTGCCCAAGGAAAGCCGAACCCGCTCCACCGCCTGATCGAGCGTTACCCGCGTCACCCGCGTGCCGGCCGGAAAGGCATCGAGCAACCGCGACGGGCTTGCGGCCGAAAGCAATACGAAAGCGCCGCGGTCGTCGGCACGGCGAATCAGCCGGCCGAACGCCTGTGCCAGCCGCGCACGGACGATCCGGTCGTCATAGGCCGAACCGCCCCCGGCCAGCCGCCGGGCGGCGTGGAGCACGGTCGGCTTGGGCCAGGGCACGCCCTCCATCACCACCAGCCGCAGCGAGTCGCCGGGCACGTCCACCCCGTCGCGCAGCGCATCGGTGCCGATCAGCGACGCGCGCGGATCATCGCGGAAGATGTCGACCAGCGTGCCGGTGTCGATCGGGTCGACATGTTGCGCCAGCAGCGGCAGGCCGTCGCGCGCCAGCCGGTCGGCGATACGGGCGTGGACCGCGCGCAGCCGGCGGATCGCCGTGAACAGGCCCAGCGTGCCGCCGCGCGCCGCCGCGATCAGCCGGGCATAGGCATTGGCGAGTGCGGGCAGGTCGCCGCGCTTCACATCGGTGACGATCAGCACCTCGGCCTGATTCGGATAGTCGAACGGGCTCTTTGCCTCGAACCGCTCGGCCGGGCGCTGCAGATGGGTGGCGCCGGACCGCGCCTCGGCCACACCCCAATCGCCCCCGGCGCGCAGCGTTGCCGAGGTAACGAGCACACCATGCGCGGGCTTGAGCACCGTTTCGGCGAGCGGCCTGGCGGGATCGAGCCAGTGACGATGGAGCCCGACATCATATTCGCGCCCCTCGGCCCGGTCGACCGCCAGCCAGTCGACGAACGCCGGGTCGGCCGGCCCGCCGATCCGGGCGATCAGCGCCAGCCATGCGCCGACCGTATCGACACGCCAGCCGAGCGAGGCGATCGCGCCTTCGATCCGTGCCCGCGCCGGCCCGTCCATCCAGTCCGGCGCCTCCGCCAGCACGGCCTCCAGCCGGCGGCCGAGCACGACCATCGGCCGGAGCAGCGCATCCAGCGCGGCGGTGGCGGCGCCGGCAGCTTCGACCAGCGCCGGATCGGGCTCGCTCAGCTCGGTCTCCAGCCCATAGCCGGCCTCGGCCGCGCCCTGGGTATCGCGGGCATAGACCAGCCCGCGCACCGCCGCGAGCAGCGCCTCGATCGGCCCGAACGGTTCGCCTTCGTTCAGCCGCTGGAGCCAGCCGTCGCTGGGCAGTGCGCGCGCGGCATCGACCGCCTCGGCAATCGCCCGGCCGCCGGCATCGTCATAGCTCGCCACGTCCGACAGCCGGGCGGCAAGTCCGCGCCGGCGGCCGCGCGAGCCCGATTCGGGGCCGGTGACCCAGCGGCGCAGCTCGATCGATTCCTGCCCGGTCAGCGCGACCGAAAACATCGCGTCGGCGGCATCGAACAGATGATGGCCCTCGTCGAACACATAGCGGGTCGGCCGTGCCTGCGCCTCGCGGCCACGGGCGGCGTTGACCATCACCAGCGCATGGTTGGCGATGACGATATCGGCATCGGCACTCGCCCGCGCCGCCCGCTCGATGAAGCATTTCCGGTAATGCGGGCAGCCGGCATAGATGCACTCGCCGCGTCGGTCGGTGAGCGCGGTCGAGCCGTTGCGGCGGAACAGGGTGGGCAGCCAGCCGGGCAGATCGCCGCCGACCATGTCGCCATCGGCAGTATAGGCCGCCCAGCGTGCGACGAGCTGCGCGAGGATCGCGGCCCGGCCGCCGAATCCGCCCTGCAGCGCATCCTCCAGATTGAGCAGGCAGACATAATTCTCGCGGCCCTTGCGCGTGACGATCCGGGCGCGGCGCTGGACGGGATCGGGGAACAGCCGCTCGCCTTCATTGCCCAATTGCCGCTGGAGCGCCTTGGTGAAGGTCGACACCCAGACCGGGCCGCCCGATTGCTCGGCCCATAGCGAGGCGGGGGCGAGATAGCCGAGGGTCTTGCCGATGCCGGTACCGGCCTCTGCCAACACGAGATTGGGCGTATCGGGCGCCAGACGGGGCGCAAAGGCCTTGGCGGCCGCAGCGGCATAGTCGCGCTGGCCCTGGCGCCGTTCCGCGCCTGCCCCGGTCAGCCGGGCGAGACGATCGGCTACCGCGTCCGCATCAAGCGTGATGGTGCGCGGCGCAGGGCGCTGCCCGCTTTCCTCCCATTCGGGCAGCTTCGAGAAGAGCCAGCGTTCCGCCCGCTCCGGCTTGGCGATACGCTGGCCGAGCGCGGCGGCCCAGGGCCAGCGCAGTCGGCCGAGCGACTGCAGGCTCGTCCAGGCGCCCTCACGCTCCGGCCAGTCGCCTTCGGCCATGTCGAGCAGGGCCGCAGCAGCGTCGCGCAAGAATGCCGCGACGGCAGCATCGCTGTCGGGTGGCATCAGCCCGGCGGCACGGGCGAGCCCCTTGGGTGTCGGCACCATGAACCGGGCGGGGCGGAGGAAAGCGAACAGCTCGAGCAGGTCGAGCCCGCTCAGTTCGGGATGGCCAAGCCGTTGCCCCACCAGCGGGGCGTTTAGGAGCAGTACCGGCGTGTCGGCGGCGATGCGGATCGCCTCCCCCCGGCCGATTGCGCGGGTGCCCTCGGCCGTGGCGATCCACACGCCGGAATGGCTGGCGTGCAGCGCAGGATAGGGAAGCGGCGGCATCATCGTCCGCCGCTTTGTACACCTTGCGTTCCGGTTGAACAGGGGGCGTGCGGCGAACCGCTACAGCCCCAGCGCCACCGCGCTCCAATAGGTCAGCCCCGCCGCGACATAGGCCAGCGCGAACAGATAGCCGATCATGAAGGCGGGCCATTTCCAGCCATTGGTCTCGCGCCGGGTGACGGCGATGGTGGAAATGCATTGCGGCGCGAACACGAACCACATCAGGAAAGCGAGCGCGCTCGGCAGGCTCCAGTGCGTCGCGATCTGCTGCTGGATCGATGCCTTGCCGGCATCCTCATCGGCATTGTCGATCGCATAGACGGTGCCGATCGCCGCCACCGCCACTTCGCGCGCCGCCATCGCCGGGATCACCGCCAGCGCCATGTCGCGGTTGAAGCCGATCGGCGCGACGATCTTTTCCAGCCCGTTGCCGATGCGGCCGGCGATCGAATAATCCACCTTCGAGATGCCGCTGCCCTCGGGCGGCTTGGGGAAGCTGAGCAACGCCCACAGGATCACCGTGGTGTAGAGGATGATCGTGCCCGCGCGCTTGAGGAAGATCAGCGCGCGCTGCCACAGGCCCAGCAGCACGTCGCGCAGGCTGGGCCACTGATATTTGGGCATCTCCATCATGAAGCCCGACGTCGCGCCCCGGGTGACCGTGCGGCGCAGCACCAGCGCGACCGCGAAGGCGCCGACAATGCCCAGAATGTAGAGGCCGAACAGCACCAGACCCTGCAACCCCATGCCCGGCAGCACCGCCTTGTTGGGAATCAGCGCGCCGATAATGATGGTATAGACCGGCAGCCGCGCCGAGCAGGTCATCAGCGGCGCGATCAGGATGGTGGTCAGCCGGTCCTTCTCGTCGGCGATGGTGCGCGTCGCCATGATGCCCGGCACCGCGCAGGCGAAGCTGGAGAGCAGCGGAATGAAGGCGCGGCCGGACAGCCCGACGCTCGCCATCAACCGGTCCATCAGGAAGGCGGCGCGGACCATATAGCCGGTCGCCTCCAGCACCAGGATGAAGGCGAACAGGATCAGGATCTGCGGCAGGAAGACGACGACCGCGCCCACGCCGGCGATCACCCCGTCGACGATCAGCGAGCGGAACACACCCGGCGGCAAGGCCTCGCCACAGCGCGCGCCCAGCCAGGCCATGCCGTCCTCGATCAGCCCTTTCGGCACCTCCGACCAGGCGAACACCGCCTGGAACATCAGGAACATCGTCGCGAGCAGGATCAGCGGGCCGGCAACGGGATGCAGGAACAGCGCATCGAGCCGGTGGGTCCAGCGGCGCGACGCGGTTTCGGAAACCGTGACGGCGGCGGCGATCTGTCGCGCGCGGCGCTGGAGCAGGACAATGTCGTGCTGCACGCCAGCGGAGGGGCGGATCTTCTGCACGCCCTTCACGACCTGGGCCATCCGCTCTTTCAGCGCGTCCAGCCCGCGCCGGCGCACCGCGACGGTGGCAACGACCGGCACGCCCAGTTCGCGCTCCAGCGCTTCGGGATCGAGCTGCAGCCCGTCGCGCTCGGCCAGGTCGACCATGTTGAGGGCAACGACAATCGGCAGGCCCAGCGCGATCAGCTGCAGGGTAAAGCGGAGATGATTGTCGAGATTGGACGCATCGACGACCGTCAGGATCGCATCGGGCAGCCTTTCGCCTTCCTGCCGACCCAGCAACACGTCGCGCGTCACCTGTTCGTCGGGGCTGGACGGGTCCAGGCTATAGGCGCCGGGCAGGTCGACCAGTTCGATCGGGCGTCCATCGGGCAGCGCCATGCGTCCCGAATGCCGCTCTACCGTGACGCCCGGATAATTGCCGACCTTCTGCCGCGCGCCGGTCAATGCATTGAAAAGCGCGCTCTTGCCGGCATTGGGATTGCCGACCAGCGCCACCAGCGGCGTGACGTTCATGCGCGCTGAGCCAGCGGCGTGACATGGATCACGGCCGCCACGTGGCGGCGCAGCGCTACCGTCATCCGCCCGATCCGACACGCGATCGGCCCACCGAAAATGCCCGAGCGATGGAGCAATTCGACTTCGACGCCTTCATCCAGGCCCAGTTCGCGCAGGCGGCGCGCCTCAGGCTCGGCAAGCCGGTCCCAATCGACGCCGGCGACGGTGCCGGGATGGTGGCGATGCAACTGGGCAAGGCGTACAGGAACGGGAATCGCAGCGCTGGCGTTCATGCTGCGAGTGATTATCAATTACTGGACGAAAAGGCTAGTGCCTGTCGCGTCCGTAATCCTCCCTATTGCAGGCCGCTCAAACCGCCGGATAGCGCAGCCGTCCGATGAAGCGCGAGAGGCTCGGCCGGTTGCTGCTGCGGGCAATGAAACCCGCCTTGGCTTTCTCGAAGCGCATGATTCCATCGATTCGTCGGGCCAGAAAGGCACGGGTTTCCGCCCAATCCTCGCTGTCGTCCTGCACGAACACGGCGATGGTGGCGGCATAGACGCTGCCGAGCGTCATCCGCTTGGTGTAATGATTGTAGTCGGTGGCTGTGTCGCCCGCCGCGCGCCACATCGCATCGGCCGCACGCCAGCCCAGCCGGGTCGCCCGGGCGACATTCTGCGGCATGGCGAGTATCGCCAGCGCCCGACGCAGTGCATCGCGATTGGGAGCAAGCAGCGCCAGCCGCGCCTCGACCAGCGCGGTGATGCGTGCACGGATCTTCATCGCCGCCAATGTCTCCGGCGGAAGCCCTTCCAGCATCGCCGCGTCGATATACGCGAACCACGAATCGATCATCGCCAACGGACCATCGGCAAAGGCCAGTCGCGCGACATCGCGGTCGACGCCGAGCGCGTCGGCAGTCGCGTCGAGCGCCTGTACATTCCAGCCGTCGAAAGCAGCATTGGCGGCCAGCGTAGGCACAAGCGCCACGCGCAGTTCGTCGAGGGTTGCGTCGGCAAGGTCCATGGCCCTGATCTAGGCGCGATGCCGCGACCGGGCAACTGCCCGCCTCAATCCCCCGGCTGTACCTTTGGCCGTGCCGCGCCCTGCCGCACCAGCACCAGCGCCAGTGCGACCAGGCCGGCGCCGAACAGGTCAGCGGTCGCGAGTCGTTCGTCGAAAATCACCCAGCCCAGCGCCGCTGCAACCGCAGGCTGCACGAGCAGCGCGATGCCGATCACCAGCGGCGACAGGTGACCCAGCGCATAGATCATGCACCCCTGGCCGATTAGCTGACTAACGATCGCCAGCGCGAGCAGCGGCCACCACAGATGCGGCACCACCTGTTCGCCCATGCCGAGTGCCAGCAGCAGCAGCGGCGGAATCGTCGCCAGCGAAGACAGCGCGAGTGCCGGCACCGGCGCCAGCGTCGTGCGGACGCGCGCCATCAGGATGAAATAGAGCGCATAGAACAAGCCGGCGAGCAGGCAGAACAGGTCGCCCAGCAGATGCCGCGATGACAATTCGGCCGAGCGCCCGAGCAGCAGCCCGCCGCCAATCGCCGCCAGCAGCAGCGCCGCGCCCTGCGAACGGCTGGGCCAGGCACGGGCAACGACAAAGCCGTAGATCGGGAAGATCAGCGAGGCCGAATTGCCGAACAGCGTGGAATTGGCGAGCGTGGTGCGGACAATGCCGATGTGCCAGCTCGCCAGATCACCGGCGAACACCACGCCCGCAATCGCCAGAAGGCCCCAGCGGCCGCGAGCCGACTCGATGGGGCGCTGCCCCATCATCCAGGCCGCAGCGAACAGTATTGGCGTCGCGATCAGCAATCGCCAGAACGCTGCGGCGACCGGGCCGACATCGGCGATTCGCACGAACAGCGGGCCGAAGGCGAGCGCAGTATTGGCGACCAGCACCGCAACCAGCGCGGTCGCAACATGGCTTCGTGGGGCGGTAGATTTTCTTGGGGAAGCGGTGCGATGCATGCCGCCCTGTAGCGCCCTATCTCGCCCAAGTCACAAACTGCGAAGGGATTTTCCATGCCCAGCCTGTTCGACCCGATTCAGATCGGCGCCATTCACGCCGCCAATCGCGTGTGGATGTCACCGCTGACACGGGGCCGCGCCACCCGCGCGCACGTTCCGACACCGATCATGGCGGAGTATTACCGGCAACGCGCCAGCGCCGGCCTGATCATTACCGAAGCAACCGGCATCAGCCAGCAAGGTCTGGGCTGGGCCTATGCACCCGGCATCTGGAGCGACGAACAGGTCGAGGCGTGGAAGCCGGTGACTGCAGCGGTGCACGAAGCCGGCGGCAGAATCGTCTCGCAGCTCTGGCATATGGGCCGCCTGGTGCATCCTGACTTTCTGGGTGGCGAGCCGCCGGTTTCCTCGTCGGCGACGACCGCACCGGGCGAGGTGCGTACCTATCCGGCAGAGGATTCGGGCGAGATCAAGCGCCCCTACACGCAAGCACGGCCGCTGCGGATCGACGAGATTCCGGGCATCCTCGACGACTATGCCCGCGCCGCCCGCAACGCGATCCGCGCCGGGTTCGATGGCGTGCAGATCCACGCCGCCAACGGCTACCTGATCGACCAGTTTCTGCGCGACAATTCTAACTTCCGCGAAGACGAATATGGCGGGTCGATCGACAACCGCATCCGGCTGCTGCGCGAAGTGTCCCAGCGTGTCGTCGACACGATCGGCGCCGAGCGCACCGGCGTGCGCCTTTCCCCCAATGGCGAGGTGCAGGGCGTCAACGACAGCAATCCCGCACCGCTGTTTGAAGCAGCCGCGGCAGCGCTGGACGATATCGGCGTCGCCTTCCTCGAGATGCGCGAGCCGCGACCGGGCGGCAGCCGCGGCGAACCCGATCATCCCCCGATCCACCCCTTGATGCGCAAGGCATATCGCGGCGTGTTCGCGCTCAACTCGGACTATGAGGCGGCAAGCGCTCAGGCGGCACTTGACACCGGCGAGGCGGATGCGATCGCGTTCGGCCGCACCTTCCTCGCCAATCCCGATCTGCCGCGCCGACTGCGCGAGAGGCTACCGCTCAACCGGCAGCGCGAGGAACTGTTCTATATCGGTGGGGCCGAAGGCTATACCGATTATCCAACCGTCGATGAGGCGGCGCTTCAGTCCGCCTGATCGAAACCGTCGAGCCAGCGCGTACTGACGACACGAAGCTGCGCACGGACGTTCGGTAGGGTCAGTATCACTGCGGCGATGAAGGGAAACCAGGGCCAGAACAGGGCGCTGCAAGCAACAAACATCGCGATGACGATGGCACCGCCAAAGCGCAGCGAGCTAAGACGCGCGCGGGTGCCATAGTTCAGCTTGATGGCGCGGGGTGCCTTCGCATCGAACCAGCTTCGGGTGACGAAGCTGTCGGACGTATCTTGGGTACGGCGAAGCCCTAACTTCCGGGCCCAGTTGCCGCTTCCGCTTGCCGGAGAGGACGGACGGACAGCGGACATCGGCTCCGGCCGCGTCCAGCTCTCCCCACCGACAAGTGGCGTGCTAGGTTTCGCTGGCGTCACCTCGCGCCCGCTCGCGCGATCGATCACGACCAGCCGCCGGCCCCGCTCTTCAACGCGATAGCGGGAGGGCGGCATGTCCATGGGATCAGCCGAACCGGCCCTTCAGCGCCAACATCGCCAGCGCCGCCTTGGCAGCCTCACCGCCCTTGTCCTTCTGCGCCGGGTCGGCGCGGACGATTGCCTGAGCTTCGTTTTCGACGGTGAGGATGCCGTTGCCGATAGCGACGCCGTCCATCGACAGCGCCATCAGCCCACGCGCGCTTTCGCCGGCCACGATCTCGAAATGATAGGTTTCGCCGCGGATCACCACGCCGATCGCCACGAACGCGTCATAGCGGCCACTGTCCGCCGCCAGCGCGACGGCGCCAGGAATCTCCAGCGCCCCCGGAACGGTGATCACTTCCGCCTTATGACCCGCCGCCTCGATCGCCGCCTTGGCGCCGGCGATCAGCATGTCGTTCAGATGCTCGTAGAAGCGCGCTTCGACGATAAGGATGTTGGCCATTATTGCTCCGAATCGATGGGACGTTCGCCGACGATCGACAAGCCATAGCCGTCGAGCCCGATCAGCGTGTGATGGGTATTGGTGAGCAGAATCATGTCCTGCACGCCGAGTTCGGTGAGGATGGTCGCGCCAACACCGTAATCGCGCAGCTCGTCCATGTCCTTTGGTTCGATTGCGCCGCTACGCGCCTGAAGCGCCAGAGTGAAACCATCGGCACGCGGCTTGTTGATCACCACGATCACGCCGGCCCCTTCCTTGCCGATGATCTCCATCGACTTGCGCAACAGGCCGCCGCGCGGACCGTCTTCGCCGAACAGATCGCTGAACGGCGAGAGCTGGTGCATGCGGACCAACGTCGGCTTGTCCGGATCGATCCGGCCCTTGACCAGCGCCAGCTGCTCGCTGCCGGTCGCCTTGTTCCAGAAGGTGAGCGCGCGCCAGTCGCCGCCCCAGGGACTGGTGAAATGCGCCTCCGCGCGCTGCTCGACCAAATGATCGTGGCGGCGGCGATAGGCGATCAGGTCGCGGATCGTGCCGATCTTGAGGTTGTGGAGCTGCGCGAAGCCGACGAGGTCGTCGAGGCGCGCCATCGTCCCATCGTCCTTCATGATCTCGCAGATCACACCGGCTGGGTTGAGCCCGGCGAGACGCGCTACGTCTACCGCCGCCTCGGTATGGCCGGCGCGGACCAGCACGCCACCGTCGCGCGCGACCAGCGGGAAGACATGGCCCGGCGTGACGATGTCCGCCCGGCCCTTGTTGCTGTCGATCGCGACGGAGATGGTGCGGGCGCGATCGGCGGCGGAAATGCCGGTGGTCACGCCTTCCCGCGCCTCGATCGACACCGTGAAGGCAGTTTCGTGGCGGGTGCCGTTGGCGCGGCTCATCAGCTCTAGCCCGAGCTGGTCGACGCGCGCCTTGGTCATGGCGAGGCAGATCAGGCCGCGACCGAATTTGGCCATGAAGTTGATCGCATCGGGCGTCGCCATCTGCGCAGGGATGACCAGATCGCCTTCATTCTCGCGATCTTCGTCATCGACCAGAATGAACATGCGGCCGTTGCGGGCCTCGTCGATCAGCTCCTCGGGCGAGGAGAGAAAACCATGCTTCAGATGCGCGAGTTCAGCCTTTGGCACGCAATGCCTCCATGCGCTGGAGATAGCGCGCGAGCACGTCGATCTCCAGATTGACCGCCTGCCCCGGCACAAGCGCTCCGAACGTGGTGACCGCGGCAGTATGCGGAATGATGTTGAGGTGGAATTCGACGCCGTCGGCCGTGTCGTCCACCGCGTTGACGGTCAATGAGACGCCATCGACGGTGATCGACCCCTTGGGCGCGACATAGGGTGCGATCTCTGGTCCCGCGGCGATCACGACATGGCGCGAGCCGTCGACTGCCTCGACCGACTCGACCCGGCCGACGCCGTCGACATGGCCGGTGACGATATGGCCGCCCAGTTCGTCGCCCAGGCGCAGCGCGCGCTCCAGATTGAGCTTGCGGCCGGCGGTCCATTGCCCCTCGGCGGTACGCGAGACGGTTTCCCCCGACACATCGAAGTCGAGCCAGCCCGGCCCCTTGTCGACCACTGTCAGGCACACGCCCGAACAGGCGACCGAAGCGCCAAGGTCGATCTCCTGCGTGGGATAGGCGGTCGAAACCCGCACGCGCAGGTCGCCCTGCCGCGCGACGGCATCGATCGTGCCGATATCGCTTACGATTCCGGTGAACATGGAATGCGCTCGTAAACCTCCATCCTGTCGCTGCCAAGCATACGCGAGTCGAGTAACTGCCAGCGCCCATGCGCATCGGCGAGCCGGTCGAGGCCGATGTCGCCGATCGCGGGCCTGCCACCACCGATCAGCACAGGCGCACGGTAGAGCAGCAGGCGATCGACCATGTCTGCGGCTAGGAAAGCACTCGCCGTAGCTGCGCCGCCCTCAACCAGCAGATGGTCGACGCCAGAAAGGTGACGAACATCGCCTATGTCCGCGACCTTCTCCCAGCCCGCGGGGGCAGCCAAGGTGGCAGACAGAAGGATGCGGCGGGGCGCACGATCGGCAAGGCCCGGAAGCCGCACGTCGAGGCGGGGGGTGTCCACCACAAAAGTCCCGCGGCCGACCAGAATTGCGTCGTGACGGGCCCGCTCGAGATGGACATGGGCACGCGCCTGGGGACCGGTGATCCACTGGCTCTCGCCCGACGCGAGCGCAATGCCGCCGTCGAGCGAGGTAGCGAGCTTGAGCGTCACGTGCGGGCGGCCCAGCGCCTGCCGGGTTAGGAAGCCCGCCATGCTGCGCCGCGCCTCCCCAGCCAATATGCCGCTCGACACCGCAATCCGCGCCGCCGCCAGCCGCGCGAATCCCGCGCCGTTGGTACGTGGATCGGGATCGCCCAGCGCCGCCACGACGCGCGCGACGCCCGCCGCGACCAAGAGATCGGCACAGGCCGGCCCGCGCGGCGAAACATGCGCGCAGGGTTCCAGCGTCACATAGGCCGTCGCCCCGCACGCCGCGGCCCCCGCTTCGGCCAGCGCCATCGCCTCGGCATGCGGGCGACCGCCCGGCTGGGTCCAGCCACGACCGACGACGCGGCTGCCTTGCACGACTACGCAGCCGACATTGGGATTAGGCGCAGTGCGGCCCCGCCCGCGCCCGGCGAGCGCAAGCGCCGCCGCCATCCAGCGTGCGTCGCTCAAATGCCGTGCTTCTTCAGCCAATCGTCATATTTCTTGAAGTCGGCCTGGCGTGCCTTTTGCTTCGCTTCCAGCACCGCCTCTTCCTGCTTGCGGCGGGCTTCGTCGACGCGCTGCTTGGCGCGGATATCGGCTTCGCTGCGCGTGATAGGCCAGGAATCGACGTAGATGATGTTCTTCTTGTACGGCACCGATACAGCGGAATCGCGAACAAAGGCGTAAATGACGGCGAGCGTCACCGCCGCCGCGGCAGCCATGAACCAGATTTCGTGGCGCCGACGCTGCGCCAGAAAGAGGCGCAAGTCGCGAAGGGCCCGGGTCGGCGAGAGATGCTTGAGGAAGTTCATCGCGCGCCGAAGATAGGGACGCGAGGGCCGCAGGGCCAGCCCCCGCGTCGGTGGCGGGACAAGCCCGCCGGTTACAGCGCGTCCTGCAGCCGGAAACGCACCGTCATCGTCTTCCAGCTTTCTTCCGGGACACCGCCGCGCATCGCGGGCTTGAACCGCCATTTGCCGAGCGCCTGACGCTTGGAAACGGCGAAGAAGGCATCACTGGTGGCGCTGACCTGCTCGACAGCCTTCACCCGTCCATCCACGCCGATCAGCACCCGCAATACGACCACGCCGTCACGCTGGGCACGCAGCTCCTGCGCCGGATAATCCGGCTGGAAGTCCCTGAGATAGTGCATGTCCTGCGAAGCCTCCACCAGCGGCGGCACCGGCTTGGGCGGTTCGGGCGTGACCACCGGGCCAATCTCTTTCGCAATCGTCGTCGGCGGCGGCAGATCGATGATGGTCGTGGTGG
Organism: Sphingomonas sp. DMC8; assembly: GCF_056314185.1. NCBI lineage: Bacteria > Pseudomonadati > Pseudomonadota > Alphaproteobacteria > Sphingomonadales > Sphingomonadaceae > Sphingomonas > Sphingomonas sp. DMC8. The sequence continues at coordinate 321,306 of NZ_JBQUYV010000006.1, read as the reverse complement.
TTGCCGTGGTGTTGGTCGTCGTGGTCGGAATCGTCGGTTGCGGCGCGGTCGGCTGCGGCGCCGTCGCCGGCCGGACCTTTTCGACCGGCTTCAGGTCAACCGGCGGCGGCGGTGGAGTGGTGTCGAGCGGGATGTTCTTGACTTCAAAGCGGTCCGGACGCTGCACCACCAGAATATTCGGCGCGGCAAAGATCATCCCCATGATGATGAGGCCATTGATGAGCAGTGCGCCGCCAACGCCGATCGAGCGGGGCGTCTTGGGCTGGTAACGGTCGGCATGCATCGCGTTACACTCCTTCTCCATCACCGGTCTGTGAATGCCGGCTGAATGGGATGGTACAACGTTACATGATGCTCGTAAAGCGGGAACGGATCACCCGCCGCTCAGCCGCTCCAGCGCACGATCCTTGCCGATCAGCGGCAGCAGCGCGGCCATGTCGGGGCCGTGGTCGCGGCCGGTGAGCGCGCGGCGGAGTGGCAGGAAAAGGGCCTTGCCCTTGCGGCCGGTCGCCGCCTTCAACGCCTCGGTCAGCGCGGCCCAGGGATTGGCCGACCAGTCGAGCGTCGCCACCAGCGCCTGCGCCTGGGAGAGGTAATCGCGATCCTCTTCCGCTACCGGTCGCGCCGCGACCGGCCCTTCCACTACCGCCCACCAGTCGGCCGCCTCGGCAACGGTGGCGAGGTTGGGGCGAATCGCTTCCCAGGCCTCAGCGCCCATCCCCGCCGGCAACCGGTTTGCGACCGCAGCGAAATCGAGCTGGTGGACGATACGGGCGTTGAGCTGCGCCAGTTCCGCTTCATCGAACCGGGCAGGCGCGCGGCCGAACCGGCCGAAATCGAATGCGGCGACGAGCGGCGCCGGATCGGCAAAGGGCTCGACGGGATCGCTGGTGCCGATACGGGCGAGCAGCGCGATCAGCGCCTGCGGCTCGATCCCCGCCTCACGAAAATGGGCGACGCCGAGCGAGCCGAGCCGCTTCGACAACTTGCCCTCGGCCCCGGTGAGCAGCGCCTCATGCGCAAAGACGGGCACTGCGCCTGACAGCGCCGTGAACATCTGAATCTGCGTCGCGGTGTTCGAGACATGGTCCTCGCCGCGCACGACATGGGTGATGCCCATGTCGATATCGTCGATTACCGAGGGGAGCAGATAGAGCCATGAGCCGTCGGCGCGCCGCACCACCGGATCGCTCATCAATGCGGGGTCGAAACGCTGCGGCCCGCGGACCAGATCGTCCCATTCGATCGGCGCGCCATGATCGAGCCGGAACCGCCAGTGCGGCCGCACGCCGTCTGCTTCCAGCCGGGCACGGTCGGCATCAGTGAGCGCCAGCGCGGCGCGGTCATAGACCGGCGGCAGCCCGCGCCCGAGCAGCACCTTTCGCTTCAGATCGAGTTCCTGCGCGCTTTCATAGGCGGGGTAGATGCGCCCGTCGGCCACCAGCTCGGCAAAACGCGCCTCGTAGCGGTCGAATCGTGCCGACTGACGCGCCTCGGCATCGGGCTGCATCCCCATCCAGGCGAGATCGGCACGGATGGCCTCGACAAATCGTTCTTCCGAACGCGCGCCATCGGTATCGTCGATACGCAGCAGGAAGCGCCCGCCGTGGCGCCGCGCGAACAGCCAATTGTGGAGCGCTGTCCGCAGGTTGCCGACATGCAGCGTGCCGGTGGGGCTGGGGGCGAAACGGGTGGTGACGGTCATGGCTGCGACCTAGGCCGGGACGCGAACAGCGGCAATGCCCTCTTTGCGTCACGGAAACGTCGCACTAAGGGAACGCAGGGAACATCGCAGCGGGGCACAGGAGGCCGCGAACCAATGAAACTCATGGCCGGTAACTCTAATCTGCCGCTGGCAAAGGCGATCGCCGAATATCTGGAGATTCCGCTCACCCAGGCGAATGTCCGTCGCTTCGCCGACGAAGAGATCTTCGTCGAGATTCTGGAGAATGTGCGCGGCGAGGACGTGTTCGTGCTCCAGTCGACCAGCTATCCGGCGAACGACAATCTGATGGAGCTGCTGATCATGATCGACGCGCTGCGCCGCGCGTCGGCCAAGCGGATCACCGCAGTCCTCCCCTATTTCGGCTATGCCCGCCAGGACCGGAAACCTGGGCCCCGCACGCCGATCTCGGCCAAGCTGGTCGCCAACCTGATCACCACCGCAGGTGCCAACCGGGTGCTCTCGGTCGACCTGCACGCCGGGCAGATCCAGGGTTTCTTCGACATCCCCACCGACAATCTGTTCGCGGCGCCGGTGATGTCGGCCGACATCCAGACGCGGTTTATCGACAAGCAGTGGATGGTCGTGTCGCCCGACGTGGGCGGCGTGGTGCGCGCGCGCCAGCTCGCCAAGCGGCTGGACAATGCGCCGCTGGCGATCGTCGACAAGCGCCGCGAGCGGCCGGGTGAATCCGAAGTGATGAACATCATCGGCAATGTCGAAGGGCGCTTTTGCATCCTGATCGACGACATCGTCGATTCGGCCGGCACGCTGTGCAACGCCGCCGCCGCGCTGAAGGCGGCGGGTGCCGAGGAGGTCGTCGCCTATTGTACGCACGGCGTGCTCTCCGGCGCGGCGATGTCGCGCGTCGCCAAGTCCGAACTGCTGGAACTGGTGATCACCGATTCGATCGGCAATCACGAAGTGGTCGCGGCCGGCGAGAAGGTGCGCCACCTGACCATCGCTCCGCTGATCGCCGAAGCCATCCGCCGCATTGCGGACGAAAGCTCGGTCTCGAGCCTGTTCGACTGACGCGTTTAAGCCCTCCCCTGAAGGGGAGGGCTTAAACGGCCTAGCCTTTCACCCACGCCTCCCAAAGCAGCGCCGCGCCTACGAGCATCATCAGCACATAGATCGCGGTGTAAAACCGCTCCGGCGATACCCGCCGCACCAGCCATACGCCGGCCAGCGTCGACACAAGTGCCAACGGGAAAAGCGCGACTGAAGTCAGCAGATTGGCCGGGGTGAACTGGCCGAGCGCCCAATAGGCCGGCACCTTGATCCAGTTAGTCGCGGCGAAGAAGATCGCCGTCGTCCCCACCAGCCGATCGCGCGGCAGGCCCCGCGGCAGCACCCAGAGCTGGAAGGGCGGCTGGCCGGCATGAGCGATCTGGCTGGTGAAGCCCGAGGCAACGCCGAACAGGCTGCCGACCCATTCCGGCAGTTTGTGCCGGGCCGCCCACAAACGATAGGCGCCGAACAGGATGGAGATCGCCCCCACCGCCGCCAGCACCAGCACCGAGGGTACGCTCGCGGCGAAACCATAGCCGAGCGCAATGCCCGCGACCGACCCCGGCAGCATCCAGCCGAGCAGCCGCCAGTCGACCGTGCGACGGAACGCCCAGACGCTCACTACGTCTTGCAGGATCAGGATCGGCAAGGTGATCGCCGCCGCGCGTACCGGATCGATCGCCAGTGCGAGCAACGGCAGTGACAATGCGCCCATACCGGCAAAACCGCCCTTGGACAGACCGAGCAGCAGCACGGCGGGCACGGCGAGCGCATAGAAATGCCAGTCAGTGATCATCTGCCCTGCTTCGCAGCCATGACGCCAGTTGGGAAGCACCCGCGATTTGCAAAGGCGCACAGATTTCCTAGGAAAAGCCATGGAAGAGGCACGCAAGGGGCAAATCGCGGTGCTGTTCGTGTCGAAGCGCACGGATAGTGACGATGCGGGCTATGCCGAGGCCGCAGCGGCGATGGACACGCTGGCGGCGGCGCAGCCGGGCTATTGCGGCATCGAATCGCAACGCGGGCCGGGCGGCGTCGGCATCACCATCAGCTATTGGGCCGACGAAGCGAGTGCGGCAGCGTGGCGCGACCATCCCGACCATGCCGCCATTCGCGAGCTGGGCCGCGCGCGCTGGTATGACTGGTATGAAGTGATCGTCGCCCGGGTCGAACGCGCCTATCGCTGGAGCCGATCCTGAGCCGGGGCGTCGACCGCCAATTCGCGCTGATGTTCAGCGTGATGCTGGTAATTGCCGCGGGGAACACCGCGCTGCAATCGGTGCTGCCTGCGCTCGGCCGCTCGCTCAACGCCCCCGACAGTGCCGTCGCCGCCGTATTCTCGGTATCGGCCTTGCTCTGGATGATCGGAGCACCTTTCTGGGCCAGGTGCGCAGACCGCTATGGCCGGCGAGCAATGGTGCTGCTGGGTGTAAGCGGCTTTACTGTGTCGCTGGGCCTGTGCGGCGTTTGTCTGGCGCTGGGAATAAATGGCGTGCTGGGACCGGTCACGACCTTTGGCGCCTTCGTGGTCGGGCGGATGCTCTATGGCGGGTTCGGCTCGGCCGCGCCGCCCGCAGTGCAAGCGATCGTCGCCAGCCGAACGAGCCGTGATGAACGCACCCGCGCACTGACGCTGCTCGCCTCCGCATTTGGGCTGGGGACGATCCTGGGGCCAGCGGTGGCGCCCTATCTGGTGTTCGGTCCTCTCTGGCCCGGCGGGCCGCTGATCGGGTTATCCGGCCCCGCCTTTGCCGCGAGCGCGGTTGGCTTCGTGCTCCTGATCGCGGTGATACGCCTGTTACCGAAGGAGGAGGGCAGCGGGCACGGTGCCGCTGCGAGCTATCCGTCGATCGGCGGGCAGGCGACCGGCGCCAGCGTTACCGCCGCGACCGGCGAGCATGTCGAGCAAGTCCGCACCTTCGATCCGCGCGTGCGCCCCTGGATGATAGCCGGGCTGGTGACAGGCCATGCCCAGACGATGGCCGGTCAGGCGATCGGCTTCCTGATCATCGACCGCCTGAATCTCGATCCGGCAGCGGCGCTGGCGCCGACCGGACTGGTGCTGATGATGGGGGCAGGTGCATCGCTGCTGGTGCAATGGGGGCTGATTCCGTTGCTCGACCTGCGGCCGCGTGCGCTGATTCTCGCCGGCACCGCACTGGCGGCGACAGGATGCGTGGCTACCGGGAGCGCGACGACGCTATACGGCATTGCGCTGGGCTATGCGACGATTTCGCTGGGCATGGGCTTTGCGCGGCCGGGCTTCACGGCCGGCGCCTCGCTGGCAGTGGGGCCACATGCACAAGGATCGGTCGCAGGCCGCGTCACGTCGATCAACGGCGCCTCGTTCGTGCTCGGACCGTCGATCGGGGTGGGGATGTACGAGCTGTGGCGGCCCTTGCCCTATCTGACCGCCGGGGCGGCGCTGGCGGTATTGCTGGCCTATGCCTGGCGGGCGACGCAGCGATAGGATCGGCATCCGCCGCACCCTTCCCCGGAGGAAAGGGTGCGGAGGACGAACGAAACCCTACCCCTTGGGCCCGCGCCCCTCCAACATGCCCGGGGTGACGAAGCCGATCGGCTGGATCGACGAGGCCTGCTGCTTCAGCCGGCCCTGCATCGCCTCGTAATCGCTCTCCATCTCCGGGGTGACGGTGGCGCGCGAGTCCTTCAGCGCTTCCTCGAAATGGGCCATCGTCACTTCGCGGCTCGCCAGCGACTGGCGCAGCGCGACCAAGCCGGCGCGGCGGACGACATCCTCCAGATCGGCACCGGTATAACGCGGCGTCTGCTCGGCGATCGAGGCCAGGTCGACATCGGCGGCCAGCGGCATCTTCTCGGTCTGGATGCGCAGGATACGCTCGCGCCCGGCGGCATCGGGCACGCCGACATAGACAAGCTCGTCGAACCGGCCCGGGCGCAGCAATGCCGGGTCGATCAGGTTCGGCCGGTTGGTCGCGCCGATCACCACCACCGACTGCAGCTCCTCCAGCCCGTCCATTTCAGCGAGGATGGTGTTGACCACCCGCTCGGTCGCCTGCGGCTCGCCCAGCCCGCCGCCGCGTGCCGGCACCAGCGAATCGAGCTCGTCGATGAAGATCACGCACGGCGCCACCTGCCGCGCGCGGGCGAACAGCCGGGCGATCTGCTGCTCACTCTCGCCATACCATTTGGAGAGCAGGTCGCTCGACTTGGTGGCGATGAAGTTCGCCTCCGCCTCGCGCGCCACGGCCTTGGCGAGCAGCGTCTTGCCGGTGCCCGGGGGACCATAGAGCAGGAAACCCTTGGCCGGGCGGATGCCGAGGCGCCGGAATGCGTCCGGGTCCTTGAGCGGCAGCTCCACGCCTTCCTTCAGCCGCATCTGCGCATCGTCGAGCCCGCCGACATCCTCCCAGCGGACGGTCGGCGCCTGCACCATCACTTCGCGCATCGCGGAGGGCTGGACGCGCTTCAGCGCCTCCAGAAAATCCTCGCGGGTGACCGAAAGCGTGTCGAGCACCTCGGGCGGGATCGAGCCGTCTTCCAGGTTGAGGCGCGGCATGATCCGCCGCACCGCCTCGATTGCGGCCTCACGGGTGAGCGCGGCCAGATCGGCACCGACAAAGCCATAGGTGGTGCGGGCCAGCTCGCCGAGGTCAACATCCTCGGCCAACGGCATGCCGCGGGTGTGGATACCCATGATCTCGCGGCGGCCGCGATCGTCCGGCACGCCGACGACGATTTCGCGGTCGAACCGACCCGGCCGACGCAGCGCCTCGTCGATCGCCTCGGGCCGGTTGGTCGCTGCGATCACGACGATGTTGGCGCGCGCCTCGAGCCCGTCCATCAGCGTGAGGAGCTGGGCGACGAGGCGCTTTTCGGCCTCGCCGCTGACCTGACCGCGCTTGGGCGCGATCGAGTCGATCTCGTCGATGAACACAATCGACGGCGCGTTCTTCGCCGCTTCCTCGAATACCTGGCGCAGCCGCTGCTCGGATTCGCCATAGGCCGAGCCCATGATCTCCGGCCCGTTGATCAGATGGAAGCTGGCGTCGCTTTCGTTGGCGACCGCGCGCGCGAGGCGCGTCTTGCCGGTGCCGGGCGGGCCGTGCAGAATCACGCCCTTGGGCGGATCGACGCCCAGCCGCTGGAACAGCTCGGGATAACGCAAGGGCAGCTCGACCATTTCGCGCAACTGGTCGATCGTGCCCGCCATGCCGCCGATATCGTCATAGGTCACGTCGGCGCGGCGGCTTTCCTTCGCCTCCTCATATTCGGGACGCAGCTCGACTTCGGTATTCTCGTCGATATGCACGACGCCCCGCGGCGTGGTGGAGACGACGTTCAGCCGGATTTCCTGCAACGCATAGGCGGGCGCCCGGACGAACTGCTGGACATTGGGCGGCACATCGGCACGCTGGTGGCCGACGGTGGCGATAGTGTCGCCGGCAGTGAGCGGACGCGCGAGGAAGGTACGCTTCAGCGCCTCACCCGAGCCGCGCAGCCGCAGATTTTCCTGTGCGGGTGCGAACACCACGCGCGTAGCGGGCTTCGATTCCGCTCGCCGCACCTCGACGAAATCGCCGGAGCCGACACCAGCATTGGCCCGCTGCAGCCCGTCAATCCGCAGCAACTCGAGCCCCTCGTCCTCGGCATAGGGCAGCACCGCCCGCGCCGGCGTGCTGCGCTTGCCGACAATCTCGATCACATCGCCTTCGGTAATGCCCAACACCGCCATCAATGCGCGGGGAATATGGGCGAGTCCGCGACCGCTATCCTCCGGTCGCGCATTGGCGACCTGCAGTTTGCGGGTGCGGGATTCGTCATCGGCCATTCTGGATTCCTTCGTGGCGGTAGGCCCGAAAGCTAGGAACGGCGCAGGCAAAAAAAAGGGCCGCCTCAAAGGGCGGCCGTGGAAAGTTTTAGGAGAGGATGCCTGAAAGGCACACTCTATGTGCACTGCGGGATGTGATTGTGCAAGTGCGAAATGTTTCACCATTGCTTGCATCTCTTGCAATCGAGGTTGTCTCAACCGATATTAGTGCACGAGAGTGGCAGCAGCGCTGCAACCGTTTGCCATGCTTAGATTCTGTTCTGACGCACTGCACAAGAAGAGGGGATCATGCGTCGCCTGCCGCCGCTCACTGCCATCGAAGCATTTGTCCAGGTGGCACGCCTTGGCTCGATCAAGGCCGCCGCAGAGGAACTGGCGCTGTCCTCGCCGGCGCTCAGCCGCCGCGTGCAATCGCTCGAACGCTTCATCGGCAAGCCGCTGTTCGAGCGACGCCACCAATCGTTGCGCCTCAACGACGACGGCGAGCGGCTGCTCGGCCTGATCGCACCGGCGCTCGATTCGATGACCGATGCCGTAGAGGCAATGACCAGCGGCACCGAACTGCTCCGCCTGCGCCTGGGCGTGTTGCCGCTCTATGCGACGCAGCAGTTGCTCCCGCGATTGCCGGAGCTCAAGCGCCGCCACCCGGAACTGCATCTCGACGTCGATACCGGCAGCCATGGCGTGGCCCGGCTGGGCGACGGGCTGGACGTGGCGATCGTCATCGCGCGCGACATCGATCCCGGCTTCTATTCACGCCGGCTCGACCGCAACCGCGTCCATGTGATCGGTGCGCGCAGTCTGGTGGAAGGGCCGGACCCGATTCGCGACCCGCGCGACCTGGCAAGGCTCACCGCGCTGGTGCATCGCGAAATGCCCGAGACCTTCACCGCCTGGCGCATGGCGGCGGGCTATCCCGACCTGGAGCCGGCAGCGACCGACCTGTTCGATTCAGGTAACTTGATGCTCGAGGCGGCCGCGCAGGGGCTGGGCGTTGCCTTCATGCTCGAATCGCACTTCGAATCGGCGCGCGACGACCGGCTGGTGCGGCTGTTCGACCTGACCGTGGAGAGCCATTACAGCTACTGGTTCGTCTGCCGCCCGCGCGCGCTCAATCTGCGGCCGGTGCGGCTGTTCCACGACTGGCTGATCGAAGCGATGGGGGCAGAGCGGCTGTAAGAGGCCGCACTCCCTTGCAGGGCCTAACTCCCCTCCCTGTCAGGGAGGGGAAAGAAAGCGGGTTGCCGGAAATCAGCCCTCGGTGCGGGCCTTCAGGATCTTGCCGGGCTTCGCGGGCGGCTCGCCCTTGGGCAGCGCGTCGACATGCTCCATGCCTTCGATCACTTCACCCCATACCGTGTACTGGCCGTCCAGGAAGGTGGCATCGTCGAGGCAGATGAAGAACTGCGAATTGGCGCTGTTCGGGTCCATCGTGCGCGCCATCGAGCAGACGCCGCGGACGTGCGGCTCGCGGCTGAATTCCTGCTTCAGATTGGGCTTGTCCGAACCGCTCATGCCGGTGCCGGTCGGGTCGCCGCCCTGCGCCATGAAGCCGTCGATCACGCGGTGGAACACCACGCCGTCGTAAAAGCCTTCATCGGCCAGCGTCGCGATCCGCTCGACATGGTTGGGGGCGAGATCGGGACGCAGACGAATGCGGACGTCGCCGGTGTCGAGCGTCATCACCAGCGTTTTGGAATCGGCCATGGGAAACTCCTGAAGAACCTGTCCGTTCGCCCCCTACGCATCCCGCGAGCGACTTGCAAATCGCGCCCGGGAATGGCAGCGGCCAGTGGGGGCCGGGCAAGGGAGGTCGAACCATGAGCGAGACCGAACTCAAGGACGAATCCGCTGCGCCGGAGAGCCAGCTCGACGAGGACGACCGGCTGAAACCCGAATTCGTCGCCGCCGTGCTCGATGCGGTCGAACAGGGCGATGTCGAGACCGCCCATGCGCTGGTCGCGCCGCTCCACCCCGCCGACATCGCCGATCTGGTGGAGTTGGCACCCAGCGAGCAGCGCGCCGACCTCGTCACTGCGATTTCCGACCTGATAGACGGCGACGTGCTCGCCGAAATGAACGACTGGGTGCGTGAGGCGCTGGTCGACGCGCTCGAGCCGCACCAGGTCGCCGACATCGCCGCCGAACTCGATACCGACGACGCCGTCGCGATCATCGAGGACATGGATGTCGAGGATCAGCGCGAAGTGCTGCGCGCGCTCGACCCGGACGATCGCGCCGCGATCGAAGAGGCGCTGTCCTATCCCGAGGAATCAGCTGGCCGCCTGATGCAGCGCGAGCTGATCGCGGTGCCCGAACATTGGACGGTGGGCGATGCGCTCGACTATCTTCGCCGCGAAGAAGAACTGACCAGCGATTTCTGGGAAATCTTCGTCGTCGATCCGGCGCACAAGCCGGTCGGCACCTGTGCGCTGTCCTGGATCCTGCGCGCGCCGCGTACAGTTTCGATCGGCGATGTGATGAAGCGCGAGCAGACGCTGATCCCGGTCGACATGGACCAGGAGGAAGTGGCGCTGCGCTTCCAGAAATATGCCCTGATCTCGGCTGCCGTGGTCGATGCCAGCGGCCGGCTGGTCGGCATGATTACGGTGGACGACGTCGTCCACATCATTTCCGAAGAGGCCGGCGAAGACATTCTGCGCCTGTCAGGCGCCGGCGAAGGCGACATCAACGAGCCGGTGCTGCTGACCGTGCGGACGCGGCTGACCTGGCTGTTCGTCAATCTGGGCACGGCGATCCTCGCCGCATCCGTAGTCGGGCTGTTCCAGGGCGAAATCGCCAAATTCGCGTTGCTCGCGGTGCTGATGCCGATCGTGTCGGGCATGGGCGGCAATGCCGGCACGCAGACGCTGGCGGTGGTGGTACGCGCGATCGCGACCAACCAGCTGACCGAATCGAACACGATCCGGATGATCGTGCGCGAGCTGCGCATCGCCGCCGCCAACGGTGCCGCGCTGGGCGCTGCGATCGGCGCGGGAACGCTGCTGATCTACGGCATTCCGTGGCTGGCGGCGGTGATCGGCATGGCGATGATCATCAACAACCTGATCGCCGGCCTGTCAGGCGTGCTGATCCCGGTGACGCTCGACCGGCTGCGTGTCGACCCGGCAGTCTCCTCCGCAGTTTTCGTGACCATGATGACCGACGTGATGGGCTTTTTCTCGTTCCTCGGCCTCGCCACGCTGGTGGGGCTAGGGAGCTGACTTGATCGGGCGAGCGCCCGCGCCCAAATCGGGGCTGTGCCGCTCCATCTTACCAAGGTCGCCTTTGGCTGCGACAGTGTCGACTTTCTCCGCGCCCGGCTGGAGGCGCGCGCCGCCAACGGCGGGGTAGCGCTCACCACGCGCTATCTGCCCAAACGCCATGACGAGATTGTCGGCGGATCGCTGTTCTGGATCCTGAAACACCAGCTTGTCGGCCGCTCGCCGATCCTGGGCTTTGGCGAGGCAGAGGGTGGCCGCACCGCCATCCTGCTGGAACCGCGCCTGGTGCTGGTGCAAGCCCGCCCCAAGCGCGCCCATCAGGGCTGGCGCTATCTGGAAGGCGAGGATGCTCCGGCCGATCTAGGCGACGGCGAAGCGGGTGTGGCCGAACTGCCGCCCGGGTTGATGCGCGAACTGGCGGGGCTGGGATTATTGTAACGCTCCACCAATGGTTTCACGTGGAGCATTTCCATTTTCGCGCCGAGACGCAGATTGCACCGAGGGTGAGGGGCGCGCGAGAGCTCCTCGCTACCACTTCCTAGAAGCGCACACCGCCGCCGCGCGCGCCAACGCCTCGGCGCTCTCTGCGCCTCTGCGCGAAATAAACTCTGTCTGTTTCCTTGCCTGACTCAGAGTCCGCACCCGAAGCGATTTATACGCCGAGCCAGTCGAGCCCGGCGGGCAGATCGGCCGCAGAATAGTCGACCTGCAACACCCGGCGGTGGCGCTCGCCATTGCTTGCAGCAGATGCGTGCAGGATCGGCGTCGCGTACATCCATATGTCTCCGGCAGACGCCAGGCAGGATTCGGTACCGCAACGCGCCACCGCCGCCGCAATCTCCATCTCGGGTACGCGGCCGAACCGGTGCGAGCCCGGCGCAATCAGCAGCGGCGCATTGTCGGCGGGCACGTCATCCAGATGGATGCGCAGCGTAACCATGGTTTCGATGATCGTAAAAGGCGGTTCGACATGGAGCAGCCCCTGCTTCGTCGACCATGGCCCATAGCCCGGCACATCGACACGCGCTCGGACCGCAATGGTACGATCCTGATGCCAGCCGAGCGCCCAGTTGGTCGCAGGGCTCTTGTCGAACAGGATCGCGCGCACCGGCTTCGTCCGCGGGCCCAGCCTTTCGGCGGCGGCCTGACCGAGCGCATTTTCCGCAAGCAGCGGGGCCAATCCCGCCGCATCATGGAGACGAAGCCCGGCCCGGTCGGTTGGCAGCGACGCCGCTATCGCGCACAGTCGCTCAAGAAATGGGGCGGCAGCACCAGGAAGGTGCGCCGCCCCGTCGCGTTCGAAGTCGAGCGTCACCGAGTCAGAGCTTGCCAGTCAGCTCTGGCACCACGGTGAAGAGGTCGCCGACCAGGCCGATGTCCGCCACCTGGAAGATGGGGGCGTCCTCGTCCTTGTTGATCGCGACGATCGTCTTCGAATCCTTCATGCCGGCAAGGTGCTGAATCGCACCCGAAATGCCCACCGCGACATAGACTTCGGGGGCGACGATCTTGCCGGTCTGGCCGACCTGATAGTCGTTCGGTGCATAGCCCGCATCGACCGCCGCGCGGCTGGCACCGACTGCGGCGCCCAGCTTGTCGGCCAGCGGATCGATCAGCGCATGGAACTGCTCCTGCGAGCCGAGCGCACGACCGCCCGAGACGATCACCTTGGCACTGGTCAGCTCCGGACGTTCCGACTTGGCGATTTCGGCGCCGACGAAGCTCGACAGCCCCTTGTCGCCCACCGCCGCAACAGCTTCCACCGTACCGCTGCCGCCGGTCGCCGCCGCCTTGTCGAACGCGGTTCCGCGCACGGTGATCACCAGCTTCTTGTCGCTGGTCTGCACCGTGGCGATCGCGTTGCCGGCGTAGATCGGCCGGGTGAAGGTGTCCGCGCCCTCGACCGAAAGGATGTCCGAAATCTGCATCACGTCGAGCGCGGCGGCGACGCGCGGCGCCACGTTCTTGCCCGTCGTGGTGGCCGGGAACAGCACCGCGTCGTGGCTGTCCATCAGCTGGACCACTAAGGGCGCGACATTCTCGGCGAGAAAATGCTCGTACGCCGCATCGTCGGCGACATGGACCTTGCCGACACCGGCGATCTGCGCCGCCGCTTCGGCCACGCCCGACACGCCCTTGCCGGCAACGAGCAGATGGACTTCACCCAGCTTGGCAGCTGCGGTGACGGTGGAGAGCGTCGCGTCCTTGACGCTCTGATTGTCGTGTTCGACCCAAACCAGCGTCTTCATCACGCGACTCCCATGCCCTTCAGCTTCTCGACCAGCTCGTCGACCGAGCCCACCTTGATGCCCGCCTGGCGCTTGGCCGGCTCGACGACCTTCAGCGTCTTGAGGCGCGGGGTCACGTCGACGCCGTAATCGGCGACGGTCTTCTTCGCGACCGGCTTGGTCTTCGCCTTCATGATGTTCGGCAGCGTGGCGTAGCGCGGCTCGTTGAGGCGGAGATCGGTGGTGACGATTGCCGGCAGCTTGAGGTCAACGGTCTCAAGGCCGCCGTCGATCTCGCGGGTCACGTGCACGCGATCGCCCGCAATCTCGACCTTCGAGGCGAAGGTGCCCTGCGCCCAGCCGAGCAGTGCGGCCAGCATCTGGCCGGTCTGGTTCGAATCGTCGTCGATCGCCTGCTTGCCCAGGATGATCAGACCGGGCTGTTCCTCTTCCGTCACCTTGGCAAGCAGCTTGGCGACAGCCAGCGGCTCGACCTCGTCATCGGTCTGGATCAGAATGCCGCGATCGGCGCCCATGGCGCGCGCGGTGAGCAGCACATCGGTCTCCGCCTTGGCGACGCCGATCGTGACGACAACGATCTCGGTCGCCGCGCCCTTTTCCTTCAGCCGGACCGCTTCCTCGATCGCGATCTCGTCAAAGGGGTTCATGCTCATCTTGACGTTCGCCAGATCGACGCCCGTCCCGTCCGCTTTCACGCGGGGCTTTACGTTATAGTCAAGCACGCGCTTGACCGGCACCAAGACCTTCATCGCATCCTTCCTGTCTGCCGGGGCTCTCCCCCTGACAATTGGGTTACGTTTACGCGAACGTCAACCGCTCGCAAGCGATTCGGCGTACGCAGGTATCAGCGTGCCGAAGGATTCCGGGGGCGGAAATTTTGGATAGCTGTACGAAGCGCCAGTCGCAGCCCAGGGCAAGGCCTCGTCGGTCCATGTCTCGATAAACGGCGGGGCGAGCGGGGGCATATCCAGCATGGTGGTGCGGATATTCACGAAAGCGTCGAGGCCCTCGGGCCGGGTGAACAGCCAGCTCTTGCAATGATCGCAGTGGAAATGGCGGGTGGCGCCGTGCAGGCCGCCGATCACCGGTTCGCCTTGCGTCACCGCGAACGCTTCCGCCGGATAGAGGCCGCTCAGCGAATAGGCGCTGGCGGTCATGCGCTGGCAGCCGGTACAGTGGCAGGCCATGGTGACGAGCGCATCGCCCGTCACCCGGAACCGCACGCGGCCGCAGCGGCAGCCGCCCTCGACCGACTTCCCAGCCGGGGCGGCCGTGTCGCTCACGCGACCTTCTTCACCTCCGCCACGATCTTCTGGGCGGCGTCGCCCAGGTCGTTGGCGGGGACGATCGCAAGGCCGGAATTGGCCAGGATGTCCTTGCCCTGCTGGACGTTGGTGCCTTCGAGGCGGACGACCAGCGGGACCGAAAGGTTCACTTCCTTGGCGGCAGCAACGATGCCCTCTGCGATGATGTCGCAGCGCATGATGCCGCCGAAGATGTTGACCAGAATGCCCTTCACGGCGGGATCGCTCAGGATGATCTTGAACGCCGCGGTGACCTTTTCCTTGTTCGCGCCGCCGCCGACGTCGAGGAAGTTGGCCGGGAACATGCCGTTCAGCTTGATGATGTCCATCGTCGCCATCGCCAGACCGGCGCCGTTGACCATGCAGCCGATATCGCCATCGAGCTTGATATAGGCGAGATCGTACTTCGACGCCTCGAGCTCCATCGGATCCTCTTCGGTCTCGTCGCGCAGCTCCATCAGATCCTTGTGACGGAACATCGCGTTCGAATCGAAGCCGACCTTGGCGTCGAGCACCATCAGCTTGCCATCATCGGTGACGGCAAGCGGGTTGATCTCGATCTGCGAAGCATCGGTGCCGAGGAAGGCGTTGTACACCTTGCCGGCGAGGCTCTGCGCCTGCTTGGCGAGATCGCCTTCCAGGCCCAGCGCCTTGGCGACAGCGCGGCCGTGGTGCGGCATGAAGCCGGTCGCGGGATCGACATCGAAGGTGTGGATCTTTTCCGGCGTGTCATGCGCAACGGTTTCGATGTCCATGCCGCCTTCGGTCGAGACGACGAAGGCAACGCGGCCGGTGGCGCGATCGACCAGCAGCGCGAGGTAGAATTCCTTGGCGATGTCGACGCCGTCGGTCACGTACAGGCGGTTGACCTGCTTGCCGGCCGGGCCGGTCTGGATCGTCACCAGCGTGTTGCCGAGCATCTCGGTTGCGGCGTGACGGACTTCGTCCTCGGTCTTGGCGAGGCGGACACCGCCCTTGGCTTCGGGCGGCAGTTCCTTGAACTTGCCCTTGCCGCGGCCGCCCGCATGGATCTGCGCCTTCACGACATAAAGCGGCCCAGGCAGCTTCTTCGAGGCTTCGACGGCCTCTTCGACACTCATCGCGGCAAAGCCGGCCGGCACGGGCACGCCGAACTTCGCGAGCAGTTCCTTGGCCTGATATTCGTGGATGTTCATGGGAGCGATCCGCCTTTTCCAAGATCGGGGATAGGGTCGACCGCCGCCTTAAGCACAGCGCGCGGGCGGAATCCACTCTTTTGCACGTTAATGCGATTGCGAACCATTCGCGAAAAATGCTCAGCCGGCGAGGCCGGTCGCGCAGAGCGCTGCGGCGCTGGTCGTGACGCTGATGATCTGAGGATCCTCGAGCGCACGGACGCGGTGCAGAAATTGTGCGACCGAATCGGACGAAGATGCGCGCGGCAGATCGCCGATCCGCATCAACTGCTTGAGCGACAGCCGACTCGCCATGCGGCCAGCCATACAGCTCGCCATCGGACGCGAGAGACCGGCGCGTTGCAGCCCCGCGCGCAACCGCGCCTCGGGCACCGAACAGGCAGACAGGGTCAACAACAGGGCGGCGGCGCCAAGCGGCGAAGCGATACGGGCCATGGCCGAGCCCTATACCGCCCTCGCGCGCCGGGGCAATCAGGCGCGGCGCCCTGCCTCTTTGGGCAAAGTCAATGGCCAGCGCGGCACGGATCGCCTAGATAGGCGCCATGTCGCCTGTTTTCGGATTGCTGCTCTTCGTTGGTACCGTGCTGGGCATGGAGCTGTTCGCCTATGCCGCGCACCGCTGGGTGATGCACGGCCCGGGCTGGTTCCTGCATGAAAGCCACCACCGCCCGCGCACCGGCGCGTTCGAACTGAACGACCTCTATGCAGCGATTTTTGCGGTGCCGTCCTTCGTCCTGCTGCTGGGCGGGGTGCAGCTCGGCTGGTGGCCGGGCTTTGCCTGGATCGGCGCGGGAATCGCCGCCTATGGCGCGATCTATTTCGGGTTCCACGACGTCATCGTGCACAAAAGGCTGCGGCACCGCTACGTGCCGCGTTCCAGCTATATGAAGCGAATCGTGCAGGCGCACCGGCTCCACCATGCGGTCCATACGCGCAAGGGCACGGTGAGCTTCGGCTTCCTGTATGCGCCCCGGCCGGAGGTGCTGAAGGCGCAACTCAAGTCTAGCGGCGTATTGGTGCAATCCCCGACGATCCCGGATTGACGCGGCGCGGCACAGACCACACATCATCGGGCCTATGGAGCACCTCAACCTGCCCGAGTCCGAGTGGCGCAAGCGCCTGACCCCGGAACAATTTCACGTGCTGCGCGAAGCCGGCACCGAACGGGCCTTTTCGGGCCGCTACAACAACAACAAGGCCGACGGCATCTATCGCTGTGCCGGCTGCCAGCTTGAACTGTTCGACAGCGTCGACAAATATGATTCGGGATCGGGCTGGCCCAGCTTTACCCAGCCCGTGGCGCCCGACCATGTCACCGAACATGCCGATTCCAGCCATGGCATGCGCCGGGTGGAAGCACGCTGCGCCCGCTGCGACGGCCATCTCGGCCATGTGTTCCCCGATGGCCCGCCGCCGACCGGCCTGCGCTACTGCATGAATTCGGTCAGCCTCGATTTTCGTTCACGTGGCGGCAATGCGGCGGACGATAGCGCTATCGCGAGCGGCTCCTGATCCTTGTGAGTTCGCCGGACAGGCTGTATCCGACCTCCCTTATAAATGGCCGCCAAATCCAAATCTGTTCGCGCGCCCTGGTGGCGCCGTGGTTCCTTCTGGAAGAAGTTCTTCCTGTGGGTGTTCGGCACCGGCGCTGCGCTGGGGCTGATCGCCGGCATTGCGCTGGTGATCGCGGTCTATTCGACCCGCTCCACGCTCCCGAGCTTCGATGAGCTGAAATCCTCGCCCAATGGGCAGATGATACGCGTCCATGCCGCCGACGGCACGGTGCTGGTGTCGCTCGGGCCAAGCTATGGCGAGTGGATCAAGTACGACCAGATTCCGCAGGTGATGAAAGACGCGATCATCGCGACCGAGGATCGCCGGTTCGAATCGCACTGGGGCGTCGATCCGGTCGGTATCGTCCGCGGCATCCGCAACAGCATCGACCATCGCGGCCGGGTAAGCGCGGTGTCGACCATCACCCAGCAGCTCGCCCGCAACGTCTTCCTGTCGCTGAAGCGCTCCTATGGCCGCAAGATGCGCGAGGGCATCCTCGCGCTCGCGCTGGAGCGCAAGTTCACCAAACAACAGATCCTCGAGCTCTACCTCAACAAGGTCTATTTCGGCGGCGGAGCCTATGGCATCGACGCCGCAAGCCGCAAATTCTTCGGCCATTCCGCCACCAGCCTGAGCCTGGCCGAAGCCGCCGTCATCGCCGGCCTCGTCAAGGCACCGTCGCATTATTCGCCGAGCGCCGACGCACAGGCCGCCGTCGACCGCGCCAGCGTGGTGCTCGACCTGATGGTGGAAACCGGCAAGATCAGCCAGGCCCAGGCCGCCGCGACCGATCCCAAATCGGTCAAGCTGGCGCCCGAACCCAAGCAGAACAGCGTCCGCTATTTCACCGACTGGGCGCTCCCGCAGCTCGAAGTGCTGATCGACGAGACCGACGCGCCGCTGGAAGTGTGGACGACGCTCGACCTCAACATGCAGCGCGCCGCCGACGACGCGATCCGCGCCAACGCGCCCGACGGCGCCCAGGGCGCGCTGGTCAGCCTCGACCGCGACGGCGCCGTGCGGGCGATGGTCGGCGGCAAGGACTATGTCTCGTCGATCTACAATCGCGCGACTCAGGCCACCCGCCAGCCGGGTTCGTCGTTCAAGCTGTTCGTCTATCTCGCCGCGCTCGAAGCCGGTCACAAGCCCGACGACATCGTCGTCGACGAGCCGATCACGATCAACGGCTGGAGCCCGCGCAACGACTCGCGTCGCAACAGCGGACCGATCACGCTGCGCACGGCCTTTGCCTATTCGGTCAACACGATCGCGGCGAAGCTGGGCCAGGAAGTCGGCTTCACCACCGTGGCCGACATGGCGAAGCGCTTCGGCATCACCACCCCGGTCAACACCCAGCCAGCGATGGTGCTCGGTACCTCGAACGTGCGCCTGATCGACATGACGCGCGCCTTCGCCTCGGTTGCCAATCGCGGCGTGGCAGTGACGCCCTATGGCATCACCCGCGTCACTGCGAACGGCGCGGTGATCTACCAGCACGAAGTCGATACCAGCCATGTGCTGGTCGCCAACTATGTCGCCGCGGAGATGACCGACCTGCTGCAGACCGCCGTGGCCACCGGCACCGGCAAGGCGGCGCAGATCGGCCGCCCCGTCGCCGGCAAGACCGGCACTACCACCTCGAACAAGGATGGCTGGTTCATCGGCTTCTCGAGCGGGCTGACTACCGGCGTGTGGATGGGCCGCGACGATGCCAAGGTCATCCCGGGCCTGCAGGGCGGCCGCGCCCCGGCGCGTGCCTTCCATGATTTCATGAGCCGCGCCGTCGCCAATCGCCCGGTCGAGCAGTTCGACACGCAGGTGACGCTGCCCGAGAATATGCTGGAACCCGACGAGGACGCCTATGGCTCGCCGGACAATGGCACGTTCGTCGATGCCGATGGCAATCCGATTCCCCAGCCCCAGGGCGCACCGGCAGACGGATCGGGCGATGACGATCGTCAAGCCCCACCGCCCGCCGACCAGCCCAAGCTCAACCAGGACTGGATCGACCGGATGACCGGCAAGGCGCCGCAGCAGAACCCGGCCCGCCCGCCGCGCGACCGCGACGTGCCGCGCCAGCCGCAATCGGGCCAGCCGCCGCAGGACCGCTCCGCCCCGCGCGACGGGGGATTCTGATCCGTTTTGATGCGGCATTGTCGGCGCTGTCGAGCGTAGGCGGCCAGGCGTAACTGCTTCAGCGTCTGGTTGATGGATCACGATCCTATCCACCAGTCTTCGTCACCCCAGCGCACGCTGGGGTCTCCCCGGGGCTAGGCGATACCGGAACAGCATTGCTGCGGGAGATGCCAGCGTGCGCTGGCATGACGGTGGAAGGAGGGGGCGCTGTCCGTGCAGCTTGGTACGTGTTCCTGCATCCGCAGGAACACGACGGATCAAGACTACCCCTGCGCCCGCCCTACCCAGTGCAGCGTCGCACCGTGGCGGCGCAGCCAGTGGCGCATCGGTGTGGGATCGGCGCCGTAGATCTCGGCAACCAGCCGGTGAAAGGCAGGACCGTGATTCATGTGCACCCGGTGCGCGACTTCGTGCGCCACGGTCGCGCGGCGGACATCGGCCGGCGCCAGGATCAGCCGCCAGCTATAGCGGATGACGCCCGAACTGGCACAACTGCCCCAGCGGCCGCGCGGATCGCCGATCGCGACCTTGGCAACCTGCACCCCGGCGCGCGCCGCATAGAAAGCGGTCTCTTCGCTCAGAACCCGGAGCGCCTCGGCGCGGAGCCAGCGGTCGACGCGGCGTTCGAGCCCCTCGCGCGGGCCGCCGCAGACCAGCCGGTCTCCCTCCAGCCGTGGCATACGCGGCCCCTCCGCCGGCCAGATTATTTCGATTTGGCTATCGCCAAACGGAATCTGCGCGCCGGGCACGAAGGGGCGCGGGCCGGGAAGCGCGGCGCGCTGCGCCTCGATCCAGCCGCGCTGCTCCGCCACCCATGCCATCGCCTTGGCCAGCGAGGCGCGCGGCGGCAGCGTCAGCCGCACCCGCCCGTCACGCGGATCGATCGCCAGCCGCATCCGCCGGGCGCGGGCGTGGCGGACGACCTCCACTTCGGGAATCAAAGCTGGCGGTCCACCATATGATGCTCCAGATCGCCCGCCTCGTCTTCGGACACCGTCCAGCCGCGCGTGGATTCGCCGGCGCGGTGCACCGCCTCGCGATCACCGCACACCAGATAATGCCATTCGGGCAATGGCTCGCCCGCCGCGCGCAGGCGATAGGCGCAGGTGGAAGGCAGCCAGTCGATCGCCGTCACGTTGCGCGCGTTCAGGCGCACGCATTCGCTGACATAGGCATGGCGATGCTTGTAGTCGCTGCACCGCCCCATCTTGCGGTCGAGCAGCCGGCAGGCGACGTTGGTGGCGTAGAGTTCGCCGGTCTCGTCATCCTCCAGCTTGTGCAGGCAGCATTTGCCGCAGCCGTCGCACAGCGCCTCCCACTGTGCGCGGTCAAGCCGGTCGAGCGGCACATCTTCCCAGAAGCGGCTGCTCACCGGACCCAGTGGCGCAGCTCGGCGGCGATCGCCGGTGGCCCCTTTTCGAGCGGCAGGCTGGTGATCGGTTGCCCGTCCCGCCCCATCAGATAGGCCACCTCGGTATGGCCGACGAGATAGCCCGAGGGCGTAGGCTGTTTGGTGAAAGCCACCGCATATTCCTTCGCGACTTTGGCGATGGCATCCGGGCTGCCGGTGAGCGCGACGAGCCGGGAGTCGAAGTTGCTGGCATAGGTGGCGAGCGCCGCCGGCGTATCGCGCTGGGGATCGACGGTAATGAAGATCGGCACCAACCGCTTCGTGACTGCCGGTGCTTCCTTGTCGAGGCTCTGCAACGCCTTGCTCAGTTTCAGCAGGTCGTTCGGGCAGACATCGGGGCAATAGGTATAGCCGAAATAGACGATGCGGTATTTGCCGGCAAAATCCGTATCGCGCACCGTCTTGCCATGCTGATCGGTAAGGGTGAACGGGCCGCCAATCTGCGCGCCCTGCAGCGGCGCTTCGTCTGCGGGCGCGCCGCATCCCGCCAGCGGCAGCGCAATCAGCAGTAACAGTGCGGAAAACATGCTCTTCATGGTATCGCCCGCCATGATCTGATACGACCGCGCATGCAAGCGTCGCGCAATTCCCGTCGCCAGTTAACCAGGGTTCCGATCAACCGATGAAACGCTTCCTCGCTCCGCTTACCGCCGCACTTTTCCTCATGCCGCTGCCGGCGCTGGCCCAAGGCCTGGGCCAGCCGCGCGAAAGCATCCAGTTCCTAGATGCAATCCGCAAGCAGGACGGCAACAAGGTCAACGAGTTCCTGCGCGACAAGGCCGTGTCGATGGTCAATGTGAAAGACCCCTACGGCACCGGTGAAGCGGCGCTGCACATCGTCGTGAAGCGCGAGGATGCGACCTATCTGACTGTGCTGATCAACCAGCCGGGCGTCAACGTGAACATCCAGGATCGCGAGGGCAACACCCCGCTGATCTTCGCGGCCGAACACGGCTGGGGCGAGGGCGTGGCGGCGCTGCTGGCCAAGAAAGCCAATGTGAACCTGGCCAACAACGGCGGGATCACGCCGCTGATCCGGGCAGTGCAATCGCATGATGCCGATGTCGTCCGCAAGCTGCTCGATGCCGGCGCCGACCCGGACCGCGCCGATTTCGGCGGCGGCCTGACCGCACGCGAATATGCTGCGCGCGAAACCCGCTTTCCGACGATCGCCAAGATGCTGGCAGAGGCCCCGAAGGTGCAGAACCGCGCGGCGGCGGGGCCGCGGTTCTGATATTCAGAAACCCTGCCCGACTTCCGGATCGAGCAGGGTGAGCAGGCGGCGGCCGGCCCGACGTGCGAAGGCGAGCGTCGATTTGCGCCGCGCCGCCGCCGCCAGCGGTACCGTCGCGGCCTCACGCGCGACGGCAGCGTCATAGCGATCGGCGACGATCAGGCCAGCGCGGCCTGGCAGAAAGCTTGGCTGTTCGAACGGCCGCAGATCGAAACCCTGCGGCACCGCCCAGAAAAACCGGTCGCAATGCGGCAGATAATCGTTCCACTTGCCGTCGCCGAGCAGATCGGCACGCGATACCTTGATTTCGACGATGACAATATTGCCGCGCGCGTCGAGCGCCATCAGGTCGGCGCGGCGGCCGCCTTCCAGCGGCACTTCCGCGAGCGCGACGCAATCGTGGCGCAGCAGCATGCGGCACACGCCGCGGACGACATCCGCCGTGACCAGCGCGGATTCGGCGCAGGCAGAGGCAGGGGACGAGGCACTATCCATCGCCCGAACCTAGAACAAGAAGAGAACAAAGAAAAGCCGGCGAATCGGGAGACGATTCGCCGGCGCTGTCTTGATTCAAGCCGACAAGGTCAGCGGTAGAAGACGTGGTTTCCTACCGTCGCGACGCGCGCGCGGCTCCAGTTCGCCTTGGAATAGCGGGCATGGAAATAGAGCGCGTCGCCGGCCGGGCTTTCCCACAATTCCTTGCGGGCGACCATCGCGACGGCGACCGAGCGGCGCCACAGCGCATTGGCCGGCGGCGTGGGCAGCTGACCATGGCGTACGAATGCGAACTGGCCCGGCTGCTTGATGACCGAGCAGATCGAACGCGGGAAGCGGCCCGACGTGGTGCGGTTGAGGATGACATCGGCCACCGCGAGCTGGCCGGCCAGCGGCTCGCTCTTGGCTTCGTAATAGATGCCGGTGGCGAGGCAGTGCAGTTCCTCGTCGGACTGCGCGTCGGCAGCGACCTGCTGCGCTGCGACTGCGTCGGAGAGCGAGGCGAATTCGGGTTCGGCATCGGCCGAAGCGGCTGCGGCGTCCTGCTGCTCGACCGCTGCCTTGGGCGCGGGAACCTGCTGGGAGGCTGCATTGTTATTCTGCTGGGCCGGCACTTCCTGACCGGCAACGGCACCGTTCTGGCCATGCGCCGGAACCGGACCGAGATTGAGCGTGGCAGCGTTCGCAAGGGCGCCAGCGCAAAACGTTACCGCCGCAAAGGTGGCGGCACGCGGAAGAAACTTCATTGCAGATCAATAGTATGCGGTTGGCGCGCGGTCGGACCGTTTCGCTGCTGCGACTGGGCCGCCGGGCATCCCCCCGACTGCGTAACCGCCCGACTTCACACCTCGAACGGCACAACGCGAATTTCGATCGCAGGGCTTTCGCCGCCGGGGTGGTTCAAGTCAACCAACGCCCATTGTTTCAGCGGCGAACCGTTCCGCGGATGCGACATCCAGTTCGAGCACCCACAGGTCTGAATCGCGCTGTCGCCGCCGCTGCCAATAGGCGGTCGCTGCCTCCTCATCGGCAAGGTCGGCGGGGCCGGCAGGTAGCAATGCGGTAGTGCCGTCGGGGCCGATACCGCGTTCCAGAAAGCGCGGATTTCCGCCCTTTTCCAGTAGAAGCAACAGGATGGCGCCCGATGTTGCATCGCCCCTGGCAAGCACCATCGCCGACCCGCCGGCGGCATCCGCTCTCCGCACCAGCGCACTCACCAGCATCGCGGTGGTCAACCGCGGTGTCATGTCGTGCGATAACCGGGCAGGGTGGCGAGCGGGATACGCGAGCGCATGAAGGTGCCGGTGCCGCGCGCCGCCTCTTCGCCATCAGCATCGATCAGCCGCGCCTCGGCGACAAACACGCGGCGCTGGCCGCTGATCCAGCGCCCTTCGGCGATCACCGGGCCTTCGGGAAGCGGCCTGGTCAGCAGCAGGTTGAACGCCGTGGTGAGCAGGAACCGGTCGGTCACCAGGCTGTTCGCCGCGTAGAAAGCGGCATCGTCCAACATCTTGAAATAGCTGGTGCCATGCGCAGCGCCGGCGGCATGAAAAAAGCGCCCGTCGATCTGGAAACGAATCCGCGCCACGCCCGCTTCGGGAATCTCCAGGACCGAATCGAACAGCTGGTTGATCGGCGCGGCGGCGTAGAGCGACTCGAGCGCGCGGTAATGCGCCTCGGCCCCGGTCGGCGCCGTGACGCCGCTGTCAGGCTGCGTCACGCGCCTCTACGCCTGCGAGCAGCGCGAACAGCGCGTCGGTCGAACCGGCGCCACGAAGCTTTTCGGTAAAGGCCCGGTCGCGCAAGCGCCGGGACACGCTGGCCAGCGCCTTCAGATGCTCGGCGCCCGCCCCAACGGGAGACAGGAGCACGAACACCAGATCGACTGGCAGTTCGTCGATTGCGGCGAAATCAACCGGCTGGGCGAGCCGCGCGAACAGGCCGCAAACGCGCGACAGGCCTTCCAGTCGCGCGTGCGGAATGGCCGTGCCGCCGCCAAAGCCGGTCGAACCCAGCTTTTCGCGCGCGGCCAACCCCTCGGTCACGGCCCGCGGATCGAGCCCATAGGTCTCGCCCGCGGCCGCGCCGAGCTGCTGGAACAGCGCCTTCTTGTTGGTTGCCGCGACACCGGCAAGCACAGCCTCCGGCGCGAGCAATTCGTTCAATTCGGTCATCGACAATCCAAAGATGCGCGCCGTTCCGGCGTGGCGGCTTTAGGCCGGAGCACGGTTGGGCTCAACCCACCCGATCGTCCCGTCACCGCGGCGATAGACCATGTTATAGGCGCCAGTACCCGTGTTGCGGAACAGCAATGCATTGGTATTGCGCAAATCGAGCATCATCACCGCATCCGAAACGGTCGCTTCGGGTACGTCGACGCGCGTTTCCGCAATTACCAGCGGCGCATCGGCGACTTCTTCCTCGTCAGCGGGTTCCTGGAACAGGGTGTAGCCGGCATTGTCGAAACCGTTGTCATAGGCCCCGCCTTCGGCAAAGGCATTAACCACGCCCGGCTGTCGATCCTTCAGGCGTCGCACATAGCGTCGGAGCTGCTTGTCGATCCGGTCGGCGGCGCCATCGAAGGCGCCATGCGCCTCCATGCCGTTGTTCGCCGCCTTGAGCACCAGGCCGTTGGTGACATGCATCACGATGTCGCAAGTGAAGCCGTTGTCGTGCGGCCCTTTGCCAAAAGTGACGTGCGACGAGATCGCGCGGGAGAAATACTTGCCGGTGATACCCTGGAGCCGATCGCTGACCTGCGTCTGCAGCGCTTCGCCGGTCTCGACCTGATGTCCCGAAATCCGGATATCCATGACAAACCTCCACTTACTTATGTGAACTTCGACCTAAGTATGCTCCGGCACCGCTTCAACCGATGCCGCACCCCACAAGGGGTCCTCCAACGTCTTCACAAAGGTTGCGTGCCGTTCGAGTTCCTTGGCACTTGCGGCGAAGTGCCGCGCGGGGCGGACGTGCACGCGGGTGGGTGCCTCCGTCGCGGTTTCGGGCACGACCGGCGTATCGACTGCCAGACCCAGCGTGATCTGTCGCCCGCCGGTCAGCTCGACATAAACCTGCGCCAGCAGCTGCGCGTCGAGCAACGCGCCGTGCAACTGGCGGGCGCTGAGGTCGATGCCATAGCGGTTGCAGAGCGCATCAAGCGTATGCTTTGCGCCCGGATGCTTCACGCGCGCGATCACCAGCGTGTCGACCATCCGGCCCATATCGACGATCGGCCGGCCGCACCGGCCCAGCTCCCCGTTCAGAAAGCCGAAGTCGAAGCCGGCATTGTGCGCGACCATCGGCGAGTCCTCGATGAAGTCGAGCAGTTCCTCGACCACGTCGGCGAAGACCGGCTTGTCCGACAAGAACCGCTCCGACAGGCCATGGACGTTGAACGCCTCGACCGGCATCGACCTTTCGGGATTGATATAGGCGTGGAAATGCCTCCCGGTCGGTACCCGGTTGAGCAGTTCGATACAGCCTATCTCAACCAGCCGGTCGCCCCCTGAAAAGCTGAGCCCGGTCGTTTCGGTATCAAACACGATTTCCCGCATGGCCTGCTTATCCTCCCGCGCGCGGGGCGAGGCAAGCGATCAGAGTACGTACGGACTCTTCCGTATCGTGCAGGTCTCCTCCGGTCGGAATCACGAAGTCGGCGCGTGCGCGCTTTTCGGCATCGGGCAACTGCCGGGCAAGAATCGCCTCGAATCGCTCGGGCGTCATGCCCGGTCGCGCCAGTACGCGGGCGCGCTGCACCTCAGGCGGCGCGGAAACTACTGCGATCTTGTCGACATGGCGCCAGCCACCGGCCTCGAAAAGCAGCGGTACATCGAGCACAGCCAACGGCGCATCGCGATTCGCCGCCAGGAACGCTTCACGCGCGTCCGCCACTGCCGGATGCAGAATCGCCTCGAGCCGCGCAAAGGCGGTGGGATCGGCCATCACCGCCTCGCGCAACAACGTGCGATTCACGCCCAGTTCGGTCGTGGTGTCGGGAAATTCCGCCTCGATGGCCGCGACCGCCGCCCCGTTCGGCCCCTGTAACTGGTGCACGGACGCGTCGGCATCGAACACCGGCACGCCGTCCGCCGCAAACATCGCCGCGACCGTCGACTTGCCCATCCCGATCGAGCCGGTCAGGCCGAGGACGATCGGGCGCGACGTCATGCCGTCAGCAACGCCCGGAGTTCGTCATCGCGGTCACGCGGCGGCTCTGCACCGAAGAACAGCTCGAACGCCAGCGCCGCCTGGCCAACCAGCATCTCCAGCCCGTCGACGGTATCGAGCTCGCGTGCCCGCGCCTGCGCGAGCAGTGGCGTCTCCAGCGGCGCGTAGACGATGTCGTAGACGACGGCATGTTCGGGAAGCGGCGCCAGGTCGATGTCGAGCGCCGGCTGCCCAGCCATGCCGAGTGGGCTGGCATTGACCAGCAGGTCGGCGGCCAGCAGCGGTGCCCCGACCGGCAGCGCATCGCCTTTCAGCCCGAAGGCAGAGAGCAAAGCCGCCGCCTTCAGCACATTGCGGTTGAGGATCGTCACCCGACCGACACCGACCTTGGACAGCGCGAACAATACCGCCCGCGCGCCGCCACCGGCGCCCACGACCACGGCATGCCGTCCGGCCAGCTCCAGCCCGGCAATCGGTGTATAGAATCCGCCTGCGTCGGTATTGGTCCCGATCAGCGCGCCGTCTTCGCCGCGAATCACGGTGTTCATCGCGCCGATCGTGCCCCGCACCCCGCCGGGGTCGCCGACCAGATCCATCACCGCCAGCTTGTGCGGAATCGTGACGTTGCAGCCGCGCCAGTCGGCATCATCGCGGGCCCTGGCGAAATAGCCGGCAAGGTCGTCGGCCAGCACATGCGCGCGGCGATAATCGCCCTCGATTCCCAACGCATCGAGCCAGAACTTGTGGATGAGCGGCGACTTGGAGTGGGCGATCGGATCGCCGATCACGTCGGCATAGCGCGTCATGACGTCAGAACCCCGCGGGTGCGCAGATAGTCGAGGATCGGCAGCAGCGGCATCCCCAGAATCGTGAAATGGCTGCCATCGGTACGGTGGAACAATTGCACCCCTGGTCCTTCGATACGGAAACAGCCGACACAGCCGGCGATCGCCGGCCACTCCTGATCGAGATAGGAGTCGATGAACGCCTCTGACAGCGGCCGCACGTGCAGCCGCGCGCGGTCGACATGGCGCCACACCGGCCGCCCCCCCTCGGCTATTACCGCCGCGCTGTAGATGTCGTGCGTCGCGCCCGACATGCGGCGCAGATGCTCCGCGGCCTGTTCGCGGCTCTCGGGCTTGTCGAGCAGACTGCCATCGGCCAGCGCCACCAGCGAGTCTCCGCCCAGCACCAGCGCCTGCGGCACCAGCCGCGATACCTTGAGCGCTTTCAGTTCAGCCAGCGCATCGGCCAGGTCGCGGGGCGTAGTGCCGGCTGCGAGTAGCGAGTCCTTTGCGCTTGCCTCATCCACCTGCGCGGCCAGTGCCTCGTGCGGCACCCCGGCGGCATCGAGCATCGCCCGGCGCGAGGCGCTTTGCGATGCGAGCACCAATGTCGTCATGCCTCGCGCTCCTTCAACGCCCGGTCGTTGCACAGCTGGATAATCGCCGCTGCCGTCTCTTCGATTGACCGGCGCGTGACATCGATCACCGGCCAGCCATTGTCAGCGAACATGCGCCGGGCATAGGCGATCTCGCGCTGCACCGCTTCCTGATCGACATAGCTCGTCTCGGTTGTCTGGTTGAGCGACAGCAATCGGTTGCGGCGAATCTGCACCAGCCGGTCGGCGCTGGTCGTAAGCCCGACGATCAGCGGCCGCTTGAGTTGGAACAGCCGGGGCGGGGGCGGCGATTCCACCACGATCGGAATGTTGGACACCTTGTAACCGCGATTGGCGAGATAGATCGAGGTCGGCGTCTTCGATGAACGCGACACGCCGGCCAGGACAATGTCGCTTTCCTCCCAATCCTCCCACAGCACCCCGTCGTCATGGGCGATGGTGAACTGGATCGCGTCGACGCGCGCGAAATAGGCAGCGTCGAGCATGTGCTGACGGCCGGGCCGGGCCTTCGCCTCCTGGCCGAGCAGGTTCGAAAGCGCATGGCTGACAGGATCGAGTGGCGCGATCGCCGGCAGACCCAGCGCGCGGCACCGCGTTTCCAGCGTGCGGCGAATTTCGCTGTTGACCAGGGTAAAGATCACCAGCCCGGGATTTTGCGCGATTTCCTGCAGGATTCGGTCGAGATGGGCTTCGCTGCGCACCATCGGCCAGAAATGGCGGAACGTCTCGACATCGTCGAACTGCGCGAGCGCGGCCTTGGCGATATTCTCCAGCGTCTCGCCGGTGGAGTCCGACAGGAGGTGCAGGTGCAGCCGCATCAGGCCGGGGATGCTTCTGTGGATAACATGATGGACAGCCGCTAGCGCAACCATGCGGCGGGGCCAAGCGCAAGCAACTCGGGATTTCTACGGGTGATTCGTCCACAGCCGCATCCCCAGCCCGTACTTTTCATCCACAGCCTGTGGGTAACGGGGATAGCGCCGCCGAATCGGTAGGATTCCGAATGGCGCCGGGAGTCAAATTGTTGGCAACCGCCGGACAAGCGCATAAGCCACGGCTTCCACGCGCCAACAGACTCCAACAACTCTTAGATTCCTTCTTATCTATTATAGTAGGAAAGCGCCCTGACCGAACGTTCGCCCAAGCCTTTGCTCGCGACCCTGAAGGGGGAGCGCCAGTCCATTCCGCCCGTGTGGCTGATGCGCCAGGCGGGGCGGTACTTGCCCGAATATCGCGCGCTGAGGGCAGAAAAGGGTGGTTTCCTGGCTCTTGCAATGGATTCCGATGCTGCGGCGGAAATCACGCTGCAGCCGATCCGGCGCTTCGGCATGGATGGTGCGATCCTGTTTTCCGACATTCTCGTCGTGCCGATGGCGCTGGGGCAGGATCTCTGGTTCGAAGCCGGGGAAGGGCCACGGCTTGCTCCTGTGGTGCAGTCGACCGAGGTGTTGAATGGTCTTGTCGCCAATTCCGCCGCGCTTGACCCGATCTATGGCACGATCCGGCGGGTGAAAGCCGCACTCGACCCTTCTGTCACCTTTCTGGGCTTTGCCGGCAGCCCCTGGACCGTTGCTACCTATATGATCGCCGGGCAGGGCAGCCGCGAGCAGGCCGAGGCGCGGCGGCTGGCCTATCGCGATCCCGGCCTGATGCAGGCGCTGATCGACCGGATTGTCGACCAGACCATCACCTATCTGCTCGCCCAGGCCGATGCCGGGGTCGAGGCGGTGCAGTTGTTCGATAGCTGGTCGGGAAGTCTTAGCCCCGCACAGTTCGAACGCTGGGTGATCTCGCCGACCGCGCGGATCGCGGCGGCAGTGCGGCATCGGGTGCCGGTTATCGGCTTTCCGAAGGGGGCAGGTGGCAAGCTCGGCGCCTATGCCCGCGAAACGGGGGTGGATGCGATCGGTTTGGACGAGACCGTCGACCCGGCCTGGGCCCATGCAGCGCTGCCCGAGGCTATGCCGGTGCAGGGCAATCTCGATCCGCTCGCCTTGATCGCCGGGGGAGAGGCGCTGGACGGTGCGGTTGACCGCATCGTGGCGGCACTTGCAGACCGGCCGCACATCTTCAATCTGGGCCATGGCATCCTGCCCGACACGCCGATCGATCATGTCGAACGGTTGCTCGCGCGGGTGCGGGGAGAGAAGGCATGAGCGGCTGGCTGGGCAGTGCCTATCTGTGGGTGAAGGCGTTCCACGTCATCTTCGTGATCTACTGGATGGCTGGGCTGTTCCTGCTCCCGCGCTATCTGATCCATCATCAGGAGGCCCTCGGTACGGCCGAGGCAGCCGCCTGGGAGCGCCGTGAGGCGATGCTGCGGCGAATGATCCTGACACCCTCGCTGCTTGTCGTTTGGGCGCTGGGTCTGGCGCTGGCGGCCAATCTGGGGCTGTTCGAGGGGCAGCATGGTCTGGGTTGGCTGCACACCAAGCTGCTGCTGGTCGTGCTGCTCACCGGCTATCATGGCTGGGCCGTCAGCTACGCAAAGAAGCTGGCGCGCGGGCTCGCCCCGACGTCGACGCGAACGTTACGCATGTTGAACGAAATTCCGGCAGTTGCCGTGATCGTCATCGTTATCCTGGCGGAAGTGAAACCGTTCTGACCGAACTGCGGCCGGCGTGAAGCGAATCTGCGCCGGATCGCGGTTGACTTGGTCCTGGGTGGTACCTAATTTCATGGCGTGTGCCGATCCTCGGCGCATCCCTCCTCCAGCATCGCATTTCGCGCGCCTTTCGCCGATCGACGCTCTCCCCCAGACAATTCCGGACTCCCAATGCATCTCAAGGACCTCAAGAAAAAAGCCCCCGCCGAACTGGTCTCCATGGCCGAGGCGCTGGGCGTCGAGAGCGCGTCGACGCTGCGTAAGCAGGATCTGCTGTTCGCCATCCTCAAGGCTCAGGCCGAGCAGGGCGATCAGATCATGGGCGAAGGCACGATCGAAGTGCTGCCCGACGGTTTCGGCTTTCTCCGCTCGCCCGAGGCGAATTATCTCGCCGGCCCCGACGACATTTATGTCAGCCCCAATCAGGTCCGCAAATTCGGTCTGCGTACGGGTGATACGGTCGAAGGCGAGATCCGCGCGCCCAAGGACGGCGAGCGTTATTTCGCGCTGGTGAAGCTCAGCTCGGTCAATTTCGATGACCCGGACGCAGTGCGCCATCGCGTAAACTTCGACAACTTAACCCCGCTATACCCGGAGCAGAAGCTGCGTCTCGACACGCTCGATCCGACCGTGAAGGACAAGTCGGCTCGGGTCATCGACATCGTCGCGCCGCAGGGCAAGGGCCAGCGCGCGCTGATCGTCGCGCCGCCCCGTGTTGGTAAGACCGTCCTCCTCCAGAACATCGCTAAGGCGATCACCGACAACCATCCCGAAGTCTTCCTGATCGTGCTGCTGATCGACGAGCGCCCGGAAGAAGTGACTGACATGCAGCGTTCGGTGAAGGGCGAGGTAATCAGCTCGACCTTCGACGAGCCGGCCCAGCGCCACGTGCAAGTTGCTGAAATGGTTATCGAAAAGGCCAAGCGCCTGGTCGAGCACAAAAAGGATGTCGTCATCCTGCTCGACTCGATCACCCGCCTCGGCCGCGCCTACAACACCGTCGTCCCCAGCTCGGGTAAGGTGCTGACCGGCGGTGTCGACGCGAACGCGCTGCAGCGGCCGAAGCGCTTCTTCGGTGCTGCGCGCAACATCGAGGAAGGCGGTTCGCTGTCGATCATCGCCACGGCGCTGATCGATACCGGCAGCCGCATGGACGAAGTGATCTTCGAAGAGTTCAAGGGCACCGGCAACTCGGAAATCGTCCTCGACCGCAAGGTTGCCGACAAGCGCATTTTCCCGGCGCTCGACGTCGGTAAGTCGGGCACCCGCAAGGAAGAGCTGTTGGTCGAAAAGGCCAAGCTCACCAAGATGTGGGTACTGCGCCGCATCCTGATGCAGATGGGCACCGTCGACGCGATGGAATTCCTGCTCGACAAGATGAAGGATTCGAAGACCAACGAAGACTTCTTCGATTCGATGAACCAGTAATTCGACAAGGCCGGGCCACAGCCCGGCCTTTTTTTGCGGTTCTGTGCAGGGAACTGCCGCTTGCCGCCCGCATTGGCTTTTCGCGCGCCGCTTCGGGCGCTAGGGCTGCCGCATGATCCTTCCGTTCCTCTCCGCTGCCGCTGCCGGTATCGGCTCGCCGCTCGACATCTGGCAGCATATCGTCGCCGATTTCTCGAATCTGGGCGACCCCGCAGCGCTGGCGGCGTTCGGCTCGGTCCTGATGATCGATCTGGTGCTGGCGGGCGACAATGCGATCGTCGTCGGGGCGCTGGCGGCAGGCCTGCCGGCGGACCAGCGGCGCAAGGTGATCATGATCGGCATCGGTGCGGCACTGGTGCTGCGGATTGCCTTTGCGCTTGTGGTCAGCTGGTTGATGGGAATCGTCGGCCTGATCTTCGCCGGCGGGCTGTTGCTACTCTGGGTCAGCTGGAAATTCTGGCGCGAGATCCGGCACTCCGGTGAGAGCAAGGGATCGGAAGAGATCGAAGGCGACGAGCATTCGGGCGTCCGCGCCGCCCGCAGCTTTGCCGGGGCAGCCTGGGCAGTAGCCGTCGCCGATGTGTCGATGAGCCTCGACAATGTGCTCGCAGTTGCGGGTGCGGCACGCGAGCATCCGGGCATTCTGGTCGTGGGGCTGTTGCTGTCGGTGGCACTGATGGGGCTGGCGGCGAACCTGATTGCCAAGCTGATCGATCGCCACCGCTGGATTGCCTATATCGGCCTGGCCGTGATCGTCTTTGTTGCGTGCAAGATGATCTATGAAGGCTGGGTGGGCACGCCGCACACACCGGGACTGACCAGCCTTTTCTGATTTTCAGTCCCTCCCTCGCCAACGATAGAGAGGGAGGGCGCTGGGTCCGTTAGCCAAGATGTTCGGCGAAGAAGTCGGCCGTGCGCTGGTCGGCCAGTTCCGCTGCCGCTTGCGATCGGCGCTTGCCCATTTCCGCCGCGAAACCATGGTCCTCGCCGGGATAGTCGAACAGCGTGACCTTGGGATGATCGTCGAGGCCTTCGTGCATCTTCGCCTGAATGTCGGGCGTCACGAAATGATCGGCGCCGGCGATATGGAGCAGTAGCGGGTTGGCGATCGCGTGCTTCTCGCCCAGCAGCCCGTCGATACCCACCGCGTAATAGCCGACGCTCGCATCCGCATCGGTGCGTGCCGCCGTCATATAGGCGAGCCGCCCGCCGAGGCAGTAGCCGACCACGCCGACCTTGCCGCCATTGAGTTCGGCCCGCGCGGCGCGGATCGTCGCTTCGATATCGGCAATGCCCCTGTCCTGATCGAACTTGCCCATCCAGCCGAGTGCCTGCTGGAATTCTTCCGGCACATCGGCATCCAGCTCGATGCCGGGCTGCAGGCGCCAGAACAGGTCGGGCGCGATGGCAAGATAACCCTGTGCCGCCCAATGATCGCACTTCTGGCGGATGCCCGGGTTCACGCCGAAAATCTCCTGGATCACGATGATTGCGGCGCGGGGTGTGCCTTCGGGGCGCGCGACATAGGCGCTGAAGCTGCCGCTGCCGTCAAAGGCGGGGAGGGTGAGGGTGCTCATAACAGATGCTCTCCAGTCAGACGCCGCTCATGGTTGAGCAGCCAGGTTTTCGTCGCGGGGCCGTGGCCGGCGGAATAGGTGCCGAGACCTCTGTCATGGTTCAGTATACGGTGACACGGAACGATGACAGGAAAGGGATTGCGCGCGCAAAGTTGGCCAATCGCGCGCGGGCTTGATCCCAGCGCCTGTGCCAGTTCGCCATAACTCGCGGTGCGGCCATAGGGCAGCGCGATCAACCCGGCCCGAAGTTCATTCCCGCGCGGTGTCGCCGCCGGCGCCAGCGGCAGATCGAAATCGCGCCGTTCGCCGGCAAACCATTGTTCGAGCTGATCGGCAGCGGCACGGACCGCGCCGGTGGTGCCGCGCGTCGCCATCCCATCCACTGCGAGCCGCACGCACGTCAGTGCCGCATCGGTGCCTTCGATCGCTACGCCACCGATGGGCGTTGCGATCCAGGCATAGTCGCGCGCATACATATACTTGGCCTAGCAGGCGGCCCCATGGCCGCTCAAGCGCAGAAAGGACGTCATGAAGATCAACGTCGAAGTCGAATGCACGCCGGAGGAAGCCCGGCGCGCCATGGGCCTGCCCGACCTGACGCCGGTGCATGACCGCTATGTATCACTGATGGTCGAGGCGATCGAGAAGCACGGCACGCCCGAGGGCTTCGAATCGATGATGCGCGGCTGGGCGCCGATGGGCGAGGCGGGCATGAATTTCTGGCGCGGCCTGTTCGATGCGGCGACCAAGAAGCCGGGAAGCTGAAGCTGACGCCGGGAATGGACACGATCTACGCGGTTTCGAGCGGCGCACCGCCCGCCGCCATTGCGGTGCTGCGCGTCAGCGGGGCGCAGGCCTTTGCAGCGGCTGCGGCGCTGGCCGGCACGCTGCCGTCGCCACGCCGGGCAGGCGTGCGGACGCTGCGCGATCCCACGAACGGCGAGACACTCGATTCGGCGCTGCTGCTCTGCTTTCCGGGTCCGAACAGTGCCACCGGCGAAGACCTTGCCGAACTGCATTTGCACGGCGGCAAGGCGGTGGTGCGCGCGGTGGAGGCGGCGCTGGCGGGTATCGCCGGACTGCGCCAGGCCGAGCCCGGTGAATTTACCCGCCGGGCGTTGCTCCATGGCCGGATCGATCTGAGCGAAGCCGAGGGGCTGGGCGATCTGCTGATGGCCGAGACCGAAGCGCAGCGCCGCGCCGCCGTCCGCAGCGCGGGCGGTGCGGTGCGGCGCGAGGCCGAAGGCTGGACGATGCGGCTGCTTGGCCTCGCCGCGCGGATCGAGGCCGAGCTCGACCATGGCGATGAAGGCGACGTTGCGGGTGACGATCCGCTGCCGGTTCTACGCCGCGAAGCCGATGCGCTGGCACGTGATATTGTCGAAGTTGCGGCCCGACCGCCTGTCGAGCGGTTGCGCGATGGCTTGCGCGTCGTGCTGGGCGGCCCCCCCAATGCGGGCAAGTCGACCCTGCTCAACGCGCTCACCGAACGCGACGCAGCGATCGTCTCGCCGATTGCCGGAACCACGCGCGACCGGATCGAAGTGCCGGTGGTGCGCGAGGGGATTGCCTGGCTGTTCATCGACACGGCAGGGCTTGCCGAGGCGACCGATGATCCGATCGAGGCGATCGGCGTTGCCCGCGCGCGCGACGCGATGGCCGAGGCCGACCTGCTGCTGTGGCTGGGCGACGATCCGCCGCCCGCGCATCCTGCCGCCTTGTGGGTGCATGCCCGTGCCGATCTGGCGGAACGGGCAGCGGCGCGGGCGGAACAGATCAGCCTGTCGGCTGCCACAGGGCAGGGGATCGGCGCGCTCTGGGCGGCGATGGCGGAGGTGGCCGAGGCACTGCTGCCGCCGCCTGACATGGTGGCCTTGAACGCGCGGCAGCGTGCGCTTTGCAATGCGGCGGCCGAGGCATTGCTCCGCGCGGCTGCAGAAGAAGATGCGTTGCTGTTCGCCGAAGAGCTGCGTGCCGCCCGCCGTGCGCTGGACGCAGTTACCGGGCGTGCGGGCATCGAGGACGTGCTCGACACGCTGTTCGGGCGGTTCTGTATCGGCAAATAGGCCGCGATGTTTCACGTGGAACGCGCGCGGCCGACGCGAGGTGCTGGACAAGCACGTGGAAAATCCCTCTAGCATTTCGCCATGCAATTCGACGTGATCGTGATCGGCGGCGGCCATGCCGGCACCGAGGCGGCGGCAGCAGCCGCTCGCCGCGGCGCCCGCACGGCGCTGCTCAGCTTCGATCTTACCAAGCTAGGCGCCATGTCGTGCAACCCCGCGATTGGCGGGCTGGGCAAGGGCCATCTGGTGCGCGAGGTCGATGCGCTCGACGGACTGATGGCGCGGGCCGCCGACGCCGCCGGTATCCATTACCGCATGCTCAACCGCTCCAAGGGCACCGCCGTCCAGGGGCCGCGCGTCCAGGCGGATCGCGTCCGCTATGCGGCGGCGATTCAGGCGATGCTCCACGCGCAGCCGGGGCTGACGCTGGTGGCGGGGGAGGCCGAGGCGTTGCTGCTCGCCGGCGGTACGGTTGCGGGTGTGCAATTGCGCGACGGCACGAAGCTTGCGGCGCCCGCAGTGGTGCTCGCCACCGGCACTTTTCTGGGCGGGCGGCTGTTCCGCGGCGAGGAGCGATTCGAAGGTGGCCGGGTTGGCGAAGATTCGGCGCTGCGCCTGGCGGTGCAGCTTCGCGAACTGGCGCTGCCGATGGGGCGGCTCAAGACGGGCACGCCGCCGCGGCTCGACGGGCGGACTATCGACTGGGCGCGGACGGAGGAGCAATTCTCCGACGCCGAGCCCTGGACGATGTCACCGATGAACGCCGGGCGTCCGCTGCCGCAGCTGCACTGCGCGGTCACCCGCACGACGCACGCGACGCACGATGCGATCCGCAGCGGGCTCGATCGCTCGCCCTTGTTCACCGGTGCCATCGAAGCGCAGGGTCCGCGCTATTGCCCTTCGATTGAAGACAAGGTCCACCGCTTCGGCGACCGAGACGGGCACCAGATTTTCCTCGAACCCGAGGGGCTGGACCATCACTGGATCTATCCCAATGGCCTGTCGACATCTCTGCCGGTGGATGTGCAGGCGGCGATGATCGCGTCGATACCGGGACTGGAGACGGCGCGGATCACGGTGCCGGGCTATGCGGTCGAATATGATTATATCGATCCGCGCGCACTCGACGCGCGACTGGCGCTTCCGCCTGTTGCGGGCGTGTTCTGCGCCGGGCAGATCAACGGCACCACCGGCTATGAGGAAGCCGCGGGGCAGGGCCTTGCCGCCGGCGCCAATGCCGCCGCGCACGCACTGGGCACCGAACCGTTGATCCTCGATCGCGCCACCAGCTATCTGGGCGTGATGATCGATGATCTGGTGCTGCAGGGCGTGACGGAGCCTTATCGCATGCTCACCGCCCGCGCCGAGTTCCGGCTGCGGCTGCGGGCCGATAATGCGGAAACGCGGCTGGGGCCGGTCGGCGAAGTGCTGGGTTTGCTGGGCGAGGCGCGGCTGGCGCGGTTGCGGCGGCGCGAAGGCGAGCGGGCGGCGCTCGATTCCGCCTTTGCGGCCGAGCTGACGGCGCATCAGCTGGCGGGGCGGGGTGCGCCGGTGGCGCAGGATGGCGCCCGTCGTTCGGCCCGCGACTGGCTGCGCTTCCCGGGCGTGTCGATCGCCCATGTCGTCGACGCACCGCTTCCCGAATGTGCAGCGGATCTGCTCGACGAATATGTCGAAGACGCGCGCTATGCCCCCTATCTGGAACGACAGGAGGCCGAGGTCGCGCAGCTTCGGGCCAATGATGCGGTGCGGCTGCGGGCCGATATGGACTATGCCGCGATTCCGGGTCTGTCGAACGAGATGGTCGAGAAGCTGACGGCGGCGGCGCCGGCGACATTGGGGGCGGCATCACGGATACGCGGCATCACGCCGGCGGCGCTGTCCGCGATCCTGCTCCATGCGCGGAGATCGGCGGCATGACCGAAGAAGAAGCACGGATCTGGGTCCGCGACCGCTTCGGTGTTTCACGTGAAACAGCGCTGGAGCAGTTCGGGGCGATTCTGGTCGCGGAGTCCGAGCGCCAGAACCTGATAGCCCGTTCGACGCTGGACACGCTCTGGACGCGGCACCTGGTCGACTCGGCGCAGCTCGTGCCGCTGGCGGCGGAGGCGAGGGCAGGGGCCTGGCTCGATGTCGGCAGCGGTGCGGGGCTTCCCGGCATCATCGTCGCGCTGCTGACCGAGCGGCCGATCATCCTGGTTGAGCCGCGCGCCAAGCGCGTGATCTTCCTGCGCGAGGCGGCGGAAGCGCTGGGAATTGCCGATCGGGTGACGGTGGTGGGCAGCAAGGTCGAATCCTTTCGCCCGAAATCGCCCGTCGCCGTGGTCAGCGCCCGTGCGGTTGCGGAGCTGTCGCAATTGCTGGCCGCAACGCAACACGCCACCGATAAATCGACACTTTGGTTGCTGCCAAAGGGGCGAAGCGCGCAATCGGAGGTAGATGCCGCACGCGCGAAATGGCAAGGTGCGTTTCACGTGGAACCCAGTATCACGCAGCCGGATTCGGGCATCGTGGTCGCAAAACAGATAGGCGCCAGATGATCACCATCGCGATCGCCAATCAGAAGGGTGGCGTCGGCAAGACGACCACCGCCATCAATGTCGGAACTGCCCTTGCCGCAACCGGCAAGCGCGTGCTGCTCGTCGATCTCGATCCGCAGGGCAATGCCTCGACCGGGCTCGGCATTCCGCGCGCCAATCGCGAACTATCGACCTATGACCTGCTGCTCAGCGATGCGAATCTTGAGGACGTCGCGGTGCCGACCAAGGTGCCGGGCCTCGACATCGTCCCCGCGACGCAGGATCTGTCGGGCGCCGAGATCGAACTCATTGAGTTCGAGGCGCGTACCCATCGGCTCGATGCCGCAGTGGCGCGCCATCGTGCGGAGCGCTGGGACGTGCTGCTGGTCGATTGCCCGCCCTCGCTGGGGCTGCTGACGATCAACGCAATGGTCGCCGCGCACGCGCTGCTGGTGCCGCTGCAGTGCGAATTCTTCGCGCTCGAAGGGCTCAGCCAGTTGCTCAACACGGTCGAGCGGATTCGCAGCCGCTTCAACCCGGGCCTGTCGATCCTGGGCGTGGCGCTGACCATGTATGATCGCCGCAACCGCCTGACCGATCAGGTTTCGGACGATGTCCGCGCCGTGCTGGGCCGGGTGGTGTTCGACACGGTGATACCGCGCAACGTCCGCCTGTCCGAAGCGCCGAGCCACGGCGTGCCGGCCCTGATCTATGACCATAAGTGCGCCGGTTCCGAAGCCTATATCGCGCTCGCCCGCGAAGTGATTGACCGCCTGCCCAAGCTCAAGAAAGCCGCATGAACGAACCCAGCGCCGCCGCCCGCAAGCCCCGTCCCGGCCTTGGCCGGGGCCTTTCCGCCCTGCTGGGCGACAGCCTGCCCGAAGAACCGGTTTCGGGCGCACCCAATAGCGGGACGGGCGTGCGGATGCTGCCGGTCAGTTCGCTGGTGCCCGATCCGCAGCAGCCGCGCCGCCATTTCGACGAAGCGGCGCTCGAGGATCTGGCCGAATCGATCCGCATGCGCGGCGTGATCCAGCCGATCTTCGTGCGCCCGCATGGCCACAGCTTCCAGATCGTCGCCGGTGAGCGGCGCTGGCGGGCGGCGCAGCGGGCACGGTTGCATGAAGTGCCGGTGATCGTCCGCGAGCTGACCGACGCCGAAACGCTCGAAATCGCGCTGATCGAGAATATCCAGCGCCAGGACCTGAACGCGATCGAAGAGGCCGAGGGCTATGCCCGGCTGATCCGCGAATTCGGCCATACCCAGGAAGCGCTGGGGCGGATCGTCAACAAGTCGCGCAGCCATGTCGCGAATCTGCTGCGTCTGCTCGACCTGCCCGAAGGCGTGCGGCAGCTGGTGGTCGAGCGCTCGATCGAAATGGGCCATGCCCGCGCCTTGATCGGCGCGCCCGATCCGGAGAAGCTCGCTCGTGAAGTGGTGGCGCGGGGCCTTTCGGTGCGCGACACCGAAAAGCTTGCGCGCTCGGCCAAGCCCGCGGCGAAGCGCAAGGCCGGGGGCGGCACGCACGACTATGGCCGCGACGCCGATCTTGCCGCGCTCGAGCGCCATCTGGGCGATGTGCTGGGCCTCAATGTCCGGATCGCCCATGGCGGCAAGGGCGGGACGATCACGATCGGCTATTCGACGCTCGATCAGCTCGACATGGTCTGCCAGCGGCTCACCGGCGAGCGAATCTGAACCGGGGCCGTTCGACGAAGCGGGCGGTCCACGTGCGGCCTTATCCCTTTGCCCGGGCGGCCGCGCGGGCGATGGCGACGCATTCGGCTTCGGCGAGCAGTTCGCCCGCGCTGCCGGAATGCATCATCGCCCGTTCCGCCGCGCGCACCCGTTCGATGGCGCGGGCGATCTGGGGGGCGGACCAGCGGCGCAGCGCGCGGCCGGTGGCGG
Source organism: Sphingomonas sp. DMC8 (assembly GCF_056314185.1). Taxonomy (NCBI): domain Bacteria; kingdom Pseudomonadati; phylum Pseudomonadota; class Alphaproteobacteria; order Sphingomonadales; family Sphingomonadaceae; genus Sphingomonas; species Sphingomonas sp. DMC8. The sequence goes on along the minus strand of NZ_JBQUYV010000006.1, from coordinate 281,301 downwards.
GGCGTTCCTTGAAGAATATGCGGTGCTTCTCCAGCACATCGTCGACGCTGGCGCCGCCGTCCATATCGGCGCGCAGATCGGCGAGCGTCATCAGCCGGCGGACGAGCTGGCGGAGCAGCGGAATCGCCGATCCGCCGCCTTCGGCCAGCCGCGCAAGCTCTTCGCCGACTTCGCTGACGCGGCCGTCGAGCACGGCCTTGATCGCCCCGAACAGCTCGCCATCGCCCAGATCGGCGCCGATCGCGTCGAGCGCCACGCTGTCGGCATCGCGGGGCGCGTCGGGCGCGGCATCAAGGAACAGCGCGAGTTTTTCGATCTCTCGGGTCAGAATCGCGCGGTCGCCGGCAGCCGCTGCCGCGAGCCGGTGCGGCACGTCGCCCGTGAGGCGCAGGCCATGTTCGCGCGCGATGGTGCTGGCGAGCTGGGCCGCGCCAGCGCCCTCGGGCACATAACAGGCAAAGGCCATGGCGTTGGGCGCGGCGATCGCGGCCTTGACCAGCTTGCCCGTGGTCTTGAGGGCCGGCCCGATTGCCACCACCGGATTGCCCCCGCGCTCGGCGCCGAGCAGCAGCGTGACTGCCTCGGCGGCGCCCTCCTCAATGCCCTGCACGCGAATATAGCGCGCCCCGCCGAACAGCGAGAGCGAGGCGGCTTCGTCCGCCAGCAGCCCCGGTTGGTCGCGCAGCGCCTTCATATCGATGTCGATCCGCTCGACATCGGGGCCGAGCGCCTTGCCCAGCCGGGCGGCAAGATCGGCGGCGCCGGCTTCATCGGGGCCGTGCAGCAGATAGAGGCGAATATCGGGTTTGGGTGCTTCTACCGCGGCACGGATCTGGCCGGCATTGGCCTTCATGGCTTGGCGGCGGGCGCCTTGGCGCGGACGTAGCGGGCGACACGCGCGACGATCTGGTCGGCAACGATGCCCGACAGGCGTTCGAGCGCGCTGCGCTCGGCAGCGATGGTGGCATATTCAGAGCCGACCACGTCGAGGCCGGCATCCGACCCGGCCGTCGCGTCGAGCAGCACCTGCCCGTTGCTCAGGTCGAGCAACTGGTAGCGCGCGCGCAGCGTCACCCGCTCGCGCGACACCGAATCGTCGCTGCGCACGCCCAGGCCGGCGATCTTGTCTTCCAGCTTCACTTCGAGGCGATAGCGGGCCGAGGAGTCGCGATTGTCGAGCCGGTCCTTGAGCGCATTGGCGAGCAGCCAGCCGGTCTGCCCCTGAATCGGCGCGACTTCGACGGCGGCGAGCGTCGATTGCACCGCGCCTGCACTGCCCCCGCCATAGAGCGGCCGCAGCCCGCAACCGGACAGGGCGAACGCGGTGAGGGCGAGCAGGGCAGGGGCGATTTTCATGCGACGAGGTTCACCAGCCGATCGGGTACCACGATGATCTTGCGCGGCGTCTTGCCTTCCAACGCGCGAACGATCTTGTCGGATGCGAGCGCGGCGGCTTCTACAACATCCTTGGCAGCGCCCTTCGGCATCACCAGCGTGTCGCGCAGCTTGCCGTTGACCTGCACGGCGATCGTCACTTCGTCGTCGACCAGCAGCGCCGGATCGACCGCCGGCCATTCGGCATCGGCAATCATGCCGGTTTCGCCCATGGCCGCCCAGGCTTCCTCGGCGATGTGCGGCACCATCGGCGCGACGATGCGGACCAGCGTGCGAATGGCGGCGGTGCGCGAGGCGGAGGGCGCAGCCTTCTCGATGGCCGCGGTCAGCTCATATAGCTTGGCGACGGCCTTGTTGAAGGTCAGCGCCTCAATGTCCTCGGCCACGCCGGCGATGGTGCGATGGAGTCTCCGCTCCAGATCCTTGTCTTCGCCTTCAGCTGCTTCGAGACCATCGAACAGGCGCCATAGCCGCTGGACGAAGCGCCAGGCGCCTTCGATGCCGTTCTCGCTCCATTCGAGGTCGCGCTCGGGCGGGCTGTCGGAGAGCATGAACCAGCGCACCGCATCCGCGCCGTACTGGTCGACGATCGGCTCTGGATCGACCGTGTTCTTCTTAGACTTGGACATCTTCTCGACGCGACCAACCAGGACCTTCTGTCCCGTCGCCTTGTCGACCCAGCCCGTCGCTGTCCGTTCGATTTGCTCCGGCGAGCGCCATTCGATGATGCCATTATCCCCAGCGGGGTCCCAGCCGAAATGTTCCAGCTCGGCTGCAGTCGGCGGCCGTCTTACGGAATACGTTTCATGCGTGACCATGCCCTGGGTGAACAGGCCCGCGAACGGCTCGGCCACGTCGATGCGGCCGATATGGCGCAGCGCGCGGGTGAAGAAGCGCGCATAGAGCAGGTGCAGGATCGCATGCTCGACGCCGCCGATATACTGGCCGACCGGCAGCCATTGCTCGGCCACAGCCTTGTCGAACGGCTTGTCGCTCGGCTGGCTGGCGAAGCGCAGGAAATACCAGCTCGAATCGACGAAGGTGTCGAGCGTGTCGGTCTCGCGCCGGGCGGGCTTGCCGCATTTCGGGCAGTCGACATGCTTCCAGGTGGGATGGCGATCGAGCGGATTGCCGGGGATGTCGAACGTCACATCCTCGGGCAGCGTGACCGGCAATTGGTCCTTCGGCACGCCGACCGGACCGCAATCGTCGCAATGGATGATCGGGATCGGGGTGCCCCAGTAACGCTGGCGGCTGACGCCCCAGTCGCGCAGGCGCCACACGGTGCTGCCGGTGCCCCAGCCGCCTTCCTCGGCACGGCGAATCACTTCGCGCTTGGCATCGGCCACATCGAGGCCGTCGAGGAAGTGCGAGTTCACCAGCGTGCCGGGGCCGGTATAGGCCTCGGTACCGTCGAACTCCGGCGCGGTCTTGTCGCCTTCGGAAACGACGCGGCGGATCGGTAGCTGATATTTGCTCGCGAATTCGAAGTCGCGCTGGTCATGCGCCGGCACGCCGAACACGGCGCCGGTGCCATAGTCCATCAGCACGAAGTTCGCGATGTAGACCGGAACTTGCCAAGCAGAATCAAAGGGATGCTGGGCAGTGAGGCCGGTGTTCCAGCCCAGTTTCTCCTGCGTCTCCAGCTCGGCCGCGGTGGTGCCGCCCTGCTTGCAGCGTTCGATGAACGCCTGCACTTCGGGGTTGCCGGCGGCGAGGCTCTGCGCGACCGGATGGTCCGCCGCGATCGCGACGAAGCTCGCGCCGAAGATCGTGTCCGGCCGCGTGGTGTAGACGGTCAGCCCTTCGCCGTTGGACAACGTCCACGTGAACTGCAGGCCTTCCGACTTGCCGATCCAGTTTTCCTGCATCAGCTTCACCTTGTCCGGCCAATGCTCAAGGCCCTTCAGCCCTTCGAGCAAATCGTCGGCGAAATCGGTGATCTTGAGGAACCACTGGTTGAGCTTGCGCCGTTCGACCAGCGCGCCCGAGCGCCAGCCGCGCCCGTCTATCACCTGCTCGTTGGCGAGCACGGTCATGTCGACCGGATCCCAGTTGACCGCGCTTTCCTTGCGATAGACCAGGCCGGCCTCGTACAAGTCGAGGAACAGCGCCTGTTCCTGGCCGTAATAGTCCGGCTCGCAGGTGGCGATCTCGCGCGTCCAGTCGAGCGCGAAGCCGAGGCGCTTGAGCTGCGCCTTCATCGTCGCGATGTTCTGGCGGGTCCAGGCGCCGGGATGGACCTTCTTTTCCATCGCGGCATTTTCGGCGGGCATGCCGAAGGCGTCCCAGCCCATCGGATGCAGCACTTCCATGCCCTTCATCCGGCGGAAGCGCGCGAGCACGTCGCCCATCGTATAGTTGCGGACATGGCCCATATGGATGCGCCCCGAAGGATAGGGGAACATCTCGAGCACATAGGACTTCGGCTTGGGCGAATCGTCGCGGGCGGCGAAGGTGCGGTTTTCCTCCCACGCCTTCTGCCACGCCGCGTCCGCCTTCAAGGGATTGAAGCGAGACGCCATTTCGGGTTCCGGATTACTTGGTCGCGATGGCGGCGCGGCGCAGGTCGCGGGCTCGCGTCAGGATGATGTCTTCCAGCTTCTGGACCGTCGCGGCCTGGACCGGGGCGGCAACCCAGGCGCCGTTGCGGTTCACTTCGCGCAGCGCCGCGACGCGCAGCGCATCGGCGCGCAGATCCTGGTCGAGCACGGTGACGGTGACTTTCATCCGCTCGGTCTGGACGTTGGGGTTCACATACCAGTCGGTCACAATCACGCCGCCGTTCGAATCCGTCTGGAGCAGCGGCATGAAGCTCAGCGTGTCGAGGCTGGCGCGCCACAGATAGGCGTTGACGCCGATGGTCGTGACCTTGGAGGCTGCCAGGTCGGCCTGCGGACGCCCCTTGTGATGGCCACAGGCCGTGACCGAAACAGCGAGCGACCCCAGGATCGCGATGCGCAACAGGCGGTTCATTGACGTCGATTTCCTACCGGGCAAAGGATTAGCAGATTGCATCTATAGGCCGGGATGTGGCGGGAGCAAGGCGCGAAGCAGCAACGAGGCGCCGCACCGCGCACCCGAATCTGTGTATCGCGTGCAACAGTCGCGGGAAATTTCTCTCACCAGTGGAACGTCGCTTTCGATTCGTGGTAGGCGCCCCAATGTAGAGAGGTATGCAAATGCGGTTTGGACGCTGGATGACGGGATTGGGATTGGGGGCGCTGTGCGTCGCCGGCCTCATCGTCGCACCTGCGATCCAGGCCCAGGAACGAGACCGCAGTGCTAAGGCGGCCGTTCGTCCGGTGTTGCTCGGCATCCGTGCCGCGGCCACCTTCACTCCGGCTGCGGCCGATCCCAAGCTGGCAGCGGTGCTCGCGCGCAGCGGCCTTTCCGATACCGGATTCCGCTTCACCCCCGCCGATTCGCGGGTGGTGGGCAATCGTTCGGTAACGGTGGCAGTGCGCGCACGTTCGACGCGAGTCGCGCAGAATGCCGTGCACCTGCCGGGTGCCGCTTCGCCGACGGTCAATCTGGCGCCGATCGCCTATAATCTGGGCGTTTCGGTCGGCTGGAAGCGCTTTGCCGTTTCGGGTGATGTGACGCATGTCGACCTGGTCAACCAGCCCGGCAGCCGCGACCACAGCGAAGTCGGCGTGAGCTATCGTGGCAAGCGCCTGACCGGACAGATCCAGTTCAGCAACGACCGCCCGCTCGCCGGTACGCCGGTGCTGATCGGCGACAAGCCCAGCTACTCGTTCGATCTGAACGGCTCCTACGCGTTGTCGCGCAACCTCGATGTGACGGCGGGCGTGCGCTACAAGAGCGAGCGCGATCGCCTGCCGCAGATGACCGACACGCGCCGCGACAGCCAGGCGATCTACGTGGGCACGGCCTTCCGCTTCTAACTGGCCCAGGCGTCGATTGCCGCCCAGCCATGCATGCCGAAGGCCGCCAGCGAGGCGGCACGGTGCGCATCCATGCCGCCCAGCGCGATCACCGGTATCGCCAATCCGCGAATCAGCAGGCCGAATCGTACCCGTCCCAGCGCCGGGGCGCCGGGATGCGAGCGCGTGGCAAAGACAGGCGATACGAACAGCGCGTGTGCGCCGGCGCGAATCCCGGCAATCGCCTCGCGCCGCGAATGGGCGGGGAAGGTAACGAGCCCGTGCCCGCGCCGGCCGTGCACGCCCTGCGCCTCACGGCCGAGCGGTTCGGCGCCGGCGCGCAGCAACAGCAGCCGCCGCCGCCGCGCCACCCGCGCTACCGCCGCGAACAGCGCCCGTCTTTCGGCGGGTGGAAGCGTATAATGGCGAAAGATCACGCCGCTCCCCCGCGGCAAGCGCTCCAGCGCGGTCCAAAGCGTGTCGCCCAGCCGCTCGTCGGTCATCAGCCATTGTCGGGGCAAAGGGGGGTGGCGGCGCGGCATGGCGCCTCCTATAGCGCGCGCCATGCTCCCAGACGATGCCCGCCAGCGGCTTGACGCGGTGACCACCGCCATCGGCCGCGCCGCCAAGCTTGCCGACCGCAAACCGGCCGACGTGACGCTGATCGCCGTATCCAAGATGCACGGTGCGGCGACGATCCGCCCGCTGATCGACGCGGGCCAGCGCGTGTTCGGCGAAAACCGGGTGCAGGAAGCGCAGGCGAAATGGCCGGAGTTGCGCGAGACGACTTCCGGCATCGCGCTGCATCTGGTCGGCCAGTTGCAATCGAACAAGGCCGACGAAGCGGTGGCGCTGTTCGATGCGATCCATTCGGTCGACCGGCTCTCGCTGGTCACCGCGCTCGCCCGCGCGATGGACAAGGCAGGGCGACGCCCCCACTGTTTCGTGCAGGTCAATATCGGCGACGAGCCGCAAAAGGGCGGCTGTCCGGTTGCCGATCTGCCGGGGCTGCTCGCCGAGGCACGGTCGGCCGATCTGCCGATCGCCGGCCTGATGTGCGTGCCGCCCGCCGATCTGGAACCCGCGCCCTATTTCGCGCTGCTCGCCAAGCTGGCGCGTGACCATGGGCTGGCGGGGCTCAGCATGGGCATGTCCGGCGATTACGAGACGGCGGTGATGCTGGGGGCCACCCACGTCCGCGTCGGCACCGCCCTGTTCGGAGCGCGCGCATGAAGGTCGGGTTCGACGCGATCATCTTCGATTTCGACGGTGTGCTGCTGGAGAGCGAATATGCCGGCAACAAGCACGTTGCCGACTATCTGACCAGCATCGGCCACCCGACTACGCCCGAACATTCGATGGCGCATTTCATGGGGCTGGCGGGCGCCGATTTCCTCGCCGCGATCGAGCGCTGGATCGGCCGGACGCTGCCCGACGATTTCCACACCGCGCGCGCCGAGGAAGATGCGCGGGCGCTGGAACGGGGCCTGCCGGCGGTGGCGGGGGCAATCCGCTTTCTGGAGAACCTGCCCGCCGATTTGCCCCGCGCAGTCGCCTCGTCGAGCAGAACGCACTGGATCGACACGCATCTGCGCCATCTCGGCGTGCGCGACCTGTTCGGCGACAAGCTATTCAGCGGGCGCGAGCATGTGGCGAACGGCAAGCCGGCGCCTGACCTCTACTTCCACGCCGCCGCGGCGCTGGGCGTGCCGATCGAGCGGTGCGTAATCCTGGAGGATTCGCCGGTCGGCGTGACGGGTGCGGTAGCCTCGGGCGCGACGGTGATCGGCCTGTGCGCGGGCCTGCACTGCGCCGCCGACCATGGCGAGCGACTGCGGGCGCTGGGGGTGCAGCACATCGCCCATGATTTCGACGAGGTTGCGCGGCTGATCGCGTAACGGTGCCCCAGCCTTCGCCGGAGCATCGCGACTAAAATGCGTGCCCGGTCCGATCGCGCTTGGTCGCCAGATACCGCGCGTTATGCGGGTTCGCCGGCAGCACGTGCGGCACGCGCTCCAGCACATCGACGCCCGCCGCGCGCAGCGTCTCCACCTTTTGCGGGTTGTTGGTGAGCAGCCGGATGCGCGGCTGGCCGAGCAGGGTCAGCATCCGCGCCGCCACGCGGAAATTGCGCGCGTCGATGGCGAAGCCGAGTCGGGTGTTGGCGTCGACGGTGTCGAAGCCCTGGTCCTGCAGCGCATAGGCGCGCAGCTTGTTGATCAGGCCGATGCCGCGCCCTTCCTGGCGCAGGTACAGCAGGATGCCCCAGCCGCTCTTGGCAATCTCGGCAATGGCCGCCTTGAGCTGCGGCCCGCAATCGCATTTCAGGCTGCCGAGCATGTCGCCGGTCAGGCATTCGCTGTGCAGCCGCACCAGCGGCGGTTGCCCGTTCGGCTGGCCGATCAGCAGCGCGATATGTTCGCCCGGCATCTCGTCGGTGCGGAAGGCGACGATTTCGGCATCCTCGGCCGCTTCGACCGGTAGCCGTGCGCGGCCGACGATGCGCAGCCGGTCGGCATCCTCATGCGCGTCGATGTCGGCGAGCGTGATCGCGTCGTCGCTATCGCCTTCGAGCACGAAGAAGGCCGGCAGCAGACCGGCAATGCGCGCCAGCCGCAGCGCTGCCTCCGCCGCATCCGGTTGCGTGACCGGAACCGCGCGGAAAGGGCCCTTGAGCGGCGTGGCAAGATCGAATTGCGGGTCGGCGAGCGCAGTCGCGGTATCGAAATCGAGCCAGGGCGCGCGCTCGACCAGCACCGGCGCATCCGGCGTGGCGGCATCGCGCTGATTGGCGAGCTTGAGCGTCACCGCGCGGCCGGCGGAGAGCAGCACCGGCGCGGTGCCGGCAGGATCGAACGCGGCGAGCCGCTCGGCGTCGCCGGTCTCGATCGCCAGCAGGCGCAGCGTGCCGCTCGCGCCGCGGAGGGCGATCGGCCAGCCCCGGCGCAGCGCATCCACGGCTTCGGCGGCGGCGCGCGCGCCCATTAAAAGTCGAACTCGGTCACGATCGGCACATGGTCCGAGGGCTTGAGCCAGGACCGGCACGGCTCGCACACCTTGTGTGCGGTGGCCTGTTCGGCAACCGCCGGGCTGGCCCACATATGATCGAGCCGCCGGCCGCGATCGGACGCGGCCCAGTCCTTGGCGCGATAGCTCCACCAGGTGAAGCAGCGCTCGGGCGCGGGGACGAAGCGACGCCCGAGATCGACCCAGCCATGCGCAGCCTGGAGGCGCCCCAGCGCTTCGACTTCGATCGGCGTATGGCTGACGACATCGAGCAACTGCTTGTGGCTCCACACATCGCATTCGAGCGGGGCGATGTTGAAATCGCCGGTCAGAATCGTCGGCACGTCGAGCTGGGCCGACCATTGGGTCATGCGCTCGACGAAATCGAGCTTCTGGCCGAATTTCGGGTTCACCTCGCGGTCGGGCACATCCCCGCCGGCAGGGACATAGACATTTTCCAGCCGCACACCGTTCGGCAGCCGAACGCCGACATGCCGGGCTTCCTGATTCGCCTGCCAGTCGAGCCGGTCGTCCTCGCTCACCGGCACGCGCGAGAGGATCGCGACGCCATGGTGCATCCGCTGGCCGTGCTTGATGATGTGGTTATATCCCAGTGCGCGGAACGACGCATCGGGGAAGTCGCCGTCGATGACCTTGGTTTCTTGCAGGCACAATATGTCGGGCGATTCCTCACGCAGGAATTGCTCGACGATGCCGATGCGGAAGCGGACGGAGTTGATGTTCCAGGAGGCGATCTTCACGCGCGCCGATGTAGCAATTTCGCGGCGAAGTACCAGTATATCATGCGTGGCCGCGCCAAAAGGAAAGGCCCCCGCTCCGGGGGCAATGGAGCGAGGGCCGACCTGGCGTTCGTCACGCAGGCAGGATGTGGAGCAATCCCGGGCAACAGGGGGAAAAATCCCGGGCGATCCCCACAACCGCCAATGTTGGATAAGCGATTGAACCTGTCGCGCGGATGAACGAGCGACAATTTCGGCTCAGTGTCCCCGCGGGCCTTGCTGGCGCGGGTCGTTCCAGCGGAACGTGCCGTCGGACACGGCACCGTTATAGCGCTGGTTCGACAGGCGGATGGTCGTCCGGTTGTTCTGCGAATCGAGCGCCACCCAGCCTTGCAGGCGCAGGCCGGCGGGGGCTGCGGCGTCCTTCTGGAACACCATGGTAATCCGGCCATATTCGGGGTGTTTGGGGTCGTGTACCTCCACCGAAAGCACGCGCGGATCGGCTGTGGGCTTCAGCGTGGCGAAGGCGCCGATGTCGCGGTTCGGGTCGAGCAGCACGCCCAGCGGCGAATTGCCGATCGGCCAGCGCTGCACCTGCCGCACCTGATAATCGATGAAATAGAGGCTGCGGCCATCGGCGACGATCAGTTGCGGCACACCCTGTTCGTACTGGAAGCGAATCTTGCCCGGCCGCTTCAGCGTCATCGTGCCGGCCACCACCCGCCCATTGCGGTCTTCCTGGGTGAAATCGGCGGTCATCGTCGTCACCGCCTTCAGATGTTGCTGCACCGTGCCGAGTTCGCCGGCGGGCGCCGCCGCCATCAGCAAGGGAGCAGCGAGAAGCGAGAGGGCCAGGGGGCGCGAAAACACGTATCAATTCTCCGATTGGTCGAAGCAGGGCTAGCCGGGACGGCTTGAATGCGCCGTGAACCCCGTTTCGGGCGTTTCGATCCCGCTAGAGCGGCCGCCCGTCGGTATCCATCAGCACTTCGCGGCGGCCGACATGGTCGGGTTTCGACACCAGCCCTTCACGCTCCATCCGCTCGATCAGGCGGGCGGCCGAGTTATAGCCGACGCGCAGCTGGCGCTGCAGCCACGAGGTCGACGCCTTCTGGCTTTCCGCCACCAGCTGAAGCGCGCGACGATAGGTCTGTTCCTCGGGGCTGTCCTCGCCGTCGGGCTCGCCGTCGAGCCTGAAGCCGCCGTCCTCGGGCTCTTCGGTGACGGCCGAGATATAGTCCGGCGCGCCCTGCGAGCGCCAGAAATCGGCGATCGCCTGCACTTCGTCGTCGCTCACGAACGGGCCGTGGACGCGGGTGATGCCTTTGCCGCCGGACATATAGAGCATGTCGCCCTTGCCCAGCAGCTGCTCGGCGCCCTGCTCGCCCAGAATGGTGCGCGAATCGATCTTCGAAGTGACGTGGAAGCTGATCCGGGTCGGCAGGTTCGCCTTGATCACGCCGGTGATGACGTCGACCGAGGGGCGCTGCGTCGCCATGATCAGGTGGATACCCGCCGCACGCGCCTTTTGCGCCAGCCGCTGGATCAGGAATTCGACTTCCTTGCCCGCCGTCATCATCAGGTCGGCCAGCTCGTCGACGATGACGACGATCAGCGGCAGCGGCTGCAGGTCGAGCGTTTCCTCCTCATAGATCGGCTTGCCCGTTTCCGGATCATAGCCGACCTGCACCTTGCGGCCGAGCGACTGGCCCTTGGCCTTGGCGGCGCGAACCTTGTCGTTGAAGCTGGCAAGGCTGCGCACGTTGATCGACGCCATCATGCGATAGCGGTCTTCCATCTGCTCGACCGCCCATTTGAGCGCGCGCACCGCCTTGGGCGGATCGGTGACCACATCCGCCAGCAGATGGGGGATATCCTTGTACATGCTGAGTTCCAGCATCTTCGGATCGATCATGATCAGCCGGCACTGCTCGGGCGTCAGCCGGTAGAGCAGCGACAGGATCATGCAGTTGAGCCCGACCGACTTGCCCGAACCGGTGGTGCCGGCGACGAGCAGATGGGGCATCGGCGCCAGATCGGCGATCACCGGTTCACCGGCAATGTTCTTGCCGAGCACGAGGGGCAGGGTGGCGCCCTGTTCCTCGAACTGCTGGCTGCCGATCAGTTCGTGCAGGTTGACGCCCTCGCGGGTGACGTTCGGCAGCTCGATGCCGATCACGGTGCGGCCCGGAATGGTGGCGACGCGCGCCGAAATCGCGCTCATGTTGCGGGCGATGTCGTCGGCGAGCTGGATCACGCGGCTGGCCTTGATGCCGCTGGCAGGTTCCAGCTCGTACATCGTCACCACCGGGCCGGGGCGCACCTCGACAATCTCACCGCGAACGTGGAAATCGTCGAGCACGCTTTCGAGCAGCCGCGCATTGCGCTCCAGCGCGGCCTTGTCGATGGCGTTGCCCTTGTTCGCCGGCGGGGCCTTCAACAGGTCGAGCGGCGGCAGCTGATAGCTGTCCTTGAAGTCGAGCGAGGTCTGCACCGGCGGCTTGCGCGGTGCGGGCGAGGGGGCCGTGCTGCGGTCGGCGATGACCGGACCCGGGCGATTGTCCGGCACCACCTGCCGGCGCGGTTCGCGGACCGGCTGGGGCGCATCGGCGTCGCCATCGGTATCGAACGGCACCGGATCGGCCAGGCGCGGGCGCGGGCCGGCCAGCAATGGCGTGCTACGCGGCCCGCTGAGCAGCGGCGGCAGCCGGAGCAGACCGGCCGGCACGCGCAGTTCCAGCCGGTGCCACCAGAGCCAGAGGCCACCCAGCGCCAGTACCAGTCCGGCGCCGCGCCCTGCCCAGAAGGAAATGTCCGGGCTGCCCGCCAGCGCGACCAGCCAGTCGATACCGCCCGCAATCGCGAGCCCGGCCAGGCCGCCCATGCCGCCGGGCAGGCGCCAGGCGATCGGCAGCGACCAGTCGAAATGAAGCAGCCCCAGGCCGATGGCGACGAGCAGCGCGGCAATCGCGGCGCTGCCCAGCATCCGGCGCCAGCCCCGGATCGATTCGCCTGCCCATAGCCGGAGGCCGACGATCGCGCCCACCGGCAGCAACAGCAGGATCGGCAGACCGAGCGCCGAATAGAGCAGGTCGGCGATCCAGGCGCCCGGGCTGCCCAGCAGGTTGCGCGCAGGCCCCGCGGCCGCCGTGTTCAGCGCGGGGTCTTCCGAATGATAGCTGGCCAGCGCCAGGAACAGCGCCAGCGTCGCCAGCAGCAGGAGCGTGCCGGTAATCAGCGCGCCGCTGCGGCGGGCGCCCGCTTTCATCGTGTCGCGCCAATGCGGCGCCTGTGCGCGGGACGCCATCGTCCAGCCTCCAAATATGTCCGGAAAAACCGGCGGAATCATCGCCCTTCGGGACTCCGGCGTCAAGGCGTACCGCGTTTGTACCCCGCTTCCCCTCTTGCCGGCTGGCACGCGCGCCCGAACATGCTAGGGCCTTTTGCCATGGACCAGGCGGACATTCTCATCCTTGGCGGCGGGCTGGTCGGCAGCGCGCTGGCCGTGGCACTCGATGCGCACGGCATCACCAGCATTGTGATCGACCCGGCGGACCCGGAGACGATTCTGGCCGCAGCGTTCGACGGCCGCGCTTCGGCGATTGCCAGCGCGCCGATGCGCATGTTCGAGGCTATCGGGGTCGCACCGCGTCTTGCCGGCAAGGGGTGCCCGATCGAGGGCATCCGCGTGTCCGACGGACTGGCCCCCGGCAAGCTCGACTTCGCGCCCGATGCCGACGACGGCGCGTTGGGCCATATGTTCGAAAATCGCGTGCTGCGCACCGCGCTCTACGAAGCGGCGGTCGCTGCGCCGCGCGCCGACATGCGGATGCGGACGCGCGCGGTTTCGGTCGTGCGCGATGCCCAGGGCGTCGTGGCGACGCTCGATTCGGGCGCCACGGTGCGGGCGCAGTTGCTGGTCGCCGCCGAAGGACGCAACTCGCCGACGCGCGAAGCGGCAGGGCTCAAGGTCGCGCGCTGGACCTATGATCATGCGGCGATGATCGCGACGCTGGGGCACGAGCGGTCGCATGAGAACATCGCCTACGAAATCTTCTACCCCGAAGGGCCGTTTGCGATCCTGCCGCTGCTCGACGATGCCCATGGCCACCGCTCGGCGGTGGTGTGGACGGTGAACGCGCGCGATGCGGCGGCGATGCACAAGATTTCCGACCGGGCCTATCTGGCCGAGGCGGAAAAGAAGATGGGCGGCTTTCTCGGTAAGCTCGGGCCGCTGTCGTCGCGCTCTTCCTATCCGCTCGGCTTCCACCACGCCGCCTGGATCACCGGCGAGCGGCTGGCGCTGGTCGGCGATGCAGCGCACGGCATCCATCCGATTGCCGGGCAGGGCGTGAATGTCGGCTTCCGCGACGTGGCGACGCTGGTCGAGGTGCTGGTCGACGGCAAGAGGCTGGGGCTGGACCTGGGCGATCCCGAATTGCTCGCCCGCTATCAGCGCTGGCGCGGGCTAGACACCTTCATGGTGGCGCTGGCAACCGATGGATTGACGCGGTTGTTTGGCATTCCGGGCAAGCTGCCCAATGCGGTGCGCCGGTTCGGCCTGTCGGCGGTCGACCGGCTGCCGCCGCTCAAGCGCTGGTTCATGGGTGAAGCGCGCGGCGAAAGCGGGGATGTGCCGAAGCTGCTGCAGGGCTTCACCGCCTGAACCTTGGGTCGGCGTGGGGCAGCGTTTATCGCTCGCCCACAGCTTTTCGTACCGCCGCCCTTGCCGCTGGCCCCCTTGATCCGGCAAAGCGGGCGCGATGACCGTCAGCGTGGACATGGGCGTCGACGGCACGGGCAGCCCCGTGCCGGTCGATCTGGAGGAGCTGCTTGCCACCCGCTTGCTCGTGCAGGGCAATTCGGGCTCGGGCAAATCGCACCTGCTGCGGCGCCTGCTCGAACAGTCTGCCGGCCATGTGCAGCAGGTGGTGATCGACCCCGAGGGCGATTTCGTCACCCTGTCCGACCGGTACGGCCATCTCGCGATCGAGGCGGTCGACCATAGCGAGCGCGACGTGGCGCGCTTTGCCGGGCGCATCCGCGAGCATCGCGCCTCGGTGGTGCTGAGCCTGGAGGGGCTGGAGGCGGAAGGCCAGATGCGCTGCGCCGCCGTCTTCCTGAACGGGCTGTTCGATGCGCCGCGCGAGCATTGGTATCCGGCGCTGGTGGTGGTCGACGAGGCGCAGCTGTTCGCGCCCGCCGGCGGCGGCGAAGTGGCGGAGGAAGTGCGCCGCGCCTCGCTTTCCGCAATGACCAACCTGATGTGCCGCGGCCGCAAGCGCGGCCTGGCGGGAGTGATCGCGACGCAGCGGCTGGCCAAGCTCGCCAAGAATGTCGCGGCGGAAGCGTCGAACTTCCTGATGGGCCGCACCTTTCTCGACATCGACATGCAGCGCGCGGCCGATCTGCTGGGCATGGAGCGGCGTCAGGCGGAAAGCATCCGCGACCTGCAGCGCGGCCATTTCCTGGGGCTTGGCCCGGCGATCACGCGGCGACCGGTGGCGATCCGGATCGGATCGGTGGAAACGAGCGCGCGCAGCTCGTCCCCGAAGCTGACGCCGCTTCCCCAAGCCCCAACCGAGGAGATCAAGGATCTGCTGCTCGCGCCTGCAGAGCCCGAATGGGTGCCGCCTGCGCCGCCGCCCGCGTCGGTGCAGGCGCAGTCCGAAACGCTGCTCGAGGCGCTGGTGCGCACGGCGCCCGCCGCCAACCCTGCCGAGCCGGAGCGCGATCCCGAGGAAGTGGCCGGCATTATCGCCGATGTGCTGCGCGCGATCGTCGAGGACGAGCAATCCGCGCTGCGCTCGCCGGCAGTGCTCTATCAGGATTTTCAGGTGCGCTGCCGGATGGTGGGGCTGACCCGCCCGCCGCTCGACCTGTCGAATTTCGTGCGGCGGCTGTCGGCGGCGCGCGCCGGCATCCATGGCGACCCGGATGACGACTGGGCGCAGGCGCTGGAGGCAGCCCGGGCGCTGCCCGACGACATGCTGGGGCCGTTTCTGCTGGTGGCGCGCGCGGCACGCGAAGGACTGCCCTGCCCGAGCGATACCGAGATCGCGACCAGCTATGGCACCAGCTCGCTGGGGCGGGTGCGGCGGCTGATGCAATATATCGAGAGCAGGGGCCTGTTCGTCACGCGCGTGGACCTGGCCGGCAAGCGATCGATCACCATCCCCCGGCTCGGCTGGACGACGCAGGCCTCGGAAGGCTGAGTATCAGCGGCGGCGGTGCAGCCGCGCATTGATCGCGAACACCGCCAGCGCCCACAGCGCGCCGAAACACCAGCCGGCCAACACGTCTGACGGCCAATGCACGCCCAGATAGACGCGGCTGCAGCCGATCAGCAGCACCAGCAGTGTCGCAAACCCCAGCAGATAGGCGCGCGCCCACCGGCTCGGCTGGGTCTGGGCGAGCATTACCGCAAGGGTCAGGTAGACGGCGGTGGCGATCATCGCATGGCCGCTGGGGAAGCTGGCGTTCGACACTTGCGCCAGATGGGGCACCACCTCCGGTCGGGGCCGGTGCAGGACCAGCTTCAGCAGCGCGTTGAGGAGTGAGGCGCCGATGAGCGACCCGGCCAGCAGCCCGGCTTCGGCGCGCCGGGCAAAGGCGAACAGGAACAGGATCGTCGCCGTGCCGAATAACCAGAGCAGGGTGTAGCCGCCGAGCGCGCTGAGGTCGATCATCGACTGGAGCAGCCAGCGCGGCCCGATCGGCGTGCCCGGCGCACCGGGCTGGCGCAGTGCCAGCAGGATGGCGCTGTCGAGCGGAAAGCCGCGGGCAAAGCCCAGCGCGAGGTGCAGCGCGATGCCGGCGAGCGATAGCGCCAGCAAGGCCAGCGCGGGCCATAGCCAGCAGGTGCCCGATGTAGGGAAATCGCGCGCCATGTCGCTCCTCTTGCAATCCGTGGCTTGCCCTAACGCGCGGGAGCGGCCGGTGACACTGCGAGACGGTGCGAGGGAAGCGGGACGATTGCGGGAAATGTAGAAAGCGATTGGATGCCCCGTGAGGATTCGAACCTCAATTGACGGAGTCAGAGTCCGTAGTCTTACCTTTAGACGACGGGGCACCGATCAGGCCGCGCCAGATAGGGCGAAGGCGCAGCGGTGTCAACGCCGCATTGGCCGCTCGCCTTGCGCGTGCCGTTTCGCTGCGCTAGCGTTGCATCCAAGCACCGGTCGGGCCGTTTTTGGTCCGTGACGGAAGAACATAAGTGAGTTGAAACCATGGGGGATGGCTCCGCCAGAATGCCCCGCGGGCGGCGCGCCGGGGAGGCCCGTAGTGCCCCGCCACCCGCCGGCAAGCGCCCGGCTTCGCGTTTCCCGGACGCGCGGCATTACGCCGCGCTCGATCTGGGCACCAATAATTGCCGGTTGCTGATCGCCCGGCCGCAGGGCGCGGGCTTTGCCGTGGTCGATGCCTTTTCGCGCATCGTCCGGCTGGGCGAGGGACTGGCGACCACCGGCCGCCTGTCCGATGCCGCGATCGACCGCACGCTCGCGGCGCTGCGCATCTGCGCCGACAAGCTCAAGCGCCGCAATGTCGCGCTGGCGCGGTCGGTGGCGACCCAGGCCTGCCGCCAGGCGGAAAATGGCGCGGCCTTTATCCAGCGCGTCTATCGCGAGACCGGCATCGCACTCGATATCATCACGGCGGAGGAAGAGGCGCGGCTGGCCGTGCTCGGCTGCCATGCGTTGCTGGAACCCGGCGACGGCCCTGCGCTGGTGTTCGACATCGGCGGCGGCTCGACCGAGCTGGTGCTGGTCGATTCGCAGGCGCCGACGCCGCGCATCCTCGACTGGCACAGCGCGCCCTGGGGCGTGGTGTCGTTGACCGAAGCGGTCGGCCATGGCCGTGCGGGGGATGCCGCGGCGCGCGCCGCCAGCTATGCCGCAATGCGCGAGCGGGTGCGGGACAGCTTTGCGCCCTTCGTCGCGCGGCTCCGCACGCCCAAGGGCACGCCGCGACTGCTTGGCACCAGCGGCACGGTGACGACGCTCGCCAGCGTGCATCTGGGTCTCAACGCCTATGACCGCTCCGTGGTGGACGGGTTGATCGTGCCCACGGCGGCGATGCGCGACGTGAGCAGCCGGATCGCCGCGATGGCGCTGAAGGAACGCGCACAGGTGCCGTGTATCGGCAATGAGCGCGCCGACCTGGTGGTCGCGGGCTGCGCGATTCTGGAGACGATCCTTGACATCTGGCCCGCCGAACGGCTGGGCATTGCCGATCGCGGCATTCGCGAAGGTATTTTGCGGCGGCTGATCGGCGGCACCGGATTGTGAGGGATTTTCTATGAGCAGGGGCGGCGGCCGCGGCCATGTCCGCGTGCGTACGGCGCGGGGGCGCACGGCACAATCGACGCGCTGGCTGGAACGCCAGCTCAACGACCCCTATGTCAAGCGCGCCAAGGCGGAAGGCTATCGCAGCCGCGCGGCGTACAAGCTGACCGAGCTCGACGAGAAGTTCGATTTCCTGAAGGGCGCGAAGCGCGTTGTCGATCTGGGCGTGGCGCCAGGCGGCTGGACGCAGGTGGTGCGGCGGCGGCTGCCCAGGGCGGCGGTGGTCGGCATCGACCTGCTACCGGTCGACCCGATCGAAGGCGCGACGCTGCTCCAGATGGATTTCATGGACGATGCCGCGCCCGACCGGCTGATCGAGTCGCTGGGCGGCGCGCCGGACCTGATCCTGTCGGACATGGCCGCAAACACGGTCGGCCATCCGCAGACCGACGCGCTGCGCACCATGGCGCTGGTCGAAACGGCGCTCGACTTCGCAGTGCGCACACTGGAGCCCGGTGGCGATTTCGTCGCCAAGGTGTTCGCCGGCGGTGCCGATTCGGCGCTGGTCGCCGAGATGAAGCGCAATTTTGCGACCGTGAAGCACGCCAAGCCGCCCGCCAGTCGCAAGGGCTCTGTGGAATGGTATGTCGTGGCGCAGGGATTCAAGGGGCGGAGCGAGACTCCTGAACCAGTGGCGCCGCAGGACTGAGGCTCTTGCGCGGGCAATCCGCATCCCCATGTCCCGCAGGAAAGGGGATTGCGCGATGGTCAGCACCTCGAACGAAGGCATTCTTACCGAATATCTGGTGAAATATGGCGCGATCCGCCTGAGCCCGAAGGACCGGTCCGCCGATCTGCTCGAAACGCTGTATATCAGCGAATGCTATCGCGCCGGACAGGATCTGATGGCGGCGCGGGCGGCCTATGATGACTCGGTCTGGCTGGGCGTGACGCCGGAGGAACTGGACGCGCGGCTCGATTCGCTCGAAGCGTTCACGGCCGAGCTGGCGAAGGCGCGGGCCCAGCTTTGGGGCGTGGCACAGTAATTTCTCCCGTCCCGCCAACAAAAAGGGCCGGCGTTTCCGCCAGCCCCTTGTGAACCCGATGCGTCCGGCGATCAGCCGTCGTAATCGCCACCCAGATTCTGGTTGCGCGGCGGTGCAGCTGCGGTCAGGCGAAGCGCCTCGGCCTGGGCTGCGATCGAGCCGATTTCGTCCGGCGCTTCCTCATCGTCGATGCGGACGCGCTGCAGGCTGGACACTACCGCTTCTTCCAGATGATCCGGGCGGATCGTCTCTTCGGCGATTTCGCGCAGGGCGACGACCGGGTTTTTGTCGCGGTCGCGATCGAGCGTCAGCTCGGCGCCGCCTGAAATCTGCCGCGCGCGCTGGGCGGCGAACAACACCAGGTCGAACCGGTTGGAGACCTTGTCTACGCAATCCTCGACTGTGACGCGCGCCATCTACGCTTCCTTGGAGTAATAGTGTCCGGAAAGACCGGCCAGTTAGGCGGCGAGTCCCGAAATGTCAAGGAAAGCGGCAGCCCCGCCACCACCGAACCCTATCGTCGCTCGATCGTTGAGCCCGCGTATCAGCAGGAGACGCGACGCGCGATGGCCGCTTATGCCGAAACCATGCCGCTTGCCGAAGGCGGCGCCGCCCGTCATCACCGGGCCATGCCGCCGCTTTCCCAGCCCAGTTTCACGGTCGACGGCAATCGCCTGACGCTGCTGCCCGAGGGGCCTGAGCGGATGGCGGCGCTGCTCGCGCTGATCGGCGGGGCCGAGCGGACGCTGCGCGTGCTCTATTATATCTATGTCGACGATGCGGCCGGGGTGGCGGTGCGTGATGCACTGATCGCGGCGGCAGGGCGCGGCGTGCGGGTTCATCTGATTGTCGACGGGCTGGGCAGCGAACATGCCGCGGCGCGTGCCTTTTTCGATCCGCTGCGCGCGGCCGGCGTCGAGATGTGCCGCTTCGTGCCGCGCTGGGGGCGGCGCTATCTGCTGCGCAACCACCAGAAGCTGGCACTGGCCGACGAGGCGCGGGTCATCATCGGCGGGTTCAATATCGAGGACAGCTATTTCGGCACTGCCGACGAAAAGGCCTGGCGCGATCTGGGGCTGCTGGTCGAAGGGCCGGCGGCAGCGCGACTGGTCGGCTATTTCGACGCGCTGGCGGGATGGACGCAGCGCCCGCGCGCCTCGCTGCGGTCGCTGGGGCGTACGCTGCGCACCTGGAGCGAGCCCGACGGCACCACGCGCTGGTTGCTCGGCGGACCGATGCGGCGGCTGTCGCCCTGGGCGCGGGTGGTGAAGCGCGATATGGACCGGGCAGCGCTGCTCGACATTATCGCTGCCTATTTCGCACCCAGTCCCGCCATGCTGCGCCGGCTGGACCGCGCCGGTGAGCGCGGGCGGGTGCGACTGGTGCTGCCGTCGAAGATGGATCATGGCGCGGCGGTATGGGCGGCGCGCTTCACCTATGCCGGGCTGCTCCGCAAGGGCGTGCAGATCAACGAATATCAGCCGACCAAGCTGCACACCAAATTGTTCGTGATCGACGATGTCGTGCATATCGGCTCGGCCAATTTCGACATTCGCAGCATGTTCCTGAACCTGGAGCTGATGCTGCGCATCGCCGATCCGGCCTTTGCCGCGCATGTCCGCGCCTATGTCGATGGCGAAGTGGCACATTCCGAGCGGATCACCCCCGAGCTCTACCGAGCGCGCACCAGCTGGTGGACGCGGGTGAAGCAGTTCGGTGCGTATTTCGTAATGGCGGTGCTCGACTATAACGTCACGCGGCGGCTGAACTTCGGGGCAAGGCGCGGCCCGAAGCGGTAGGTTCCAATGCTTCTTTGGCGGGGAAGATCAGCGTTTATGCCGGCACCGCCAGCTCCAGCGGGGCGACGTCGACCGAGACGTGCATGTCCTGTGCGCCCGATCCCAGTACGATGCCGTCGATCGGCGCGATGTCGGCATAGTCGCGGCCGATCGCCACGACGACATGGTCCTCCGCCATCCAGATGCCGTTGGTGGGATCGACGCCGACCCAGCCCATCTCTGGCCCGCACCAAAGCAGCACCCACGCATGGGTGGCATCCGCCCCCACCAGCCGCGGCTGGCCCGGTGGCGGCAGCGTGCGCAGATAGCCCGAGACATAGGCGGCGGGCAGCCCGGCCGCGCGCAGCCCCGAAAGCATGATCTGGGCAAAATCCTGGCAGACGCCGCCGCGCTTGGCGAAGGCCTCGTGCGGGGGCGTATCGACCAGCGTGGCGGTCGGATCGAAGGCGAATTCGCGCTGGATGCGCTGGGCTAGCGCGATGCCTGCCTCGAGGATGCCGCGCGCGGGATCGAGTTCTTGCCGGCACCAGGCGGCAATCTCGCGGTCGAGCGGAATCAGCGGCGACGGAAACAGATAGGCGGCCGGCCCCGCCGGGGTGGGATCGCGGCTTTCGCGCGCCCAGGTGGCAACCTCGGCCAGTGTCGGGTCGCTGGCCGAGGGAAGGGGAATCGGCCGGTCGACGCGGATGCGCGCGCGGCTTTCGATCGTCAGGCTGCTCGCATCCTGCTCGACCACCAGCCGCATCACATTGGCCAGCCCCGCCTCGGCGCGCGCCGGAAAGGTGCGGCCATGCGGTTCGATGGCGAGCGCATAGTCCTCGATCATCTGGCCGGACCAGAGAATCGGCTTCAGCCGCAAGTTGCAGCGCGCGAATGCGACCGGCCGGGCATAATCGAACCGGGTCACGTGGCGGATCTGGTAGAGCATCATGCCAGCACCAGCCCCGTCTGTCGCAGCGGCTCGGCCCCGTGGAGGAAGTAACGGCGGCCGATCGCCTCCGACAGCGTCCATAGTCGCGACTGGAGATCGGCAAGCCAGGTGTCGTCGACGCCGGTTGCCTTGCTCGTGACCAGCGTGGCGGCGATGCCGCGCGCCTGTTCCTGCTGCGGTTCGGCAAGCCCGTCGTCGGACAGCACCGGCAGCGCATTGAGATGCGCCGAAATCGCCGCCGCCTGAAAGGCGATGCCGCGCGGATTGCCGGGATCGAGCGCGAGCAGGTCGAGCACGGGAACGCGCGCCATGCCGGTCAGATAGCGCTGGCGATAACTGATCTGGCTATCGGCAAGGTCGAGCAGCGTCGACAGGTCATCGGCAGTCGCTGCGGGACCGCCCAGCGCGCGCAGGAAGCTGAGGGTCGCCAGTGCGCGTTCGATACGGCGGCCGAGATCGTGGAAGCGCCAGGCATCGGTACGGCCCATATGTTCGCCTGCCTGCCCCGCCAGCGCCGAATAGCGCCGCTGCAGCGATCCGGCGCGATCGAGCAGGACGCCGCGATCGGGGAACGGCGCATCGAGCAGTCGGATCATGTCGGCCGAAAGCCGGTCGCGCGACACGGCGCCGATCATTCGCGCCTGCCGGTTGATCGCCCGCACGCTCTGCACGCCGTCAGTCGATTCGAGCGCGGTGCGGGCGAGCTGGGTCAGGTCGTGCCGCTTCAGCGCGCGGGGGGCCGGGGCCGCGCCGGCGGCGACCACCAGGCCCGCCAGCCGCGCCACTGTGTCGGGCGCCAGCGCAGCCCCGGTATCGGCGCTGATCGAATGGCCGAGCAGCACGCGCAGCACCGACAGCAGGGCCTCGCCGCGCTCCAGATAGCGGCCAAGCCAGAACATGTTGTCGGCCACCCGGCTGGGCAGCGTGCCGGGGTTGCGGCGCAGCTGCGTCGAATCGCCCGAGGGGAGCAGCGACACCGGCGCCACCGGCTCGGGCCCGTGGATGCAGACATCGGCCGACCAGCTGCCTTCGCCCATCACGGCGGCGCGGGTGTCGGGATGCTCGCCGATCCGCGCGAAGCCGCCGGGCAGCACCGCCCAGCCGCCCTTGGCGTCGCGGGCGGCAAAGACGCGGACGGTGAAGGGGCGGGGCACCAGCCGGTCCTCAGCGACGAAGGGCATGGTCGAAAGCTGGACGACTTCCTGCCCGACATAATCCTGCGGCCGGCGCGCCATATCCTCCGCCAGCGTGCCGCGCGCCTCGGCGTCGAGATGCGCGCCCAGCACCGCCTTGCCGTCGGGCAGCCCCAACGGCGCCGCGCCGAACGCCGGCGCGACCAGCAACTGGTCGAGGCGGGCGAGCACTTCCGCCGCCTCGCTCGGCTGGCCGCACCACCAGGTGGCGATGTTGGGGAGTGCGAGCGGCGCCCCGGTCAACACTTCGCTCAGGCGCGGCAGGAAGGCGGCAAAGGCGGGCGATTCGAGCAGCCCGGCACCGGGCGCATTGGCGATCACGACATTGCCGGCGACCATCGCGTCGATCAGTCCGGGGACGCCGATTCCCGAATGCGAATCGAGTGCCAGCGGATCGAGCAGGCGCGGATCCAGCCGGTGCCACAGCGCATCAATCCGCTTCAGCCCAGCGATGGTGCGGACATAGAGCCTGTCGTCGAGCACCGCGAGGTCGGCACCCTCGACCATCAGAAAGCCGAGATAGCGGGCCAGATGCGCCTGTTCGGCATAGCTGGGGTTGAAGCGGCCCGGCGTCAGCAGCGCCATGCGCGGCTCGGCGCGGCGGCAGGCGGCGGCCAGCCCGTCGCGGAACGCCGCAAAGAAAGGGGCGTGGCGTTCGATGTTGAGCCTGCCCTGCAGCTCGCCGAGCGTACGGGCCATCGCCAGTCGGTTTTCCAGCGCATAGCCGGCGCCGGCGGGCGCGCGGAGGTGGTCGGCGAGAACGCGCCATGTCCCTTCCGGCCCGCGGCACAGATCGAAGGCGACGAAATGCAGGTGATGCTCGCCCGGTGGCGTCAGATGGGTCAGCGGGCGCAGGAAGAACGGGCTGCCGGTCAGCAGTGCGGCGGGCACATGCCCGTCCGCGACCAGTTGGGCCGGGCCGTACAGGTCGCGCAGCAGCGCTTCCATCAGCTCGGCACGCTGGACGATGCCGGCCTCGATTCCGCGCCATTCGGCCTGACCGATCAGCAGCGGTACGGGGGAGAGCGGCCAGGGGCGTTCCTCGCCTTCCTCGCCGATCCGGTAGCCGGTACCGATGTCCTCGGCATGGCGATGCGCGCGTTCGCGGGCGATCGTCAGCCCGTCACCGGACAGTGCGGCGAGTTCTTCGAACAGCGCCGTCCAGGCCTCGCACTGGCTGGTTGCGAGCATGTCGCCCGCCGGGGCCTGGCCGCAATAGTCGGCAACCCATCGATCGGCGATGACGCCGGCGTCGAACAATCCTGCCTCGGCGCGGCTGGCCACGAACGCTTCCCCTGTTTCCGCCCGCGTTGATGGGCGAAACCATGCTGCCTTGCAACACGCGAGATGTGCGGAGGCGCGTCAGCCGAGCAGCGCGAGCGCCTCGTCGAGCGTGCACAGCCCCTCAACGCCGCGCGCCTTGCAGCCGGGAATCGGCAGCACGCGGTCATAGGGGCCGGCCATGTCGAGCGGGGCGGCGCTCCGCAGCTGTTCCAGTGTCTGCGCGCGGTAGCGGACACGGACATAGGTGGCGCCGGCCTTGTCGCGCAGCCGCTCGAGGATCAGCGCGCCGCCCGGGGCAGGATCGTCGGCGGCGAAGCCCGGCACTTGCCAGTGCACGTCGAGCAGGCCACCGAGATTGGCCACTTGCGTGTCGTGACCGGAAATCAGCGTGACCCGCGGCCCCTGATCGCCCAGGCCCATGCGGACGATGGGGGCGAGGCCGGCGAAATTGGCGGCGGCGACAGGGCGGGGCCGGGCAAGCAGCCGGAACTCCAGCGCATGGAGCGCCGACAGGCGCGTGACGTCGGCAGCGGTCGCACGGCCCCAGCCGACCTGCTGCATCGGTTTCCCCTCGGCATATTCGAGCAGCAGCACCTGCGCCGCGGTCGAGCCGCGATCGAGCGCGCCCGACAATTTGGGGCGCTTGTCCGGGCGTGCCGGTACCAACCCGGTCGGCGTGGCGGAGATGCCGCAGCCGCTGCGCGCGACGCCGCACAAGATGGCGTCGAGCCGGGCGAGCAGCGGACGGTTCTGCGCATCGAGCGTCGCGGTGCCGCCGGGGCCCACCGCTTCCGCCACGGCGGCATCCGCCGCTGCCGGATCGAGCGGCGCCTTGCCCGATTCGATCGCGGAGAAGCGGACGTCGGGCTCGTCCTGCGGACGATGGTCGATCGCCGGCATGCAGCCGGGCAGTGCTGCCCCCGCCCATGCCTTGGCGGTTTCGATCGTGCGCTGGTCGCTGTCCGCGACGATCCGCAGCATGTCTGCCGTGGGACAGGCCTGCGCCGGCAGCAGGCCGAGGCGGCGCCAGTTGCGGCCGTCGACGCTACCCAGCCGCGCCACCGCCTGCGCGCCGTGCGGCGTCAGCCAGCCGGGCTGAACCGGCCAGTCGGGCCAGCGCTCGGGGGTGACTTCCACCGGCATGGCCGGCGCTTTGGTCGGCGGCCGGACGCCGTGGCGCATCACCACCACGACGCGGTCGACCACCAGCGGATCGGACGGGGCCCTGGCGGACTGTGCCGCCGCGCTGCCAGCGCCGGCCAGCAGCGCTACTGCCGCCAGCCCCAGTCCGATCCTGCGCATAGTCTCTCCTTACTTGTCGTTGGTTCAGAAGTGGATCTGCACGCCGCCGCGCAGCTGCTGGCCATAATGTTCGCGTTCGATCAGCAGATTCTTCGACCCGATATAGCGGCGCCACGGGGCGTCGTTGAGGTTGATCGCATCGCCGAACAGCGTGAACTGCGGCGTGACCTGGTAGCTCAGATGCACGTCGAGCTGGCCGTTGCCGTCGGTATATTGATCGGTCGCGGCACTGCCGCCCAGCGTGTCCATATAGGACGAGCGATAATTGAATGCCACGCGCGCGCTAAGGCCATATTTCTCGAAGAAGATCTGCGCGTTGCCGACATTCTTCGACTGGAAGGCGAGCGGGATATCGCCGGCGCGAACCGCGCTCGCGCTGGCATGGCCCCAGACATGGGTGAAGTTGGCCGACACGCCGAAGCCGCTGAGCAGCCCGGGCAGGAAGGTAAACTGCACCTGCACATTGCCTTCAACGCCGGTCAGCGTCTCGGAATCGGCGTTCACCAGCTGGGTGACGTTCGCTACCGGATAGGTGATACCCGCCGCCGTGAAGTTGGTCTGACGCGAGCCGCTGCTGTAGATCGGGTTGTCGATGTCCTTGTGGAACACGCCGGCCGACAGGATTGCGCCCGGCGCCGGATAATATTCCACCGTCGCATCGTAATTCACCGCGCGATACGGCTTCAGACCCGGATTGCCGAGCGAGATCGCTGCGGCGGCGGGGTCGCTGGTGTCGACGACAACATAGGGCGCCAGATTCGAATAGTTCGGCCGGCCGATCGAGGTCGTCACTGCGCCGCGCAGCAGCAGATTGTGGCCCAGGTCCAGCTTGGCGTTCACGCCCGGGAAGAAGTCGGTGTAGCTGTTGTGGCCGAAGCTGTTATAGCCATCGTTGACGGTGGAATTGGCGTTGACGACCTTCGCCTTCACATCGTCTTCGGTATGTTCGACGCGCACGCCCGGCAGGACAGTGAGGCCGCCGAATTTCAGCGACGCCATCACATAGCCGGCCGTGATCTTTTCATGCACGTCCGAATCGTTCGACAGCGTGTCGCTGATCGTCGAGCTGGTGTTCAGCTTCGCAACCGACGGGTTGGCGTTGAAATAGGCCAGCGCGTTGTCATAGTTGATCCGCTCGCCGAACGCGAACATGCCGTCATAGAAGCTGGTGTTGCGGATGCTCGCGACGGTGCTGTCCAGCGTCCATTTGGTGGTGCCGGTGCCGTAATTCTGCTTGTTCTGGTCGTTGAACTTGTCGCGGCTCAGATATTTGGCGCCGACCTTGATGCTCGAATCGTCGCCAATCGCAATCGGATGGCTATAGTCGATGCGGCCCTGCCACAGCTCTTCATAGGTGAAGCGCCGGTCGAAATTGACCTTGCTGTAGGTGAACAGCGAAGGCGTGGTGAATGCCGCCGTGGTCGGCGTCAGCGTATAGGGATAGGTCGAGGGGTCGTAATTGACCGTCAGCGCGCCCTTGGCCGTGGTGAAGGTGAATTCGCTGCGCAGCGGATCGCGCTTTTCCGCATTGGTCCAGTTACCCGACATTTCCAGCGTGCCGCCGGCAACGTCGCGGAACTCGCCGCCGAGCGTGACCGACTTGGTGTTGTCGTCCTCGTTGCGGTTGCGCACCAGGATCGTGCCGGTCGCCTTGTAGGGCGCCGTGGAGGTGGTGAGCGCCAGCCGGTTCTGGTCGCGGATCTCGTGATCCTTGAACTGCGAATAGCTGGAGCGCAGGTACAGCTTCACCGTGTCGCTCGGGTGCCAGTCGAGATTGCCGACCACGCCCAGCCGGGTGCGGGTGAGATTATAGTCGCGCAGGCCGTTGCCGTCCGGCACGCCGCTGCTGCTCCAGTTGCTCGAGCCCTGATAGTTCTCGCTGCGGATCGGTCGTTCCGAATAATTGACCGAGAGGACCGCGCCGAACTGCTGCTCCTTGCCGAAGCGGCCGCCAACCGTGCCGTCGAGTTCGTACGGCACCTTGTGGTTGAGCGAGTACCAGCCCTGCGCAGCGCGCGCGTCGAGGAAGAAGGGCTTCGCGCTATCGAATGCGGTGCGGGTGCGGATCGCCACTTCACCGGCGATCGCGTTGGCGTCCTGGCTCGGCAGCAGCGACTTGGTGATGGCAACCGACTGGATCATCGCCGAGGGAAGGTCGTCCAGCTTCACCTGGCGGCTGCCCGGTTCGGGCGCCGGCAGCGTCTGGCCGTTCAGCGTGACGTTGAGCAGCGCGGGGTCGATGCCGCGGACGATGGCGTAGCGGCCCTCGCCCTGATCGTTGGCGACCGACAGGCCGGGCAGGCGCTTGATCGCTTCGGCGACATTCTGGTCGGGCAGCTTGCCCACGTCATTGGCGTGCAGCGTCTCGATCACATTGTCGGCGCTGCGCTTTTCCGCCACCGCCTCACGCTGCGAGGCGCGAAAGCCGGTCACGACCACTTCCTGCGGCGCGTCCTGGGGCTTTGCCTCGGCGGCTTCGTTGCGCGATGATTCGGCGGGACGGTCCTGGGCAACAATGACATAGCTGTTCGGCCCGGCACTGCGCGCCACCAGCCCGGTGCGCGCCAGCATCTGGTTCAGCGCATCGGCCACGCGCAGCTTGCCCGACACGGCATTGGTGCGGCGCCCGCCGCCGACGCTGCCGGCAACGATGATCTGCACGCCGCCCTGGTGGGCGAACAGCCGCACCGCGCCGGTCACTTCCTGCGCCGGAATGTTGAAATGCTGCACCTGGGCCAGCGCAGGCTGCGCCAGCGTGGTCATCGCCACGACAGCTGTCGCGCCGAGCCAGCGATTTTTCCGTCCCATGATATTCCACCCCCAAAGCGCCGGAATGGCGCGGTCCTCGATCGCTCGACGAGGGCGGCGGGGTTTTCCTTACGGCCGATTCATCTTTTTTCGTGCCGGGCGATGACGATTCCATCGTCGCCGATCCGTGCGGAGGCGGCGGTACCCATTGCAGCCGCCTGGGCGAAGCCGGCGGGATCGTCGATGCGGAACACGCCGTAGAGCTTTTCGCCGGCCAGTCCCGCGCCCGCCAGCGTGATCTGCAGCCGGTTGTGGCGGTTGAGTTCGGCCACGGCCTCCCCCAGCGTTTCGCCGTCCAGTTCCAGCCGGCCATTGGTCCAGCCAAGTGCGCGGTCGATGCCGGCGGCGTCGATCTGTTCCACCGGCGCTGTGGCCGTCTTCGCATCGGCATCGATGGCGAAATGCGCGCGCTGGCCGGCGGCGAGGCGCGTGGTGCGTCCGCCGCTGCGCACCTCGACCATCCCCTGCGATACCAGCACGTCGACAGTGCCCGCATCGCGGTCGGCCGAGACCTGGAACACGGTGCCGAGGTCGGTGATGGTCACATCGCCGACGATAACGCGAAAGGGCGCCGCGGCATCGTGCCGCACGCGGAACAGCGCCTTGCCGTCTTCCAGCGTCACTTCCCGTCGGGCATTGTCGACCTTTGCCACCAGCGCGCTGCGCGCGTCGACGGCCAGCGATGAACCGTCGTGCAGCGCGACCGAGCGTACCTCGCCGATATCGGTATGGATGCGCTGGCCGCCGGGCAGCAGCAGCGCCACCGCTGCCAGCGATGCCGCCAGCGCAGCGCCGCCGCCGATGGCCCAGCGGGGCCAGTGCCGGGGCCGCCGTTCCTCCGCTTCCGCCGCCGCCGGCGCTTCCGGCACCGCGCCGCCCAGCATTACCAGCGTCGCCTGCGCGCGCAGCAGGGCGCCGCGGTGCGACGGGTCCGCGGCCAGCCATTGTTCAAGGCCGGGGTGGCGGGAAGCGGGCGCTGCGTCGATGCGGGCTGCCCAGGCGGCAGCCTCGTCTTCAAGCCGGGATGCGGAAGTGCCGCGGTTCGCCAACGCCCTTTTCGTCCTTCTCGATCCGTTCCGTCCGCAGCGCACGCTGGATCGTCCGGAGTGCCTTTTGCACGTCGTTTTCGACGACGCTTTCACTTACGCCGAGCCGCTGCGCAATCTCTCTTTGCGGCAGCCCCTCGATTCGCTTGAGCGTGAAGATGGTGCGGCAGCGTTCGGGCAGATCGGCCAGCAGCCGCTCGACCAGCCGAATCTGCTCGCGCGCCGCCACGGCGGCCTCCACGCCCAGTTCTTCTGCCTCGACGAACAGATGGGCACTTTCCGTAACCGCCTCGAAGCGAATAATTTGTGCGCGGCGCAGCTGGTCGCGCCACAGATTCTTCACCAGCTGCATGAAATAGGCGCCCGGCCGGTCGACATGCGTTACGCTTTCCAGCGCGGCGAGCCGGCAATAGCCTTCCTGGATCAGGTCGTCGGCATCGGAATCCGAAACGCCCGCGCGGCGCAGCGCGGCGCGGACATAGGGCTCCTGCGGCACGACATGGGCCGCCACCCAGCGGATGATTTCGGGCGAAGCTGCAAGCACCGACATGCCTTTCCAGACCCGTCGGCTAGGCGATGGATGCGTAAAGCTCGTGACAGCGGCGTTACAGATCCGGCAACATTTGGTCGGCCTCGCCCCAGCCGCGGAGTGCGCGGCCGGCGGCTCTGTCGAGCAACGTGGCGGCGTCGCGGATCGAAAAGGCACGCGGGCTCTCGATGTCGCGCAGCTCAGTCCAGGTGACGGGCGCGGCCACCGGCGCGCCTTCGCGGGCGCGGGCGACATAGGGCAGCACCGCCGTCGCGCCGCGCTGGTTGCGCAGATAGTCGATGAAGATGCGTCCCTTGCGGCTGGCCTTCTTGAGGTTGGCGGTGAACCGCTCGGGCTCGGCCTGAGCGAGTGCGCGGGCAAAGCGCTCGGCAAAGCTGCGCACCGCCGGCCATTCGGCGCGCGGCACCAGCGGCACGATCACATGGATCCCCTTGCCGCCCGAAAGCATCGGCCAGCTGGTCAGCCCCATGTCGGCCAACTGGTCCTTCAGATGCTCGGCCGCCTTCTTGACCGCGGCGAAGTCGAGTCCTTCGTCGGGATCGAGGTCGAACACCATGCGGTCGGGCTTTTCGATGTCGACGACGCGCGCGCCCCAGCCATGAAACTCGATCGTGCCCATCTGGACGCAGGCGAGCATGCCGTCGACATCCGACACGTAAAGATAGGGTTCGACCGACCCGTCCTTTTCGCGGACGTCGACATGGTGGACCTGTTCGCCAAAGCTGCCCGCGTCGTGCTTCTGGAAAAAACATTGCCGCGCGCGCCCTTGCGGACAGCGGACCAGACTGACGGGCCGGTCGGCCAGCCAGGGCAGGGCGATGGGCGCTACCGCCGCATAATAATCGGCCAGGTCGCCCTTGGTCAGGTTCGATTCGGGGAAGATCACCCGGCTGCGGTTGCTGATCTTGATGGTGGAGGCAGCGGCTTCGGGCAGTTTGGCGGGCGTCTCCGCCACCACGGCGCTGGCGGGCTTGTCTTCGCGCAGGCCCAGAAAGCTTGCATGGCGCACCACCTTTTCCGCGGTGAATTCGGCAAAGGCGATTTCGGCGACCAGTTCGGGCTTCACCCAATGCGCGCCCCGTGCTTCGGCGCGGGGCACCTTCGTTGCAGGGGCATCGGTGGCAAGCGCATCCATCCGCTCGCGCAGCGTCAGCAGTGTCTCGCTGCCGAAGCCGGTGCCGACCTTGCCGGCATAGACCAGCCCCTCCGGCCCGTTCAGTCCCAGCAACAGCGACTTGAATCCACGGCCTCTGGCGCTCGAGGCGGTCCAGCCCAGGATCACGAATTCCTGTCGGTGGGTGCATTTGGTTTTCAGCCAGGCTTTGGTGCGGGCGCCGCGATAGGGCGCATCGGCGCGTTTCGACACCACGCCCTCCAGCCCTTCGCGGCACATCGCGTCGAAGAGCTTCTCGCCATTCCCAACGACATGATCCGAATAGCGGATAGCATCGTCCGCGCCGTCGAGCAGCGCGCGGAGCCGTTCCTTGCGCTCGATCTGGGGCAGCGCCGTCAGATCCTCACCGCCTTCCGAGAGAAGGTCGAAGGCGAAACAGGTCAGCCCTTCGCCGCCGGCTGAAATCGCCGCCTGCAGGGCCGAGAAATCGGGCTTGCCGTCCTGCATCGCGACGATCTCGCCGTCGATCAGCGCGCCAGGCGGCAGGGCGGCGGCGGCTTTGGCAATGCCGGGAAACCGATCGGTCCAGTCGAGTCCGGAGCGCGTATAGATTCGCGCGCCGCCCGCACCGGTGGCGATCAGCGCGCGATAGCCGTCATATTTGATCTCGTGGAGCCACTGGTTGCCGGTGGGGACGGTGTCGACCAGCGTGGCAAGCTGGACGGGGGTGAAGGAGAGCTGTTTCGATCCTTTCGCACCGCTGGGCGCCTTCCCTCCCCTCCCGCTTGCGGGAGGGGCTGGGGGAGGGGAGGAGGCAGCGGGAGCGGTTTGGCCTTCAAGCCCCTCCCCCGACCCCTCCCGCAAGCGGGAGGGGAGCGCGTGGGGCGGGCGCTTCCCCTTTTTGGAAAGAGGCGACCTTCCCTCCGCAATTTCCTGCATCGTCCGGCCGGTCTTCACGCTGGTCAGGCCGGTCTCCACCAGCGCGTCGGTGGCCCCGGCAAAAGCGTCGTCGATCTTGCGCAACAGCCAGTTCTCGGCCTTTTCCTTGCCGTGCGGCTTCAGCCGGATCAGCAGCCATTCGCCCTGCATCCGCTGGCCATGCAGCACGAAGTGGAGATGGCCTTTCTCCAGATCCTTCGCGCTCTTGCCCGCAACCGGCTCCCAGCTTCCGCTGTCCCACAGCATTACCGTGCCGCCGCCATATTGGCCCTGGGGGATCGTTCCTTCGAAATCGGCATAGGACAAGGGATGGTCCTCGGTGCGCACCGCCAGCCGCTTTTCGGCCGGGTCCAGACTGGGGCCGCGCGTTACCGCCCAGCTTTTCAGCACCCCGTCCATTTCGAGCCGAAAGTCCCAGTGCAGCCGCGTCGCATCATGTTTTTGCACGAGGAAGCGGTTGCCGGCGCCCTTCGCGACGGTGCCGGCAGGCTCGGCGGTTTTCGCGAAGTCGCGCTTGGCGTTGTAGCGGGCGAGGCGGTCGGTTTCAGGCACGTTTCTTCGCCGCCGGTTTCTTCGCCGGCGCCTTTTTCGCTGCCGGCTTGGCCTTTGGTGCTGCCGCGCTGTCCGATCCCAGCGACTTCTTCAGCGCCGCCATCAGGTCGACCACATTCGATCCGCGGCTTTCGCCCTTGTCCGGATCCTCCAGTATCTTCGCGCCCTTCGCCTTTTTCTTCCGCTCGATCAGATCGCGCAGCGCGTCGACATAGCGGTCGTGGAAACTCTGCGGATTGAATTTGCCCGCCTTTTTCTCGATCAACGTCTGGGCGAGTTCGAGCAGCTCGGTGTCGGGCTCGCTGTCTGGAATATCGCGGAAATAGCCCTGCGCTTTCTGCACCTCATCGGCGTAGCGCAGCGTCTCCAGGATCATGCCGCGCCCGCAGGGTTTCAGGCTGACGACATATTCGCGGCCGCGCATCGCCAGCTGGCCGAGCCCCACCTTGCGCGCGCGCCGCAGCGCCTCGCGCAGCACGATGAACGCTTCCTCGGCCAGGTCGTCGGCGGGCACCACGAAATAGGGGCGCTCATAATAAAGCACGTCGATTTCGTCGGCGTCGACGAACTGGGTCAGCTCGAGCGTCTTTTTCGATTCGAGCTTCACTGCATCGATTTCGTCCTGTTCGAGCAGGACATATTCGCCCTTCTCGACCTCATAGCCCTTGACGATCTCGTCGGGTTCGACCGCGCCGATGCCGGGGGCGACCTTCTCATATTTGATCCGCTGGCCGCTCGGTTCATGGATCTGGTGGAAGGCGATCTGCGCGCCGGACTTGGTGGCGGTGTAGATCTCGACGGGAATCGAAACCAGCGCCAGCCGTATCTGTCCCTGCCAATAGGCGCGCGCGGCCATGCGGATGTCTCCTCGTTGCAGGCCCGATTCAATTCGCCAAGGGTCGCGCTTGTTCCGCCCATCGCAACGGCGGCAATTTGGCTGTAGAGGCAGACCCATGAGCACCGACCCCTTCGCGCTGTTCCACGACTGGTATGTCGAGGCGCGCGCCACCGAACTCAACGATTCCAACGCGATGGCGCTGGCCACGGCGGACTCGCAGGGCAAGCCCTCGGTGCGGATGGTGCTTCTGAAGGGCTATGACGAGCGCGGCTTCGTCTTCTACACCAACCGCGAGAGCCGCAAGGCCGGCGACCTTGCCGCCAACCCGCAGGTCGCCTTGCTATTCCACTGGAAGTCGCTGCGCCGCCAGATCCGCATCGAAGGGCCGATCGGCTTTGTCAGCGACGCCGAGTCCGACGCCTATTTCGCCAGCCGCAGCCGCGATTCGCAGCTTGGCGCCTGGGCATCGGACCAGTCGCGTCCGCTCGATGCCCGCGCGACGTTCGAGGCACGTTACGAGCAAGTGCGCGCCCGGTTCGAGGGGCAGCCGGTGCCGCGCCCGCCGCATTGGGGCGGCTATCGCGTCACCCCCGAGCGGATCGAGTTCTGGCTCGACCGCGAACATCGCCTGCACGAGCGCCGTGTCTTCACCCGCCTGGGTGAGGGCTGGCACGAAGGCATGCTCTACCCGTGAGCAACCTTGCCCGTCGCGCCGCGATCGCCAGTGTCAGCAGCGCCCTCTTCCTCGGCGCGATCAAGGGGTATGCCGCCGTCAAGACCGGTTCGGTCGCGGTGCTGGCGAGCCTGGCGGATTCGGGGCTAGACCTGATCGCCTCGCTGGTCACGCTGGGCGGCGTGCACTGGGCGGCGCAGCCCGCAGACGACGAACATCGCTTCGGCCATGGCAAGGCGGAGGCGCTGGCGGCGCTGTTCCAGGTGGCGATCATCGCGATTTCCGGCTTCGCTATCCTGCTGCGTGCGATCCAGCGGCTGGTGCAGAGCGAGACGAGTGCGCATCCCGCCGATGGCATTGCCGTGTCGGTGATCGCGATCGTCGTGACGCTGGCGCTCACCCGCTATCAGCGCTCGGTGATCCGCCGCACCAATTCGATCGCGATCACCACCGACAGCATCCATTACAGCTCGGACCTCTATCTCAATTCGGCGGTGATCGGCGCGCTGGTGTGCGAAAGCTATCTCGGCCTCGCGGGGGCCGATCCGCTGTTCGGCATCGCGATTGCACTGTGGCTGCTCTGGGGCGCGTGGCGTGCCTCGGTCGCGGCGATCGACCAGCTGATGGACCGGGAATGGCCCGAAGAGCAGCGCCGCCGCTTCGTCGAGATCGCCGCTACCCATCCCGAACTGAAGAGCCTGCACGACCTGCGCACCCGCACCAGCGGACACCGCGATTTCGTGCAGTTCCATGTCAGCATGCGGCCGACCATGACGATCGCCGAAGCGCATGACGTGGTCGAACGGCTCGAGGCGGCGCTGGGAGAGGCGTTTCCGGGGACCGAAATCCTGATCCATGTCGATCCGGACGGCCATGTCGACGACCCCGACAATCACCGGGCGGAAGCGAATCTGCTCGCGGAAAGCGCCTCCCAAACCGTCGCACCGTAACAATAGGGCGCGACGCCCCCTATCTGTGGCGCATCGCTGCTGAGGAGACGCACGCTTGCACGCCCCCGCTGCCCCTGCCGCCACGCCGTTCCGGCTGGGTCGCGGCCTTACGCTGGCCATGGCCGCCGCTGCCGGTATTGCGGTCGCCAATATCTATTACAACCAGCCGCTGCTCGGCATCATCGAGCGCGATCTGCCCGGCGCGGCCACCGGGCTGGTGCCGACCGCCACGCAGCTGGGCTATGCCGCCGGGCTGTTCCTGCTCGTGCCGCTGGGCGACCTGCACGAGCGCAAGCGGCTGATCGTACTGCAATTCCTGATACTCGCCGCCGCGCTGGTGGCGGCGGCACTGGCGCCCGGTGCCGGGATGCTGATCGCCGCGTCGTTGCTCGTGGGGGCCGCCGCCAGCGTCGCGCAGCAGGTGGTGCCGCTGGCCGCCCATCTCGCCGATCCCGACCGGCGCGGGGCGACGGTCGGCACGGTGATGGCGGGGCTTCTCTGTGGCATTCTGCTCAGTCGCACGCTGTCGGGCTTTGTCGGCACCCATGCCGGCTGGCGGGCGATGTTCTGGCTGGGTGTGCCGCTCGCGCTTGGCACGGCGGCGCTGATGGCGTGGCGCCTGCCGCGCAGCCACCCGGAGGCGCAGATCGGTTATGGCGCGTTGCTCCGCTCGCTCGGCCATCTCTGGCGCGCCTTCGGGGAATTGCGGCTGGCCGCGATTACCCAGGCCTTGCTGTTCGCAGGGTTTAGCGCTTTCTGGACGATCCTGGCGCTGTACCTCCAGTCGCCGCGGTTCGGGCTGGGCGCCGATGTCGCCGGACTGTTCGGGGTGGTCGGCGCCGCCGGCATCCTTGCGGCGCCGATCGCCGGGCGCGTGGCCGACCGGCGCGGGCCGCATCGGGTGGTGCTGTTCGGTACCCTGCTCGCAACGCTTAGCTGGGCGATCTTCGGCCTGGGGGGCAGTATCGCCGGCCTGCTGATCGGCGTGATCCTGCTCGATTTCGCGGTGCAGAGCGCGCTCGTTTCGAACCAGCATATCGTCTACGCGCTTCGCCCGGAGGCGCGGGCGCGGATCAACACCGTGCTGATGGGAACGATGTTTCTGGGCGGTGCAGCCGGATCGGCCGCCGCCACGCTCGCCTGGGGGGCGGCTGGCTGGGCCGGCGTCGCGCTGCTGGGGGGCGGCTGTTCGGCCCTCGCCGCGCTGTTGCAGCTATGGGGTCACGCAAAACGCTGAGGTCCGGCGGCGGGGAACGGCCCATCTGCCCCGCTGGTTGGAAGCTGCGGAGAGGAGCGCCGGTATCAGTCCTCGCCCCGCGTGGCGGCATTCGGGTTGGGGCCGCCATGATAGTCGATATGCGACTGCCCGCCATGGCCCATGAAATGCCCTGGCCCTTCCTTGCGTGCTTTGTCCGGATAGGGGTTGGGATAGGCACCGCCCTCACTCTCTCCGGCGCTGCGGCCATGGCTATCTGCGTCGGATACACCATCGGGCGCGCCCTTCTTGCCGTCGCCGCCGGCGGCCTGCATCTTCTCCGTCTCGGCCATGCCAAATTCCTGTATTTGCTGTTCTTAGTCCTGCGAGGTGAACGAAGCGCGGCGTGGCTCCGTTCCGCACCGATACCGGGTCATCGACGCGGCCGAAGGGTGCCGGTCGCAACATCCAGGTTGAGGATCGCGGAACGAGCGGCGTTCCTGCGCGAGTCGCGGCCGCACAATCACCTGCATTACCGACGAAAAGAAATCATCACCGACGGCACTCTGAAACAACCAAGTAATTCAGCCGCTTAACCCTGAACAACCGGCAAATCAGGAGATGGCGCGATGTTCATGCACAACAAACGGCTGCAATATACCGTGCGGGTGGCGGAGCCGAACCCGGCGCTTGGTTCGCTGATGCTCGAGCAGTTTGGCGGCCCCGATGGCGAACTGGCGGCGGCGATGCGCTATTTCACGCAAGGGCTGGCGGAGGACGATCCGGGCCGCAAGGACATGCTGCTCGACATTGCCACCGAGGAACTGAGTCATCTGGAAGTGATCGGCTCGATCGTCGCGATGCTCAACAAGGGCGTGAAGGGGCATTTGAGCGAAGGCGATCTGGAGGAGGCCGATCTCTACCTGTCGCTCAACCAGGGTGGTAACAGCCATACCCAGGCGCTGCTCTATGGTGGCGGCCCCTCGCTCACCAACTCTTCGGGCGTGCCATGGACCGCTGCCTATATCGACAGCCGCGGCGATCCCACCTGCGACCTGCGTTCGAACATCGCCGCGGAGAGCCGGGCAAAGATCGTCTATGAGCGCCTCATCAACATCACCGACGATCCCGGCATCAAGGATGCGCTGGGTTTCCTGATGACACGGGAGATTGCGCACCAGAAGTCGTTCGAAAAGGCGCTCTATTCGATCGAGGATAATCTCCCGCCGGGCAAGCTGCCGGGGATGCCGCAATATGCCAGCACCTATGTGAACGCGTCGCAGGGCGAAGGCGATATGCGCGGGCCATGGAACGAAGGCGAGGAATGGGAGCGGATCGACGATCTGACCGAAACGCTGCCCGCCGATGGCGGCGACGGTACCCCCAGTGTCGAGCTGAGCGGCGCCGACCGCATGGCGCTTACACAGCTTGCGGACCGTACCAAGTCCGATCCGTCGGCCAATCCGACGACCGGTGCCGATCTTGGCGCGGGCCCGGGCGCGGGAAAGACCAAGCAGCTTTCCGAAAGCCTCTGATTCGTTGCGCGCCCGGCCGGTTGAGTCCGGCCGGGCGCTGCGTGCTGCCTCAGCCGGAGAAAGCCGGCACTGCCTCTTCAGGCCAATAGAGCCGCATCGGATTGGCGACGAGCAGCTTGTGCTGCAGTTCTGCCGTCGGGGCGATGCGCGGGATCATGTCGACCAGTGCGCCGTCGTCGGGGATCGCATCCTGCATGTTCGGGTGCGGCCAGTCGGTGCCCCACAGCACGCGGTCCGGATAGTCGGCGACGAGCGGCGCGACGGCGGCGGCAAAGTCGTCCCAGGGCGGGCCCTTGGCGTCGAGCCGGTCGGGGCAGGTTACCTTGGTCCAGATGTCGTCGCGGCTGTCGAGCAGCGCACGGAACGCCCGCATGTCTGGCCCGTCCGGCCCCTGCGCCACGTCTGGCCGGCCCATATGGTCGATCACCAGCAGGGTGGGGATCGCATCGAGGAAGGGGCGGAGTTCAGCGAGGATGTCGGCTTCGAAATAGACCACCACATGCCAGCCGAGCGGCTGGATACGGCGGGCGACTTCGAGAAACTTGTCCTTCGGCGCGTCGTCGACCAGCCGCTTCAGGAAGTTGAAGCGTACACCACGCATCCCGCCTGCGTGCAGCGCCTCCAGCTCGGCATCGCTGATCGCGGGATCGACCACCGCGACGCCGCGCGCCTTGCCGTTCGACCGGGCGATGCCGTTCAGCGTCGCGGCATTGTCGGTGCCGTGGCAGCTCGCCTGGACGATGACGTTGCGGGCGAAGCCGAGCTTGTCCCTGAGCGCGAACAGCATGTCCGGCCCGGCATCCTCAGGCAGATACTTGGCCTTGGCGCTGAACGGGAACTCGGTCATCGGGCCGAAGACATGGCAGTGCGCATCGACCGCGCCCGGCGGCGGGGTGAAGCGGGGTGTGCTGGGATCGGCGTGCCAGCTGGTGATGCGGCTCATGCGAAAACCTCTCCGTCCATCAGCTTGCGCGCAGTGCGCAGCATCGCGGCGCTGGTGACTGCGCCATTTTCATCCAGTTCCATCACGCAGGTCGTCTCGCCGGTCGGATGCTCGACCGACAGCGTCTTGCGGCGCCCCTTCGGTATCACCGCCACTTCGGCGGCCGGAGATCCGGGGATCAGACAGGCAGTGGCGACGCTGACTGCACCGAGCACGCCGATCGAGGCATGGGCTCGGTGCGGGATGAAGCTGCGTACTGTCACCGCGCCGCCGCTGCGGGGCGGGGCGACGAGCATCATCTTCGGCACCGACTTCTCGCGCACATCGCCCAGGTTCATGCGTTCGCCGACGGCCAGCCGGATCGCCTCGATCCGCGCCTTGAGCGCTGTGTCGCCATCGAGCGTCTCGCGATCCTCATAGCCGGTGATGCCGACATCGGCCGCCTTCATCACCACGCACGGCATGCCATTGTCGATCAGCGTGACGGGCACGCCCTCGACCACGTCCACCGCATTGCCGCTCGGCAGCAGCGCACCGCAGGAGGAGCCGGCGGTATCACGGAATTCGAGCGGGACCGGCGCGGCGGTGCCGGGCACACCGTCGATCCGCGCATCCCCGTCATAGCGGACGCGGCCGCTCGGCGTCTGCACGGTGGCGACGGCGATCTGGCCGGTATTCTCCATGAAGATGGTGACGCGGGTTTCCCCGTCCGCCGCAGCCACCAGCCCGCGCTCGATCGCGAAGGGGCCGATGCCGGCAAGGATATTGCCGCAATTCTGCGCGTCGGAAACGATCGCCTGGTCGACGAAAACCTGCAGGAACAGGTAATCGACATCAACGCCCGCGCGCGCCGACTTGCGTACCACCGCAACCTTGCTGGTCAGCGGGTCGGCGCCGCCCATGCCGTCGATCTGGCGCGGATCGGGCGAGCCCATGATGCGCAGCAGAAGGGCGTCGCGCGCGGCGCTGTCGGCGGGCAAGTCGTCGGCCAGGAAATAGCCGCCCTTCGACGTGCCGCCGCGCATCCACATCACGCGGGCGGAGCTCGGCTCAGACATATTTCAGCCCCATCTCGGCAAGCTTCGGGCGCATATTATAGATGTCGAGGCCGAGTTCACCCGCCGCCAGCCGCTTGCGCTTGGCTTCTTCGGCGGCCTCGCGCGCCTGCGCCTTTTCGAGCACGGCGGCAGCGTCGGCGCGCGGTACCACGCAGACGCCGTCGTCATCCGCCACGATCACGTCGCCCGGGTGCACCAGCGCATTGGCGCACACCACCGGCACGTTGACCGAGCCGAGCGTCGCCTTGATCGTGCCCTGCGCATGCACTGCCTTGGACCAGACCGGGAAGCCCATCGCCGTCAGGTCGCGCACGTCGCGCACGCCGGCATCGATGATCAGCCCCCGGCAGCCGCGCGCCTGCGCCGAGGTGGCGAGCAGGTCGCCGAAATAGCCGTCGGTACACGGGCTGGTCGGCGCCAGCACCAGGATGTCACCGTCGCGTAGCTGCTCGATCGCGACATGGACCATCCAGTTGTCGCCCGGCGGGGCGGAGATGGTTACGGCGCTGCCGGCGATCCGCGCGCCGGCATAAATCGGGCGCATGTGCGGGGCGAGCAGGCCGGTC
Source organism: Sphingomonas sp. DMC8 (assembly GCF_056314185.1). NCBI lineage: Bacteria > Pseudomonadati > Pseudomonadota > Alphaproteobacteria > Sphingomonadales > Sphingomonadaceae > Sphingomonas > Sphingomonas sp. DMC8. The sequence goes on along the minus strand of NZ_JBQUYV010000006.1, from coordinate 241,666 downwards.
CGGCCCTGCGCCTCGTGCACGGTCGCCACGCCGGCATGGGCGAGGCCGTCGATCACTGCAGGATCGGCGCGTTCGATATTCTGGACGACGATGCCCGACATGGCAGCTCCTCTGTGCAATTTTGCCCGTCGAGGTGCGCGCGCGCAGGCCCGCCGGCCAATCGGAAGGATGGCATGGCCATTAGTTTTTGCTAATTATGCGCCGTGCAGGTCGACCAGCTCAATATCCGCCACCTCGCCGCGATGGCCGCCGCGGTGCGGCTGGGCAGCGTCAGCCGTGCCGCCGATGCTGTCCACCTCACGCAGCCGGCGGTGACGCAGGGAATCGCGAAGCTTGAGGGGCAGCTGGGCCTCGCCCTGTTCGAGCGGCGCGCCACCGGCATCGAGCCGACCCCCGCCGCCCTGCGGCTGGTACCGCGCGTCGAGGCGGCGCTGCGGCTGATCGGCAGCAACCGGGTGACTGCGGCACAGCTGCGCGCGTTCGTCGCGCTGGCGCAACAGGGCAGCTATCCGGCGGCGGCACTGGTAGCCGGCGTGACGGTGTCGTCGCTCCACCGTGCGGTCGGCGATCTCGGGCTCGCGCTGGGGCAAAGGCTGGTCGACCGGCGCGGGCGCGGGCTGGTGTTGACGCATCAGGGCGCGCAGATGGCCCGGCGGCTGCGCCTTGCGCTCGCCGAACTGCGCGCCGGCGTGGAGGATCTGGGCGAGCTGCTGGGCCGCACCTCCGGGCGCATATCCATCGGGGCGATGCCGCTGTGCCGTGCCCGGCTGCTGCCGCATGCGATCCACAGTTTTCGCCAGGCGCATGCGGGCATCGACATACTGATCCACGAAGGCGCGCATGGCGAGCTGGTGGGGCCCTTACGCGATGGCGAGATAGACCTGATGATCGGTGCGCTGCGCGATCCAGAGACGCTCGGCCCCGATCTGGTCCAGACCCGGCTGTTCGACGATCGCCCGACCATTTTCGGGCGTGCCGGCCACCCGCTGGCGAGTCTGACCGGCGACCGGCTGGCGGCGCTGCACCGCTTTGGCTGGATCGTCCCGCCCGAAGGCACGCCGCTGCGCACGCTGTGGCGCAACCTGTTCGCGGCGATCGGCGGGCCGCTGCCGCCGGTGCCGATCGAGTGCGGCTCGGTCATCACCATCCGCGAACTGCTCCAGGCCGGGGATGAGCTGACCCTGCTCTCGGTCGACCAGTTCTCGGTCGAGCTGGCGGCGGGGCTGGTGGTCGATCTCGGTCCCGCCCCGGGCGCGGTGACGCGGACCATCGGCGTCACCCACCGCGCAGACTGGCGCCCCACCCGCGCCCAGGCGGGCTTCCTCGCCACCCTCCAGGCGTCGACTGCAACGCTCTATACGTAAAAACTTATAGCGCCCGGGTGGATTCGATTGGCCGGGGCGACCGCCCTCGGCCATGCCGCCGCAATGCAAGACGCGATCGCCCTGATCGGCTTTGGAGAGGCTGGATCGACCTTCGCCCGGGCGGGCGGATGGGAAGCAGCGTGCGCATTCGATCGCAAGACCGACGGCGCCGAGGCTGCCGCGATGCGCGAGCGCTATGCGGAGGCCGGCCTCACCGGCGCCGCGACGCTGGCCGAGGCGCTGGCCGGCCGCTCGCTGGTCCTGTCGCTCGTCACTGCCGATCAGGCGCTCGTCGCGGCAGAAGCCGCCGCCCCGCATCTCGCGGCTGGCGCGCTCTATTGCGACGGCAACAGCGTAGCGCCGCAGACCAAGCAGGCCGCCGCCCGCGCGGTGGAGGCAGCGGGCGCCTATTATGTCGACCTCGCCATCCTCGCGCCCGTCGATCCCGCCCGGCTCGCCGTACCGCTCCTGCTCAGCGGCGCACGCGCCGAAGCCGCCGCGACGGCGCTGGCCCAGCTGGGCTTCCAGAATATCAGCATCGCCGGCGATGCCGTGGGCCGCGCCTCGTCGATCAAGATGATCCGATCGGTAATGGTGAAGGGCATCGAGGCGCTGACCGCCGAATGCGTTCTCGCGGCCGAAGCCGCGGGCGTGCGCGACGAAGTGTTCGCCTCGCTCGACGCCAGCGAGCGCCCGCGCCCGTGGGAGGCGCGGGCCGATTACAATCTCGACCGCATGATGATCCACGGGCTGCGCCGCGCCGCCGAGATGGAGGAAGTGGTCAAGACGCTGGAGGCGCTGGGCACCGGCGCCGCCATGACCCGCGGCACCGTGATCCGCCAGCGCGCGATCGGCACGCTCGGGCTCGCCACCCCGCCCGAAGGCCTCGCGCCAAAGCTCGCCGCGATCGAGGAGAGGATGCAATCCCAATGACGATGATCATCGACTGCCACGGTCATTACACCGTGCTTCCCAAGGGGCATGATGCCTGGCGCGAGGCGCAGAAGGCTGCCTTCAAGGCGGGCGAAGCCCCGCCGCCCTATCCCGAGATCAGCGACGACGAGATCCGCGAGACGATCGAGGCGAACCAGTTGCGCCTGATCAAGGAACGCGGCGCCGACCTCACCATTTTCTCGCCCCGCGCTTCGGCGATGGCGCCGCATGTCGGCGACGAGACGGTCGCGAAGGAATGGGCGCGGCGCTGCAACGACCTGATCGGTCGCGTCGTCGACCTGTTCCCCGAAACCTTTGTCGGCGTATGCATGCTGCCGCAGAGCCCCAAGGCCGACATGCAGGGCTCGATCGAGGAGCTGGAGCGCTGCGTCACCGAACTCGGCTTTATCGGCTGCAACCTCAATCCCGATCCGGGCGGCGGCCATTTCACCCATCCGCCGCTCACCGATCGCTACTGGTACCCGTTCTACGAGAAGATGGTCGAGCTGGACGTACCGGCGATGATCCATGTCTCGGGCAGCTGCAATCCGGCGATTCACGCGACCGGCGGCTATTACATCGCCGCCGACACGGTGGCGTTCATGCAGCTGCTGGAAGGCGATCTGTTCCAGGATTTCCCGACGCTGCGCTTCATCATCCCGCATGGCGGCGGCGCGGTGCCCTATCACTGGGGGCGCTATCGCGGCCTGGCGGACATGCTGAAGAAGCCTTCGCTCGACACGCATCTGATGCACAACATCTTCTTCGACACCTGCGTCTATCACCAGCCGGGCATCAACCTGCTGGCCGATGTGATCGACAACAAGAACATCCTGTTCGGGTCGGAAATGGTCGGCGCGGTGCGCGGGATCGATCCCACCACCGGGCATTATTTCGACGATACCAAGCGCTATATCGACGCGCTGGCGATCAGCGATGCGGAGCGGCACGCGATCTTCGAGGGTAACGCCCGTCGCGTCTTCCCGCGGCTGGATGCGAAGCTGAAAGCGAGGGGGCTATGACCACCGACATCCACGCCTATCTCGCGGAGTTCGACGACATCCCCGGCACCCGCGTCTATACGGCGGCACGGGCGCGGCGCGGCTATTGGATGAACCAGTTTGCGATGAGCCTGATGACGGCGGAGAACCGCGCCCGCTTCAAGGCCGACGAGCGTGCCTATCTCGATGAATGGCCGCTGAGCGAGGAGCAGAAACAGGCGCTGCTCGACCGCGACTATAATCGCTGCCTCGATCTGGGCGGCAACATCTATTTCCTCGCCAAGCTCTTCTCCACCGACGGCCTCAGCTTCCTGCAGGCGGTCGGCACAATGACGGGGATGAGCCCAGAGGACTATCAGGCGATGATGGTCGCCGGCGGCCGTAGCCCGCAGGGCGTCCGCTCGATCCGGGAGAAACGCTGATGGCACGCATTACCGCCGGCGTGGCGACCAGCCACGTCCCCGCGATCGGCGCGGCGATCGATCTCGGCAAGACCGGGCAGGACTATTGGCAGCCGGTGTTCGCCGGCTATGACTGGTCGAAGCAGTGGATCGCGCAGGAAAAGCCCGACGTCGTGATCCTGGTCTATAACGACCATGCCTCGGCCTTCGACATGCGGATCATCCCCACCTTCGCGATCGGCTGTGCCGAACGCTACGGTATCTGCGATGAAGGCTGGGGGCCGCGCCCGGTGCCGGACGTGATCGGCCATGCCGATCTCGCCTGGCACATCGCGCAGAGCTGCATCCTCGACGAATTCGACATGACGATCATCAACGAGATGCAGGTCGATCACGGCCTCACCGTGCCGATGAGCCTGATGTTCGGCCAGCCCGAGGCATGGCCGGTCAAGGTCGTGCCGCTGGCGGTCAACGTCGTCACCTATCCGCCGCCCTCGGGCAATCGCTGCTGGCTGCTCGGCGAGGCGATCGCGCGGGCGGTCGAAAGCTTCCCCGAGGATCTGAACGTGCAGATCTGGGGCACCGGCGGCATGAGCCACCAGCTCCAGGGTCCGCGCGCGGGGCTGATCAACGCCGAATGGGACAACCGCTTCCTCGAGCTGATGAGCGGACCCCATGGCGACGAACTCCGCGCCATCCCGCACATCGAATATCTGCGCGAGACCGGCTCCGAAGGGATCGAGATGGTGATGTGGCTGATCATGCGCGGCGCGCTGGGGCGCGACGTGCGGGCGCTGCACCGCCATTACCATGTTCCCGCTTCCAACACTGCGGTCGGGCATCTCGTGCTCGAACCCGTCCGCTGATCCAGACTTTCTAGGGAGAACATCATGCGTATTGCCCTGGCCGGCGCCGGCGCGTTCGGCGAAAAGCATCTCGACGGCTTGCAGAAGATTGACGGGGTGGAGATCACCTCGATCATCAGCCGCACCGCCGAACAGGCCGCCGCCGTCGCAGCGAAGTACGGCGCCAAGCACCACTCGACCGAACTGGCCGACGCGCTGGCCCGCGACGATGTCGACGCGGTAATCCTCTGCACCCCCACCCAGATGCATGCGCAGCAGGCGATCGCCTGCATGGATGCCGGCAAGCATGTTCAGGTCGAGATCCCCCTGGCGGACAGCTGGGCGGATTCGCAGGCGGTGCTCGCGAAGCAGCAGGAGACCGGGCTGGTCTGCATGGTCGGCCACACCCGCCGCTTCAACCCGAGCCACCAATGGGTCCATAACCGCATCACCGCGGGCGAGCTCGCCGTCCAGCAGATGGACGTGCAGACCTATTTCTTCCGCCGCAAGAACATCAACGCCAAGGGCCAGCCGCGCAGCTGGACCGACCATCTGCTGTGGCACCACGCCGCGCACACGGTGGACCTGTTCGCCTATCAGGCTGGCAAGATCGTGCAGGCGCATGCGGTGCAGGGGCCGATCCACCCCGAACTCGGCATCGCGATGGACATGTCGATCCAGCTGAAGAGCGAGAGCGGGGCGATCTGCACCCTGTCGCTCAGCTTCAACAATGACGGGCCGCTCGGCACCTTCTTCCGCTATATCTGCGACAACGGCACCTATATCGCCCGCTACGACGATCTGGTGAACGGCAAGGAAGAGCCGATCGACGTGAGCAAGGTCGATGTGTCGATGAACGGCATCGAACTGCAGGACCGCGAGTTCATCGCGGCCATTCGGGAGGGCCGCGATCCGAACAGCTCGGTGGCGAAGGTGTTCGACTGCTACCGCGTGCTCGGCGAGCTGGAGAGCCAGCTGGCGGGGTGAGGCCGCGGAAGGCGGTCACCCTCACCCTTCCGCCGCTTCGCGGCTCCCTCCCTCTCCCAGAGGGAGAGGGAGCGCTCACCCCTCTCCCTTTGGGAGAGGGAGGGGCCCATCGCGTCAGCGATGGGAGGGTGAGGGTGGCCGTGATTTGCCCGCTCCCGCCCGAAACGCCCGCGGCGACACCCCCACATGCCGCGTGAAGAAGCGGGAGAAATAGGCGGGGTCTTCGAACCCCACCGCATCGGCAATCTGCCCCACCGACAGTCCCGAATAGAGCAGTAGCCGCCGTGCCTCGAGCAGCGCGCGGCCGTCGAGCATCGCCGTCGGGCTCGTCCCTGCCACCCGCGAACAGGCGAGCCGCAACGCGGTAACGCTTACGCCCAGCGCCCGGGCATGAAGGCTCACCGGCTCGCGAAGGCGGAAGCGATCCTCGATCCGCGCGCGCAGCCGGGCGACAATTTCCGCCTCGCGTCGGCTGCCTGATCCGGCCGCCGTTGCCGGCCGGGCATGACGCAGGCTGCGCACCAGGATCGCGAGCAACGCCGCTTCCACCGCCGCGCGCTGGCCAGGGGCGGCCCAGTTCAGCTCGCGCTGCACCTCCGACAGCAAGGTGGCGACCGTATTGCCATCTTCCCCCGTCAGCGCCAACGCGCGCGGGCGACGGAACAGCGCCTCCAGCGCAGCGTCGCGCATCGCCAGCTGGGCAAAATAGACGTCGGCAATCGTGCAGACCCAGCCGCGCGATTCGCGGTGCCAGCTAAAGCCATGGACAATCCCTGCCGGCACCAGCAGTAGCGCCGGCGCATCGAACGCGACCGTCTCTGCCTCCGCCGTCATCGACCCGCCGCCTTCGGCGATCAGGATCACATGGTTCAGATCGCGATGCAGATGCGGGCGGATCGTCCATTCGCTGGGGCGTGAGCGATCGTCGAGGCTTTCGACATGGACAAAGCCTTCCGTGACCCCCCGCTGCGGCTCGCCATAGAGATAAAAGGCCGGGACAGGGCTTCGTTCGCGCATCGGGCACGTCTGGCACGATCGGTTGAATCGTCCAAATAAAAGGTTGACCCATCCCTCACACGAAGCGGCGCGCTGCGCCAGCATGGTGCCAACATCATAGTTGGAGAGGCGATATGCGGACTCAGGTTGCGATTGTCGGTGCCGGCCCGGCGGGGTTGTTGCTCGGTCATTTGTTGCGGGCGGAGGGAATCGAGGTGGTGGTGGTCGAGCGCGCCACGCCCGATTATGTACTGGGCCGCATCCGCGCCGGCGTACTGGAACGCACCGCCACCATGCTGATGGAGCGGGTGGGCATTGCAGACCGCATGCACCGCGAAGGCCTGCCGCATGACGGCTTCGCGCTGGCCGATGGCGACCGGCTGATCCGCATTCCCGTGACCGAGCTCACTGGCCATCATGTGCTGGTCTATGGCCAGACCGAGCTGACCCGCGACCTGATGGACGCGGCGCCGGAGCGCGGCCTGCAGGTGATCTATGAAGCTGCCGATGTCGCACTGCACGATGTCGACCGCGATGCGCCCTATCTGACCTATACCAAGGACGGCCGCGCCGAGCGGATCGATGCCGACTTTATCTGCGGCTGCGACGGGTTCCATGGCCCTTCGCGCAAGGCGATCCCGGCCAGCGTCGGCACCGCGTTCGAGAAAGTCTATCCGTTCGGCTGGCTCGGCATTCTCGCCGATGTGCCGCCCTGCGACCACGAACTGATCTACGCCAATCACGATCGCGGCTTCGCGCTTGCCTCCATGCGCTCGGCGACGCGCAGCCGCTATTACATCCAGGTCTCGCTTGACGAGAAGCTGGAGGACTGGCCCGACGACCGGTTGTGGGGCGAGCTGGCAGTGCGTCTGGGGCCGGAAGCGGCGGCAAACCTCACCCGCGGGCCGGCGATCGAGAAGTCGATCGCGCCCTTGCGCTCTTTCGTGTTCGAGCCGATGCGCCACGGCCGGCTGCTGCTTGCTGGCGACAGCGCCCACATCGTGCCGCCCACCGGCGCGAAGGGGCTCAACCTTGCTGCCTCGGACGTGCATTATCTCTCCGAAGCGCTGGTCCGCCATTTCAAGGCGCATGACAGCGACGCGATCGGCGGCTATTCGCAGCGGGCACTCGCCCGGGTCTGGAAATCGGAGCGTTTCTCTTGGCAGCTGACCAAGCTGATGCACCGTTTCCCGGATACGGACGCCTTTGATCGCCGGATGCAGCTGGCCGACCTGGACTATATCGCCACGTCGCGCGCGGCACAGACGACGATCGCGGAAAACTATGTAGGATTGCCGCTCTGACCATGCCGACCCTGCCCACGCGCCAGATTGGCCCCTTTACCGTCTCGGCGATCGGGCTCGGCTGCATGAACCTCAGTCACGCCTATCTGCCGCGTCCCGACGCGGCAGCGGCGGAGCGGCTGCTGCTCCATGCGCTCGACTCGGGGGTGACGTTCCTGGATACCGCCGCGCTCTATGGCTTCGGCGCGAACGAGGAACTGCTGGGGCGCACGGTGATGCACCGGCGACGGGAGTTCACGCTGGCAAGCAAATGCGTGCTGGCCGAAATCGACGGCAAGCGCGGGCTTGACGGCAGCCCCCGGGCGATTGCCCGGGTGCTGGAGGATTCGCTGCGCCGGCTGCGGACCGACCATATCGACCTTTATTATCTCCATCGGCTCGATCCCAACGTGCCGATCGAGGAGTCGGTCGGCGCGCTCGCACGGGCGGTGGAAGCGGGGAAGATCGGGGCGATCGGTCTGTCGGAAATGTCGGCAGCGACGCTGCGGCGGGCGCATGCGGTGCATCCGATCGCGGCGATGCAGACCGAATATTCACCCTGGACGCGCAATGCCGAAATCGCGGTGCTCGATGCCTGTGCGGAGCTGGGGACGGGCTTCGTTGCCTTCTCACCGGTCGGGCGCGGGATGTTGGCGGGGAGCGTAGGCCCGGAGGGCGTGCCGCAGGGCGACCTGCGCGCGAGCATGCCGCGGTTCCAGGGCGAGAATTTGTCCCGCAATTTGGAACTGGCCGCCCGCTTCCGCGAGCTTGCCGAGGATGCCGGCTGCACCATGGCACAGCTCTGCATCACCTGGCTGCTCTCCCGCCGCGAGTTCGTGGTGCCGATTCCGGGCACGACGCGGGTCGAGCATCTCGATGAGCTGCTGGGCACCTTCGCGCGGCCTGTTTCTGCTGAGGTGCTAGCGAAGGTCGACGCGCTGTTTCCTGCGAACGCCGCCGCCGGTCCGCGCTATGCGAAGGAGGCGCAGGCGCAGGTGGGTACGGAGGTTTGGGAGGCGGAGGCGCTGGATTAGGGAGCAAAGTTGCTAATCACCGTGTCATCGTCATCCGTGTTAAGACCGAGAGCGACTGATGGCGGTGAAGCGGGACGAAGTGAGCGATGCGTAACGGCAGCGAATCGCATCGCTGCGACTGGGCGGGGGCGGCGGATCTGCAGCATTCCGGCGCTTTCTGATGGCCGACAACACTATCATGCACGCGCACCAGCAGGCGGCGATGGGATGCTGACGAGCTTGCCCAATCGCTCGCTACGCTTCATCATTACGCCCACCGGCAACATCGCCCCGTCGCCGGCCTTCTCCACGGAAATAGCGGTAACGCCGTTCTCGCCGACAAGGCCATGAAGGCAATGCCGTACGGGTCATCTTCGCTGAAACGGGCGCCGAGGCAATCATAGCCCACGACTCGATAGCCAATAACAGCGCAACTGCATCGAACGACGTTTCAGTCGTCTCAAACACTGTGGACGTTTTCCGAGGCGTTTTACTTGCCGGACCATTCTTCGCTGGTTTCACCCATCTCGCCGCCTCCACGATCTGGGCACGGTGAATGTCGATGCGAACTAGCGGAGTATATGGCCAGCGAATCCGCGTTAGTACATTTATTAGGTGCTCGTCGTGGATCAAGAAGGTGCAAATGACTAGCGCCTGCACAAAGGCGTGGCGCGGGTTTATAACGCTCTGAAATTGGCTACGAACCCGTGATCGTAAATCAGACCAACGAAAGTGCACGGGCGCGATCTTGCCGTCATAACGCTCGTGATTTATCTCTGCTCCGTGAGCCCGAGTCACTGCGGGCCAGATCGACTTTTCGCTATCGAGCCAGTGGCGGCGCTTTTTCTAAATGTGGAGTCGATTGCATGAAAGGACTTCCGGTCGCTTCGTGCACAGACGCGCGAGCAATCGGCGTGACTCGGCGGCCCAGCCGTACGCGGAGCTCCTTCGGCACGATGTCCGTGCGACCTTTCCAGACCTCCGGGAGCTACATGCCAGTCGCGAGGGGATTTCGCTTGCGGTCGCTTCGTCCCGGGAGTGCCGGGTATGCTTATGGTCGGTGCGTGCGCGTTGAAGTAGATGGAACGGCTCGGATACGAGCATCCATTGCGTTTCAGCTCATAACGTTGCTAGTACCCGAGCCTCCCGTTGTGCGCGAATGGTCGAACAACATTACACTCGCGGTCAGCATGCGGTATTCTGCATAAGATTGAATTTACATTTCTGTGCAATTGCGCAGAATTATTTATGCGAAATATAATTTCATGGTTGAATAAATATGATGGATAATTTTTACTAAAAATAGATATGGGAGAAAACATTGCTCAATACCGCAAAATTTATTCTATGCGTCGGCATTCCGAGAAGTGGAAGCACTTGGGCTTACAACGCTGTAATTGAGATTTGTCAAGGTTATGGAAATGTTGTTGCACTATATAGTGATGATATACCAAACAATATTAGTGAATTAAATAATCCTGAAAATATTATAGTTATAAAATGCCACGAACCCACCAGCAGGCTCATCGACTTAGTAAATTGTGTTGGAAGTAAGGTGGTATTGACCGTCAGGGATCCGCGCGATTGCGTTGTTTCGCTTTATGATGCCTTTGGCGTCCAATTTGATGAAGCCATCAGGAGGTTGCAAAACTGTGCTGCGTCGATTGAATATTTAAATAATAAATGTAATGTTTTGTCTTTAAAGTATGAGGATGGAGTAGGCTCGATCGATAATATCATTAAAATAAGCTCTATAATAGCGCCTGTTGTATCGGAAGCGGAAATTCAACGGATTTTCGATTATCTAAAAAAGGAGAGGATTCAGGAATCAATTTCTAAATGGGTTGCTGCAGGAATACTTAATGCTGATACACCAGCATCTAGCTGGACACAAGTATCTCACTGGCATCCGAACCATATAGGTAACGGGATGATTGGGAAGTTTCGAGATCGTCTGTCGGAAGATGAGATTTCTTGTGTTGAAAGATCAGTTTCTGATCTAATGGATATTTTTGGGTATGAAAGATATTTAAATACATAATATAAAATATTTTATATTATAAAAATTAAACTTGAAATGATAAAGTCATTTATCATTGAGCCTTGGTGGGGGGGTGTATATTGTGCGTAGTGCATTCTGAGTGTGTAATTTCTGTGGATTTGCAGCCGGTGTTGCCATACTGGCCTTGTTTTAAATACCGCTGCCACCCGAGGATGCCTTTTGCCGGATAGCTGCGCCGGGGCGCCTACCGGGTCGCAGATCGCCTTCAGCGACCATTTAAAGCGGTGTGCGTGGTGTGCATAATCAAATCCGCGGTTTCCTCAGTGCGTGAAGCTGGGGTGCGTGCAAGGGCATCGTGGGCCGCAGAAGATGGGAATGTCCTAGCCTTTAATCGTTCGTTACGGTACGCTGGTCGACTTCGAGCGCAATGAGTCCATTTGACGACTGGCGCGTTTGTGTATGATGATTTTGATGGAGTAGATCCTAGACGGATCTCTTTATATTGACATTATTAAGAAATATAATGCCATTGAGTGGAGAGTTCGCGTGATAGTAGATGAATCTCACGAGGTTTTCGCTGTTACTGTCAATGTTTTAAAAATGTTCCGTCCAATGAAACTTATTGGATCTGAAAAGATCAGGTTGGGGCGGAGTTTTGATGGTGGATATGTGATGGTTGATGCTTTTGAAGGCGTCGACGCCGCGTATTCTCTAGGTATAAATGACGATGTGTCATGGGATATCGATGTTGCAAACAGAGGGATACCAGTATTTCAATATGATCCTACAATCTCGGGTTTGCCGAGGAGCCATCCCTTGTTCAAATGGGAACCCATTTGGATCGGAGGCGAGGTTAATGAAGAAAGTAACACGCAGACTCTGAAAAGCCTGATTGAGCGTAATGGCCATGTCGACAAAAGAGAAATGGTTCTCAAGTGTGACATTGAAACGCACGAATGGGGTCTCCTGCAGAGCACTCCCAATAGCGTTTTAAAACAGTTTCGCCAGATGGTCTTCGAGATACACGACCTTAAACTGCTTGCCCAACCCGAAAATGCTGAAAATGTCCGCGAAGCTATCGCAAATTTAACGGCATCTCATCATCTTGTTCACGTGCACGGGAATAATTATGGTGGATGGACGATAATTGGAAATGTCGCTATACCAAATGTTATCGAAATAACGATGGTTAGGAAGGATGTGGGGAAGTTTGAACCTGCGAACGAGATTTTTCCGACGTCGTTAGATATGCCGTGTGATCGAAATCGCGCGGACATGTTTATCGGGAATTTCGTATTCTAGACCATCGTGCCGATCCATTGGTATTATAGCATGCACTGCGTGCGCTAGGGAAAAGCGCGGTGGAGTGGCATGCGATCTTGGGCGCCCTTATTGTTGGTGGTTGATGCGCGGCGTATGGCCTTTCCGGGCATGGCGCCCGACGTACTGAGGCTGCGAAAGGACACTATTGTCCCCGGGGCTGCGTCAGACGAGATCGGTTTGCGCTAGCAGTTTGGTGAAGAATGGGTTTCCATCTAACTAGCTCGCTATCATGTCTTTGCATGCGGATTCGTCTAGTTCTGCGCCGCACCAATATATCTTGTTGCGGATGCGGGCACCTGAAGCGCCTGATAGTGAACAAGAGATAACGGTTGCTCGGGACTACCGATCCCGCCGAAGCCGCCGCGGCGGCTTCAAGTAACCCAATGCGCTTGAATTATTTCTTGGGCCTGCACGTGGTTGAGACGGCAAATGGGAAAAGCGGCATCGCCACAATGTAGATCGCTCGAGATTGCGATGGTACATCATGTCCCATATTGAGTAGAGCGTGCTTAGGTTCCTCGTCGCGTCTCTCCGTGCCTAGGAAAGTTCGGAAAAATTCCGATGATCACGGCGAGAAGGGAAGACCGACGATGGACCGGCAGCATGTGCAGAGCCATGTTTAGAACCGGGAGCGCAAGGGCGACAAGCTTGCGATACCAAGGCTTGCCGGCTGAAAGATATGCCAGTTGCAGTGTGCCCTCCCATTCTTTCGGCGATAGCCACGACAGCGGTATTAGGAAGGTCTTGGTCGCGTCGCTTCCTAGTAGCTCCAATCGATCGGGATCCGATCGTGCACTCTGACAGTAACCGACAAGCGCCGTTATCGGGTGGGGTACATATGCTGGAGGGGCCTTCAAGACCGCCTCCATGTGTGCTTCAACCGCTTCTGCCTGTGCGGCGAACGTGAGCTGTTCAACATGCGCCCGGCCGTTCCGGCCGAAGCGAAATCGTTTCTCCGCATTAACGACCAGTTCATCCAGTGCCTCTGCGAGTTCGCCAACACTTCCGGGAGCGACGAGCAGCCCTGTCTTTCCGTGTTCTACGATCTCGGGAATGCCCCCAATCCGGCTCGCAACCACGGCAATACCGCTGGCCATGGCTTCCATAATCGACACCGGCTGGTTCTCGGGCCAGACGGAGGGGAGCACAACGACATCAGTTGTTTGATACAGGCTCGGCATCTCGTCTCGAGGGACGTGTCCCATCCAACGCACCTGCGTTAAACCGAGGCGGCCCGATAGGGCCTCCAATTTGAGCCGGTCAGGTCCCACGCCCGCGATCGTCAAACGCACGCGGTGTGCTTCCCGCATGGCTGACAGAGCTTCTACTAGTGTAGCAATTCCCTTGTGTTGACCGAGATAGCCAACGTAGAGGACTTCCACGATGTCCGGCGGTGTATGCACGGACGAAGTTCGCAGTCTGAATGCGTCGCAGTCGATACCATTCGGCACAACATGCATCCGGCCGGCGGAAATGCCCTCTCTAATGTAGCGTAAGGCCAAATGTTTGCTGGGCGCCAGGAATGAATCTACGTTGGAAAGTGAATGGGCAATCGTATCCGCACGCACACGCATGGGTAGGTTAGTTGAATCGGGTGCAGAGGATGGCGGTAAGCACCCGCGGCAAGCGGCAGTATCCTCACAGATTCGTCCGCTCGGGCGGATCATCGTGTTGCGTAAGCAGAATCCCCAGTAATCGTGCAGCGTAACAATCGTACGGGCACCTTGCGCTCCTGCGATAACGGGCAGGCGGGCGGACAGACCCATTAGATTGTGCGCGTGAACAACATCTGGCTGGAATGCAGCGATCAACGCCTCCAGGTGCGCGTCAACCTCGGAATGGACCATATTTTGGCAAGCCGGATTGAAGTCTCGGGGGCTCAGGGCAACACGGTGGATTTTAAGGCCGTTGTACGAGTCGCGCACGATCGATCCGCGCGGAATGTGTCCGCCTAGATCCCCCACGAAAGCCTCTACGGTGTGGCCACGAGAGGCCAGCGTCATGGCAAGCCGCTCCGCCATCAACTCGGCACCGCCAACAAACTTAGGTGGCCAAATATTGGTGCAGACGAGAATCTTCACAATTCCGTTACCACTACCGACCGCCAATGCAAAAACATCACCTGCCCGCTGCTGTCACGATGTCGCTCACAAATTTTCCATCGTTAAACGCAATGCAATATTTATAGCCCGCGACGCAGGTGTCGAAATGATATCGCTCTTGGTAATTGCACGGCGCGCATGGCGGGTGGTTGGCAACGATGATCGGCTCAGCGCCGGGGTGAACGATATTTTCACGCAAATCGCGGCTAAGAACGAGTATGAAATCATCACGCAGGAATTGTGCGACGTGGGAGGTAAAGCTATCTGTCGTCAACAGCTTCGGTGAATAGCGAATCAACCGAAAGGAATCTATCAACTGATCGATGTTACGCGGCTGCAAGCCTGCCTTGAAGAAATCGCCATGCCAGGCGCTGTCGTCCTGAACGTAACAATTGAATCCGTCTTTGCCGAGTTCCTTGTTGACTCGTGCAAGAACGGCGGGCGGTATTGTCTGAAAAGACTTGCCGGCAGGAAAGGATACGTTCTGCAGGAATGCCGCTCGCTTAGTTTCCGTGGTCCTGTCGTCGACATAACTCTGAAGTATATTTCGAATTGTGCCCAGGGAACGCTTCATCTGCGTCATGAACTGAATCGGGTAAATGTCGTGATGCAGTGCTAGCGGCAACCAGACGCGATAGCCGATATAGGATGGCGTCGCCTTGGCCCAGCCCGTGCGTCCGAACAGGAAATATTCGGAGACCGCAAGCCGAACACGGCTGGCGAACGTCAGCTCGATCCCGCTTCGCGGGAATGTTTTTTGACGGTCGATGGCCTCCACCCAGTTCATTCGCCAATCCCGACCGAAATAGGTCTTACGCCAATCCTTCCAGCTTTCGGGAGGGAGCGGAGAAAATACCGGGCTGACCTGTTTGGCCGGTGCCCCGCCAATCACATGAAGGCCAAACCGGCCAAACAGCGCATTAGCGACGTCTACCAGCAGGTGAGGCACATGGATGGCGCAATCCGGCGCGCACAGGTCTGCGCCGCTTTCCAGCAGTGCAAAAAGGCCGGACCACAGCATCAGGTTGTCGCCCAGCCCCACATTGGAGAGGTCTATCGTGCGGAGGCGCCGCTCGGGAAGGATGCGGACCGAGGTTGCCTTTTTCGCCAGATACACGGGGAGCCCCGCTATCTGCGCCACCTTCAACCCCAGGCGCATGCCACGGGTTCGCGGCGGCTTGGCCGCTACAGAGCTGGGCAATACAGGCAATTTGGGCTGCGGGAAATTGTCGCTGTGCAGGCTGATTAGACGCTGACGCAGAAGATCTATAAGGATGGACATGCTGTCCACGTCCGTCGACGTTGTCGGCGGTGTGAAGGGTGCGCCGCCGACAATTTCGGTGAAGGCCGCGGCCCAGGCGGTGTTCAGATTCTCCGAGATGATCTTCGACACGACGTCCCGTGCCTCCGCCCCCAGCTGACGCCGCTTGGCTGTGTCTGCGAGCAGGTCCACGATTGCGTCCGCCATCGCGACGATATCGCCTTGGGGGGCCGCGATATAGCCCTTGCCCGATCGAAGATATTCCAGCTGTGGTAAGTCGAACAGAACGCTGGGCACGCCGTGTGACCAAACCTCCCCCAGGACCATGGGGTATCCTTCGAAGTCGGAGGTCATCACGTGGACCGACGCTTTTTCAATATAGCGTTCGACTTCGGTGGTGTAGCCGACGAAATGGACTCGCGAACGGATGTTTAGTGAGTCCGCATATTCCCGCGCCCAATCCATATCCGGACCGCCCCCGACAATGAAGAGACGGGCGTCCGGTTCACGCTCAAGCACGAGCGGAAACATCTTCAGCAGCAAATCGACCCGCTTTTGATGGCGCTCGACCCGGGCGATCCAGACGATCGTCTTGTCGGCAAGTGGCGCCGCCTGCGCAGGGAGCGTATCAAAGGTCAGCGGATTGTGGATCATGCGGGCAGCAATGCCCCAGCGTTCGAACCAGACCTGGTCGACTTGACTCAAAACGACCATCAAGTCGGCATGTCGATATGATAGGAACCGCAGATAAGCGATGGCGAGATCATCGACGCTGTTGATGCCTGCATCGAAGCAATTATGCCACCCGATGATGGTCGGAATGCCCAAGCTCTTGGCGACGAGCACATCCCAAATCGTTGAGAGTTCGTACCACTGATTAGTGATGAAGACGTCCACATCCTCGCGGGCTAGAATATCTGCTAGTGCCCTTCCGCGTGGTGGATAGTAGTTGTTGAACATCATCCTCTCAGGCAGGATGAATCGCTCGATTCTGGTTCCGTAGTCGTAATCGTTCAGGGGGTCCGCCTCCTGATCCGTGAGAAGGATCACGCGGTAACCCATCGAAGTCCACATCTTTATCTGGCGGGCGGTTACGCGCTCCGTTCCGCCATTATTCATCCGCCAATAATAAACGGCGATTGTTTTTATCGCCGCGGGCTTCTTTGCTGGAAATTCGATTTTATCCAGTTGCTTGAAAAAATCAATACTGTTGAAATGTTTTTCACTCGCCCTGATGATGAAATCAAGGTCGTGAGTCGGCGAAAGATTCCGATTTCGCCTGACTAGGGTGGGGGCTTCGGTAGGGGATTCGGCGGCAAGCTTGGTTTGATATTCAGAAGAGCTCTGCAGCTCGTTCAAGACCCACAAAGGGGTGGCCCCTTTGCGTAAGGCATCGATGTATCCGCGCGCGCCCTCTTCGTCCGGATCGCGTCCCAACAGGGCTCGGTATAGTCCAGCCACATATTCGTCGGGAGAAAATTTCGCAGCTTTCATGTCGGTACCCTTGTTTCGCGTTCCATGCGGCGCTTCGCCAATTAAATATTTAAAAATATTAGTAATTATGAGTTATGATGCGGCCGACGAATAGGTCCAACCGCCCTCCCGTGAATAGGTGGCCCACAATGCCGGCCAACTGCGCAGCTTCGATGTCACTCTGTCGGTCGCCGATTAGGAAGCTCCTGTCGCGATCGGTCGGGAAGTCCTCCATCGCGCGAAGGAGCATGCCGGGCCGAGGTTTTCGATCGTGATGATCGGCGCGATAACTCGGTACCAAGGCGGCCGGATGGTACGGACAAAAATAGAATGCGTCGACACTACCGCCTGCGGACTCGATTTCCTTTGCCATCCAGTCGTGCAGGTCTAGGACGTCGCGTTCGCTATACAATCCGCGAGCTACGCCCGATTGGTTAGTCACCACGACGGTCCGAAACCCTTTCGCCCGAACCAGCGCCAGTGCCGCCATGGCGCCGTCCATCCATTCTATTTGATCTGGCCTGTGCGCGAAGCCGACCTCTTTGTTGAGAACCCCGTCGCGGTCGAACAAGGCCATCGGGCGCATCACCACATCCCTTATGCCGTTACGATCCTGCATGATAGGATGCACCCATCCGTTCTATCAGCCGCGACGACGACTGGTCAGGCGTGAGTTCCGCTAGCAGTACGCGTCCACCACGGGCGAGGACCAGATCGGCGCCGACCACCTCGGCTACCCTGTAGTCGGCGCCTTTTATTAGTACGTCAGGTTCGAGTTGCTCGATCAGCTCGAGTGGGGTGTCTTGTTCGAACATGACTACTAGATCGACGCCCTTCATCGCTCCGATCACCTGCGCACGCGCCTCTTCAGACTGCAGCGGGCGCGTTGCCCCTTTCAGCCGTCGTACGGAAGCATCGCTGTTAATGGCCAGGATCAAACGATCGCACGCCCGGCTGGCCTGTTGCACCAGAGAGACATGCCCGGGATGGACGATATCGAAACATCCGTTTGTGAATCCCACCGTTAGGCCCTGTTCCTTCCACCGTCGACACACGGTGCGTGCGGTGTCGGAAGACACCAGCGCCCCCTCCTCCCAGAAACGGCTTTCCTGATGCGTATAGGCCTCGGCGATTTCAGAGAGCGTCGCCGTCGCCGTGCCGAGTTTCCCAACCACGACGCCCGCGGCCTCGTTCGCAAAGCGAATTGCCGTATCGACGGCTTCGCCGCAGGCAAGCATAACGGCAAGCGCGGCGACCACGGTATCGCCGGCGCCCGACACATCGAACACTTCCCGCGCCCTAGCGGGGAAGTGCCGCTTTCCTCCGTCGACCGGGAAAAAAGTCATCCCCTTTTCCGAACGAGTCAGCAACACGGCGCCGCCAAACACCGCCTGGACCTCGGCAACGGCTGCGGCTGCTTCCGAGTCGGTTTCGCAGGGGCGGCCGGTCGTAGCTGCCACTTCGGCGCGATTGGGTGTAAGGATGGTAGCGCCGCGATAGGCAGATAGATCCCGCCGTTTTGGGTCCACTACCACCGATTTGCTCTGATCATTGGCGCTGGCTATTACCGCTGCCAGAACGGCATCACTCAGCACGCCTTTGCCATAGTCGGAAAGAACGACCACATCCGCCCAAGACACGCTCTCCAGCGCGCGCTGGACGACGAGCGTCTCGACCGTCTCCGCGAGCGGGTGTGTGTCCTCGAAGTCGATACGGACGACCTGCTGCCCGGCAAGAATGCGTTGTTTGCGAATCGTTCGTCTCGAGGAATCGATCACCAACCCATCATGCCGGCCCAAACCGCGGGAGCCCAGCGCTGCGACAAGGTCGGTACCATCGGTGCCGATGACTCCCACGATGTCGACTTGCGCGCCGAATGCGAGGATATTCGCGACGACATTAGCTGCGCCGCCTGGCACATGTCGCTGCTTTTGCGCACGCACAACTGGGACGGGTGCCTCGGGCGAAATCCGCTCGATTGTACCGTCAAGATATACGTCGAGCATGACGTCACCAATGACCGCCACCCGTGCGTTGTGTACGCGCTCGTAAAGATAATCGATCATTCAAACGGATCCCAGCTGGCGTCTGCTCGTGTTTGCTTCAAAGATCGGGTTTGACCAGCGCCTCCAAAGCGGAGACTATGTGATACAGTGAGCTTGCGCGGACAGTCTCGGGCGTGAACCTGCCCGTTAATGCGTCGCGTTGCTCGTTCCACAAACCGGGTTGCAAGCCATTCGTAAATGCAAGGAGGTAATGCGATATGCGGTTTGGATCGCCTACACCGCTCTTTGGTTCCACAAGCGCTGCGCGAAGCCATTCCGTCAAAACCCAGATGCGGCAGCGGGTTTCGGCAACGCTTCCATCGCGATGGACCGCGCCATATGGCAGACCCGTAGATGGCGAGATGCCATGGCGAATGGCAGTATCCCCCAATGCCTGCTGAAGCGTGAGGCTCTCGCTGGACGACATCAGGCCGATTTTTCTAGACTGGCCGAGCAACCATATCCACTCAAAATGATGACCTGGCTCAAAAACCCAAGCCTCTGGCTCCGGAGGCAAGTCCCAGGTGTCGCCAAAATACTCGAATAATATGCGACCATCGAAAAAGCGTCGAGTAAATAGCTGAAGTAGGGCTTGGGCGCGTTCGCCGAACCCTTCTTCCGGGCGCTGATTTTCCCAAGCCAAATATGCTTCGAGTAGATGCATGTGTGGGTTTTGGCGGCGCGGCAGTGCCGTTGGAAGCGCTTCTACGTATCCTCCCGCGGGATGGCGCATCTCGCGCTCCAAAAACGACACGACAGAATGAGCCTCATCAAGTAACGCACGATCCTGGATTAAACGGTAGGCGCTGGCCAAGGCGAAAATCACAAAGGCGTGATCATATAGATCGCGGGTAGTGTCGAGCGGCTCGCCTAATAGTGTAGTGGAGCGGATAAAGCCCCCTTCCGGATGCCGCAAGCGTGTAAACAAGAAATCGACCCCGCCTAATGCAGCCTCACGCGCGCCGACGACGCCCCATTCCGCCAGCCTAGCAAACACATAAATTTGGCGGGCACAAACCCGCAATCTTTTGAATGAACATGCGTTTTTCAAATCAGTTGGGTCGATTTGATCAAAAAAGCCGCCTTCCGAACGGTCCACCCCATGTTCGACCCAAAGGTTCGCAACCGGTCCAAGGAGCCAGTTGCGTAATGTGTGGGTACCGTGAGAACTTTGCGGATCAACAGCGCCCAATTTCATACGATTTTCCCCAAGTGCTTTGTTTCACATGGAATATTTATAATACGGCTTTTCTATTCGGACCGGGCGGAAACGCGGCTATCGTGAGCCCGCGTTTTCAGGCTACAGAATCGTTGTTGCGCCTGGATGTCGAAGTGTGTGAATTGCTCAGAAAATGGAATAACCAAGGTGATCATGGTAACTCAATAGAGTTCAGCCAGGCTCCGAAAGGCGGTTATACGGGCAACGCAGGTGCCCTCAATTTTTCAACGTTTGCGCCGCTGCTGTAACGGTCACAAGCGGGGTAAACAATTGGCTGATTAGTTGGAAGAGCTTCGCAGGCTGATTGGCTGCGGCGTTGCCAAAGTATAAAACGTCCTTGTCACGCATCATAAAACGTTGGGTGATCAAGTACGCCTTACCGTCCATCAGGTTAATGTGATAGACGACGGGCTTGGAGATGTCGTTCTCGCTCTTTTCGTAACGGAAAAGAAATATCGCGGCAGGGTCGCCGAAATTTTGGTTGACGCCACCAGCCGTGGCAATGGCTTCCGCGAGCGATACTTCCGGGCGTGTGAAGGGAAGTTGCTCCACCCTTCCGGACGCCCCCAGTACCGAAAAGCTGCGAGGTGCGTTTATGAGCATTAATCGATCGCCCGGTACCGCACGGACATCGAGTGAACGGCGTTGCAAGATGTCGTCAAGTCGGAAATCGGCATTTGCGTTTGCGCGGACCACGCGAACAACCAGATCGTGCACGCTTCCGCGGTAGCCGCCAGCCAGCGCAATGACGTCGGTAAGCGTCTCGCGATTGGTTTGAAGGATCAGCCGACCCGGCTTGGCGACTTCACCGCCCACGATTACGGAATTGGTGATCGGCTGAACGACGGAAATCAGGACCTGCGGATTTTGCGACAGGCGCCGAAGGGATCGCTGAATCAGCATTTGGGCTTCGCTGACGGTAAGTCCCTGAATATGCAGCTTTCCCGCGTAAGGCACGAAAATGTCGCCCCGATCATCCACGCGTGTCAAAGGGAGCTTCTGAACCTGGACTCCAGGCGTACCGGAGGTTGGCGCTGTCGAGCCTTGGCCGCCAACGCCGCCGCCGCTGAACAGGGCAACACCCGCCTCATAGATGTTAATTTCCAACATATCACCCGGGCCCACCAAGTCCGTAGGAGGAGGGCTCGCCTCGGGCAGCGGCGATTGAGGTGCCAAAAAATCGACGGGATCTAGGATCGAACTGGTTTGCGTGACTTCTACAATCGAGATCTGCGATTGCGGCGCACCGTCGGCGAGCGATTTGTTCATCTGGGAACCCGTCGGGCCGCTCCGAGGCAGCGTCGCGCACGCCGACAAACCGCACAACAGCACAACGCTGATAACATTCTTACCGCGCATCTGAGTCCCGAAAATCTAAACGCAAGCCAAAGCCCCAAACCTAAAGCCAACCAGCAGGGGCTCGCGGGCTCCTAGCACCCGTTCGCAACGACCGACAAGACGCCGCCACCGAATTTCTCGATTGTCGCGTCTCCCTCTTATATATGGGCCGCATTGCCGCTTGCATGGCAGCGGCCGTTAGCTTAGCGGCGTGGGCATGGCCAGCGAGCGTCGCGCACGCGCGGGGTGTGTTTAAGGTCTTGTATGAACGTCGAGCATTCTCTGAAATTAGCCTCCGCTAAGGCATATATGCAACCCACTTTGATGCAGCGTATCGCAAGGCGCGGCTGGTTTCTGGCAATCGTGGTCCTTCCAACGATATTGGCCGCGATCTACTACGGGTTTATTGCTTCTGACGTATATATTTCCGAGTCGCGGTTCGTAATTAAGAGCCCCGATCAGAAACGTTCGCAAACGTCCACGCTAGCGAATCTGATCCAGACGACTGGATTGTCCGCCGGGCAGGAGCAGACGAGCGAGGTTCTTTCTTTTGCGCGGTCACGCGACGCGCTTCGGCTGCTTGAAAAAGATGCGCAGATCCGAGCGAGATTCTCGTCCAGCTCCGCCGACTTTCTGTCGCGCTTTCCTCGCCCACTGTCGAATGACTCCTTCGAAGCGCTTTACAAGTTCTACGGGAGAATGGTTGAGGCAAGCCTGGATCACGAAACGAGTGTCGCGGTGATACGAGTGAAGGGATTCACGCCCACCGACGCATATCGCATTAACGAGCGCCTACTCGAGCTTAGTGAGGCTTTGGTCAACCGGCTGAACGCAAGGGCTCAGAACAAGGGTATCGAAGAGGCGAAGAAGCAGGTCGATGAAGCGACGGCGCGCGCAAAGGCGGCGCGCGTGGCTCTCGCAGAATACCGTAATCGGAAGGCGCTCATCGACCCCGGTAAACAGGCAGCGGGTGTTTTGGAAATCGCCAACGGTCTCACCGCCCAGCTCGCTGCAATGAAAGCGCAGCTCGAGCAGATGCAACGTGTGGCGCCAGGGAATCCGGGGATTCCCGCGCTGCGCGCGCGCATTGCTGCGATGTCTGGACAAATCGCTTCGCAGGACAGTCGCGTAGTAGGAACGGGCACTGGAATAGCATCGAAAATGGGCGGGTACGAAAACTTGCTCGTAGAACAGGAGTTTTCGGCGCAAAGCCTCAACGTCGCAAATGCCGCACTGGTACAGGCGCATGCGGATGCTCAGCGACAGCAATTCTACCTCGAGCGCATTGTTGACCCAAATCTGCCTGATATGCCGCTTCTCCCAAAGCGGCTAACCGACATCATTGTCGTGGCGGCTGCCGCCACTTGCCTGTATTTCATTGGCTGGATGCTCGTTGTCGGCATTTTGGAACATAAGCCGGATGATTGATGATGAGGCAATCTACTCTTAGTCGATTTCGAAAGAGCGTGAAAATTCAGAGGCGAGTCATTAAGGCGCTTATGATTCGCGAATTGAATACGCGTTTCGGACGTGAGAACATCGGCTTTCTTTGGGTGATGGTAGAACCTCTCCTGTTCGCGGGCCTCGTTGCAATCATCTGGCGCTTCCTAAAGGGGCCGGAAGAGCATGGGGTCGGCATTTCCGCCTTTGTAGTAACGGGCTATATACCGCTGACCTTGTTTCGTCACGCAATCTCCCGCTCAGTAAGTATTTTCACTGCCAACAGTGCGCTAATGTACCATCGGCAGGTGCAGATCATCGATTTTATCGTGGTGCGCTTTGCTATTGAGCTACTAGGTAGCATGATGGCCTATCTTTTTATTGCTTTGGTTTTAATGGTATTCGGTCTTTTTCCTGTGCCGGCTGATCTCGGTTTATTTTTCGCAGGATGGTTTCTGTATTCTTTATTCGTGTTGTCCGTATGTTTCATAATGGCGCCGTTGTCGGAAACTTCGGAAGTGGTTGAAAAGCTTATTCCGGTCACGACTTATGTTATGATTCCTTTTTCTGGCGCATTCAGCATGTTGTCGTGGCTGACCCCCAGCCTTCGGGATTATCTACTATTCTCTCCGTTCGTAAATGGCATGGAGATGATGCGTGCTGGAATCTGGGGGGATGAAGTGGATGCGTATTATGATCCCTGGAATCCAATTTTTTGTTCCGCGATCTCGCTGATTATTGGTTTGATGCTATGCCGACACGTCCGGAAAACGTTGACCGTCGAATGATAACCTGCAAAAATATTAGCAAGATGTACAAGCATGGTGGCGGAACGAAGGTCGTTCTGTCAGATTTGAACTTCGACATCAAGATTGGCGACAGAGTTGCGCTATTGGGACGAAACGGCGCCGGTAAGAGTACGCTCATTAAATTAATCGGTGGCGTCGAACTCCCTAGTCAGGGGCGTATCATCCGAAACATGTCAGTATCGTGGCCGCTCGGTTTTACGGGTGGGTTTCAAGGTAGTATGACCGGCTACGACAACGCACGCTTCATTGCCCGGATATATGGACAGGATTATCATCGAACGCGCGAGTTCGTCGAGGAGTTCACCGAACTGGGCAAGCATCTTCGAATGCCGGTCAAGACATATTCATCTGGTATGCGTGCCCGCCTCGCATTCGCTTTGTCGCTTTCGATTGAGTTCGATTGCTATCTTATCGACGAGATCATCATGGTCGGCGATCAGAATTTTCAGCGCAAATGCCACGCTGAACTCATTGAGAAGCGAGGGGATAGGGCGATGATCCTTGCGTCGCATAATAATGAGTATGTTCGGCAGTATTGCAATCGAGGAATTGTGATTCACAACGGACACGCGGAGTTGTTTGATGACATAGAGGCGGCGGTTCGCACGTACGACGCTCTTTAAATGCCTTACGCGGGCGTTCTGCTATTTCGGCTAGTGATATCACTTTTGTCTCTGCGATACCTAGGCCGGCATCAACGCCCTACGGGGCTTTTATGGTCGGATAATGGCAGCTCACACGAACCGATTGATTGTCCGTTCACTGGAAATGCCCGGTCCGGGCTCGGAGGCGACGAGATCATTGAGCTCACGGTCGATCGCTTCCGCGGCGGACGCAGCGGATCGCAAGTCAAGCTGTTTTGTCGTAGCGCGCAGGCGTACAAAGGTGGTCCCACGGCATGATCGAACGGGCGGTTCTTTCGGCGTTAACTCACATTCAAGCCTTGACGCGGACGCCGAAATCATACGTTCGCGCGCTGTGGTGGCGCTTCCGGGGAAAGCGTCTTCGTTCCCGCGCACAGATGGCACCATTGCTAGGCGCGGCCCCTTCGGCGTATCATCTCTGGCGCTGCCGCAACGAAGTTGCGGCAGCCTCGCCGCCTGAGGAAATGCCACTGATAATCGGACTGATTGACGTGCGCGGTGATCACGCAGCGGAACGAACGCGTTCAAGTTTGGATAGCGAAGGTATACCATCGTTTGAACTGTGCGGTGGGGAGCCAGCTTCCTTCATTGCGCCGATAGAGGCAATCAACTGGGACGCGAAGCCCTGGCTGTTACCGATGCTCTCTGGCGATATTCTTGCGCCCGGGAGCGCTGGCACATACCGCGACGCCGCTCGGCGTGCCACCAAGGCGGTTATTTACGCGGACGATGACTTAGTATCTTCCGGTGGCAACTACCACGCGCCACATTTCAAGCCGAAATGGAATGAGGAACTTTTTCAGCATTTTGATTATGTATCAGGTTCGTCGATAATTAACGTACCCAAAGAAAAATTTGTAGAAACCGCGTCTAAAATAAATTGGATTGAAGAAATCACTCGACACGCGATCAAGGTTGGCGGAGCGCACTCCGTTCCTGAAATCCTTCATCATCGCGTTTCTCGTCCGAATCCCATGCGTGTAAAAGCGGTGGTATCCGAAAGCGCTAATATGCCCCCGGTGACGGTTATCGTTCCTACGCGGAATCGGGTTGATCTTTTAAAAAAATGTCTCGCCGGTCTTAGTGAAACCGAATATAAAAACATCGATATTATTGTCGTTGACAATGATAGCGACGACTTGCAAACCATTAACTTTCTTAGTTCGATTGATAACGGTAACTGTAGAGTTATAAACCATCCGGGTGAATTCAATTTTTCAGCTATAAATAATCGCGCCATCGCAGAGTGCAAGTCGCCATTCGTTTGCTTTCTTAACAATGATATTGAGGTTATTCAACCGGACTGGTTATCGATTATGGTGGCGCAAAGTGTTCGAGTTGACGTCGGGGCGGTGGGCGCGCAATTACTTTATGCGGACGGAAGGATCCAGCATGCCGGTGTGGTGCTCGGTATTGGAGGTGGTGCGGCTCATGCGCATCGCCTGCTGCATCCCAACGAGGATGGCTATTTCCAGCGGCACAATCTCCCGCAATTTGTCTCCGCTGTTACGGCGGCTTGCCTAGTAGTTTGCCGAGACAAATTTCTGTCGGTTGGCGGGTTTGATGAAAGGAGATTTCCAGTCGCGTTCAATGATGTAGATCTTTGCATGCGCCTTAACGTCAAAGGATGGCAAAGTTTGTATGAGCCTCGTTCGGTATTGATTCATCACGAGTCAGTGTCCCGGGGCTTTGATCGCGACGCAGTCGGTTCGGCGCGTTTGGCGCGAGAGCTGGCCAATTTAAAAGAGCGGTGGCATACCGATACCCTGGTTGATCCATACCATCATCCGAATCTTAGTGCCTTTAGTGAGAAGTTTGTTATTCGATTATAGCATGAATTATACGAGCATCATGAATTCTAAGCGCAAAATATCGTTGCCGCAGGTAACGTTGTGCGCGGTAACATCGACTAATGTTGATGCAACGGTTGCTTCGCTGCAGGCGTCTTCGCGATTTATTCAGTTCGCGGAATGCAAATTATTTTCTCATTTTCGGCCGCGCGATTTGAATGATGATATAAATTTTGTTAAAATTAACAAAATTTCTTCATCCGAAGAATATTCTCGATTTATAATCAATCAACTTGTTGATTTCGTCGGCACAACGCATTGTCTTGTCGTTCAGTGGGATGGGTTTGTTTTAAATCCGGACTGCTGGAAAGATTTCTTCCTTGGCTATGATTATATTGGTGCTAGATGGCCGCAATTTAGGGACGGCTTCGATGTCGGAAACGGGGGATTTTCGTTGCGGAGCGTTGAGCTTTTGCGCCAATGTAAGGATTTGGGCTTTCGCGTGTGCCATCCAGAGGACGTTGCTATCGGTAGACTCAATCGACGCCTCCTAGAGAGTCGAGGTTTGCGGTTTGCACCGCCAAACATAGCGGATGCGTTCTCGACGGAACGTGCGGGGAACTTGCGCGAGAGTTTCGGATTTCATGGGGTATTCAACATGCCGGCCGCGCTCGGCGTTCGCAATTTCTGGTCGTTGTATAAGAAGCTGGACGATACGAATACGGTGTGGCATGATTTTCGCCCGATATTCTGGGATTTACTCTTGAACAGAGGTGGCGCTTTGTGTGCCGCGAGGTTCGCCATGGACGGCCTTTTTTCAAAATTGCGTAAGATTTTGTACGGGCGCAGGGCGGTTGATCGGTGGCGTAGGAAGGGGTGAGTGGCGCATTTGGAGCGAATGTATAATTTTATTATCGCGTCCGCTTTGAATGACGTTTTATCTGGCACATCTAAAATGAAGATGCCGTAATGATAGTTTCGTGCTTCAATCGACTGTTAGAAGCTGGCAGCATTTTTTCTGGCACTTTCAAGAAAATGCTCCGCACGCTTTTGTGGCGTCGGCGCGTTCCCTTTCACTTCCGCGTTCCAGGTTTCGTTTTATATATGTGGCGGGAGCGGCGCGATCTGCAGGCCGCCTTTAACATTTCAACCGCGTCCGGTCGGGCGCAATTAGCAAAATGGTTTCTGTTCCACGGTTTTCAAGAAGTCGGCGTTGTTTCGGATGCCCTGTGTTCGACGGCGTTTGCAGAATGGCTTCGCCCTTGGCCTCTCGTTGTGATGAGAGGTCCAGTCGCCATAACATGGCTGATGGTGGAGGCCATGAAGCGTGAACAAATTGCTGCGGATATCGAGTGTGAACAAGGCCAGTTAGCGTTGCTTCGTTGGTATTTTGTATGTGCCGTAAAGAAATATGCTTGGCTCCCATTACTGACCGACGTCGAATGTGTGCAGCTATGTTCGCGGGATCCGATATACGGCGCGCCCTGGATAATTCGGTGGATTTGGGAGACTGACGCTGAAGTGCAGAATCGATTCGCGGATCCAGCTAGCGGCGAATTGTTGAGCTGGCTGTCATCCCGCGGATTAGCGCGATGGCCTATTCTGGGTCATCCGCGGGTCGGCCTTGCACGACCGAGAGTCCGAGCATCGGATGCTTCACGGCCATTTGGGGTAAATCTTATTGGCTATCCCCTAAAACGCTTTGGCATCGGGGAAGACGTTCGTTGCGCTGCCAAAGCGCTGCAGGCGGCAAAAATCCCGTTCACCATCCTCGACGTGTCGGGTGGCCAAGAGCGCGCGGAGGATCTTAGCGTCCGCGCGCATCTCTCCTCGGATGCGCGCTATCGGATTTCTATGCTTTGTACGACCGGTATCGACGCGCCGCGCATTTTCAATCTGCTTGGAGCGGAATCGTTCGAGGGACGGCACACGATCGGATTCTGGCCATGGGAGTTACCCGAGTTTCCCAAGGTGTGGCAGAAAGTTTATGGGCTTGTTGATGAAATTTGGGCATCGTCTCGTTATACGTACGATGCTTTCGTTCGATCCGCCCGCATTCCGGTGCGACATATGCCAATGGCGGTATCCTACAACCAGAGCGATGGCTTGAGCCGGAAAGACTTTGGTTTACCGGAAAGAACATTTCTTTTCATATTTTCGTACGACGCGTTATCGTCCGACGGGCGAAAAAATCCGGAAGCATGCCTTGCGGCATTTGATATGGCTTTTCCTCGAGGGGATGTAGGGGTCGGTCTTGTAATCAAAGGAATTCGTGCTCAGGAATCGGAGGCGTGGCGCGCGCTTCAGCGCCGCTCCCGCAGTGACCCGCGACTATTTCTAATCGACTCTTCCTTGGAGCGAGGTAGCTTGTTGGATCTTTACAGATCGTGCGACTGTTTTGTTTCACTGCATCGGGCTGAAGGTTTCGGGCGAAATATCGCAGAGGCGATGGGGCTCGGACTGCCGGTGATAGTCACGGCGCATTCTGGGAACATGGATTACACGCACCCTGATTCGGCGATCTTGGTCTCTGCTGGCTTGAAGGCGCTTTCGCCAGGGGATTATCCTTTTGGCGAGGGTCAGCGCTGGGCCGAGCCGGACATTAACTCGGCTGCATCGCAGATGAGGTGGGTATTCGAGAATCGTGAGAAAAGTTCTGAGATCGCGCAACGTGGAAAGAGTGTAGTTGAAGAAATGTATTCAGCTACCAATGTTGGTGCGATTTGGGCAGATATAATTAGAAACTTGACTATGACATAATTCTGGGTGAGCCGAAGTCGGCGAATGCGGGTGCACCGTACGGGATGGTGGCGGTAAGCAGTGCCAGTGTTCACCAATCGTCAGTTGACTAAACGGTATGCCGAATAAGTGGCGGAGCGGGAGGGATTCGAACCCTCGATACGGTTTTGCCGTATACTCACTTTCCAGGCGAGCGCCTTCGACCACTCGGCCACCGCTCCGCATGAAAGAGCCTGGAAGGGAGGTGCCCTACCGCCTGCGCGGCCCCTAGGCAAGCGGGCATGGGCGTGCCAAGCTTGTTTCCATGCTCAAGTCCTCGTTGGCGCTGCTTGCGCTCGCCGCCGCCCAGCCGCTTGGCCAGACGTCGCCCCAGGCTGCGCCGCTGCCGTCCGATCCTGTTGCCGGCGACTGGCACGATATTCCCGACGACGAAATCCTGATCATCACACTGGCCGATGGGCGGCAGGTGGTCATTCGCCTAGCGGCCCGGTTTGCGCCGGCCCATGTCAGCAATATCCGCAAGCTCGCCGATGCGCGCTGGTGGGATGGCGAGAGCATCTACCGCGTGCAGGAAAATTGGGTCGCGCAATGGGGCGACCCGACCGAAAAGAAGCCGCTGCCGCCTGAAATCCTTGCGCGCCCCGCCGCCGAGTTCGAAATCGGCGCCTTCACCCCCGCACAGCGCCTGTCCAAGGCGGATTCCTACTCCACGGCGTCGGGCGTGACTGCCGATGGCTGGCCGATCGCCACCGATGGCAAGGCGGCCTGGCTCACCCATTGCTACGGCATGGTCGGCGTGGCGCGCGACCAGCTGCCCGACACCGGCACCGGCAGCGAGCTGTTTACGCCGATCGGCCAGTCGGCGCGCCGGCTGGACCGCAATTACACGGTGGTGGGGCGCGTGATCGAGGGAATGCAGTATCTCTCCGCCCTGCCGCGCAGCGACGCGCCGATGGGCGTCTACGCCACCGCTGCGGAGCGCACGCCGATCAGCTGGGTGCGGCTGGCGAGCATGTTGCCGGCAGACGAGCGGCCGCACTTCCAGTATCGCGCCGCAGACAATCCCCGTTACGCCGCGATGATCGCGATGCGCGAACATCCGGCGGCGCCCACCGTCGCGACCGGGGTGAGCGTGTGCGATTTGCCGGTGGGCGTGCGGCGACGGCCCTGATCGGGACTAGTTGCCCAGCCAGCTGGCGATTTCGCCTGCGACCTGGTTCGCAGCCTGGTTGAGTGCCTGCCCCGCCTCCGGCGTATCAATTCGCGATACAGGCACGCGCGCTTCGAAACGCCGACGTTCGAAACCGGTGGCGTTCTCGCGGGCGAGCATCATGTCGACCGCCACGACCGCCTGCATCTGTGCGGCATCAATGCCAAAGGCGCGGACGTCGCCGGCCAGCGTTGCGCTGGGCGTGGTCAGCGACTGGCGGCGGCTGATCACGATGCGGCCGGTCTGTGCCGCAACGGTGTCGGCGAGCAGCCGGCCGAACAGGCTGGCTGGCCCTTCCACCCACTGCGCATCCTTCAGATAGGCGATCGTCGTTCCGTCCGGACCCGAATGGACCGGCACGCGCGTCGTTGCCAGCTCCTGCGGCGCGCCCAGCGGAGCGATCGAGACTGCCTTGGCATCGCCGGATTTCTGTTCCGCCCCCGCCGGCAGCGCCGTCGCCGCCTGCAGCGTCAGCAGCGAGGCGGGCGGCTTGGCGCCGAACGAGATGCAGCCCGACAGCGGGATGGCGGCGAGCAGGATGGCGGCGATCGCGGGCTGTTTCATCCGGTTTCTCACTTCTTGGCCTTGTAGGTCGGCAGTGCCGGCGGGGAGATCAGGCTCGATGCGCCGCCCTGGTCGAGCCGGTGCGCGACATTGGTGAGCGCGATCGACATTTCGCGCAGATCCTGCACCAGCTGCCCGACCTCGGGCATCGTCTTGTTCGAGAAGCTCTGCAGCCCCGGTCGCGCATCGCCGATCGCGGCGTCGAGCGTTTCGACGCTCTTGCGCGCGGAGGTGATCGTGGCGTTGAGGTTGGCGATGGTCGGCTTGATGTCGCTGGCCATCATGCCGTTGGTAGTCGCGGCCAGTTCGCCGATTTGCTGGGCGGCGGTGCCGGCCTTCTCGATCGCCTCGCGGGTTTCGGCCAGTGTCGCGGCGATTTCGGGCCCGCGATCGGCCAGCGACTTGGACAGGCGATTGGTGTTGGCAAGAATGCCCGAGATCGAGGCCTGGTTCTTGTCATTCAGCAGGTCGGAGACGCGCTCGGTCAGCGTCGTCAGTCGCTCCAGCAGCTTCGGTGCCGAGCTGAGCAGCGCACCCAGGCCGCCCTGCTTGGTCGGGATCACCGGCACGCCCAGCGGGCAGGCGGCGCGGGGATTTTCATCGGGGCAGCGGATCGGCGGTGCGCCCTTCACGGCGCCGTCGAGCTGCACGGCGCTGGGGCCGGTGAAGCTGCCCTGGATCGTCGCCGTCGTGCCTTCGAGGATCGGCACGTCGGGGTTCAGGCTGACGCGCACGCGCACCAGGCTGGGATCGGGCTTCCAGAATTCGATCTCCTTCACCTGCCCCGCCGGCACGCCGGAAAAGCTGACCGAGGAACCGCGGCTCAGCCCGTCGACCGATTGCTTGAAGAAGATGTCATATTCGCGCTCATCGCCGCCGCCCAGCCGCGCAAGCCAGACGATGAACAGCGCCAGCACCGCGAGCAGGATCAGCACGACCGCGCCGACGAGCACATGATTTGATCGCGTTTCCATCAGCCTGTCATGTCCTCTGCGCGGCGCGCTCGGCGCCGGCCACCGCGGCGCGACCGCGCGGCCCGTTGAAATATTCCTGGATCCAGGGGTGATCCAGCGCGAGAAGTTCGTCGATCGTTCCCACCGCGATCACGCGCTTGTCCGCCAGCACGGCAACGCGGTCGCAGATCGCATAGAGCGTGTCGAGGTCGTGCGTGATCAGGAAGACCGTTAGCCCCAGCGTCTTCTGGAGCGAGGCCGTCAGTTCGTCGAACGCCGCCGCGCCGATCGGGTCCAGCCCGGCGGTGGGCTCGTCGAGGAACAGCAACTCGGGGTCGAGCGCCAGTGCGCGGGCAAGGCCTGCGCGCTTCTTCATGCCGCCAGAAAGTTCGGCGGGATATTTGGGGCCGGCATCGGGCGGAAGGCCGGTCATCACCACCTTATAGGCGGCGATTTCCTCAAGCAGCGCCTGGTCGAGGCCGGGATAGAATTCCTTGAGCGGCACCTGCACATTTTCGGAGACGGTGAGGGTGGAAAACAGCGCACCGCCCTGAAACAGCACGCCCCAGCGCTTGCGGATCTCCACCGCCTCGGTTTCCTCGCGCCCGATCGTGTTTTCGCCGAACACTTCGATGGTGCCGGCAAGCGGCGTCTGGAGCCCGATGACCGAGCGCATCAGCACCGACTTGCCCGTACCCGATCCGCCGACCACGCCCAGAATCTCGCCGCGTCGCACATCGAGGTCGAGTTCGTCATGGACGATCTGCTCGCCGAATCCGTTACGCAGGCCGCGCACGCGGATCAGCACGTCCTCGTCATGGGGCGTCTGGCTCATATCCAGCCGATCTCGCTGAAGAACACCGCGAAAAATGCGTCGAGCACGATCACCAGGAAGATCGCCTGCACCACCGCCGTCGTCGTGCGCTGGCCAACCTGTTCGGCATCGCCTTCCACCTGCATGCCGTGGAAGCAGCCTGCCATGGCGATGATCGCGCCGAACACCGGCGCCTTGATCATGCCCACCCACAGATCGGTGAGCGGCACGACTTCGCGGATCCGCGCGATGAACGTCACCGGCGGAATATCGAGGCTGGCCCAGCACAGCAGGCCACCCCCGAGGATCGAGACGAGCGAGGAATAGAAGCCGAGCAGCGGCAGCATCAGCACCACCGCCAGCACGCGCGGCAGCACCAGCGCCTCCATCGGCGACACGCCGATCGTGCGCATCGCGTCGATTTCCTCGGTCAGCTTCATCGTGCCGATCTGCGCGGCAAAGGCAGAGCCCGAACGGCCGGCAATCATGATCGCGGTCATCAGAATGCCGAGTTCGCGCAGCGTGATGCGGCCGAGCAGGTTGATCGTGTAGATTTCGGCACCGAACTGGCGCAACTGCACCGATCCCTGCTGGGCGATGACGATCCCGATCAGGAAGCTCATCAGGCCAATGATGCTCAGCGCCGATACGCCTACTACCTCGAACCGGTGCACCGTCGCGTTAAAGCGGAACCGGCGCGGATGGGTGACGACGTTCCAGAAGGCGATCAGCGTCGCGCCCATAAAGCCGAGCAGGCCGTAGAGCGTGTACCCCGCGACGATCACGCCGTGGCCCACTTCGCTCAGCACGCGCGTGAACGTGCCCAGCGGCGGCGGCGGCAGCTGGATGGGATGTTCTGCAGCGACCACCTGATCGAACAGATTCTGTTCGTCCTGACCCAGACCGCCGACTTCCACCCCCCGCTGGCGGGCGAAACGGTGGACCACCCAGGCGCCCACCGTATCCATCCGCCCTACATCGCTGAGGTCGATTCGCGCTACGGTGCCGTCCAGCCGTTCCAGCCGGTCCGGCAGGTCGCCGAGACAGGCGAGGGACAGGTTGCCGGTAAAGCGGAGTACAGGGCCGCTCCCGGTTTCGGTCATCTCGAAGTCGGCAGCGTTGCTCATCGCGGCCACCTTTCTGCGATTCCGGCTGGAACGGCAAGCTCCTCCGCGCCTAAATGCCGCAATGCAGCACCTCGCCATTTACGATATGGACAAGACGATCACCCTGAAGCCGACCTGGACGCGGTTCCTGGTCCATGCGGCGCGCGCCCGTGCGCCGTGGCGGCTGGCCTGGCTGCCGGTGCTGGGTGTCGCCGGAATCGGCTATTACCTGAAGTATATCGACCGTGCGGGACTCAAGCGGCTTGCACAGCGGCTGATGCTGGGGCGTGCCCTGCCGCCGGAAGAGATGGCGGCGGTGGCAGAGGCCTTCGCCGATGTCGAACTGGAGACGGGCGTGCTGCACGGCGCCCGGGCGCAGATCGCGGCGGATCGCGCCGCCGGCTATCGGCTGGTGATGGCCACGGCCTCGCACCATTATTACGCGCACGCTATCGCGCGCCGTCTGGGGTTTGACGACGTCATCGCCACCAATGCGAAGCACACGCGGGATGGGCATATTCTCTCCGATCTCGACGGCGAGAACTGTTACGGGCTCGTAAAGCTCCATCGCGTCGAAAAATGGTTGGCGGCGGAAGGGCTGGAGCGCGCGGGACTGCATATACGCGCCTATTCGGACCATGTCTCGGATGCGCCGCTGCTTGGCTGGGCTGATGAAGGCTTCGCCGTCAACGCGCATGGCCCGCTGGCGCGGCTGGCAGCGCAAAAGGGCTGGGCGCAGCTCGACTGGCGATAGGCGCGCGGGTTTGCAAACAAACCTGTACTGTGTTTGCAAACCGATTAGAGCAGCACATCCACCGCGTGGATCGCTACGCCGACCATGCCGCCGACCAGCGTACCGTTGATGCGGATATATTGCAGGTCGCGCCCCACGGCGTTCTCCAGCCGCGTGGTCACCGTATCAGCGTCCCAGCCGCGGATCGTGTCCGATACCAGCCGGACGATGCCGTCGCCATAGTCGGAAGCGGCACCCACGGCGGTGCGGCGGACGAAGCGGTTGATGGTACCGGCCAGCCGCGCATCCTGCTGCAGCGTGCCGCCGAACTGGCGAAGCGCCTCACCCATGCGACCGCCGAGTGCGCGCTCGGGATCGCGCGCCAGTCGCAGCATCGCGCTGCGGCTCTGTTCCCACAGGCCGTCGATCCAGCGCTGGAAGGCCTGGTTCTCCAGCATCTCTGCCTTGAACGCTTCCACCCGCGCCCGGAGTTCGGGATCGTCCTGCAATCGCGCGGCGAGCTGTTCCAGCCCCTCTTCGGCCTTCAGCCGCAGGGGATGGTGCGGATCCTCGGCCATTTCGGCGATCAGCCGGTGCAGTCCCTCGATGATCTTGGTCGACAGCGTTTCGTCTAGCCCCGTCCAGCGCAGCACCGATCCGGCGCGGGCATGGACCATGTCGCGGATCAGATGCTCGTTTGCGTCGAGGATGCGCGCGGTCCAGCGGATCATCGCGTCGAGCAGCGGCAGGTGGCGCTGGTTGGCGATGGCGGCGGCGAGGGCCTGGCCGAACAGCGGGGCGATGTCGATACCGCGCAACCGGCTCGCGATCGCGCCTTTGACCATGCCCCCCAGCCGCTCCTGATCGAGCGATTCGAGGATATAGGCGGCCAGCCGCGAAGCCCCGGCGCCGATGCGGCCATTGCCGGGCGAAGGCGCTGCCAGCCAGCGTCCGGCGGCCGCCGCGACGTCCAGCCGCTGCATCCGCCGCGCGACGACGCGGGGAATCAGGAAGTTGGCGCGGAGGAACTGGCCCAGCGTGTCGGCGATCCGGTCCTTGTTGCGCGGGATGATGGCGGTGTGGGGGATCGGCAGGTGGAGCGGGTGGCGGAACAGCGCGGTTACGGCGAACCAGTCGGCAAGGCCGCCGACCATCGCCGCCTCGGCAAAGGCGCGGACAAAGGGAATGGCGGGATGGGCCGGCTCGAAATGGCGGGCCAGCAGGAAGGTCCCCGCCATCAGCAGCAACAGCCCGGTGGCAACCAGGCGCATGCGGCGCAGGCCGGGGGCGACAGGCGGGCGGGGGGACAGGAGCGGCGCGATCATTGCCGGAGAAACGCCGTGCACTGCCTTGCGCTCCCCTGCCGCCGGTGGGGAAGAAGGGGGAAGGGCGGTCGGGCCGTCATGCGCCCGACCATGCCCTCCCCCGCTTGTGCCCGCAAGCTGGGGAGGCGCGGGTCATTCCGCCGGCTGGACGGAGTCGTCGCCCGGGTGATGGTCAATCGCCGCTGCACCGGGCGCCGCCCCGATCACGCGGCTGCCATCGTCGCCCGGACGATAGGTGAGCAGTCGCCGCGACAGCCGCGGCCCCAGCCAGCCTTCCAGCCCCACCGCCAGACTGAACAATGCCGGCACGATCACCAGCGTCAGCACGGTCGATACGATCAGGCCGCCGATCACCACCACGCCCATCGGCGCGCGGAAGGACGAGTCGCCGTTCAGCGAAAGCGCGGTCGGCACCATGCCGGCAACCATCGCGATCGTGGTCATCACGATCGGCTGGGCACGCTTGCGGCCTGCATCGACGATGGCGACGACCTTGGGCACACCCTTGTTCATCTCTTCCAGCGCGAAATCGACGAGCAGGATCGAGTTCTTCGCGACGATGCCGAACAGCATCAGCATGCCGATGTAAACCGGCAGGCTGACCGGCATGCCCAGCATGGCCAGTGCGATCAGCCCGCCCAGCGGCGCATTGAGCAGCGAGCCCATGTTGACGATCGGCGAGACGAAGCGACGATAGAGCAGCACCAGCACCGCAAAGACCAGGAAGATGCCCGATGCCAGCGCGATGATGAAGTTGTTGATCATCTCGTTCTGCCATTTTGCCTGGCCAACGGTCATTTCCGATACGCCGACCGGCAGGGCCTTCATGATCGGAAGGTTGTGAATTTCCTTCATCACGTCGCCCGAGACATAGGGCTTGCCGGTCGCCGGGTTCATCGCCAGGTCGGCGCCGACCACCAGCCGGCGCTGCAGGTTCAGTCGCTCGATCTTGGTGGGGCCGGCGGCAAAGCGAATGTCCGCTACCGACGATAGCGGTACCGAGCCACCCGTCTGGGTCTGGACGCGCATGTTCTGGAGCGTGTCCAGCCGGGTGCGGGCATCCTGATCGAGCGCAACTCGGATCGGAATCTGGCGATCGGAAAGCGAGAATTTCGCGCTATTCTGTTCGATATCGCCCAGCGTCGCGACGCGGATCGCGTTGGAAAGCGCGGCCGTCGTCACGCCCAGATCGGCAGCGAGGTCGAGGCGCGGGGCAATCACGATCTCGGGGCGTTGCAGGTCACCCGAAATGCGCGGTGCGACCGCGGATTTCAGCCCTTCCATCTGCTTGACCAGCGTCAGTGCCGTCTTGTTGAGCAGTTCCGGATCCTCGCCGCCCAGCGTGATCGTCAGGTCCCGGCCCGACGAGCCCCAGCCGAACTGCGAGCGGAAGTTCACCCGCGCATCGGGAATGGCAAGCAGCTTGGGCGCCACGCGCTTTTCGAACTCGGTGCTCGTTTCCTTGCGCGCGCTGCTGTTCTTTTCCGCCAGTGTCGCCATCACGCGGCCGCTCCCGACCTGGGTGCGCGCATAGGTGTGTTCGACGCCGGGTTCGGCGCGCAGGATGCCGGCGACCTGCTGGACGACGCGGTCGGTCTGCTCGAGCGTGCTACCGGGCACCATCTCGATTGTGGCAGTCACGCTGTCTTCGTCCTGCGCCGGCTGAAAGGTCTGCGGCATGGTGACGAGCAAGGCGATTGTTGCCGCCAGCGACAGCACATAGCCGACAATCGCCACCCAGCGGTGCAACAGCGTCCATTCGAGCATGCGGACGTACAGGCGCATCACGGGGCCGCCGCCATGTTCGGCATGGCCGTGCGCTTTGAGGAAATAGGCCGCGATCATCGGCGTGAGCATGCGCGCGACTGCCAGCGACATCAGCACGGCGGCCACCACCGTCAGGCCGAAATTCTTGAAGAACTGGCCGGAAATGCCCGGCATCAGCCCGACGGGCAGAAACACCGCGACGATCGACATGGTAGTGGCGAGCACGGCGATCCCGATTTCGTCGGCGGCATCGATTGCGGCCTGATAGGCGGATTTTCCCATCCGCATGTGGCGGACGATATTCTCGATTTCCACGATCGCATCGTCGACCAGCACGCCCGCGACCAGGCTGAGCGCAAGCAGCGTCATCTGGTTCAGCGTGAAGTTCATCATGTCCATGAACCAGAAGCTGGGGATCGCCGACAGCGGAATGGCCAGGGCCGAGATGACCGTCGCGCGCCAGTCGCGCAGGAAAATGAAAACCACGATGACGGCGAGCACGGCGCCCTCGATCATCGCTTCCATCGCGGTGTTGAACTGTTCCTTCGCGTATTTGCTCGAATTGTCGAGCAGCTCGAAATGGACCTTGGGATTGGCCTTTTCGAGCGCCTGCAGCTTCTTTTGCGACTCTTCGAAAATGGTGACGTCGGAGGCGCCCTTGGCACGCTGGACGTCGAACGAGATCACCGGATGCCCGTCATAGCGCGCGAAGTTGCGCCGTTCGGCAAAGCCGTCCTTGACGGTGGCGATGTCGGCCAGCCGCACGGTACGGCCCGTGCCGGTCGCGATCTGGGTCTGGCCCAGCGAATAGGCGTCCTTGGCGTTGCCGACGACGCGCAGCGACTGTTCGAAGCCCGAAATCTGGGCGCGGCCGCCGGCGGCATTCAGGTTCACCTGGCGCAGCTGCTGGTTCACCTGGCTGGCGGTCAGACCGAAGCTGGCGAGCTTCACCGGGTCGAGCACCACGCTGACCTCCCGGTTCACGCCGCCGTTGCGCTGCACTGCGGCCATGCCGGAAATCGACAGCAGCTCCTTGGAGACGGTGTTGTCGATATACCAGGAGAGCTGCTCGACGGTCATGTCGGTTGCGGTCGCCGTGAAGCTGGCAACGTCGTTGTTGCTGGCGCTGTCGACACGGCCGACCTGCGGTTCCAGAATGCCGTCGGGCAGGTTGCCGCGGATCTGCTGGATTGCGCTGCGGACATCTTCCACCGCGCGGTCGATCGGGGTGCCGATCGCCAGCTGCACCACCGTCTGGCTATTGCCCTCGGAAACGGTCGAGTTGATCTCGTCGATTCCCTGCAGGCTGCGGACGGCGGCTTCGACCTTCTGCGTGATCTGCGTCTCCAGTTCGCTCGGCGCGGCGCCGGGCTGGCTGATCGAGATCCAGACGATCGGAAAGTCGATGTCCGGGCTGTTGTTCACATCCATGCGGTTGAAGCTGACCAGCCCCGCAATGGTGAGGAACAGGAACAGCACGATGGGCGGCACCGGGTTGCGGATCGCCCAGGCCGAGATGTTGCGAAAGCTCATCGCGCCGTCCCTTACTTTTTCTGGAGCTGGGGAATGACCTTCTGGCCCGGGTTGAGGAACGCGCCTGCGGTCATCACCACCCGCTCATTGCCCGAAAGCCCTTCGGTCACCACCACGCCATTGTCGGAAACGTCGCCGGTCTTGACCGGGCGACGCACGGCTTCGTTCCGGTCGTTCAGGATGAAGACGAAGCTGCCCTGCTGGTCGCTCTGGATCGCCGATTGCGGCAGTATCACGCTCGTCACGGCGCCGGCGACGATCCGCGCGCTGGCAAAGCCGCCCGGACGCAGCGCCGGATTATAGGCGAGCGCGACGCGGGCGATGCCAAGCCGGCTGGTCGGGTCGATCACCGGCGAAACCTGCCAGATTTCGCCCTTGAAGGCTTGCTGCGAGCCGACCGGTGTCACCTCGGCAGGTGCCCCGACGTGCAGTTTCTGGATGTCGCTTTCGGAAAGCTGGGTGCGCAGCTCCATCTGGCCGCCCATCGCCATGCGGAACAGCACGCCCGAGCCCGAGCTGACGATCTGGCCCGGTTCGATCTGGCGGGCGAGGATTAGCCCCGCCTCAGGTGCGCGGATGTCGAGCCGGCGGTTGCGGGCCTGGGTTTCGGCGAGCTGGGCAGTGGCGACGCGAACGCGCGCCAGTGCCTGGTCGCGCGCGGCAGTCTTCTGGTCAATATCGGCGCGCGAGATGAAGCCGTTCGACACGAGTTTCTGCGCGCGCTCGAGATTCGCCTGGGCCAGCTTTGCATCCGCCTCGGCGACGCGGATCTGCGCTGCCAGCGACTCGGCGGTCTGCGCCTGCACCGACCGGTCGACGGTGGCGAGCACCTGGCCCTTTTCCACCCAGCTGCCGGCATCGACCAGCACGCGCGTGACAATGCCGCCTTCGCCGGCCACGCCGACCGGCATTTCGCGCTTGGCCGCCAGGCTGCCCGTGCCCGTCACGATCGTCGAAATCGTCGTCCGGCCGGGGATGGCAACGGTGACAGTCGACATTTGCGCGCGGGCTGCGTCGCCGTTGCCGCTGGCGGCCTGCACGGCCGTGGTCTTCGGCTTGCCGAACATCAAAAAGGCAGCCGCCAGGATGACGACGAAGGCACCAAGCCCGATCCACAGCCAGCGCCGGCCCCGCCGCGCGGTGTCGCCCTCGTAACCGAGCCGTTCCTGCCGTCCCAACATCCCTGCCTCGTAGTTCATCGCCCGCCCTCTGCACGGCAGTACGCCGTATCCGTGGCACTGTGTTATATGAATATATCACCCGCCACAAGGGGGCTGATTCCGCTGCGGAAGGCGGCATGGCAGGGAATTCGTGCGCTACGCAAGTCGAAACCGTTTTCATTTAGAAATAATGCAAGTCCGTGCAAATAAATCCAAAATATCGGCTCTTGTTGGAGCGCCGGCCTGGCGTTCTCGCGAAGCTACGTTCATCCCCCGTTCGGGCCGGCTCTGGCAGCCGGATGGCAGCAACGACAAGGAGGAACCGATGAACCGCTGCTTCATGCCTGCGCTAGCACCGCTGACGATAGCTGCCGTCTTGGCGTCGACCGTACCTGCCGTGGCGCAGGAGGCCGCAGTGCCGGCGCTGCCAGCCACCGGTACCGTGCTGACCGTGGTTGCGGAGGGCGCGACCACGCGCGTTCCGGATATGGCGACGATCCAGGCCGGGGTGGTGACCAGCGCGGCCACGGCGGCCGAGGCGATGCGGCAGAACGCGACGCGCATGGCGGCGGTCCTTGCCGCGCTGCGCAAGGCGGGCGTGGCGGAGCGCGACCTCCAGACCGCCGCGATCAGTCTCAACCCCGAATATCGTCAGCAGGACAACAAGCCGCCGGTGATCACCGGCTATCAGGCGTCGAATCAGGTGACGGTGCGGTTTCGCGACATCGCCCGCAGCGGTGCGATCCTCGATACGCTCTTGGCACAAGGTGCGAACAGCATCTCGGGACCGGTCATGGGGCTGGCGGACGAAGACGGCGCGCTCGACGAGGCGCGGCGCGATGCGGTGAAGCGCGCCCGCGAACGGGCTGCTCTGTATGCGCAGGCGGCGGGCCTCAAGGTCGATCGCATCCTGCTCATTTCCGAAGGCGAGGCCACCACGCCGCCGCGCCCGATGCCGATGTTCGTCGCGCGGGCGCAGGCGAGCGCAGAAACGGCGGTTCTGCCGGGGGAGCAGCGCATCACCGCCACGCTGACGGTACGGTTCCTGCTGCAATAGGCCGATAGTAAAAGGGCCGCCCCCGGGGGCGGCCCTTCCGTACGACGCTGACAAGGGGGTCAGCGTAACCTGCGAGTCAGCGGACTGCGCCGCGACGCACCAGATTGACGATTGCCAGCAGGATGATGGCACCCAGCAGCGACACCAGGAAGGTGGTCGGGGTGATGATCCCGCTGTTGATGTTACCGCCGAACAGCAGGCCGCCGATAAACGCGCCGACAATACCGACGACGATGTTCAGGAAGATGCCCTGCTGGGCATCGGTCCGCATGATGATGCTCGCGAGCCAACCGACGACGCCGCCGATGACGAGCCAAACGATAAAGCCTACCATCTGTCCCTCCTGTTCTTGCCCGTCTAGGCGGGCGACAGAAGCGAAAATCCGCAAACGCTCATGTTGGTTCCGTACCGATTTTTGCGATGCTCGCCGGAACTTTTGGCAGACTTGCCGCAGCTTGGCGGAAACGAAACAAAAAGGCCCGCCTCTCGTGCGAGAAGCGGGCCGCGGTTGGGGCGCAAGGGGTGCGCGAATCAGTATTTCTGCTGGCGTTCGTACAGCGAGCGATAATGCTGGATGCGCGTCACGCGCAGCCCCGGCATGCCTGAGCGATCGATCGCGCGTTGCCAGCCGGCGAATTCCTCTACGGTGAGGTTGTAGCGTTCGCAGACCTCGTCCACGGTCAGAAGCCCGCCATTCACGGCTGCGACCACCTCCGCCTTGCGGCGCACGACCCACCGAGTCGTCTCGGGCGGCGGAAGCGTCTCGAGAGTCAGCGGTTCGCCAAGCGGGCCGATGACTTTCGCGGGACGGATCTTCTGGTTCTCAATCATCTACCAACCTCGATCGGGGCCGATGCCCCTGTTACGCATTCACTGAAACGACCATTATCGCCCGGCCTTGAACATCGGCTAAAATGGCAAGGTAAACGCCCGCTTCACTTTTGTGCCCACCGGCTGAGCGCCGCCGCCGCCGCCTGGTGGAATGCACCATGGGCAGGGGACAGCAGCGCGGCTGCCGGGATGGGCATAGAGAGCCGGGTCTGGGCGCGCGCGGTGGGGCTGGCCGCCTGGCGGGTCGCGATGCCGACCATCAGCACCGCCAGGCCTGTGGGCAGGGCGGTTATGGCGACGTCGCGATCCAGCCGGGCAAAACTCAAATCCACAATTACGCACCCAAGCTTCGTATCTCTATAATGTCTCTTTTAGCGGCGAGTGCTGAAAGGCCCGTAAAGGCGACGCAAACCTCGGCTTAACCTAGGTTCCCGATTGCTTGACGTAGCCCTATGGGTGGCGCCTCACCGCAAGCCACCCTATGTGGCGGCGATGGTTCCTGGTGATTTTCAGCTCGAGGCCCCGCTTGCCGGCAAGCGGATCGTCGTCGCCATGTCGGGCGGCGTCGATTCATCGGTCGTGGCGGCGCTGGCCGCGCGCAGCGGTGCCGAGACGATCGGTATCACGCTGCAGCTTTACGACCATGGCGAAGCGGTGGGCCGTGCCGGCAGCTGCTGCGCCGGCCGGGACATTCGCGATGCGCGGGCGGTGTGCGACAAGCTGGGCATCGCCCATTATGTGTTCGACCACGAATCGAGCTTTCGCAGCACGGTGATCGACGATTTCGCCGACGAATATCTGGCGGGTCGCACGCCCATTCCGTGCGTGAAGTGCAATATGGGGCCGAAATTCACCGATCTGTTCGCGCTGGCGCGCGATCTGGGGGCGGACTGCCTGGCGACCGGCCATTATGTCCGCCGCGCGGTAGGGGCGGGTGGGGCCGAGCTGCACCGCGCGGCCGATCCCGCACGCGACCAGAGCTATTTCCTGTTCGCGACCACGGCGGCGCAACTCGACTTCCTGCGCTTTCCGCTGGGCGGGCTGCCCAAGCCGCAGGTGCGCGAGCTCGCCGCCGAACTCGGGCTGGGCGTCGCGGCCAAGCCCGACAGCCAGGACATCTGCTTTGTGCCCGATGGCGACTATGCGTCGCTGGTCAAGAAGCTGCGGCCTGAAGCGGAAACCGGCGGCGAGATCGTCGATGAAAGCGGGCGCGTGCTGGGTATGCACCGCGGTCTGATTCACTTTACGGTGGGCCAGCGGCGCGGACTGGAGATCGGCGGCGCGGCCGAGCCCTATTATGTGTTGCGGCTGGAGCCGGATACCCACCGCGTCGTCGTCGGCCCGCGCCGCGCGCTGGCGGTGCAGGCCGCGCGGATCACCGGAATCAACTGGCTTGGCGGCGATTATCGCGGGCCGATGACCGTGAAGGTACGCAGCCTCGCCAAGCCGGTGCCGGCGCGGCTGGACGAAGACCGGGTGGTGTTCGAGGCACCCGAATATGGCGTCGCGCCCGGCCAGGCGGCGGTGCTTTACGCCGGCGACCGGGTGCTGGGCGGCGGCTGGATCGCGGAGACCGAGCGGGCCGAGATCGCCGCCGCCTGAGTTCAGCCGACGACGTTCTGGTGCTGCTCGCCCAGCTTGTCGATGCCCAGCGCAATCGTGTCGCCCGGCTTCAGATACCAGGGGGCCGGCTTCTGCCCCATGCCCACGCCCGGCGGGGTGCCGGTGGTGATCAC
The DNA here is from genome assembly GCF_056314185.1 of Sphingomonas sp. DMC8. NCBI lineage: Bacteria > Pseudomonadati > Pseudomonadota > Alphaproteobacteria > Sphingomonadales > Sphingomonadaceae > Sphingomonas > Sphingomonas sp. DMC8. The sequence continues at coordinate 197,869 of NZ_JBQUYV010000006.1, read as the reverse complement.
GTCGCCGGGCAGCAGCGTCACGAAGCGCGAAATATACGACACCAGATGGGCGACGCCGAAGATCATCGTCGCGGTGCTGCCGGTCTGGACGCGCGTGCCGTTGACATCGAGCCACATGCCCAGCGTCTGCGGATCGCCGACTTCGTCGCTCGTGACCAGCCAGGGGCCGATCGGGCCGAAGGTGGGGCAGCCCTTGCCCTTGTCCCAGGTGCCGCCGCGCTCGAGCTGATATTCGCGTTCCGAAACGTCGTTGATCACGCAATAGCCGGCGACATGCGCGAGCGCGTCTTCCTCGGACACATAGGATGCTTCGGTGCCGATCACGACGCCCAGCTCGACTTCCCAGTCGGTCTTGGTCGATCCGCGCGGGATGCGGACGGGGTCGTTCGGCCCCTGGATGCAGCTCACTGCCTTCGTGAACAGCACTGGTTCGGCCGGGATCGGCATGTTCGATTCGGCGGCGTGGTCGCTATAGTTCAGACCCACGGCGATGAACTGGCGCGTGCCCGCCACCGGCGTGCCGAACCGTTCGGGCGTACCGACCAGCGGCAGCGTCTCGGGATCGATCGCGGCGAGCGCCGCCAGGCTGTCGGCGCCCAGCTCCGCAGGCCCGATATCGGGCACGATGCCCGAGAGGTCGCGGACCTGTCCGCTCGCATCGACAAGGCCCGGCTTTTCCTGGCCGGGCTGGCCAAAACGGCAAAGTTTCATGCGCGCATGTTCCTTTCACGGGAGGATATGCGTGCGGCTATTGGCGGCTGGATGCGGCGCCGTCACGCGCAAAATCACGCCGCAGCGTGCTTCTGCACCAGCGCGTCGAGTGCCTTGGCCAGTTCGGCATGGCGGAAGGGCTTGGGCAGATGGGCGAACTCGCTCGACAGGCCGGCGAGGTCGGCATAGCCCGACACGATCAGCACCGGCGCCGAAGGAAATTGGGCGCGCAGCGTCCGCGCCAGCTCGGTGCCGGTCATGCCCGGCATCAGATGGTCGCTGACAATCAGGTCCGGGTTCAGGCCATGCTCGACCAAAGTCAGCGCGGCGAGGGCCGAATCGGCTTGATGGACTTCATATCCCATGCTGCGCAGCATCTCGGCGGCGGTCGCGCGCACTCCGTCCTCGTCGTCGACCAGCAATACGTGGCCCGAGCCCGGCGCTGCATCGCGTGACGGGCGGATGGTGCGTTCGGGTACCGGCGTGTCGCTGACCGGCAGCCATAATTCCACGGTCGTGCCCTCGCCGGGCACGCTGGACAGCGTCATCGTGCCGCCCAGCTGGCTGGCAAGGCCATGCACCATCGACAGGCCCAGCCCGGTGCCGCGGCCAACGCCCTTGGTGGAGAAGAACGGCTCGACCGCGCGCGCGAGCGTTTCCGCATCCATGCCGGTCCCGGTATCGACCACCGCGAGCCGCACATATGGGCCGGGCGCCAGCTCCGGCGTGTCCGCACCGGCCTCACCGCTCGCAACGCGAATGGTGAGTGTGCCGCCCGTAGGCATGGCATCGCGCGCATTCACTGCCAGATTGAGCAACGCCATTTCGATCTGGTTGGGGTCGGCGCGCGCCGGCGCCAGCGGCTCGTCGCGCGCCACCACCAGTGCAATCTGCGGTCCCAGCGTGCTTTCGAGCAGCGGTACCATATCCTCGACCCGCGCCTCCAGCGCCACCGGCGCAATCTGCAGCGGCTGGCGCCGGGCGAAGGCCAGCAGCCGCTGGACCAGCGTGCTCGCCCGCTCCGCCGAGCGCAACGCACCGTCGATCAGCCGCCGCAGCGCGGGATCGTCGCCGACCTTGCGCAGGATCAGGTCGAGGCTGCCGATGATCGGCGTCAGCAGATTGTTGAAGTCATGCGCCACGCCGCCGGTCAGCTGGCCCATCGCTTCCATCTTCTGGCTCTGGCGCAGCGCGGCCTCGGCTTCCTTCAGCGCGGCAGTGCGTTCCTCGACGCGGCGTTCCAGCGTGTCGCGCGCGCTGCGCACGTCGGCGAGCAGCCGGGCATTGTCGATCGCAACTGCGGCCTGTGCGGCCAAGCTGACGGCCAGCGCCTCGTGCCGCGCGGTGAACCGGGCCGGCTCCGGATGGCCGAACAGCAACCCGCCCAGCACGCCACCGCTGCGCGACACCACCGGCACGCCCAGATAGCTGACGACCTCCGGATGCCCTGGCGGCATGCCCGAAAAGGGCGCGTTGTTGCCATAGCGGGGATCGCGGGTGATGTCGTCCGAGCGGATGATCCGATTGCGGAAGATCGGCCCCAATACACCGGTGGCGCGGGGACGCCCCAACGCGGCGAAATGGCTGCTGTCGTCGCCGGACAGCGTGAACAGATGCAGCCGTTCCCCATCCTCGTCGAGACTGTTGTGGAAAAAGGCGCCCAGCCGTGCGCCGGTCAGTTCGACGCCGGCATCGGTCAGCATCTGCACCAGCCGTTCGAGTGCGTGCTCGGCCGCCAGGGCAGCCCCCACGCGGTTGAGCGTTTCGAGTGCAAGCTGGTCGCGGCGCTCGTCGGTCACGTCCTCGCAGGAAATGGCGATGCCGGTGATCGCGCCAAACTCGCCATAGAGCGGCACCCAGTTCTGTCGCCAGATGCGGGGGCTTTCCGACTGGCCGGGGGTGACGCCGCAGATCTCCAGCCCGGTGATATATTCGCCGGCCAGTACCCGTTCGAACGCGCGGATCGCCTGATCGGCCAGATCGGGCACGATCTCGCGGACATGGCGGCCGATATGGTCGGCGGCAGGAATGCCGTTCCACGCCGCGAGCAGCTCGTTGATTCGGACATAGCGCAGGTCGGTATCCAGCACCGCCAGCCCCACCGGCGAGCCGTCATAGATTGCGGCCAGCTGATGCGTCTGGCTGCGCGCCACCGCCTCGCTGGCGCGCAGGGCCGCTTCGCTGTCGCGCAGCCGCCGTTCGGCAAGCACGCGCTCGGTGGTTTCCGAAACCAGGCAGAGCACACCGCCGATCGAGCCGTCATCATCGGGGACGGCCGAATAGGATACGTCGAAATAGACTGTTTCGCCGAAGCCCCGCCGTTCGATGTAGAAAGGCCGGTCGTTCGCGGCAAAAGTCTCGCCGGTCGCGCGGACATTTTCGAGCAGCGGTCCCAGATCGTCCCACAGCTCGCCCCAATATTCGCGTGCCGGCCGGCCCAGCGCATGGGGGTGCTTGTCGCCGATGGTCGGTGCATAGGCGTCGTTATACAGGGCGACAAAGTCCGGGCCCCAGAACATCACGATCTGGGTGGCGGCGGGCAGGATCAGGCCCAGCGATGCGCGAAGGCTGGCCGACCATTGCGCGCGCGGACCCAGCGGGCTGGCTGCCCAGTCCACCCCGTCGATCAGTCGCGCGACCGGGATATCCCCTCCCGTTCCTTCCCGCGCAGTCGCTTGGTCCATGCAGATCGGCTCCGTCGACACCGGGGGAGAATAACCATGGCACGGTTCTACCGGCCAGTCCCCTTGGCCGATCCCCTTGCAAGGCTCGGGCTAGCCTTCGGCCGCGCCGAAGGGAGAGCCCGTCCGCCGCTGCTCGGGCGAACGTCGTTCCAGCGCCGTGCGGATCCGGTCTGCCAGTTCCTCGCGGCGATAGGGCTTGCCTATCACGTCCAGATTGTTTCCGCGCGGAATATCTGCAACGAGATCCTCGTTATAGCCGGTCGTCATCAGAATCGGCGTGTCCGGGTGAAGCTTCCGGAACTTTTCGACCAGCTCCAGGCCATTCATGCCGCCCGGCATGACAATGTCGGTGAAGAGAAGGTCAATCGTTTCGCTCTCGGCATATTGCAACGCTTCTTCGCCACTTGCCGCAGTAAGTATGCGATAGCCCAGCGCGCGCAGTTGTTCCTGCGCCAGCGCGCGGACATCGTCGCTGTCTTCGACGAGCAGAATGGTCTCCTTTCCACCCGTCACGATCGGCTTCGCCTGCGGTCGCACTGCTGGCATAGCCGGGGCATTGCCCGCGGCGGTGGGGAACAGCATGCGCACCTGGGTGCCCTTGCCGGGCGTGCTGTCGATTTCCAGCCGCCCGAGCGATTGCTGGACAAAGCCATGCACCATCGGCAGCCCCAGCCCGGTGCCGCGCTCGGCTCCCTTGGTGGTGAAGAACGGCTCGGTGGCGCGGCGCCGTACCTCTTCCGCCATGCCCATGCCTTCGTCGCTGACGGTCAGCACGACATAATCGCCCTCCGGCAACTGATGCATCGGTGCGTCGCCGTTCAGCTTCCAGAGGCGCGTGGAAATGGTGACGGTGCCGCCGCGGGGCATGGCGTCGCGTGCATTGAGCAGCACGTTCAGAATCGCCATTTCCAGATGATTGGGATCGATATTGACCGCAGGCAGGCGGCGTTCGAGCATCGTCACCAGCCGGATCTGCGCGCCCACCGTATTGTCGAGCAGGTCACCGAAATCATGGATCAGCTGGTTCAGGTCGACCAGCCGGGGCTCGAGCCGGGTCTTGCGGGCAAAGGCGAGCAGCTGGCGGGTCAGCTTCGATCCGCGGTCGGCCGCGCGCGCCGCATTGCCAAGCAGACGTTGGTGCCGCTCGTCGCTTTCCTGCCCCAGAACAATGTCGATATTTCCGGATACGACCTGCAGCAGATTGTTGAAATCATGCGCCAGCCCGGCAGTAAGCTGGCCGATCGCTTCCATTTTCTGTGCCTGCCGAAACGCCTGTTCGGACGCGCGCCGCCGCGTGACGTCGAGCTGGCTGGCGAAGAAATAGAGGAGCTGGTCGTCCTCGTCATACACGGGGGCGATGAACACCGCATTCCAGAAGGGCGACCCGTCACGGCGATAATTGAGGATTTCGAGCGAGATGGCCTGGCGTGCCGCCACCGCCTCGCGCAGTTCGCGTACGGTGTCGCGGTCGGTTTCCGCGCCCTGAAGGAAGCGGCAGTTGCGGCCGACGATTTCGGATTCCTCATACCCGGTCAGGTCGAGAAACGCCTTGTTGGCAAAGGCGATCGGATTGTCCGGCTGGCGCGGATCGGTGAGGATCATCGGCATGCGCGTCATCTGCAGCGCGGCAAAGAACACGCCACCGCGATCGTCCAGTCCCGGCTTGGTGATCGTCGACCGCTTCCAGTGACTGCGCGGCGGGGTGCCGGTGGGGCTGTAGGAAGTTTCATCCTTTAGGTCGGTCGCGGGCTCTCCTACGGCCTCGCCTCGCACTTCGCCTTCTTCGCTGTTCACGCGGTTTGCTTTCCTCATCGTCGCACGGCCACCGTCCATAATTCACGGCGCCCGTTTCGGTTGCGAACCTTCAGGATTCAGAGGCTATTTTCTGGCGCGGCCGGGGCAGTCGAAAAGCGAGTTGCTCGCCTGATCGCGAAACTAAATCGCGTCGACGCAGTTATCTGTCTGATAACCGTAATTTTCGTACCGCTCGCAACGGGCGGGCGCAGGGAGGGCTGGCCATGTCGCGTCCGGGCAAGGGTGCCGCGCGCCGAATTGCGTGTATCTGCCTTCCGGCGCTGCTCGTCAGTACGCCGCTGGCGCCTGCGGTGCCCGCCGTTACGCATGCAGGGAAGGTTGATGTCGCCGCGCTGTTCGCGCTGCTCGACGCGCGATCCCCTGGTGCGCGCGGCGCCGTTACCATCGACAGCAAGGCGCGCAACGGCAGTCGTGGCGGCGTTCCGGGTAGCGGATCGGATGGCGGTTCGGGGTCGGGGCACCCCGTCTGGTCGATTACGCCCGACGCCGCCGGGGTACCGCGCCCCCCTGCTGCGGGGCCCGGCAGCGGTGGTCTGGTTCCTGACGGTGCTGCCAGCCCTTCGCCGGGCGGCATCGCGGAGGGGGCCGGGCCTCCCGGTACTGGTAGTACCGTGCCGTTCTCCCCGCCGCCCGGGGGCATTGTGGTCCCGGGCGGTCCGGTAGGCGTCGTGCCGCCTGGAAGTCCCGGCGGACCCTCCGGTCCACCGGGTGCGCCGGTGCCGGAACCGTTCAGCTGGGCGCTGTTGCTGTTGGGCACGGCCTTGGTCGGCGCCCGGGTCCGCCAGCGCCGCGCAGCCACCATCCGGGCATGACGGGAAAGGCTGTCATCGCGCTGGCGCTGCTTCTTCCGTTCGCCTGGAGCTGGTCCGCGCCGCGCGCCGCACCCCCGCCAGCAACGCGGCCGGCGACGGTTGTCTCGGGTGACCGCGTCCGCTTTCCTGCCGCAGCGGCGCCGACGCTCCGTCTGCCGGATGGCAGCACAAGGCGTGTCGAAAGCCTGCTCGCCGTTCATGGCCGCCTCCACCACGGTGCCTTCGCCTGGAATACGGCGGGTGTGCCGCCGGGGCCGTTATGGATCTGGATCGATCCCGCACGCCAGTTGCTGTCGGTGTTTCGTGGAGGGCATGAGATCGGCACGGCGGTGCTGCTGTTCGGTGCCGATGGCCGGCCGACGCCCGGCGGCACGTTCCGCATTCTGGGCAAGAGCGAAGCCTATCGCTCGCGTGCCTTCGATGCGCCGATGCCCGATGCGCTGTGGATGACGCGCGACGGTGTCGCCATCCACGCCAGCAATGTGCGCGAAGGCGCGGCGACGCATGGCTGTATCGGCGTGCCGCCCGATTTCGCCCGGCTGTTGTTTCAGGCGACGCACGTCGGCGACCTGGTGGCGATCCAGCCTTATCGCTGACGCCGGCTAGCCCGTCCCCAGCATCCGGAACGCCTTGCGGTTGGCGACAGCAGTGCCGGCATGGGCGCGCATCAGCCGCTCGGCGCGGTCGGCATCGCCCATCCGAATCGCGTCGAACACGGCATGGTGCTGGTGATGGGCCGCCAGCAGATGGTGATACTCGCCTTCCAGATCGTCCCAGTCGAGCGCCAGCGCCGCCGCCGAGGCGAAGGGGAGATGGTTGTTGCGCCCCAGCGCCAGCGCGATCGAGGGATTGCCGCTGGCGGCAATCAGCCGGTCGTGGAAATCGAGATTGTAGCGATAGAAGAGATCGAGATCGCCATCCGCCAGATGCCCCTTGGCGAAGATCGCATCGCCTTCGGACAGGGTGGCGGCGAGTGCCTGTTCCTCGCCCGGGGTGGGGCGGCGTTCGGCCAGCCGGCGCGCGGCCAGCCCCTCCAGCACGCCGCGCACTTCGATCGCGCCGGTGATCGCGGCGGCGTTGACGGCGCGCGGCGTATAGCCCCGTGCGCCGAGCTTCTCGACCAGCCCTTCATGCTCCAGCGTACGCAACGCGGTCCGCACCGGCATCCGCGACACCCCCAGCGCCGCAGCGGTCGGGATTTCGGCAATGCGTTCGCCCGGCCGGAACGTGCCGTCCGCGATCATGCGACGGAGCGTGACGAGCACATGCTGGCCGGGCTTGATGCGATCTTCCATGCGCCGCCTTCTAGGCAAAAGAAGCGCGGCTGGGAATCAGGCGGCGGCGCTCTCCGGCTCGGCCCGTTCGGCGGCGATGATGCGGTCGATCACCAGCCGCGAGCGGACGCCGCCGGCGTCGATGTTCAGCTTCATCAGTTTGCGGTCCGGATAGCGCAGCAGATTGGCCTGTTGGCGTTCGAGCATCTCCAGATCCTCGCCGAAGATCTTGCCCTGGCCGGTGCGGATTGCGTCGGTCAGCGCCGCGTCGTCCACCGAGAAGCGACGCGCCATGCCCCAGAAATAATGGTGCGAGGTCTCCGTCTCCGGGGTGATGAAGTCGACGACGATGCTGGAGGCCTTGTACCGGTCCTCGGCATGGTAGCCGCCCTTGCCGGCGAGCGCGACGCCCACTTCGATCAGCACATGGCTGGGTGGCGTGAAGCGGCAGATCTGCCAGCGGTCGACCGGCTGATCGTCGGGCAGGCCCGCAGCCCGCAGCGCCATTTGCCAGAAGGGCGGCGCGAGAATGCCTTCCATGAAGCGGCGCGTGACGACCTGCTCGCCTTCGATCAGCGTCTCGACCGGCGCCTCGTCGATTTCCTTCTGGCCGATGCTGGTGCTGTGGACATAGGTCTCGTGCGTGAGGTCCATCAGATTGTCGATCATCAGCCGGTAATCGCAGTGGATGTGATAGCGGCCGCCGCCATAGGCCCAGTCGGGGCTCTCTGCCCATTCGAGGTGGTGGAGCTGGGCGGGATCGGCGTCTTCGAACGCGCCGGGCCAAACCCAGACAAAGCCATAGCGCTCGATCGTGGCGAAGCGGCGGATGGTGGAGAATTTGTCGACGCGCTGGCCGGGCATGGATGTGGCGCGGCCGGCGCAGCCCATCACCAGCCCGTGATAGCCGCATACCAGCTCGCCATCGCGGACGAAGCCAAGCGAGAGCGGTGCGCCGCGATGCGGGCAGAAATCCTCGAGCGCGACGGTCGCGCCGCCTTCGCCGCGATAGAAGACCATCGGCTGGCCGCAGATGGTGCGGGCAAGGGGTTTTTCGGCGAATTCGTCCGCCGTCGCCGCGACATACCAGGTGTTGCGCGGCCAAAGCGCGCCGCTGCCAGCGATCCGACTCATCAGCCTCTCCCTTATCGATATTGGATCCAATTCATCATGAATCGTATCCAACGTCAACGGAGGTTCGGCGTCAGCGCGCGGCAATCCGCTTCAGCGTCGCGGCGAGCAGCGGCCGTTCCTCGGGCGGGACGATCTCGGCAAAACGTGCTTCGTGCGCGTCCATCGCGGCTTCGGCGGCGTCGCGCATCCGCGCGCCTTCCGGGGTCAGCGACAGCGCGGTCGAACGGCCGTCGAGCGGGCTGCGCTGCACCAGATCCTTGGCGATCAGCCCGGCAATCAGCGGCACCATGTTGGCGCTCTTGATCGCCAGCCGCCGGCCCAGTTCGCTCTGGCTGCAACCCGGATTGGCACCGATCAGGATCAGCAGTGTCGCTTCCACCGGGCGCAGGTCGAGCTCGGCCAGCGTCGCCCCCAGATCGGCCATCATCACCAGCGACGCACGACGGAGCAGATAGCCGAGGCGAGTGGAGACGGGTTCAACGAAGCCGTCGGGTTCGCGCAGAAGGTCAGTCATCGCACGACCTTATCGCGCGCGGCCGGGGTGGGCAAATGGCGCGCCGTCAGCACTCGACGACGTTCACGGCAAGCCCGCCCAGGCTGGTCTCCTTATATTGCGAGGCCATGTCGCGGCCGGTCTGGCGCATGGTCTCGATCACGGCGTCGAGCGACACCTTGTGCGACCCGTCGCCATGCAGCGCCAGCATCGCTGCGTTGATCGCCTTCACGGCGCCCATCGTGTTACGCTCGATGCAGGGGATCTGCACCAGCCCCCCGATCGGGTCGCAGGTCAGGCCCAGATTATGTTCCATGCCGATTTCGGCGGCATTCTCGATCTGGAGGTTGTTGCCGCCCAGCGCAGCAGCGAGTCCCGCCGCCGCCATCGAACAGGCAACGCCCACTTCGCCCTGACAGCCCATTTCAGCGGCGGAGATCGACGCCTGCAGCTTGTAGAGAATGCCGATCGCCGCCGCCGTCAACAGCAGGCGGCGACTGCCTGCTGGCGTCGCGTTGCCGACAAAGCTCTCATAATAGCGCAGCACGGCCGGGATGACGCCCGCCGCGCCGTTGGTGGGGGCGGTGACGACCTTGCCGCCGGCGGCATTCTCCTCGTTCACCGCGAGCGCCCACAGGCTGACCCATTCGAGCACCGAGGCCGGCTCGATCCGGGGGCCGCGGGCGAGCAGGGCCTGGTGCAGCTTGCGCGCGCGCCGGGCGACGTTCAGCCCGCCTGGCAGCACGCCCTGCTGCGCCATGCCGCGATCGACACAGGCCATCATCGCCGCGCGGATCGAATCGACAAAACCCAGCGTCTCCGCCTCGGGGCGCCACACCGCCTCGTTGGCCAGCATCAGTCCGGCAATGTCGGTGCCCAGTTCATCGCAGCGCACCAGCATGTCGCGCGCGCTGCCAAAGCCGTGATTGGAGCGCGCCGATACCGATGCCGCCTCACCATCGCGCAGGATGGCGCCGCCGCCGATCGAATAATAGATGCGCTCGCGCACGCTGCCATCGTCGAGCGTTGCAGTGAAGTGCATGCCGTTGGGATGGGCAGGCAGGAAGCTGCGCTTGTGAAAACGGATATCGGCATCCGGATCAAAGGCAATGGCGCTCCGGCCGCCCAGCAGCAGCTGCTGCTCGGCCGCGACTTTCCCGACGATCGCCTCCACGGCATCCGGATCGACCCCGTCGGGGCGTTCGCCGGCAAGGCCCAAAATCACGGCGCGATCGGTGGCGTGGCCCTTGCCGGTCAGCGCGAGCGAGCCGTGCAGGTCGCACGTCACCGACACCACGGTGCCTTCGCCCAACGCCCAGGCCGCGAACTGCTCGGCAGCGCGCATCGGCCCTACGGTATGCGAACTCGACGGCCCGATCCCAATGCTGAACACGTCAGTAATGCTGATCGATCCAATGCGCGGATCGACCGTGTTTTCCGCATGCGACAGTGACACCCTGGCTCCTAAGACGATAGAGAGATTCGGGCCCCTTCTGTCCTTGTGCCTGAGATCGCTATCCCGTCGGCGAGCGCCTTCGCGCTACTCTCCAGAATCTGTTGTGCGGACGGTCCTTTTGCCTGAGAGTTTCCGGGGCGGTTGCTCCTTCGGCGATCCGGCAAACCGGATTCTCTCCCGTTCCGACGCGACAAGTGTCGTCGCGCCGGCGAGCCATGTCAAAGCAAATTTCCCGCCCCGGCGGCGGATCAGGGGCTCTTGGGGCTGCCGCCGGTCGATGCGGCCACGATCACGCCGGCAGTTGCCAGCACGGCGAGCCCGGTCCACCAATAGCCGGGCTTACGCTTGCGCAGTCGTCGGCTGCTGCTCTCGTCGGGGCTGCCAAGCGGGCCGCCGATCGTCGCCGCATAGGCTGCGCCATGGGGCCGCATGGAAGGCGTGGTACGAATTGCCTGCGCGAGTACCGGTGTGGATATCAGCAGGCCCAGCGTCACCGCTGCTGCAATTTTACGCATGATGGAACCTCTTTCGGTCATTGGCGTGCGGGGGAATATTGCGCGGCCGGCGCGCTGCCGGCCCCGGGCAGAGCGAGCCCGGCGGGATCGGCCGAACCGTCGTCGAGGAAGAATTTGATGAGCGCGGCTGTCGATGGAACGCCCATCTTGCGGAGGATGCGCCCGCGGTGGATCTTGATCGTATATTCGCTGCGACCCAGGATTGCCGCGATCTGCTTGGTCAGATGGCCTTCGAGCAGCAACGCCATCACCTTGCGCTCGGCCGGCGTAAGGCTTGCGAGCACCGCCTGCTTGGCCTGGGCGGCCCGGTTATCCACGCAGCGCCGCTGCGCACTGGCCAGCGCAGACAGAACCGATGCCTTGAGTTCGTTCATGTCGAGCGGCAGCGCGAACACATTCTCCGCACCCGCTTTCATACATTGCACGGTGAACGCTACGTCGGGCTTGGCCGAAATGAAGATCGCGCCGGCGGTGCTGCCGTGGTCGCGCATCCAGCGATAGAGTGACAGGCCATCCAGACCCGGCAGGCGCGCATCGATGACCGCCACGCCGTTGAAGGGCAGTTCGCAGGCCTGCTGGAACTCGATAGCGTTGTCGAACGCCGTCACTCGGGCGGCCAGACCCGTCAGCGCGCGCGTCACTCTGGAGGCGAGCTTCGAATCGGCCAGCAACAGGCAGATTTCCGCCTCGGCCTTGCCCGATTCAATTCGCCGGCCAGCATCGCCCGCAGGCCCGCGCATATAGTGGACGGACGCCGAGGCCCGCGGCGTTACCCGCGGCCGCGCACCCGCGGGATCGGACTTCAGCAGAAGATTGGCTAAAGGCATGGCGAACTCTACCACTGCAAGAGGGGCAGGATGGCGGGGGCCAGGCGACCGGACTGCATCATGGCAGTGCCCGCCACACCAGCCAGCCGGCGATGATCCAGACCAGCGCGGCAGCCAGCAGCACAACACCTAAAATCGGCGGGGGCGTTTCGCGCTCTTCCTCCGTTTCGGTTGCCACGGTTATCGCCTCGAGCGCCTCGCGATCCTCGGCCGGCGTGCGGAAGGCGAGCGTGGTTGCTGCGCCCGCGTCGCGATCGATTTCATGCCTCTGCATGCTGTACCTCCCGGCAATGGAGGCCAGGGCGGACGCTGACCGGCAATCGCGTGCGCCAGGGGCGGATCAGGCTGGGGCAACCCCAATGATGGCCCTGCTGCCAGCGCCCGCCCGCCTGGCGCGCCAGCGCCGCCTGTTCGGGTGTCTCAACGCCGTCGACGATAACCGTCGCACCGATCGCCGAGGCTGCGCCGATCAGGTGGAACAACAGCGCCTCTCCCTGCGCTGACAGGGTCGCGCGATGCACGAAGAGGGGATCGATCTTCGCGAAATCCGGGGTGAGTGCGAGCAACTGGCGGAGCGAGGCATGGCCCGCGCCAAAACCGGCCAGCGCAAAGCGGCAACCAAGGCGGCGCATGCTGCTCACAAATTGTACGGCGGGCGATATATCGGTTAACGGCGCGGTTTCCGTAATTTCCAGTACGAGCCGACTGGCGAGCCCAGGCGTCGCCTCCAGCCGTGCCTGGATCGTGTTCCACCAGCGATCCGCGCGCAGACTCTGTACGGACAAGGGAACGCCCAGGGTCACGTCCGGCGCGGCGACCAGTTCTTCTATTACCTGTAGCACCACATGGTGGTCGACCCAGCGGGCGAAGCCGAGTCGCTCCATGGCGAACGATAGCGGACCGGCATTTTGCGGCGTGCCGTCTGCCCCGGCCACGCGCAACAGACTTTGCTGATACAGTATCGTGTCTGGCGCCTCGGTATCGCATATGGGTTGCCAGGCAAGGCCGCTGGCGCGCGCACCGTGCACGCCCGGTTCCGGCGCATGGGGCAGCAGGCGCGCTGCAGCCGCCATATCGGCGCAATACTGCGCTGCCCAGGCGGAGTTGCTGGCATTGGTGTTGCCGAAAAAGAAGGGCGCGCCGGGTGGGGCGCTCGTGCGCTCGTCTGGCGCTGGACGGGGGCTCGCCCAGAAATGGATCGTGCCCGATTGCGTGTCGAAACCGTGGCGCGGCAGGCGCCGGCAGAAACTGTCTGCCCAGCGCATGTCGCCGCCCTGCGGCCAGCTGTGATGCGGAAGGTGTAGTACAACCGAACCGTCGCCATCGGGCGCAGCCGTGCCACCGGGGTGCCCGCAGGATTGCTCGATCAGCCGGCACAGGCCCTGCATCGCCTCTTGGGCCGCTGATTCGCCAAATGCCTGACGAACCGGCGCGAGATTGTCGATTGCCAGCGAAACGGAATGCGCAGATGCATCAATGGCCCCCGCGCGTGGGCGCAGTGACGGGCCGGATGCCCATTTGGGCTGGCTTCGCACCTCGGCTACCTGGCTCATGACGCCCCCCAAAGTTCCGCAGTACAGGGTCGGATACTGTGTGACGCTCTAGCCAAAACTGTAACAGATCGAGACAAAAAACGTTTTGGTAATGAGTCGATCGCAGATGGTGCTGCTTCCGACCCGAAAATTGGAAGGAGCCGTCAGATGACATGGAACGTATACAATTCGGAGGGACAAAGGAAATATTTAACTTCAAATGAAATTGAGATGTTTTTGAAAACATCTCGAAAAAGGCCGATAGAAATTAGAACATTTTGTTTAACTATGGCTTATACAGGATGTAGAATTTCAGAAGCTTTATCTATGACGACCAGAAATATTGATTTCGAATCCAAGCAGATCGTGATAAGGTGTCTGAAAAAGCGTGGGGATAGGGTGTTCAGGGCAATACCAATTCCACAGGAACTGATTAAATTGCTGGAGAATTGGTTCGATACGATAGAATCGGAAGATGATCTTCTATGGCCTTGGTCGCGCATGACGGGCTATCGCCGGATCTGCGAGGTGATGGAGGAGGCGGGGATTCGCGGCAGTTACGCGACGCCGAAAGGGCTGCGCCATGGTTTTGGCGTGCGGGCGATCCAGTCGAGCGTGCCACTAACGCTCGTGCAGCGCTGGCTGGGGCACGCCAACATCAAAACAACCGCAATCTATACCGGCGCGATGGGGCCTGAAGAGCGTGAAATCGCTGCAAGAATGTGGCGGGGCGGTGGCGAGAGCAGTTCGGCCGCCGGGGAGCGGCGACTATGGTCCAACATCGATCTGGATGGCGATCTTGGCCCTTATACTGTCGACGCGGTCGTTCCCTTGTCGCCAATTCGGTCGTCCAAGCCTGAAAAGGCGGTGTCCTCGCGCCGAAGCGCAGGCGCTGCCGCTAAGCAAGAAAGTTACGAAAAGGGGCTTGGAGGCCGCTTAAAGCGAATGCTGGCTTGCTCGTTGTTACAGTTTTGGCTAAAGCGTCGCGTGAAAAATCCTTATGAATCAATGGAATGTCCTTCTTTGATACAGTTTCTCCCCCTCGTTGTCCGGTAACTTCCCACGTTACCTGAACCCCTTTTACAATCGCCGGTGACCCCCCGGGCCGGTGATAGGTACAACAGGCATCAAGATTGCGCCTACGCGCGGACCCAATCGCCTGTTCCGTGTTGACAGCAGAGCCCGAGCAGGTCTGAGGCAGACCGCCGCAAAGGGCAGACTTGGCGTTGATCGTATTTGATCCGCATCCGCCCCGTTGCTGTCACGTCGCGCATCCTGCCGCACCCAATGTACGAGCGCATTAAGCGCATTACCGAATCTGACATGCATTCTGTGCATGACGGCCACCTGAACCATTGCGATGCCTCGCGCGGATTAATGCGCGCATAGATCACCGGCGGCTTAAGTGGCTTGTCCGGATGATTACAGGTGCGCCCTCCTTCGAGGGGCCATCGGCAATGGCGGCGTTACCGTCCGATTTCTGCGGGTGGACAGTCGCCGCATAGCCCTTTGGGGCTATAGCGTATAGGCGTCAAAGGTTACTTAAATTTACGGGCTAAATCAATTAAATACAACGCAAATGGCGGGGCGTCCGAGGATATCCCGATGGCGTCGCGTAAGATGGAGTTCCGTTGTTCATGGATCCGCTTTGTACATACGGTTTCCTGGAACGGACGGTGCATCGTCTGGAAGCTGCGATTAATGCGGAAGAAGGCGTAATCTATTGGAAGGATTGCGTTTCGATACTTGAAGATATCGAAGAATTTCTGCGCGGCTATGATCGCGGTGCGCCGCCCGTGCCTGCGCCCGAGGACGCGATCGAGCGCATTCTGCGCCTTGGGGCGCCGGGGCCTGCGCTGGCGAAAATGCTCTTCCTGCTGCTCAACACGCCCGATGGCTATTGCAGCAAGGACGATCTGGCCCGCTTCGCCGATTGCGCGATCGGCAGCGTCGCTGTCTATCTGACGCGCCTGCGCACCTTCCTCGCCGGCCTGGGCCTCGAAGGCGAGCTCAAGCCGCTGTACAAGACCGGCTATCGCCTCTCCGTTCTCGCGCGCTACCGGGTGCTTGAATTGCTCGGTCGGCTCGCGCCGGTCGAGGACATGGCTGAACCGCTCGACGAAGATTTGCGGGTCGACGCATGAGACACTGGTATGTCGTGGAAACGCAGCCGGCGTCCGAGGCGCGTGCGCTGCGCAATGTCGAGCGCCAGGGCTTTTCCTGTTTCAATCCGCTGCTGCCGCGCCGGACGCGGCGGCGCGGGAAGCTGGAAACGGCGATTGTTCCGGTCTTTCCCCGCTACTTCTTCGTGCATCTCGATCTGGATGCGGAGCCCTGGCGGTCGATCAACGGCAGCTACGGCGTCAAGCGTCTGGTGCAGATGACGGCGCTTCGCCCGCAGCGGGTGCCAGACGGCGTGGTCGACTCACTGCGCGCGCGTTGTGTCGACGGCGTTCTCGCCGAACCCGAACAGCCGCTGCGCGTAGGCCAGAGCGTTCGCGTGGCAGACGGCCCCTTTCTCGATACGATTGCGACCATCGAACGCTTCGAAAGTCGTGATCGCGTTCGCATCCTCATGGAATTGCTGAACGGCGTGACGCCGGTCAGCCTCTCGCGGAGCGCGCTCGAAGCGCTCTGATCCGCCCGGGGCCATGTGCCTCGGGCTGCGGTGTTGCACCGCGCGATACAAATCCAGCCCTTGGCGGGTGCTTCCCGCCGAGTGCGGTAGCCTTGCCATGATCCGATCCGCTTCGATCCTCACCGGCCTGCGTGCCCCGTCCGCAGATGCCTCGCTTCGCCTCGCGCTGCTGGCGGGCGGGCTGCTCATCGCGTTGGCGCTGGGCGGCAGCAGTCGTGCGGATGCGATCACCATGCCGGTCCTGCGACCGCTGGCGCTCGCGCTGTTCGTTGGCGCGCTGGTACTGGCGACCGGCGACGCGACAAGGGTACCGCGCGGCCCGGTCGTCTGGGTCGCCGCCTTGTTCCTGACGGCGTCTTTCTACTGCCTTCCCCTACCTGCGGGCATGGCGAACGCGCTGCCCGGCCATGGGCTGATCGCCGCAATCGATACCCGCGCCTTTGGCGGCGCGCTGCCCCGGCCGGCTTCGGTCGATCCGGCGGCAAGTCGCGATTTTCTGTGGGATCTGCCGCTGCCATGCGCCATCTTCCTGCTCGCGATCGGCATGCCTGCCGCCGCGCAGGCCCGCGTCCAGAGCCTGTTGCTGGGTTTCGGCCTGGTCTCGGTCGGGCTGGCGGTCCTGCAATTAAGCCATGTCGGCGGTGCGAACTGGCAGATCCACACCATCGCCAATTTTGGCGACGCCTGCGGCTTTTTTGCCAATCGCAACCATTTCGCGCTGTTCCTGGCGTTGCTGATCCCGCTGCTGTTCCTCTGGGCGCCCGACCATCTGCCGCATCATCGCGTATTTCGCGCCGTTGGATGGGCCGCCGTGGCAATCGCCCTGGCCTGGATCCTGTTGCTGATCGCGGTTGGCGGCGCGCGGATCGGCGCGGTGGCGAGCGTGGCGGCACTGCTCACCTTGCCGTTCCTGTTCTCGCGGCGGGTTGGCCGGATCTCGCGGCGCGGTTGGCTTGCGACGGCCGGCCTGGTCGGCGGGATGGCGCTGCTGCTCGCGTTCGCCTTCGCCAATGGGCGGGCGACCACGCTCGAGCGGCTGGGCAGCATCGCGGTCGACGGATCGCGGATCGAACTATGGCAGGGCTCGACCGTGCTGCTTACCCGGTTCTGGCCGATCGGCGCGGGGCCCGGCAGTTTCGCCACGGCGTATCGGATGCTGGAGCCCGATGCGCTGCTGTCCCCCGACTATGCCAATCATGCGCATAACGACTGGCTGGAGACCGCCGAGACGCTGGGTCTGCCAGGTGTGCTCTGGATGGCGGCGGGGTTGCTGCTACTCGCCGCGCGCCTGTGGCACCTTGCCCATCGCCCGGCCGAGCCTGGCGCCCAGCGTCGGCTGCGGCGCTGTGGCCTGGCCATTGTCCTGATCCTGCTGCTCGGCAGCGTTACCGATTATCCGCTGCGCACGCCGGCGCTGGCGAGCCTGTTTGCGCTCGCCTGTGCCTGGCTGTGGCGCGGCGCCCGCACTTCCGGTGCGATACCCCATCCCCCCGAACTGCCCAGTCCTCGAGCGTAAGAGAGTAGAGTAATGCAACGCTTAAGCGCCGCGCTGCTGTGCACGGCGGCTTTTCTGCTGGCGCCTGTTGCGCCGGGCCACGCCCAGACCGGCACGGCAGCGCAGAAATCACCGCTTACCCGGCTTCCACCCCCTGACGGCTATCCCGCCGATGCGGCGACGCCCGTCTATCGCATCGGGCCGTTCGACAAGCTGCAGATCGACGTGTTCGGTGTGCCCGAACTCAGCAACAAGGAGATCCAGGCGGATTCCACGGGGCGCATTTCCTTCCCGCTGGCCGGCATCCTCGACGTCCGCGGGCTGACCCCGGCCGAAGTCGAGGCTCTGCTGCGCGAGCGTCTCAGCGCGCGCTATGTCGAGGATCCGCAGGTCACGGTGAACATTTCCGAAGCCGTGAGCAACGTCGTCACCGTCGACGGCGAGGTTCGCAATCCCGGGCTCTATCCGGTGATGGGGCGCATCACGCTCTTGCGCGCGATCGCCCGCGCGGGCGGCACGGCGGAGTTCGCCAAGCTGAAGAACGTGATCGTGCTGCGCGAGGTGCATGGCGAGCGGCTGGCGGCGGTCTTCGACGTCCAGCGGATCCGCGACGGTGTGTACGAGGATCCGGTCCTTTATCCTGAGGACGTCGTCATCGTCGGGCATTCGAAGGGGCGCCAGATCTTCAAGGATTTGCTGACCGCCTCGCCGCTGCTCGCCCCCGTCATCTACCTGCTGCGCAACTGAGCGCGGGCAGCCGGAACCGGAAGGTCCGACCATGAACAATGCACTTTCCGTCGGCGCGGCCCCGCAGGGCGGCGCAGCGTCCATCGCGCCCGTGGCAGGCACGGAATCCCGTCTGCCGCCGGCGCTTGTCCAATATTGGCGCGCATTTCTCCGCTGGCGCTGGGTGGTGGCCGCCGTCGTCGGCGGCTTTCTGGTGGCGGGGGCAGTCGTTACCTTTCTGAGCCCCGCCGAATATAGCGCGACTGCGCAGGTCCAGATCGACCGCAACCAGAAAAACGTCACCAACGTCGCGGGGCTCCAGTCGGCAGCCGCCGACCGCGATCTCGAATTCTACGAAACGCAGTACAACCTCCTAAAGGCCCGCACGCTGGCGGAGCGGGTGGCGCGCGTGCTCAAGCTGGGAGAAAGCGACGTCTTTTTCGCGGCACATGGCGCCAAACTGCAAACGGGAACCGAAGCGAAGCTGAGCGCAGGCCGGCAGGCGGCCAAGCGCGAAGAGCGGGCGGTGACGCTGCTCCTCCAGCATGTTTCCATCATGCCGGTAAAGAATTCGCGGCTGGTCAACATCCGGTACACCAGCCGCGATGCCGGGTTGTCGGCGCGGATCGCCAACGCCTGGGCGGAACAGTTCATTGCCGCCAGCCTCGACCGAGAATTTGCCTCGACGGCCGATGCCCGCAAGTTTCTGGAGGAGCGGCTGGCGACGCTGAAGGGCCATCTGGAGCAGTCGGAGCGCGAGGCGGTGTCCTATGCCACCGGGCGCGACATCGTCCGGCTGGAAGATACGCATGGCAATGACGGCAAGAGCCAGACCGGCCGCACGCTTGCGGCGATGGATCTGGTGGCGCTCGACCAGGAACTGGCGCGCGCCGTGGCGGACCGGGTGCAGGCGGAAAGCCGGATGCAACGCGGCCGGGTCGACGTGACGTCGGATGCGCTGTCGAACCCGACCATCGCCAATCTGCGGCAAATGCGTGCGGCGACTGCGGCCGAGTATGCCAAGGTGCGGGTGCAGTTCAAAGCCGATTATCCTCCCGCAGTCGCACTGGCGAAGCAGCTCGATACGCTCGATGCAGCGCTGGCGCACGAAATGGGCCAGATCCGCAGCAGCCTGGTCGAGCAATATCGCCAGGCCGTCGCCCGCGAAGCCGATCTTCGCCGTCAGGTCGAGGCACTGAAGTCGAAGCTGGACCGCGAACAGCACGACACGATCCAGTATAATATCTATCAGCGCGAGGCGGATACCAACCGCCAGCTCTATGACGGCCTGCTCCAGCGCTACAAGGAAATCGGCGTTTCCGCGGGCGTGGGCGTCAACAACATCGCCATCATCGATCCGGCTGATGTGCCGCGAAAGCCCTCCTCGCCCAACCTGTTGCTCAACATGGCGACGGCGCTGATCCTGGGCATCTCGGTGGCGATGGTGCTGGTGCTAGCGCTCGAACAGATCGACGAAGGCATCCGCGACCCGGACCAGGTTCAGCCCATGCTGGGCCTGCCGATGCTCGGCCCCGTGCCCAGGGCGGAACGGCCGGTGCGCGAGGAAGTGGCCGATCCCACGTCCGATTTGTACGAAGCCTATTTCAGCATTCGTTCGAACCTGGATTTCTCGACCAGCCACGGCTTCCCGCGCTCCCTGATGCTCACCAGCAGCCGCGCGGCTGAAGGCAAGAGCAGTTCGGCCTTTGCGCTTGCCTCCGGTCTCGCGCGCACCGGCAAGCGGACGATCCTGATCGACGGGGATCTTCGCTCGCCCTCTGTCCACAAATTCTTCGATTTCCCGAACCGCGCGGGCCTCGCCAACTATCTGGCCGGGCAAGACGACTGGCGGGCGCTGGTGCATCCGGTTCCGGATACCGGCCTCAGCGTCATCACCAGCGGACCGATCCCGCCCAGCGCCGCCGAACTGCTGAGCACGGAGCGGCTGGGGCTGCTGGTGGACGCGCTGCTGGCTGAATATGACCATCTCATCGTCGATGCGCCGGCACTGCTGGGCCTGTCCGACGCGCCGCTGATCAGCCGTACGGTCGAGGGAACGGTCTTCGTGATCGAGGCCGCCCGCGTCGGTGTGCCGGATATCCGGGCCGCCATGGCGCGACTGGACATGGCCCATGCGCGGCTGTTCGGCGCGATCCTTACCAAGCTGGAAATCCGGCACGGCGGCTATGGCTATGGGTACGGCTATGGCTATGGCCGGCGCTATGCGGAGGCACGGGGCTGAGCATCGTCCGGGCCGGCCGGCCCGGACACGCGATCCCGACAGCAACCATGTCCCGCAATTTGATGGCCATTGTTGCCGCGCTGCTGTGCGGCCTGCTCGCGCTCGGCGGTGAAGGCGTCGCCGCACGGCAGAACGGGCAGGTGAATGCGCTGCTGGCGGAGGCGGATCGTGCACCGCTGGCAGTGCGGCGCGACCCCGCCCGGCTGGCGGCGCTGGCGGCGGCGGCGCGCGCACGGCTGCGGGCAGGCGCACTCGATCCGGGCGCGTTATACTGGCTGGCCATGGCCGCGCCCGCCCCGGAGCGCCACGCGTGGCTTGCGCTCGGTGCGGCAGTGTCGCGTCGCGATGCGCGGATCGGGCTGGCGTTGCTCGCCGAAGCGGCGACGGCCGGCGATGCTCCGGCGGCACTGGGGCATCTCGACCGGGTATGGACCACTCATCCGGAGCTGGGCGACCGGCTGGCGCCGCTGCTCGTCGCGGCGCTGGAGGATCGGCGGGTGCTCGCGCCCTTCGTCGCGCGCATTCGGCAGGGACGGCCCTGGGTGCGGGCACTGGTCGATATTGCCGTGCGCGGACAGCTCGATCTGGAGCCGCTCGCACGCGGACTTATAGCAGCCGGGCCACCATCGCCCGGCGGGGACTATGGTCCTGCGACCCCCTTGCTCCTCGGCTTGCTGGAGCAGGGGTATCCGGCCGTGGCGCTGGCACTGGTGGCAAAGGGAATTGCCAACGGCCCCGCGCTGCTCGCCGAGCCGGGCTTTACGCCCGCAACGGTGGAGGGGAGCGCGCGGCCCTTTGCCTGGTCGCTTTCCGAGGACGGCGATGTCGGCGCCCGGCTGGAGGACGGCAATATCCTGCGGCTGGCGGCGCAGCCGGGCGGGGCGGCCGAATTCGCCTCGCGGCTGATGGCGCTGCCGCAGCGCCCGCTACGCCTGCAGCTCGCTTTCGCAGCCGGAGAAGACCCGCGGCCGGACGCGATCACGCTGCGGCTGGATTGTCTGGTGGACGGCAACAGTGCCCGCTCGGCCCGCTGGCGCTTCGCCCCTTCCCCGACGGCGCCTGTCGCGAGCGCTGACTGGCAGAATGAAGGCTGCGCACTGACCGTGCTCAGCCTTTCCGTCGAGACGCTGGCGGCGCCCGTCGCCACCGGGCTCGCGATCACCCGGTTCCGTATCCAACCTATTGGACCTTCCCTACGGCCATGATCCAGTCCCTGACTGCGCTTCCGCGCCTGCAAAAGCGGTTCGTCATCGCCCTGTGCGATTATCTTGCCTGTCTGGTTGCCTTCGAGGCGGCGATGGCGTTGCGGCTCCAATATCTGCCCGGCGATCTGGTCCGGAACCAGCCTGTGGTGGCGATCTATTTCCTCGTCTACCTGATGGCCCTTCGCCTGTCCGGCGCGCATATGCCCGTGCTGCGCCATAGCGGATGGGCCTCGCTCGCCCAGCTCTTCCCTGCCTTTTTCTATTATCTGGCGGTGGCGGGGATGGTCACGCTGGCGGGCTGGCTTCCCGGCATTCCCCGTACGCTTGGGATCATCCACGCCTTCCTGTTCTTCACGGCGATTGCGGCGATCCGGTTGCTGGCAGGCACGGTGCTGCGCGGTGGTGTAGGGCGGGACCGTGCCCGGCGGCGCGAGGCGGTGCTGATCTATGGCGCCGATCAGGACGGCGTGCAGCTCGACCTGGCGCTGTCGCATCGCCGTCAGACGCGCGTGGTGGGATTTGTCGACCGCGACCGCCACCTCTGGGGACGCACGCTCAACGGGAAGAAGGTGCACCCACCCGCGCGGCTGGATGCGCTGATCGATCGTCATGCGGTGTCGCAGGTGCTGGTCGCGCCCGCCACGCTTCGCCGCCGCGAGCGGCTGGAACTGGCCGAGCGGCTGCGGCAGCGGGGCGTGGAAGTGCGCATCCTGCCGGAACTGTCGGACATCGCGACCGGCAAGGTGGACGCGGCGCAACTCCACGACATCGACATCGGCGACATTCTCGGCCGCGAGATGATCGCGCCGGACGAGGGGCTGATGGACGCGCGCATCGCCGGTCGGGTGGTGCTGGTGACGGGTGCCGGCGGGTCGATCGGCAGCGAATTGTGCCGTCAGATCCTGCGCCGCCGACCGGCGACGCTGCTGCTGGTCGAACATGGCGAATTCGCGCTCTACGAAATCCACCGCGAGTTGCTGGCGATGGCGGAAGCGGCAGATGTCGACATCGTGCCGCTGCTGGGTTCGGTCTGCGACCGGCCGCGCATCGGCTCGATCCTGGCGGCGTGGCAGCCGCAGACGATCTTTCACGCCGCCGCCTACAAGCATGTGCCGCTGGTCGAGCATAACTGCCTCGACGGCATCACCAACAATGTGCTCGGCACGCTGGCGATGGTGGTGGAGGCGGAACGGCATGGGGTGGCCGATTTCGTCCTGATCAGCACCGACAAGGCGGTGCGGCCGACCAATGTGATGGGCTGCACCAAGCGCGTGGCGGAACTGATCCTGCAGGCGCGGGCCGGGATGACGCGCACCACCTGTTTCTCGATGGTGCGGTTCGGCAATGTGCTGGGGTCTAGCGGGTCGGTGGTGCCGGTATTCCGCCGCCAGATCGCGCAGGGCGGCCCGGTCACCGTCACGCACCGCGACATGACGCGTTATTTCATGACCATCCCTGAAGCGGCACAGCTCGTGATCCAGGCCGGCGCCATGGCGCGATCAGGGGAAGTGTTCCTGCTCGACATGGGCGAACCGGTCCGCATCTTCGATCTGGCGCGCAACATGGTGCGGCTGTGCGGGCTTACCGTGCGCGATGCGGCGCATCCTGATGGCGACATCGAGATCGTCGAGATCGGCATGCGCCCGGGCGAGAAGCTCTATGAGGAACTGCTGATCAGCGTCGATCCGGAGCCGACCCGCCATCCGCTGATCTTCAAGGCGCGCGAACACAGCCTGGCCTGGCCGGAGCTTGAGGCGCGGCTGGCCGAACTGCAGCGCTGCATCGCCCGGCGCGATCCTGCGGGCGCGCGGGCGGTGCTCTGCGCGATCGTTCCCGAATATCGGCCCGCCGACCGGGTCCATGATCTGGTGCTCGCGGCCGAAGCGGCTGCCGAAGGCGAGGCGGAGGCCGGGCATATCCCCGCCATCGCGCTGCAGCCCGAGCCCGACCTGCTTTTGTACCCCGCCGCCCTGGCGCGGCGGGCCTGACCGAGTGTTGCGATCCACCCGCATTTCGAGCGAGCTATGACCATCAGACAATTGGATGCAAACGCCACGGTGCTCATCACCGGGGGCACGGGATCGTTCGGCAAGACGATCCTCTACGATCTGCTGCGCGAAGGCGTGGGCGAGATCCGGATTCTCAGCCGCGACGAGGAAAAGCAGGACGCGCTGCGCACCCAGCTGTGCGATCCGCGCGTCAAGTTCTTCATCGGCGACGTGCGGGACCGGACCAGCGTGGACCGCGCGATGCGCGGCGCCGATGCGGTGTTCCACGCCGCGGCGCTCAAACAGGTGCCTAGCTGCGAATTCTTCCCGCTGGAGGCAGTACGGACCAACGTCGTCGGTTCCGACAATGTCATCCGCGCCGCGATCGAGCAGCGGGTCGGCAGTCTGGTCTGCCTCTCCACCGACAAGGCCGTGCTGCCGATCAACGCGATGGGTCTTTCCAAGGCGATGATGGAAAAGCTCGCCCAGTCGGCCGCGCGCGAGATCGGCCCTGACGCACCGACGACGATAAGCTGTGTGCGCTACGGCAACGTCATGTGCTCGCGTGGATCGGTGATCCCGCTATTTATCCGCCAGATCCGCTCTGGCCGCCCGATCACCATCACCGAGCCGACGATGACGCGCTTCCTGATGCCGCTGCGTGACAGCGTGGCGCTGGTCCGCTTTGCCTTTGTCCATGCCCGCCAGGGCGATCTGTTCATCAAGAAGGCGGCAGCGTCGACCATCGCCGATCTCGCCCAGGCGCTGATCGAGCTGTTCGGCGTACCCGACCATCCGATCGACGTGATCGGATGGCGCCATGCCGAGAAACTCTATGAGACGCTGGCCAGCGCACAGGAGCTGACCACGGCAGAGGATATGGGCGCCTATTGGCGGCTGCAGCTCGACGCGCGCGACCTCAATTATGCACGCTTCTTCAGCGAAGGCACCGAGCAGACCGCCGAGGGCGAGGATTATCACTCGCACAATACCGAGCGGCTGGACGTCGCAGGCGTGCAGCAGCTGCTGCTGACGCTGCCCGAAATCCAGGCCGAACTGTCGAACTGGCCACAGGCGATTGCAGCATGAAGATCGTCGTCACCGGCGCCCGCGGGTTGCTGGGCTGGCACAGCGCCGCCCGGCTGCATGCCGCCAACTGCGCCGCGCGCTATAAGGGCGAGGAGGCGCCGTTCGAGCTTGAACTGCTCGATCGCGCGCGCTTTGCCGATGTCGATGCGCGCGACCGTGCGATTGAAGGGGCGGACGCGATCCTTCACTTCGCCGGCGTAAACCGCGGCAGCGAAGCGGAGGTGCGCGAGGGCAACCCCGCCATCGCCTGCGCGCTGCTGGCGTCGTGCGAGCGGGTCGGCACCTATCCGCACATCGTCTATGCCAACAGCATCCACAGCTGTGCCTCGACCGTTTATGGTGCATCGAAGCGAAGGGCCGGCGAGATTCTGGCGGCGGTTGGCAGCCGTTATACCAACCTGTTGCTGCCGCACATTTTCGGCGAATGCGCCCGCCCCTATTACAACAATGTCACGGCGACGCTGATCGACAAGCTGTGGCGCGCCGAAGTGCCGGAGATCGATCCGACGGGGCGGGTTTCGCTGCTCCATGCCGGCAGCGCCGCCGAACTGGCCATCGACTGCGTGCTCGACGGGATCGAAGGCGAAGTGGCGCCGACGGGCAAGGACATCACCGTGCCGGATCTGTTCCGCCGGCTGCGCGATTTCCACGCCAGCTATATCGGCGGCGTGTTTCCGGCGCTGACGGACCCGTTCGATCTGGCGCTGTTCAACAGTTATCGCACCGGCGGCTTTCCGGCCCATGCGCGGCGGCCACTCGCACCACGTCGCGATGCGCGCGGCGTGCTGTTCGAAACCGCCCGCGCGATGGGCGGCTCGCAGAGCTTCGTCTCGGTCACGCCGCCGGGGCAGCGCCGCGGCGACCATTTCCACAGCGATCTGGTCGAGCGGTTCGTCGTGGTGCGCGGCCGGGCGACGATCCGCATCCGCCGGGTGCTGACAGACGAGGTGCACGCCTTCGCAGTGGACGGTGACGATCCGGTCGCGATCGACATGCCACCATTTCACACCCACCATATCGAAAATGACGGCGACGCCGATGTCGTGACCTATTTCTGGTCGCACCGGCTGTTCGATCCGGACCGGCCCGATACCTATGCCGATCCGGTCCTGGCGGAAGGCAATCCCCGATGAGCAGACTGAAGATCGCGACCGTGCTCGGTACGCGCCCCGAAATCATTCGCCTGTCGCGCACGCTCGCGCGGCTCGATGCCTGCACCGATCACCGGCTGATCCATACCGGTCAGAACTGGGACCATGCGCTCAGCGACGTTTTCTTCAACGATCTGGGTGTGCGCCGGCCGGATCATTTCCTGAATGTCGACACCAGCAGCCTCGGCACGGTGCTGGGCGGCATCCTGATCGGCGTTGAACAGCTGTTCCGCGCCGAACGACCCGACGCGCTGCTCGTGCTGGGCGATACCAACAGTGCCGTCGCTGCGATCATGGCGCGGCGAATGAAGATCCCGATCTACCATATGGAGGCGGGCAATCGCAGCTTCGACGGCAATGTGCCCGAAGAGACGAACCGTCGGCTGATCGACCACATCGCCGATTTCAACCTGGTCTATACCGAACATGCCCGCCGTCATTTGCTGTCGGAGGGGCTGTCGCACCGCCGCATCTATCTGACCGGATCGCCGATGCGCGAAGTGCTCGACCATTATCGCGCCCGGATCGAGGCGTCGGACATTCTCGCCCAGCTCGGGCTCGAACGGGGGCGCTATTACATCGCCTCGCTCCACCGGGAGGAGAATGTCGACAGCAAGCCGCGCCTGGCGGCGCTGGTCGCGGCGCTCAATGCGCTTGCGGCGCGCGACGGGCTGCCGGTTGTGCTTTCGACGCATCCGCGCACCCGGCGGCGGCTGGACGCGATGGCCGACTGCGCGTTCGATCCGCTGGTCCGGCACCTGACGCCGTTCGGCTTTCACGATTACAACCATCTCCAGCTGCACGCCCGCTGCGCGATTTCCGACAGCGGCACGATCGCCGAGGAAAGCGGGATCCTCGGCTTTCCCGCGATCACGCCGCGCGATGCGATCGAGCGACCCGAAGCGCTCGACACCGGGGCGATCCTCGTCACCGGGGTGGAGCCGGACGCGATCCTGTCCGGTGTCGACGCCGCGGTCGCGATGCATGGCGAGGGCGGCGGCGCAGCGCGCATCCCGGACGATTATGCGATCACCAACACCTCCGAACGGGTGGTGAAGCTGATCCTCGGCACGGCGCGCCTGTCCAACGCATGGGACGGCATCCGCCTCCACGACTATGTCTGAGCGGCGCGCGGAGCGTTGAGCATGCGCATTTTGTACGTAACCCAATGGTTCGATCCGGAACCTGCCTTCAAGGGCGCCGCCTTTGCGCGCGCGCTCGCCGATGCGGGGCATGAGGTGCGGGTCGTCACCGGCTTTCCCAATTATCCGGGCGGCAAACTCTATGCCGGCTATCGCATCCGGCCGTTCCGGCGCGACGTGATCGACGGCATTACCGTCGACCGGCTGCCGCTCTGGCCCAGCCACGACCAGTCCTCGCTGGGGCGGGTCGCGAATTATCTGAGCTTTTTCCTCTCGCTGCTGGTCTATTGCCTGTGGAATCTGCGGCGATACGACATCGCCTATGTCTATCATCCGCCGATAACCCCGGCACTGGCCACGGCGCTTGCCGGCGCGGTCCACCGCGTGCCCTTCGTGCCCGAAATCCAGGATCTCTGGCCGGACAGCGTTGCCGTGTCGGGCATGGCCAATCCGCGGATGGTGGCCATGCTCGATCGGGCGTGCCGCTTCGTCTATCGCCGGGCGGCGCACATCGTGTGCCAGTCGCAAGGGATGCGCGACCGGATCGTCGCGCGCGGCGTGCCGCGCGAGCGCACGAGCTGCATCTACAACTGGTCGAACTATCACTCTGCCGCCGGCGAAGCCGCCGCGCTGCCCGAACCCGTTCGGCTGGCGTTCGCGGACCGGATCAACTTTGTCTATGGCGGCAATATCGGCGGCGCCCAGGCGCTCGAGCATCTGGTCGAGGCGGCGCGGCTGGCGGCGGCGCGGGTACCGGGGCTGCGCCTCCATCTGTTCGGCAAGGGCATTCGCCTGACCGAGATCGCGGCGCTGGCGGCGGCATCCGACGGCACTGTGCTGGTGCATCCCGCCGTGCCGCGCGCGGAAATGGACCGGATCTTTGAGGCAGCCGACGTGCTCGCGCTGCACCTTGCCGACGATCCGTTGTTCGAAGTGACCATCCCGTCGAAGCTGCAGCATTATCTGTCGGTCGGCAGGCCCGTGGTCGCCGGGATCGGCGGCGAAGCGGCGCGGCTGCTCGCGGAAAGCGGCGCGGCATTGGTGGCCCCGCCCGCCGATGTGCCAGCGCTGGCCGAGGCGATGGTGGCGCTGGCGCAGCGGTCACCGGCCGAGCGGACCGCAATGGGCGCGCAGGGGGCCGACTATTATCGCCGCCATATGGCGTTCGACCATGCCGTCGCGGAAACGCTCGCCCTGCTGGAACGCCATGTCCGCACGCCAGATGGCGCAAGAACGGTAGGGATGCCGGCATGAGCGGAGCGGCACTAGCCCGCCAGCGCGACCGCAGCCTGATCCTGGCGCGGTCGACGGCGGTCGCCGGCCGCTTCGCCGGGCTGGCGCTGCAATTGTTCAGCCTGCCCGTCGCCGCGCGTGCGCTGGGTTCGGCGGGGTTCGTCCATTTCTCGATGGCAACGGCGACGCTCGGCTTCCTGATGATGGCCAATATCGGCGTCGGGCCCGCCATGGCGCTGCGCATGGCCTATCGCCGCGGCCAATCCCGCACAGGCGACAGTGCGATGCTGTTCGCCACGGCCTGGTGGACCACGCTCATCCTGTCGCTGGCGTGCGGCGCGGTCGTCGCGGCGTTGTTCTTCGTAGCGCCTGGCGTCGTGGCATCGGCACCGGCGGGCGTTGCCGGTCGCGACGTGACGCGGGTGATGGGTGTCGTCGTCGCGCTGTTCCTCATCAGCAGCCCGCTGACGATTGTCGAACAGGCGCAACTCGCCTTCCAGCACCAGCATCGCGCCAATATCGCCCAGATGGCCGGCACGCTGATAGCGGCGGTGCTGGTGCTGCTCGTCGCTCGCTTCGCGCCGTCAACCGCGCTGCTGCTGATCGCGGTGTACGCGCCCTTGCTGTTCTTCCGCTGCGCCAACGCCCTTCAGTTCCTCGCGCGGACACCCGATCTGCTGGGCGGGCGGTTCAGCCGCGCAACAATGCGCGATCTGGTCCGTGAGGGGCTGGCCATGTCCGCCGGCAGCACCTTGTCCCATTTTCTCGCGCACCTGCTGCCAATCCTGCTATTCGGCGTCTGGCTGGCCCATGACGAGGCGGCCCGGCTTTCGGCGCTGATGAACGCGCTGGTGCTGTGCACCACGGGCTTCGCCATCATCCATGGGCCGCTCGCTGGCGCGTATCCCGATGCGCGGGCGCGGGGCGATCTGCGCTGGATCCGCCGCCAGTTCTGGGGCGCGACATTGGCCACTTTGGGCATCGGCATGGGCGTCTGCCTGATGCTGAGCGTGGCCGGGCAGCTGGTTTTTCGCATCTGGTATCACGGGGCAATAGTGCCAGGGGAGGCAATGTTGATCTGGGCTGGAGTATATTTTGTGGCGCTCGCCGCCGAACGGGCACTGTATTCCTTCGTTCTGGCGTTCGAAAAGATTGATGGCGGATCGATTGCCATTCTCGCACGCAGTGTGGCCGGTGCTGCGCTGTTCGTATTGTTTGGCCGCCAGATCGGGGCGGCGGGCGTG
Organism: Sphingomonas sp. DMC8; assembly: GCF_056314185.1. Classification (NCBI taxonomy): domain Bacteria; kingdom Pseudomonadati; phylum Pseudomonadota; class Alphaproteobacteria; order Sphingomonadales; family Sphingomonadaceae; genus Sphingomonas; species Sphingomonas sp. DMC8. The sequence goes on along the minus strand of NZ_JBQUYV010000006.1, from coordinate 168,463 downwards.
TTTCTGGTGCTGGCGTGCTGCACCATCTTGCTGTCGGTGCTCCCGCTCGCCTGGATGACGGCGCGCATCCTCGCCAGCTCGGACGCGCGGATGGCGACGGCATGAGCGGCGGGTCTGCGGTCGTGTTCCTTCAGCCCGCCCTGCCGCACTATCGCTATGATTTCTTCCGGCGCCTCGCCGAAAAGCTCGGCGGCCGAGCGGCGGTATATTATTCGGCCTCGGCACTGGAAGGCGGCGGCGATGCGCTCAACCGTGCTGACTGGGCACGGCAGATCGGCGCGATCCGCCCATTGTTGCCTGGCATCGAATGGCAGCAGGGGGCGATCGGTATCCGCATACAACGGGGCGATGTGCTGGTGCTGTCCGGCAATCCTCGCTCGCTCTCCACGCTGGTTCTGCTGCTGAAGGGCCGGCTGCGGGGCGCGCGGATCGTCTGGTGGTCGCATCTGTGGAGCAGCAGCAGCCGTTTCCACCGTTATGTGCTGCGGTTGCTGTTGATGCGGCTGGCGGATGAAGTGCTGTTCTATACCGATCGCGAGGTCGAGGAATATCGCGGCAGCCGGCTAGGTTGGTGCGACCGGCGGCCGATTCACGCGCTGAACAACGGTATCGACATCGCGCCGGTACAGGCCGTGCGGTTGCCCTTTCGCGCCGCCGAGCGTGCGCGCAGCCTGTTGTTCATCGGGCGGCTGACCGCCAAGGCGCACGTCGAGTTGCTGCTCGCGGCGCTGGCCGACCCTGCGCTGGAAGGCGTGGTGTTGGAACTGGTCGGCGGCGGCGAGGAACAGACTGCACTGGCGCGGCGCGCCGAGGCGCTCGGCGTCAGCGGGCGGATCGTCTGGCATGGCAGCATTACCGAAGAGGCGCAGATCGCTGCCATCGCCAATCGCTGCCGTCTGTTTGTCTATCCGGGCGGCGTCGGCCTCAGCCTGATTCATGCCATGGCCTATGGCTTGCCGGCGATCGTTCATGACGACCGACATCGGCATATGCCGGAGATAGCGGCCTTCTCGGAAGGATTGACCGGAGCCAGCTTTCCGGAAGGCGACGCGGCTGGGCTTGCCGCAGCCATCGCCGGGCTGATCGACGATACGATGCGGCTGGATGCGATGGCGGCGTCGTCGATCGATATCGTCGAGCGTAAATACAACACCGAACAAATGGCTGAAGTGGTCGCGGCGATCTGCCGCGCAGAACCGGCCGCCTGACGGGCTCAGGCCGTTACCCCTTTCTCCCTCCAAGGCAGTAAAATCCATGTTTCCCAGCGTATCCGGGATCGGAGGGCGCGGCCGCCTGGTCGCGCAACTCCAGCTTTATGGTGTGGCTCTCTATTTGCCTTTGTCCGGCATCGTCTGGGTGCCGGGCGTGCCGTATGAACTGATCGCGGCCGCAAAAATCCTCGTCTATGGCGGCATCGTGCTGCTGGCGCTGTTGTCGCCGGCCCAGCCGAGCCGCGACACCCGGGCTATCCTGACGCCGGTATTCGCCTGCATGCTGGCCGCAGCACTGTCTGGCGTGATTGTCGCCGGGGGGCAGGGGGCCTATGCTGCCGCGGGCCAGTTCATCGGCCCGCTGATCTGGCTCTATGCCCTGTCGCGCATTCCCGTGGAGCAGACCGGGCCGGCGCTGGTGCTGTTCCGCCGCTCGATGTGGCTGTTCCTGCCCTTCATTCTTTACCCGGCGGGCGCCGCGCTCGGCGTCCTGCCCAATCTGCTTGCGCCGGCGGCGTTCGGCAGGCCTGATTATGAGAGCCTGGCCTTTGGCGATACGGCGGCCAGCGTTCTTACCGGCGGCTTTGCCGGATCGCGTACCGGCTGGGGTACTGCGGCATCGACCGCAACCATGATGCTGCTGGCGCTGAACGGCGCCAGCTTCTTCCGCGGCCCCCGGGCGACGTTCCTGCTGTTCCTGGCGATGGTCGCGGGCGTGCTCAGCATCGCCGTCACCGGCGCGCGGGGCGGGCTGATGGCGATCCTCGCCGGTACCATCCTGTTCATCGTCACCCAGTGGCGCGCACCGCTGCTGGCCAAACTGTGCCTGTTCGGTGCGATCGGCGTGCTCGTCGTCGGTGCGATCAGCGCCGACAGCAGCGGTGCGATTGCCGACAAGCTGATGCGCGACATGGGCGAGGGGCACAGCATCGGCGAGCAGGTGGATGCGATCAGTTCGGGGCGGTTCGACACCTATCGGCTCGGCTGGGACGCCCTGCGTGACAATCCGGCCTTCGGGGTGGGTGTGGAGGGCGCGAAGCTGTGGCTCGACTCGATCGTCTATCTCCAGATCCACAATGTCTTCCTGCGCCTGCTGGCCGAATCCGGGCTGCTGATGCTGTTGCCGCTCACGCTGCTGACCGCGCGGCTTGCGGCCATCACGTTGCCGCGACGGCAGGGCGAAACGGCAGGCGACGCCGGCGCGCGCTATGATTTCGCCCCCGTCATCCTGTGCGGCTTTGTCGTGTCGATGGTCGAACCCGCCGTGTTCTTCGGGACGATGAACGCCAATCTGGTGCTGTGGACGGCGATCTGGGCGCAGGCCCGCCTGCGCGCACCGTTTCTCCCGCCGCCCGTGGCGCTGGCCCGCTCCGCAGTCTTCCCCTCGCTTCGCCCTCACACAGAACACAAGAAGGTATCCCCGTTATGACCGCGCAACCGGCGCAGCCGATCCAGCGCATCTGGTTCTGGCAACGCTATGTCTCCCCGCATACCGTCGATCTGATGCGTCAGCTCGCCGGCCGGGGCATCGAAGTCACGCTGGTGTCGTGCGCGCAGATGGACGCGGATCGCCGGCGGCTGGGCTGGGAGGATCCCGATCTCCACCCCGTCCGTCACGTCGATGCGTCCGACCCCGGCGTCATGCAGCAAACGGCGGCGACCTGTCCGCTGGATGCGGTGCACATCGTCTCGGGGCTTCGCGGCAATGGCCTGCTGCCGGTTGCGCTTGCCGAACTCGCCCGACGCCGCGCCCGGCTGTGGATCTGGCTGGAAACCGTCGAGAACCGCGGCCTGGGCGGATTGGCCCGGCGGATCCTCTATCATTTGCTGCTCCGGCGCTGGGCGCCGCATGTGAAGGGCTTCCTCGCCGCCGGGTATCGCCTGCCGGCCTGGCTGCGCTCCTGCGGCGCGCCGGGCGACCGGATTTTCGAGTTCGCCTATTTCCTGCCGCCTTCGTCCGGGGCGCACACCGCGCGGCGCGAGGCAGACGATACGATCGAATTCCTGTTCGTCGGCCAGATGATCCGCCGCAAGTGCCTGCCGCTGCTGATCGCCGCCCTCACCGCGCTTGCCGGCGTGCGCTACCGCCTGACGGTGGTGGGCACCGGCCCGCTGGAGGCCAGCCTGTCCGCCCAGGCGCATGCGCGGCTCGGCAGCCGGGTAAACTGGCTGGGCCAGCGGGCGATCGGCGACATTCCCGCCATCATGGCCGCCGCCGACTATCTGATTCTCCCCAGCCGGCACGATGGCTGGGGCGCGGTGGTCAACGAAGCGCTGATCGCCGGCACCGGCGTGATCTGCAGCGATTGCTGCGGCGCCGGGGGTATCGCCGTGGCGAGCGGCGCTGCGGCGCTGTTCCGCGCAGGCCGCCGCAGCGACCTGTACCGGGCGCTCCGCTGGGCAGTCGCGCGCGGCAAGCAATCGCCCGAGCGGCGCGGCTGTCTTGCTTCCTGGGCCCATTGCGTGACCGGGCCGGCAGGGGCCAGCTATCTGCTCGACATTCTCGCCTGCTCGGACCTTGGCGCACCCGCGCCCATCCCGCCCTGGCGGGTCGCCGGGCCTGCTTTTGCTGCCGGTAACAATGGGGCGCCGTCATGCGCCTGATGCTGGATTGCACCCAGCTGCAGGTAGGCGGCGGGATCCAGGTCGGCCTTGCCGTGATCGACAATGCGCTGCGCACGAGCGGTATCGATGTGCGACTCGCCAGCTCGGCGCAGCTCCACGCCCAGTTGCCGGACAGCCAGCGCCAGCAGATCGGCGACATCGCCGTGGTAGGTGATACGCTGAGCGCCAACCAGTGGGTGCGGGCCCGCCAGATGCGTCGGCTGGAAGCACGCTGGCAGCCGGACTTCGCCTTCACGGTGTTCGGCCCCACGCTATGGCGTTCGCGCACGCCCAATCTGCAGGGCTTCGCGCGTGGGCTGATGCTCCACCCCGATATCCAGTCGCTGGGGGCGGGCCCGGTTGCCCGCCTGCGCTACTGGGTGCAGAACCGGATCTGGTTCTTCTGCCTGCGGCACCATGCCGATCATATCGTCGTCGAAACCGAAACGGTGCGCCGCAAGCTCGCCCAGGCCGCGCGCATTTCCGAGGAGCGGATCGCCGTGGTGGGCAACAGCTACAGCCCTGCCTTTTTGCGGCAATGTGCCGCGCTGGGCAGTGCACCGCCCGAGGATGGCGGTTTCCACATCTTCGTGCCGGCGGCCGATTATCCGCACAAGAATCTGGATGTCGTGCCCGAAGCGGCGGTGCATCTCGCGCGGATCGGCCGCGCCGACGTGACCTTCGTCTTCACGCTCGATCCGCGCGGACCCGGCTGGAGACGGATTGCGGCACGGGCTGCGGCACTGGGCGTAGAAGCGATGTGCACGACTGTCGGCGTGGTGGACAATGCCGCGATTGCCGCGCGCTACCTGAAGGCCAACGCCATTCTCTGCCCCAGCCTGATCGAATCCTCGACCGCCGTGTTTCCCGAGGCGTTCTGTGCCGGCCGGCCGGTACTCGTCTCGGATCGCGATTATGCGCACGAGGCGTGCGGGGCGGCAGCGCTCTATTTCGATCCCGTCGATGCTGCCAGCCTTGCGGCGGCCGTGGCCCGGCTGGTCGAAGAGCCGGGGCTGTCGACGCAACTTGTGGAGGCCGGGCATCGCCGCTTCGCCGCCGTCTATCCTTCGCCACAGGAGAAATGGCGCCAGCAATGGGAATTGATTCAGAAACTTTCCGGATCGCGGAGGGCGGTGCGATGAAGCGCGCCTTCGACCTCGTCACCGCACTGGCGGCGCTGGTGCTGTTCAGCCCGATCCTGCTGGGGGTCGCGTTGCTGGTCCGCACCAGGCTGGGGCGGCCGATATTGTTCCGTCAGATCCGCGCCGGGCGTAACGGAGCGCCCTTCGAGATCATCAAGTTCCGCACGATGCTGGACGCCGTCGATGCCGAGGGGAACCGCCTGCCCGACGAACTGCGGCTCACGCCGTTCGGCCGCTTCCTGCGCGGCTCGAGCCTCGACGAACTGCCCGAGCTGATCAACATCGTCCGTGGCGAGATGAGCCTCGTCGGTCCGCGACCGCTGCTGATGGACTATCTGCCGCTCTACACCCCAGAACAGGCGCGTCGCCATGCGGTGCGGCCGGGGCTTACCGGGCTGGCGCAGGTGAGCGGCCGCAATGCGCTTAGCTGGGAAGCCAAGTTCGCGCTCGACAGCTGGTATGTCGAGCACCGCAGCTTCCTGCTCGACCTCAAGATCCTCTGGCGCACCGTGGCGAAGGTGCTGCTCCGTCAGGGCATCGCGTCCGACGGCCACGCAACGATGCCGGTGTTCACGGGGGAACCCGATCAGGAACGCCAGGCCTGACAAGGACCTGAGAGCGGCGGCATCAGGATCGGCCCGACGCCGGACCAGAAACGTGCTCAAATCAGGTAACGCAGCATTGGTTACCAATAGCTTTTTGCTGTCATTGCGCCCCCGTACCAAAGTCTCTTTGCGCATCCATCGATACGTTCTTGATCCAAATAGGGATTGCTATGCTCGATACCAGTTTGCCGCCTTGGCCCGCCTACACGCCCGAGGAGATCGAGGCGGTCGCGGGGGTGCTGCGCTCGAACCGCGTCAATTACTGGACAGGTGACCAGTGCCGCCAGTTCGAGCGTGAATTCGCGCACTGGTGCGGCACGTCGCATGCGATCGCGCTTGCCAACGGCACGGTGGCGCTGGACCTCGCACTCCACGGGCTCGGCATTGGCGCGGGGGATGAGGTTATCGTCACGCCCCGTACCTTTATTGCGTCGGTATCCTGCGTGGTAAATGCCGGGGCCATTCCGGTGTTTGCCGATGTCGACCCCGATAGTGGCAATCTCAGTGCGGAGACGATCGCCGAAAAGGTGACGCCGGCCACGCGCGCGGTGATCGTCGTGCATATGGCTGGCTGGCCTGCAGACATGGACCCGATCATGGCGCTCGCCGGAACCCATGGCTTTGCCGTGATCGAGGATTGCGCTCAGGCGCATGGCGCCCGCTACAAGGGGCGGAGCGTGGGATCGATCGGCCATGTCGGCGCCTGGTCCTTCTGCCAGGACAAGATCATGACGACCGGCGGCGAAGGTGGCATGGTGACGACCAGCGACCCGGCATTGTGGTCGCGCATGTGGTCGTTCAAGGACCATGGCAAGGCGTGGGATGCCGTGTACGAGCGTCGCCACCCGGCGGGGTTCCGCTGGGTGCACGAAGGCTTCGGCACCAACTGGCGAATGACCGAGATTCAGGGCGCGATCGGTCGTATCCAGCTTGCGCGGATGGGCGAGTGGACAGCGGCACGCCGCGCCAATGCGGCGGCACTCGCGGCTGCACTGGCACCGCACACCGGCCATGAAGGCTGCCTGCGCCTGCCCTCGCTGCACGCGGGCGACGGCGTCCACGCCTACTACAAACTCTACGCCTTTGTGCGGCCCGAGCGGCTGCGCGAAGGCTGGAGCCGCGACCGGATCGTCGAGGCGATTACGGTGCGCGGCGTGCCCTGCTATCAGGGCGGTTGCTCGGAAGTCTATCTGGAGCGCGCTTTCGAAGGCACCGGCTGGCGGCCCGAGACGCGGCTGCCGGTGGCACGGGTGCTGGGCGAGACCAGCCTCATGCTGCTTGTCCACCCGGGGATTACGCCGACGCAACTTCGGACAATGGGTGAAGCCGTAGAATCGGTGCTCGCGGAAGCTAGCCTTGCACCCGCGGATGCAGCCATCGCCTGAACCATGCCGAAGGACTTCCGGCCATGACAGACCGGCGAACGATCCGCGGATGGAAATCGATCGGCGGTTATCTGGGGGTGGCGCCCAGCACCGCGATCCGCTGGGCCAAGGATCAGGGGCTGCCCGTCGTCCAGGCGGCGAAAGGCTCGACAGTCTATGCCCTTCCGGAGGAGCTGGACGGCTGGCAACTCCGCCGGCGGGAAGCAAATCCGCCGGCTGAAACGGCGGTCGCAGCTAGTATCCCGCAGCCCGCGCCCTCGCCGCCACGTGCTGCACGGCGGCAGGCGTGGGGCGCACTGGCCGCGATCCTTTTGCTTCTCGGCGGTCTGGGCACGTGGCTTGCGGTTCGCGGAGCGCTGGCGTCTGGCCTTGCGGGAGGCGTGGCCGGCGCCGATCTGCGCTGGCAGGAGCAATATCTCGCCGCGCGTGCGCTGTGGGCCATCCAGCGCCCGACCAGTGTGGAGGGTGCGATCACGCGCTATCAAGAGATTCTGCGCCGGTATCCGAACGCCGGCAAAGCGCTTGTCGGTCTGGCCGACGCGTATCTGACCCGCTGCATGCTAGGCACTAGCGCTCCCGCGATCGCGATGGCGCGCGCCGGTGCTGCCGATGCCCGGGCGCTGGGACTTGTGCCAGGCGATGCCGACGCGCACCGCATTGCCGGCTTCCTCGCCTATTGGACACGGCACGACCTTGTCACGGCCCGCACGGAATTCGATGCAGCGGTGCGTCTCGCACCGGAGAATTTCCTGGCCCAGCTCTGGTACGGCGAAGTGCTGCTCGATGCCGGTGACGTGCATGGCGCCTTGCCGCGCCTGGCCACTGCCTTGTCACTGGCGCCGGATTCGGAAAAGGCGCGAGCGGCATATGCGGACGGGCTGCGGCGTGCCGGACGTGCGGAGGAAGCCCAGGCGCTCGTGGCCGCTGGCCTGCGGCGAAGCGCTTGCCCGATGCTTTAGCGACCTCAATCCATCAGATCAGACAGACAGGATGGCCTGCCGATGACGATATCGATTCTACTCTGCTCCGCGGGCCGTCGGGTAGGGCTCAGCAATGCATTTCGCGACGCCGCGCAGGCACTGGGGCGCAAGGCGCGGATCGTTGCGGCGGATCAGAAGCCGGCGCTGAGTGCCGCATGTGCACTGGCGGATGTCGCCTATGCAGTGCCGAGGGCAACGGACCCCGATTATGTCCCAGCCCTCCTCGATCTGTGCGCGCGCGAAAGCGTGCAATTGGTCGTGCCGACGATCGATACCGAATTGCTGCCTCTGGCATTGGCTGCGGATGCGTTCACGGCCGCCGGCGCGCGTGTCCAGATCGCAAGCGCGGACTTTGTCGGCATGGCGCGCGACAAACAGCAGACGGCGGAGCGGCTGCTCGCGGCCGGCGTCGCCACGCCCCGAACCATTGCGCCGCCACAGTCGCCCGCAGGCATGGACCTACCGATGATCGTCAAGCCGCGCGGCGGCAGTTCCTCAATCGGGCTGCGTATCCTCGGGACCGAGGCCGATCTCGCGGGGTTCGAGCTTCCTGCGGATTCGATCGCTCAGGAGTATCTCCAAGGCCCCGAATACACGGTAAACGTGTTCTACGACGCGGAGGGCAATTTCCGCGCGGCAATTCCGCATCTGCGGATGGAGGTGCGTGGGGGCGAAATGTCCAAGGGGTGCACCGAACGCCACGCGGCCCTCACCGAAATCGCCCGGCAGATCGGGGACAGCGCCAAGGGCGTTCGCGGGGTATTCTGCTTTCAGGCGATTTGGACGGCGCGGGGGCCGGTCGTATTCGAAATCAACGCACGGTTCGGCGGCGGCTATCCTTTGGCGCATCATGCCGGGGGGCGCTTCGCACAATGGCTGCTGGAGGAAGTGCTGGGGCTCGAGCGCACCGCCGCGGATGCGTGGCGATCGGGTGTCACGGCACTGCGATACGACAGCGAAGTCTTCCAGTGACCGTGACCCTTCCGCAGGCAGTGGTTCTGGACCTCGACGACACGCTTTATCTGGAGCGGGACTATGTCCGCTCCGGCTTCGCGGCAGTGGGCGAGCATCTTGCCCGAAGCGGGGTGATGGAGGATTTCGCCGCGCAGGCCTGGGCCTTGTTCGAGGTCGGGCTGCGCAACACGATATTCGATGCGGTGCTGGGCAGTTCCCCGGCGGTTCCGATCGCCGAACTCGTCGAGATCTATCGCGTGCATGTGCCCGACATCGCCCTGTGCCCCGACGCGGCACGATTTCTGGACCGGCTTCCCGTGGAGCGGCCGATCGGCATGATAACCGACGGCCCGGTCGCCAGCCAGTCGGCCAAGATCCGCGCGCTCGGGCTGGACCGGCGCATTGGCGCCATCGTAATGTCGGACAGTTTCGGTACCGCGTTCCGCAAGCCGCACGACCGACCGTTCGAGACGATGGAACGGGCGCTCGGCGTCGCGCCCGAGCGGATGGTCTATATCGCCGATAATCCGCGGAAGGATTTCATCACCCCGCGCCGCCGTGGCTGGCAAACCATTCGAATCTCGCGCCCGCTCGGTGAGCACGCCGCGCTGCCGATGGTCGGGGAATATGCGGCGTCCGCGACCGTGACGACGCTGGACGCGCTGGGCCTCTAGGCGGCGGTCCGCAGAATCTTCTCAAATCTTCTCAAATTCGTTCAAATCGACCGATCCGCCCCTGCGCATATGGCGCAGGGCGCTGGATCCCCTGCATCAGTCCCGGAACGAAACGCGCGACGCCGGGGGAGGCGGCGCGCGGGTGCCTTTTTGGCACGCATGTCGGGAAGCGGGGGAACAGGCACCAGGCAGATCACAGCAGCGCGCGACGCGGTCGCCGATCGGGACGGACGAGTCCCGACGGTCGCCGCTTGGCCGCGCGTGCGTGCCCGGCCCGGGTTGTTTCCCGCTGATCAGATCGTTGCCGCAGGCTCGAGGGGCGAGCTGGCGGGTCATGTTGGAAATATCGAAGGGGTGCAGATAATGCGTCGACGGGGTTTGCTGGTTTCGACTTCGGCTTTGGCAGTCAGCACGCTCACCTTGTGGGCTGCGCCTGCACTCGCACAAAACGGCACGCCGCAGCCGACGGTGATCAACGGCAACGGCGGTACCGGCATCGTGGTCTCCGGCGATGCGGGCCTGGCGTCGGCGAACAGCAATGTCGTCGGCAGCACGGCCAACCTCGGCAATGCGAACAGCCAGACCGTCTATACCAACTTCGCGACCCAAGGCGGCGCGGGGTCGGGCGGCGGTGCCGGCCTGGGCGGCGTGTTCTTCGTCGACAATGGCGGCAACCTCACGCTCACCAATGTCAGCTTCGCCAACAACACCGTGAAGGGCGGTTCCGGCGGCGGCATCGCGACCTCCTCGGTCGCACCGATCTCCTTCACGGTTACCGGCACCACCGCCGACGGATCGGCAGCGCAGATCTTTCGCCCGACGCTGGGCGCATCAGACCTGCGGATGACCAATGTCGGTGGTGTCGTCACCTTCAGCCTGCTCAGCGTAACCCAGACGGGCGACAATTCGCTGATCACCACCGGCGCCAATGTGTCGGTGGCGGGCCTGAACGGCAGCCAGACCGTAACTGGTCCGATCGACGGCACGATCGCCTCGATCACCAATGTCGGTCAGGATGCGAACGGAAACAGCCTGAACAAGGTTGCCTTCAGCCAGCCGGTCACGCTCAGCGCCTCGAACGTCCTGGCGGGGCAGATCACTGATGGCAGCAACAAGGTCACGCTGTCCTCGGGGGCCGATCCCTCGCTGCTTCAGAAAGGGCAGGTCGTCTATCTTTCCGATGGCACGACCGCGACGATAACCTCCGTCACCTATGATACGTCGGACCAGTCGAACCCAAAGGTTTCCGGCTATCAGATCGACCGGAACTTCACCGGCGCCGTCTATGCGGTGAACGTGCCCGAGGTCGATGTCTCTCGCTTTCAAGCCACCACGTCGGGCAATAGCACCGTGATCACGCCCGTCGCGCCGATGTCGGGCTTCCAGGTCGGCATGACGGTGACGGGCAATGGTGTCCCTGCCGGCACGACGGTAACGAGCATCGATCCCTCGACGGGCGCCATCACGCTGTCCAACGCGGTCGACGTTACCAAGGTTTATTCCATCAAGGCGTCGTTCAGCCCGCTGATCTCGAACAGCGGCAATGCGGTGCTGAAGGTCAATTCGCTGACCGGTCTTGCCCAGGGTCAGGCGATCACCGGTACCGGTATTCCCAACGGTACCACCATTCTCAGCATCGATCGCACCACCAGCCAGATCACGCTGAGCAACGCGATTGCCTCCAACGGCGTGGCCGCGATCAATAACAGCAAGGAGATCGTCACGATCAATCCGGTGCTGCAGGTCGATAGCGGCGCCCATATCGTCTATCTAGGCAGTACGCAGGGCCTTACTGTCGGCAGCCTGCTGGTGGGTCAGGGCGTGCCCGACAATGCCATCATCACCGGCGTCAACAACGCGAACAACACGGTCACCTATGTCGTGAACGCCACGCTGGCCAATCTGAACAAGGGCGGGTCGATGAACGGCCTTGCCACCTCCGGCGCACCGGGGGCGTCGGGATCGAGCGGAGCGGCGGGCAGCAGCTTCAACGGCATCTTCACCAATGGCGAAGGCTCGCCCGGCAACAACGGCCATAACGGCAGCGGCGGTACCAATGGCACCGGCGGCAATGGCGGCGTCGGCGGCAGCGGCAGCAATGGCGTGGCGTTCAACGCTCAGGCTACTCTCGCGGTTATCAACGACGGCTTCGCCCTGGGCTTCGACATTTCCGAGGCCTCGGCAGCCCTCGCCCAGTTCACCCCCAACTTTGCGGAATCGGCCATCAAGATCGCGCGTGCAGCCGTCGACGGCGTCACGCTGGCGGATGACACGGCCGCGCTGGTGGCCTGGAACGTCGCCCTGGCGCAGGGAACGGTGGCGCATGGCGGCGCGGGCGGCGCGGGTGGCACGGGCGGTGACGGCTCCGACTATTATGGCGGCGGCGCGGGCGGTGCCGGCGGCAAGGGCGGCGGCGGCGCGTTGTCGCAGACAGACGGCGGCACCGGCGGCACCGGCGGCAATGGTGGCGCGGGTGGCTTCGGCGCAGGCGGTGGCTCCGGCGGCCTGGGCGGCAAGGGCGGCGCCGGCGGCCAGAGCGTCGACGGCGCGAACGGCGCGGGTGGCACGGCCGGCTTCGGCGGCGGCGCCGGCTCCAGCGGCACCACCGGCGGCGGGGGTGGCTCCGGCTATGGCGGCGCGATCTTCGTGCGCAACGGCGGCGCGCTGACGATCAACGGCAACGCGATCTTCCAGAACAACGCCGCGATCGCGGGCTCGAGTACCAATGGCGGCGCGGCAGGTCAGGCGGCCGGCGGCGACCTGTTCATGATGACGGGGTCCACCGTCACGCTGAACCCTGGCCAGGGCCACACCATCACTTTCTACGATTCGATCGCCGACGACAGCTCTTCGAGCATCGGCACTGCGTCAATCGCGGCGGGCAATGGCGCGTCGATCCATATCGGCGGCGGCGGCACCGTCCAGTTCTTCGGGACCAACACTTATTCGGGCACCACCGAGATCTCGGGTGCCACGCTGGAGACGCAGGACGGCGTCGGCATCAATCCGTTCAGCCATGTCCTGCTCGACGGGTCGGGATCGATCGGCCAGAGCCTGTCGTTCAGCACCGCCGGTGTGATCCTGACGGGCGGCACCTTCGCCCGATCGGTCGGCAGCCAGCCGAACAGCATCTCGTGGAACGGCAGCGGGGGCTTTGCGGCACTCAACGGCGGCCTGACGGTCAATCTGGGTTCGATCAACGGCGGCAACGGCCCAACCCTCAACTGGGGCAGCGGCGGATTCGTCAATGCCGGCTCGACGCTGGTGTTCGGTTCCGACGCGGTCGATGCGACCGGCAATGTCACTTTCGTCAACGCCATCAATCTCGCCACGAATAACGGGCAAATCGCGGTTTATCACAATGCCGGCAGCACCGCCGACGGCGTGACCAGCTTCGATGCGACGATGAAAGGTGCGATCAGCAACGGCACCTTGACGGTGGGCGACACGGGTTATGTCGGCTCGTTGCTCCTTGCTGGCCAGAACAGCCTGTCGGGCATCACCGTCAATACGGGCATTGTCTCCACCACCAACGGCACGACCAGCGGGCGGCTGATGGATGCGGTGAACGGCGGTTCGGTGCAGGTCAACGGGGGCACCCTCCTGCTTGGCGGGTCTGAACTTCTGACCACCGTAGGTGTCGGCACCCACGGCAATTTCATCGCGCAGGGCAGCGTCACTGCGGGTGCGATCACCAATGCCGGCATCGCCACGTTCGGCAATCACGGGCTGAACGCCGCGTCGATCACCAATTCGGGTACGCTCAGCCTGTTCGGCACCACCAGCGTGAGCGGCGCAGTAACGAACCAGAGTGGCGGCACGCTGATCCAGTTGGCCGATGCCAGTGTCGCCAGCGCCAGCAATGCCGGCATCTGGAACCAGTTCGCCGATCTCACCGCTTCGGGCAGTGTGAGCAATGACGGCACGCTCAACATTCTGGGCACGCTGTCCGGCACGCCGGCGGTTGAAGTTGCCGCTACGCGGACCCTCTCTACCACGGGTTTGAGTGGCGGTGCGAACGGTGTCGTCAATCTGGGCGGCATCAATGGCACCACCACCAACACGCTTGTTCTCAGCCAGTCCGGCAATAGCAGCTATGCCGGTGTCTTCACCGGCGCAGGCTCGCTGACCAAGCAGGGCGCGGGCACGCTGACGCTGACCGGCGCCAGCAGCTTTACCGGCGGCCTGGACATCAAGGCGGGTGGCATCGACACCACCGGCGGCGGTACGCTGGCCGATACGCTCGATGTGACGGTGGAATCGGGTGCGACGCTGACGGCGGGCACCAACGACACCATCCGCTCGCTCACCAACAGCGGCACCAGCACAATCAATGCCGCGCTGACGGTGACGACGCTGACCAACCAGAGCGGCGGCACGGCAACGGTCAACGGCGGTCTCCATGCGACGGGCGCTTCTACCAACGCCGGCACGCTTGGCGTCGCTGGCGCCGGCGTCGCCTGGTTCTCGGCCACGCTGGGCAATAGCGGTACGCTCACTTCCGCCGGCACGCTGAAGGTCGACGGGCAGATGACCAACAGCGCGGGCGCGACGACCACGCTTGCCAGCGGAGGCAGCACGCATTTTGCCAGCCTGGCAAATGCCGGCACCTTCGCGTCTAACAACAGCTTCGTTGTCGACGGCAATGTCAGCAATAACGGCACGCTGACGCTCAACGCGAATAGCGGAAGCAGCCCCTATTTCGGCAGCCTGACCAACAGCGGGACCGTCAACGTCCATTATTCGCTCGCGGTCGGTGGCGCCTATGTCCAGAATGCCGGCACGCTGAGCGTCGATGACGCTACTGGTTTCGGCACCGGCAGTCTGTCGGGCAGCGGGGGCACGGTGGCGCTGGGCAACACGGTCTGGACTATCGACCAGACCAGCGATGGTACCTTCAGCGGCACCATCGCCGCCCAGACTGGCACCACCAGCGCGGCAACGATCTACAAAAACGGCAGCGCGGCGCTGACGCTGAACGGCGGTGCCGGCAGCGTCGCCGCCTCGCAGTTCCGGGTCAATGACGGCACGCTCAACATCGCCGACGCGAATGCGCTCAGTGGTAATTTGACGATGGTCGTCCAGGGCAGCGGCAATAGCGTCACGCCGACGCTGAACCTGCTCGGCGACCAGTCGATTGCGTTGCTTGCCACGGATCGCGCTACCGTTACCAACCTGTCGGGCGATCTCACCACCGCAGCCTATATCTATACCGACGGTACACTGAACATCCTGGGCGGCGGCACGCCCGAAGCTCCGGTGACGCGGACCATCTCCACCTCCGGCCTGACCGGCGGATCGCACGCCATTCTCAACCTGGGGGGCACCGACGGTACCATCGCCAACACGCTGGTGCTCGACCAGCGCACCGACAACACCGTGTTCGCAGGCGTGATCTCCGGCGCCGGCGGTCTGACCAAGCAGGGCGGTGGCTGGCTGACGCTAACCGGTGCCAACAGCTTCACCGGCCCGCTGGTAATCAATGCCGGGCGCATCGACACGACTGGCGGGGGTACGCTGGCCGATACGCTCGCCATCACCACCGGCACGGGCGGCACTTTCATCGCCGGCACCAGCGACACGGTGGGCTCGCTGACCAATGCCGGCGTGTCGACCATCAACGCTGCGCTGACGCTGACCACGCTGACCAACCAGAGCAGCGGCACTGTGCAGGTCAACGGCCTGCTCCACGCAACGGGCGCTTCCAGCAATGCGGGCGCTGTGACGGTTGCCGCACAGGCGGGCGCTACCTTTGACACTACATTCGACAATAGCGGCTCGGTGACCTCCGGCGGCGTGCTGCTGGTCGGCGGGCAGATGACGAACGAGGCGGGGGCGACCACTACGCTCACCGGCGGCGGCAGCACGCAGCTGGCCAGTCTGGTGAATGGCGGCACCTTCACCGCCACCGGCACGCTCGCCATCCTCGGCAATGCGAACAACAGCGGCACGCTGACGCTCAATCCGGGTTCGGTGCCCGTGTTCGGCAGCCTCACCAACTCTGGCACGATCGATGTCCATGACGGCTTCACCGTTACCGGCGCCTATGTGCAGAATGCCGGCTCGCTCAGCCTCGACGACGGCCTGACGCTTTCGACCGGCAGCTTCTCGGGGGCAGGCGGCGCGGTGCAGCTCGGTGCCAGCCGTTGGGTGATCAACCAGACCAGCGACGGCACCTATAGCGGCACGATCGCGCCGCTTACCGGAAGCACGAGTGCCGCCAATATCTACAAGCAGGGCGCTGCGGCGCTGACGCTGGCGGGCGGTAGCGGCAGCGTTTCGGCTGCTTATATCCAGGTCGGGGACGGCACGCTCAACGTTGCCAGTGCCAATGCGCTGAGCACCAACATGGCCTTGTACGGGTCGGCCAGCGGCAACAGCGTCACGCCGACGATCAACCTGCTGACCGATCAGTCGATCACCACGCTGGACGTGGGCGCCCAGACGGTGACCAACCTGTCGGCGAACCTGGCTGCCAGCACGGTCGTGAACGACGGCACGCTCAACATATTGGGGAACGGCACGCCCGAAGCGCCGGCGACGCGCACGATCAACACCGCCGGCCTCTGGGGGCATGGCGTCGTCAACCTGGGCGGCGGCAACGGATCGGTTGCGAACACGCTGCTGCTCAACCAGTCGGGCGATAGCGCCTTTGACGGCGCGATCACCGGCGCTGGCGGTCTGACCAAGCAGGGCGCGGGCCGACTGGTCCTGACCGGCGCCAGCAGCTTCACCGGTCCGCTGCTGGTGAGCGCCGGCCTGATCGACACCACCGGCGGCGGCACGCTTGCCGACACCCTTGATGTTACCGTGGCCAGAGGCGCCGGCGTGCTGTTCGCGACGAACGACACGATCCGCAGCGTCACCAACAGCGGCACAGTAGAAATCGACGCGGCGCTGAAGATGGCGACGCTGGCCAATCAGACCGGCGGGAGCACGCTGGTGACGGCATCGCTCACGACGACCGGCGCCGTTACCAACGCCGGAAGCGTCACGTTCGCATCGGGCTCGACCGGGCAGATCGCCGGCTCCGTTACCAATAGCGGTACGCTCAGTTCTGGCGGCACTCTGGCGGTGGGCGGCACGCTGGCCAACCAGGCCGGCGGTACCGTCACGCTGGGCGCAGGCAATACCGGCACGACCACCTTGGCCGGGCTGAGCAATGCGGGCACGCTGGACACCTTCACGGCGCTGGCGGTCAAAGGCGATGCCGGCAACAGCGGCACCATGACCGCGCGCGCAGCGTTCACCGTCACGGGCACGCTCACCAATGCGACGACCGGCACGCTGACCCTCACTACGGGCGCGACCAACACGCTGGGCGCGCTGGCGAATGGCGGCACGATGACGGTGTGGCCGGCGCTTACCGTCACCGGGGATGCCGGCAACACCGGCCAGCTGACGCTCAACGGCAGCCAAAATGCAGTGGGCAGCCTGACCAATGGCACCGGCGCCACCGTGACTGCGGCCGGCTCAATCCTCGCGGCGGGTGCCGTCTACAACAATGGCCGGCTCGCCGCAGCAGGGGTCAGCGCCGGTTCGTTGAACAACGATATATCGGGCGCATTCGCCAACAGCGCCGTGACGCTGGTTTCTGGTGCAGCAGCGAACAGCGGCACGCTGACCACCGCCGGCTTCGGTGCGGGGTCGTTCGCCAATAGCGGCACCTTCACCAACACGGCGCTGACTCAGGTCAGCGGCGCGCTCAACAACAGCGGCACCTTCACGGCGGCCGACATCACCGGCGGCACCCTTACCAACAGCGGGACCATCACCGCTTCGGGCCTGGTCAACATCGCTGGCGCCTATGTGCAGAATGCCGGCACGCTTACCGTCAGCAACGGCCTGTCCACGGGCTCGCTGTCGGGTAGCGGCGGTACCATCCGCCTGGCCAATTCGAGCGCCTATGTGCTCAACCAGACGGCTGACGGCACTTTCTCCGGTTCGATTACCGGCACCGGCGCCGTGCTGAAATATGGCGCGGCGACGCTGACGCTGAACGGCGGCGTTGACAGTTTCTCGCCGTCGGCGCTGGCGATCAATGCCGGCCAGGTGATCGTCGCCACCGCCGGCGAACTTGACAAGGCGCTGAACGTCAGTGTCGCTACCGGTGCCACGTTGACGTTGCAGGCCGCACAGACGATCCACAGCCTGACCGGCAACGGCGCGCTCAACACCGGGTCGAACACGCTCACTCTCGCCAATGGCGGCACCTTCCAGGGGACCATCACCGGTTCGGGCGGTATTGCGGTCAGCTCGGGTTCGCTTCAGCTCAGCAACACGGTGAACACGAGCGGCAGCTTCGCCGTCGACCCGGGCTCGACGGTGAATGTCGCGGGCACCGGCTCGGTCACGACTTCGGCGCTGAACATTGCCGGGGGCACGCTCAATCTGGCCGGGTCCGCCAACGCCAGCAGCGCCACTGTCAGCACCGGCGGCGTGCTGCACCTGGGCAACGGCATCGACATCGGTGCGAACGGCGCGCAGCTGGGCACGCTCACGACGCAGGGGCTTGTCGTCAACAATGGCGGCTCGCTCACGGGCAACGGCGCCATCAATGGTACCGTCACGGTCGGCAGCGGTTCCAACGGCACGCTGGCGCCAGGCAACTCGCCCGGCCTGCTTACCGTCACCAACCTGGTGCTGGGCGCGTCGTCGACCGCGCAGATGCAGATCGACGGCACCGCGGGTGCCGGGGTGGTCGGCGGTAACGACCAGGTCGTCATTTCGGGCACGATGACGATCAATCCGGGCGCGACGCTGGCGATCAGCAAGTCGAACCAGGGCAACGGTTTCGAGCTCAAGCTTGGCCAGCAGATCCAGCTGTTCAAGTTCGGTGCCGGCAAGGTTTCCGGCAGCTTCGGGACGGTTTCCACCACCGGGTTCAACAACGCGGTGCTGTACAATATCGCGACCGGGTCGGTGATCGGTCTGGGCAGCAATACGCCGGCCAGCTTCACGGCGGCGGTGGGCGACACGGCCAATGCGCGCTCGATCCTGGGTGCGCTGATGGTCGGTTCGTCGGGCGGGGTCAGCCAATATTATGGCGGCAACCTGATGAGCTATGTCACCGGCGCAATGGCGCAGAGCGGATCGACCGACGCGGTCATCGCCCGCTGGTCGCCCGAGGCCTATGCCGGCATTGTCGACCAGATGAAGCTGGCGGCGCTCGACAGCCTGCCGGACATGTCGAGCTATGCCCAGCTGCAGCCGGGCCGCACCTATGCGATCGGCAATATCGCCCGCAGCGGCATGGATGGGCAGAAGGGCGCGGGCTATGCTACCAACAGCTTCCGCAACACCATGGCGACGATCGGCTTTGCCCACCAGTTCCGGCTGGGCGAATTGAGCCTGCAATATGGCCATGCCGACGGCAACGTCACCGGCGCCAACCTGCAGGATAAGACGATCGGATCCTCGGTGATCGCCGGCCTGTCGGTGCCGGTGGACGGCCGCCAGCGCCTGCGCATCATCGGCCATTTCTCCTATGGCGATTACAGCAGCCACGGTACCCGCGCCACGAACAGCGGCGGCGCAGCGTTCGGCGATGTAAAGGGTCAGACCACGGCCTATGGGCTGGGCCTTGCCTATCACCAGGACGGCAAGCTGCTGTTCGACATGTCGGGCGAAGTGCTGGGCATGTGGCAGGTGCTGCACGGTTTCACCGAAACCGCTGCAGCGGGCGCCAATACCAGCACGCTCGACCTGATGCAGCTGGGCGACATCCGGCGCCAGGCATGGGTCGGCCGCGTCAGCGCCAGCCTGGGTACCAACCTGACCCAGCGTCTGGTCGGCTATGCGACGCTGGGCTATGACCATGAAATGGGCCGCGAGCGGACCCCGGTTACCGGCAATGTCGTGGTGGAGACGACGCGCTTCACGATCGAGAATCTGGGTCTGGCGCGCGACCGCGTGACTGCCGGGCTGGGCCTGAAGGAAGCGCTGGCGCCGAACCTCGAGCTGAATTTCAGCGCGCGGGCCGGCAGCAACGCCAGCTACAATCTGAACGGCGGGCTGCGCTTCAGCTTCTGATCAGCCCCGAAAACGGGAACGGCCCGGCGGAGACCTGCTCCGCCGGGCCGTTTGCATTTCCGAAGGGTGCTCAGTCCGGCAGCCGGCCGGTGGTCAGGAACGCCTTCACGCGGGCTTCATCGGCGGCGGTGTCGATGCCGTTCGCTGCCAGCCAGTCGGGGTTGTAATAAGTCGAGGCATAGCGCTCGCCCGAATCGCACAGGATCGAGACGACCGATCCGCTCGCCCCCGCCTCGGCCATTTCGGTGATCAGCCGCGCGCAGGCGATCAGGTTGGTCCCCGTCGAGCCGCCGACGCTGCGGCCGAGATGGCGCGACAGCACCCGCGCCGCCGCGATCGAGGCGGTGTCGGGCACCACTTCCATCCGATCGATCACCTGGGGCACGAACGACGGCTCGACGCGCGGGCGGCCGATGCCCTCGATGCGGCTGCACGTCCCGCACTGCATCGTCACGCTGCGATCGTGCCAGTGGCGGTGGAAAACCGAGGCCTCGGGATCGGCGACGCAGATGCGCGTGGCGTGCCGGTGATAGCGCACGAAGCGACCGAGCGTGGCGGAGGTGCCGCCGGTGCCGGCGCCGCACACGATCCATTCGGGAATCGGCGCAGGCTCGCGCGCCATCTGGGCGAAGATGCTCTCGGCGATATTGTTGTTGCCGCGCCAGTCGGTCGCGCGCTCGGCGTAGGTGAACTGGTCGAGATAATGGCCGCCCAGCGTACGGGCGAGCCGTTCGGCTTCGCCATAGACGGTGGAAGGATCGGAAACCTTGTGGCACTGGCCGCCCAGCGCCTCGATCGCGGCGATCTTCTCGGCGGCGGTCGTCGTCGGCACCACGGCGACGAAAGGCAGGCCCAGCATTCGCGCGAAATAGGCTTCCGAAACCGCCGTCGAGCCCGACGAGGCTTCCACCACGGTGCTGCCCTGGTCGATCCAGCCATTGCACAGCGCATAGAGGAACAGCGAGCGCGCCAGGCGGTGCTTCAGGCTGCCGGTGGGGTGGCTGCTCTCATCCTTCAGATAGAGCGCGATATGCGGCAGCGCGGGTAGTGCGACGGGAATGAGATGCGTGTCCGCCGAACGGGTATAGTCTGCCTCGATCCGCGCGATCGCCCAATCGGCCCAGCGGGTGGGGGTGCCGCCACGGACTCTTGCGTCTTCCTGCGTCCAATGTTTTGCCTGATGCACCTGTTGCCTCCCTTTCGGGCACTATAGCAAGTGCACGATGCAGAAGGTTTGCAAAATTTGCCCGCGCGGGCCTAGCTCTGCAAGTCGAGCGCGGAAAATATGCGAATGGTGCAATTGGGATGTGCGAGGGGCTCAATCCTCGTCGGAGCCATGCACCGGCAAACGTCCTTCGGCGAACGCCAGCGGCAGCGCCTCAGAATTCTTCACCGTCTCCATTGCGATAGAAGCGCACACCACATTCATTTCGATCCGTTCGACCAGCGCGCGATACACGCGGTCGTAATCGTCGACGCTGGGCAGTACGATCTTCAGCAGATAGTCGATGCTGCCGGTCAGCCGATAAACTTCGATGATTTCCGGAATCTGCGCGACGGCGGTGCGGAAGCGTTCGGTCCAATCGGCGCTGTGGACGCGCGCGCTGACCGTCACAAAAATGGTCGTCGGCAGCCGCACCAGCGCGCGGTCGAGTACTGCGACGTTGCGCTTGATATATCCCGCCTCGCGCAGGTGCGCGACGCGCCGCGAGCAGGCCGAGGGGGAAAGATGGACCTTTTCGCCCAGCACGCTGAGCGGCGTGTCGCTGTCGCGTTGCAATATGTCGAGAATGGCTGCGTCGCGGGACGAGAGCATGGGCTAGACCTTTGTTGCCGCACGCTTTGGGCGCGCTTCGCGACCGGGCATCGCCCGGCCGGCAAACCGGGTCAAGCGGCCGGTGCTGCGGACCGGGCGCTGTCCAGGTCAGAACAGCCCGTCGTCGTCATCCTCGTCGTCGCTGCCCGTTTCGACACCTGCGGCTTCTTCGCCGCCGCCGATCGTGAAAGTGCGGTGGACTTCGCGCTCGCGCGCCATGGTGTAGCTGCGCGCCATCTGGTCGAGCAGCGGGCCGAGTGCCATGGCCGCGGCTTCCTCAGGTTCGGGGCAGGCCGCACCCAGCAGCGCCAGTGCCGCAACCGCCGCTTCGAGGTCGGCGCCAAAGGCTGCCTCGCAGTCGATTTGGTTGGTTGTGTCCTGCAGTATCTCCACAACGGTCGCTGCGTCGCGGTCGAGTCCGGTCAGTCCGTCGCGCATCCGCTGGGCACCGTCGCCGATACAGGCGAGCGAGGCGAGCAGCGCCTCGCCGACATCCTCACCGGCATCGCCATCGGGATCGCGGATCGCCTGCACGGCAACTGCCAGATCGTCCACCGCCGCGCGGATCGTCGCGGATATGCTCGACAGCGTGTTGGCAAAGCCGCGGATCTCGGAGGCGACCATCGCCAGCCCGCGCCCGTCGGTGCCCATGCGGTGGCAGCGCAGATCGGTGTTCCAGGCCATATGGTGCACGTCCTGGTTGACCCGGTGCACCGTGTTCAGCCGCTGGACCAGTCGTTCGGCGGTATCGGAAATGGAGGCGCCCAGCTGGTGCGCGCGCAGATCGGCCTCGCGCAGGCGCGCGGTGACGGTGGCGATCTCTCCCACGCTCTTTTCCAGCTCGGCAAGAAAGGCGCCCTTGTCGCTTTCCCGCGCGTCGCCGCCATTGCCCTTGGCCTTGATTTCCAGCAGCGCCGCCGCGCTGGGGGCGATGCCCCGCACGCTGCCGGTGAGCACCCGCGATTCCGCTTTGAAGGCATCGACCGTGTCGGCCACCTGTGATGCGAGCAGGGCGAGCATGTGCCCGGAAACCTGCATCGCCACCGCTTCGTCCACCTCGCCGCAACGCTCGCGCCAGGCCGCAAGCGCGCGCAGCCCGTCGGCGACATGTTCCAGCCGCTGGCGAGTGATGTCGCCGATCTGCATGGCGCCGATCGCGGTCGCCACCTTGGTGCGAATATCGCGCGCGACCGTGGCGATCTGCGCGGCGCGGGCGGCATCCTCTGCCTGATGCTGTTGCAGCGAGGCAGCGTCGGCAGCGAGCTTGCGCGGCACGTGCGGGATCACCTTGGTGCATTCCTGCGCAAGCTGGCGGTCAATGGCGACCACGGCGGGAATCCCCGCCATCAGCCGGTCAATCTCGCCCGCGATGCCGGACATTTCGCCTTCGCCCACGTCCAGCCGCGCGAACATCGTGTCGGCAAAGGCGGAGAAGCCATTGGCCCCGGCCGCGGCAACCTTGATGTTCAGGCCGCAGATGCGGAGGAAGTCGAGCGTCCGGTTCACCTGGCCGATGCTGTCGCGCAGCGGCTTGGCGCTATGCTGGATGCGCACCAGCGCCGCCTGGCGATCGGCTTGCACCGCGGGCAGCCGCTCCAGCCGGTCGGCGGTCGCGCGCATATTTTCCACCGCCGCTTCGGCGGCGTCGCGGCCCAGCGCCTGGGTGACGCCTTCCAGCGCCGTCACCAGATTCTCGACAATCGAATAGGCTTGGGAGAGCGCCTGCCCCGCCGCGACGAAGCGCGCGTCGAGGCCGCTGGCGACGCGGTCGAGGGTCGCTTCGACGTCCGCCAGCGACAGTTCGGATTCAGGGGAGGGTCCGGGGATGGGGGCTATATACATCAGGGCCTCATCGTGCCGTTGCCGCCAGCAGCTCGCGGGCGATCTGGTTGAGCGGAACCACCTTGTCCGCCGCCCCCCGCGCGATCGCTTCCTTCGGCATGCCGAACACGATGGAGCTCGCCTCGTCCTGCGCAAAGGTGCGTGCGCCGGCCTGCTTCATTTCCAGAAGCCCGCGTGCCCCGTCGTCGCCCATGCCGGTCATGATGATGCCAACCGCGTTCGATCCGGCTGCGCGCGCCGCCGATCGGAACAGCACGTCCACCGACGGGCGATGGCGCGATACCAGCGGCCCTTCGCGCACCGAGACATGGTAGCGCGCGCCCTGCCGTTCCAGCATCATGTGCTTGCTGCCGCCCGGGGCGATCAGCACATGGCCGCGCAGCACAGGATCGCCGTCCACGGCTTCCTTCACATCGACTTCGCACAGCGTGTTGAGCCGGTTGGCGAAGGCGCGGGTGAAATTCTCCGGCATGTGCTGGACGACCACGATGCCCGGCGAATTGGCCGGCAGCGCCTCCAGCACTTCGCGCAGCGCCTCGGTACCGCCGGTGGAGGCGCCCAGGCACACCACCATTTCGGTGGTGCGGCTCATTGCCTTGCCGCTGGGCGGCGGCAGCACCGCATCGGCGGTCAGCTTCTTCGGCGGACCGCTGGCGATGACCGAGCGCTGCGCCGGCCGCCCTTGCACCCGTGCCCGCGCGGCGCCCTTCACGACGTCGCGGATCTGCAGATGATGCTCGGCAAGGTGATCGGCCACGCCGATGCGCGGCTTCAGGATCACGTCGACCGCGCCCGCTTCCATCGCCTGGAGCAGGGTTTCGGAGCCTTCTTCGGTCAGCGACGAGCACATCACCACCGGCACCGGGCACTGCGTCATCAGCTTGCGCAGGAAGGTGATGCCGTCCATGCGTGGCATCTCGACGTCGAGCGTGATGACGTCGGGTACTTCCTCCTGGATGCGGCGGGCGGCCGTGAACGGGTCGTTGGCGGTGCCCATCACCGTGATTTCGGGATCCTCCTCAAGGATCGCCGTCATGGTGTGCCGGACGCTGGCCGAATCGTCGACCACGAGCACGCGGATCTTACCACTCTTCATACGCGATCCTTCTGGAAAACGGTGTTCGCCACCTGGGTCAGCGGCAGCGCCTGTCCGGCGATGCTCTCGGAATGGCCGAGGAACAGGAAGCCGCCTGGTGCGAGGCAGTCGACGAGCTGCGACACGACCTTGCGCTGGGTTTGTTTGTCGAAATAGATCAACACGTTACGGCAGAAGATCAGGTGCATCGCCGAGCCTACCGGATAGCGATCGTCCATCAGGTTCAACTGGGCGAAGCCGATCGCGCTGCGCAGCCGCGGTACCATGCGCACCTCGCTACGCCGGGGATCGTTCGGCGTCATTACATAGGCGCGGCGCAGTGCCGGTGGCACCGGGTCGATCAGCTCGGCGGGATAGATGCCGGCACGGGCCGTGGCCAGTACCTCGGTGTCCAGATCGGTGGCGAGGATGCCGTAGTTCGGGCCGCCATGGTGTGCGGCATAGTCGTCGAGCACCATCGCCAGCGTATAGGGCTCCGGGCCCGTCGAGCAGGCGGCGCTCCACACCCGTACGCTGCGAACGCCGCTGTCGACCAGTTCGGGCAGCGCCTGTTCGACCAGAAAGTCGAAATGCGCCGGCTCGCGGAAGAAGTCGGTCTTGTTGGTCGTCACCGCATTGATCAGATGCGGGCCTTCGGTGTCGAGATGATTGCCGGAAAATACGAAGTCGCAATAGCCGTCGAGCGTGTCGACGTCGCAGGCGCGCAGGCGGCGGCGGAGCCGTCCCTCCAGCATCGTCTTCTTGCTCGCCGGCATCTTGATGCCTGAGGTTTCGTAGATATAGGCCGCCACGCGCGTGAAATTGCGCGTGCTCATCATATCCTGGCCGGGCTGCGGGGGGAGCGATCGGGCGGCTGCTGCGGACAAAGGTTGCTCCATCACTTCGCGCGATCCGGGATCGCGGCGGCAAACAGGTCTTCCGCCTGCCCGGGGGGTGGCAGGCGGAAGTAGCGGTCAGGCGGCTCGGGCGGCCGGCTGGTCCAGGGTCACCGCTTCCTCGGCAGAGAAGATGCGGCTCATATCGACAAGGACGACGAACCCGTCGGCGCGTTTCACCACGCCGCCGATATAGTCGGAGCGCCAGCGCACCCCGACATCGGGCGCGGCTTCGAGCTGGTCGCTGCGGAAGGTGCAGACCTCCAGCACGCGATCGACCACCAGCCCCAGCATCAGGGTGCGGTCGGCCACTGGCACGTCGACTACCAGAATGCGGGTGCCGGGCGTCGCCTCGAACGGAGGCAGGCCCAGCCGCATCCGGAAGTCGATGGTCGTGACACCCTGGCCGCGCATATCGGTCAGGCCCAGCAGATAATCCGGGCCGTTCGGGATGCGGAACGTCTCGCGATAGTCGAGAATTTCGCGCACCAGCGTGACCGGCACGGCGAACACTTCGGCCCCGAGGCCGAAGGTCACCACCTGGATGTCATGCACCTCGCTCATGCTGCCTGTGCTCCAAAGGCCTCGTCGTCGGCGTCCGGGCCACCGGTCGACATTTCCAACGCGAAGCCGTTCACGCGTGCCTGCTGGTCGGCGATCGAGTTGGGTTTGGGACGCGCGCCCGGCTTGGCGGCCGGCTTTGCTGCGGCGCGCGCAGGCGCGGCCTTGGCCGGGGTGGCCTTGCGCTGCGCTGATGCCGCCGGACGTGCCGTGCTCTTGCGTACGCCGTTCGCGGCGGATTCGATCCGGAAATAGGCGATGCTGTTCTGAAGCTCTTCCGCCTGGGCGGCGAGTTCCTCGGACGTGGCGCTGATCTGCTCGGAGGCGCTGGCATTCTGCTGCGTTACCTGGTCGAGCTGCTGGATCGCCTCGTTGATCTGCGCGGCGCCGATGTCCTGCTCGCGGCAGGCGGCGCTGATTTCGCTGACCAGTTCGGCAGTCCGGCGGATGTCGGGCACCAGCTTCTGGAGCATGTCGCCGGCTTCTGCAGCGGCCTTGACCGTCTCGGACGAGACCGAGCTGATTTCGGCGGCGGCACCCTGGCTGCGCTCGGCAAGCTTGCGGACTTCCGACGCCACCACCGCAAAGCCGCGACCATGTTCGCCGGCGCGTGCCGCCTCGACGGCGGCGTTCAGCGCGAGCAGGTCGGTTTGGCGGGCGATTTCCTGAACGATGCCGATCTTGTCGGCGATCGTCCGCATCGCACCCACCGCACGATCGACCGCGACGCCGCTGACTTCGGCATCCTTGGCCGACTGGCGGGCGATCTTCTCGGTCTGGGCGGCATTGTCGGCGTTCTGCTTGATGTTCGCCGCCATCTCTTCCATCGCAGCCGATGCCTGTTCGGCGGCCGCCGCCTGCTCGGTGGCGCCTTGCGACACCTGTTCCGAGCTCGACGAGAGCTGCTGGCTGCCGGACGAGACATTCTCGGAGGCGGCCGAGGCATCGCCGACCACACCGCGCAGGCGATCGACCATGCGGACCAGCGCGTGGCCCAGCATGTCCTTGTCGGACAGCGGCTGGTGGTTCACGGTCAGGTCGCCGTCGGCGATCTTGTCGGCCAGATTGGCGCTGACGCGCAGATTGGCGACCATGCCGTTGACAGTGTCGACCAGATCCCTGATCTCGTCGTTCGAGTTGATCTGCACTTCCTGCTCGAGGTCGCCGATCGCTACCGCGCCGACCGCCACCGACACGCGGCCGAGACCCGTCGAAACGATGCGGGCGATCCAGACTGCGCCGCCGACCGCGATCAGCAGCGCCACGCCGGCAACGGCATAGAGCGTCTTGCTCGCGCTGTCGTACAGGGCGTTGGTGTCCTGGTCGGCCTGGGTCATCTGCTGCCGGGCGATCGCGACGATCTGGCCCACCAGTTCGGTAATCGAACCGGCCAGTTCGCGCGAGCGGGTGATCGAAAGCTTGCCAGCTTCGGCATTCTTGTTGGCCATCGCCAGCGCGCGGACCTGATCGTTTACCGGCACATATTCGTTGAACTTGGCCTGGATCTGCATCCAGATCGGCTTGCCCTGCTCGGTGGAGGTCGAAACGCCCTTGGCGATGAGTGCCTGCACTTCGGCGCGGGCCTTCATCAGGTCGTTGTCGAACTTGCGGGTCAGCGCTTCATCCTCGGTGAGCGCCATGTTCTTTTCCTGGCGCAGGATGTAGCTCACCTTGCCATCCACCGACAGCGCGACCTCAAGCCGTTTCGCCGGCCCATTAATCACGTCGGTGGTGGCCTGGTTGAGAATGCTCAATCGGGAGTTGGCGACGCCAACCACGGCGATCAGCAGCGCGATCAACACGCCGAATGTCACGCCGAGCTTCAACTTGATTGTTGCTCGCATCTTAGCGGTCCTTCCGGTTCAGAGTAGTGCGCATGTCGCGCGGGAGGTTCAGGGTCACGCTGCCTGCTCCGCGAAGTCGGAGTCGGCTGCGTCGGGGCCACCGGTGTTCATTTCCAGTGCGAAGCCGTTCACGCGCGCCTGCTGGTCGGCGATCGAGTTGGGCTTGGCCTTGGTCTTGACCGGCGGCTTGGGCGGGGTGCGCCGGGCAGGTGCCGGTGCGGCCGTGCTGGAACGCGGTGTCGGCGCCGGTGCACGGCGATGGCTTCGGGCATCCATGTCGGTGCGGAAATAGGCAATGCTGGCCTGGAGCTCGTCGGCCTGGGCGGCGAGTTCTTCCGAGGTGGCGCTGATCTGCTCGGAGGCGCTGGCATTCTGCTGCGTTACCTGGTCGAGCTGCTGGATCGCCTCGTTGATCTGCGCGGCGCCGATGTCCTGCTCGCGGCAGGCGGCGCTGATTTCGCTGACCAGTTCGGCAGTCCGGCGGATGTCGGGCACCAGCTTCTGGAGCATGTCGCCGGCTTCTGCAGCGGCCTTGACCGTCTCGGACGAGACCGAGCTGATTTCGGCGGCGGCACCCTGGCTGCGCTCGGCAAGCTTGCGGACTTCCGACGCCACCACCGCAAAGCCGCGACCATGTTCGCCGGCGCGTGCCGCCTCGACGGCGGCGTTCAGCGCGAGCAGGTCGGTTTGGCGGGCGATTTCCTGAACGATGCCGATCTTGTCGGCGATCGTCCGCATCGCGCCCACTGCACGATCGACCGCGACGCCGCTCACCTCGGCATCCTTGGCCGACTGGCGGGCGATTTTCTCGGTCTGGGCGGCATTGTCGGCGTTCTGCTTGATGTTCGCCGCCATCTCTTCCATCGCAGCCGATGCCTGTTCGGCGGCGGCGGCCTGTTCGGTGGCGCCCTGCGACACCTGTTCCGAGCTCGACGACAGTTCCTGGCTGCCGGCCGACACATTGGTCGCCGCTGCGGTGGCGTCACTCACCACGCCGCGCAGGCGCTCGACCATGCGGACCAGCGCATGGCCCAGCGTGTCCTTGTCGGACTGCGGCTTGGGCTGCACCATCAGGTCGCCGCCGGCAATGTCCTGCGCGATGCGGGCAATGGCTTCGAAATTGGCGCGCAGCCGGTCGAGATGCGCGCCCAGTTCGTCGGTAAGACCGCCATAGCTGCGGCTGGCGCCGACCGAGGTGTCGCCTAGCGAAACCGCCGTGACGATCGTGCCGATCTCGTTGTAGGCCGCTTCCACCGCTGCCACGCTGCCCTGCATGCTGCCGATCTCGTCCTTGCGATCGGTGGCGAGCGGGTTGGCGAGGTGGCCGAGCGCTTCGGACACCTGGCCGATCGGGCGAGCGATGGTGCGGGTCATCAGCAGGCCGATGCCGATCGCGACGACGACGCTGGCCGCCATGCCGATCCAGATCGCCATGCTGATCGACGTGAACGCCTGGGCCTGCGCCTGCTGGCGGGTGGCGAGCAGCGCGCGTTCGGTGGAGACCATTTCGTTCACGCGAGCGCGCAACTGATCCATCGCATTCTTGCCGGCGCCGCTGGCTTCGAAGGCGCGCGCCTGTTCGCGCGTTTGCGGTGCGGCCATCATGCGGATGCCGCGTTCGGCGACGTCGCCATGCCAGCTTTCGGCCAGCCGCTTGATGTCGTCGAGGCGGCCCTGCTGCACCGGATTGTCGGCGGTCAGGTTCTTTGCTTCGTTCCAGGCGCGCGAGAAATCGGTCCAGCCCTTGTGATAGGGCTCGAGAAAGTTTTCGTTGCCGGATACCAGGTAGCCGCGATAGCCGGTTTCCTGGTTGACCATGTTCTCCACCATGTCACCGGCCGTGCCGATGACCTTGTAGGTGTGTTCGTTGATGCTGGTCGTGCCGCGAACCTGATCGGCGTTGTACAGGATTACGCTGTCGACCAGCACGGTGATGCCGATGATGAAGCCGAGACAGACGATAAGCTTCTTTGCGATCGAGATATTGTTGAAGAAAGCCATGGTCTAGACGTCCTTGGGCGAAGAAGGGGGCTTGCCTCCCGGGAGGCGCAAACGGGGGTTACGCGAGGGTACGGGCAGTTCCGGGCGGGCTCATGCCGCCTCGGATCCGAAATGGGCGTCGTCCGCATCGGGCCCGCCGCTGGCGAGATCGAGCGCGAAGCCGTTCACGCGCGCCTGCTGGTCGGCGATCGAGTTGGGCTTGGGCTTCCTGGTGCCCTTGGCTGCCGGCTTTCCTGCTGCTGCCTTGGCCGGCCCTGTCTTGCGCCTGGGCGCTGCGGCAGGGCGTGTGGCGCCCAGGCGGGGGGCGGCTGCGGCAGTATCGACCCGGAAATAGGCGATGCTGTTCTGAAGCTCGTCGGCCTGGGCGGCGAGCTCTTCGGACGTGGCGCTGATCTGCTCGGAGGCGCTGGCATTCTGCTGCGTCACCTGGTCGAGCTGCTGGATCGCTTCGTTGATCTGCGCGGCACCGATGTCCTGCTCGCGGCAGGCGGCACTGATCTCGCTGACCAGTTCGGCGGTCCGGCGGATGTCGGGCACCAGCTTCTGGAGCATGTCGCCGGCTTCTGCAGCGGCCTTGACCGTCTCGGACGAGACCGAGCTGATTTCGGCGGCGGCACCCTGGCTGCGCTCGGCAAGCTTGCGCACTTCGGAGGCGACGACGGCGAAGCCGCGGCCATGTTCGCCGGCACGGGCCGCCTCGACGGCTGCGTTCAGCGCGAGCAGGTCGGTCTGGCGGGCGATTTCCTGAACGATGCCGATCTTGTCGGCGATCGTCCGCATCGCGCCCACCGCACGATCGACGGCGACGCCGCTGACTTCGGCATCCTTGGCCGACTGGCGGGCGATCTTCTCGGTCTGGGCGGCATTATCGGCGTTCTGCTTGATGTTCGCCGCCATCTCTTCCATCGATGCGGATGCCTGTTCGGCAGCGGCGGCCTGCTCGGTGGCGCCCTGCGACACCTGCTCGGCGCTCGACGAGAGCTGCTGGCTGCCGGCCGAGACGTTCTCGGACGCGGCCGAGGCATCGCCGATTACGCCGCGCAGGCGATCGACCATTCCGTTGACGGTATCGACCAGATCGCGAATCTCGTCATGGCTCCGGATTTCGACCCGCTGGTTGAGATCACCTTCGGCCACCGCACTCACGGCGACGGAGACGCGACGCAAGCCGGTCGAAACGGTCCGCGCGATCCACAGGGCCGCGCCTATGCCGATCACCAGCACTACGACGACAAGGCCGATGAACAGGCTCCGTGCCGCAGCATAGATTTCGTCGCCCTGGCGTGAGGCGTTGGCGCCGCCCTCGGTGTTCAGCTTCACCAGCGCGAGCAGGTCGTTCGCGAGATCGTCGTAAAGCGGCTTGCTGCTCGCCAGTGCGGCGGCGGCGTCCGCATTGCGGTTCTGCCGCGACAGCGCGAGCACCTGATCGACCGTCTGCTGGTAGCGCTGGAACTTCTCGCCAAAGCGCGTGTAGAGTGCGCGCTCCTCGTCCGAAGAGATCAGCTTTTCGTAGCGGACGCGGGTTTCCTTGATGCTGGCGAGAAGTTTCTCGATCTCGCCTTCCAGCTTGCGCATTTCGGCTTCGTCGGTGGTCGCGACATGGGCATATTGCGTCACGCGCAGGTCGGCGAAGCCGGTGTTTAGCCGGTGGACATCGTCGATGCTGGGCATCCAGTTGTCGGTGATCTCGGTCGACTTGGCGTTGATGGCCGACATCTTGGTGATGCCCACGACGCCCAGCGTCGCGGTCAGCAGTACCAGCGCCGCAAAGGCGAGGGCGAGTTTGGCTTTGATGGTGAAGCGCATGGGATCAGCCCCTGCTATGTGCGAGGGCCGGTTCGCCGCCGCTGTGGTGAGACGCGAAAATCGTCTGGAGATCGGGCAGGACGACGACGCCGCTGGTCCGGCGGACCAGTTCCCGGACGAACTCGCGGCGCCAGCGCATGCCGACAGCCGGCGGTGCCTCGCTGGCCGCCTGGCTGAGCGTCGTCACTTCGTGCACCTTGTCGGTGCGGATTCCGATCTGGGTCGGCTCGCCGTCCAGCTCGATTTCGATGACGACAATCCGGCTGTCTACCGTGGCCTCGGCCTGCTGCATGGCGAAGGCCAGCCGCAGATCGGCGATCGGAATGATCTTCCCGCGGAAATTGACGACACTGCGCACCAGTGGCGGCGCACCGGGCACCATGGTTTCGGGCAGCAGGTCCAGGATTTCGCGGACCAGCATCGCCTCGATCGCGAAAGTCTCTTCGCCCAGATCGAAGGTCAGAACCTCCAGATTGCCGGCCTCGTCCCACTGCGTGGTGGTGGTGTGTGCTTCCTGCATGGTCTTATCCGGCTGCACGCAGCCGCTCCTCCTGGTGCTGGCCGGTCGTCACGAGCTGGACGACGTCGAGGATCAGGGCGACCCCGCCATCGCCCAGGATCGTCGCCCCCGCGAAGGTGGCGACGTCACGGTGCAGCGGCGACATCGACTTGATGACGGTCTGGTGGCTGCCGATGATCTGGTCGACGACCAGCCCGACGCGCTCGGCGCCGGTGGCGATGACGACGATCTTCTGGTGCGGATCGGGGCGCGTGCCCGTCTCGAACATCTCGCGCAGACGCAGGAACGGCACCAGCCGGTCGCGCAGCGTAATGAAGCTGCGGCCGCGCGAGCGCAGATCCTCTTCCAGGCTCAGCTCGAGGCATTCCTCGACCGCAGCCAGCGGGATCACATAGCGCCCCTCGCCGACGCGGACGAGCAGCCCGTCGATGATCGCCAGGGTGAGCGGGATGCGCAGTACCACGGTAGAACCCTCGCCGGGCGTGGAGGTGATGTCGATCGCGCCGCGCAGGCTTTCGATCGTGCGCTTGACCACATCCATGCCGACCCCGCGGCCCGACAGGTTCGTCACCTGCGCGGCGGTGGAGAAGCCGGGGTGGAAGATCATCTGCAGCAATTCGCTGTCGCTCAGCTGCTGCCCTGGCTGGATCAGCCCCTGCGATTCCGCCTTGGCGCGCACACGCTCGCGATTGATGCCCCGGCCGTCGTCGCGGATCGTGATCAGCACTTCGCCGCCGGCCTGGCTGGCGGAGAGGCGGACATGGCCCGCCGCCGGCTTGCCGGCTGCCAGACGTTCTTCCTCCGGCTCCAGCCCATGGTCGCAGGCATTGCGGATCAGATGGACCATCGGGTCGGCGAGCCGCTCGATGACGGTTTTGTCGACTTCGGTCGTCTCGCCTTCGGTGGACAGTTCGATGGTCTTGCCGGTTTCGCGCGCCAGATCGTGGATCAGGCGGCGGAAGCGGCTGAACAGGCTGGCGACGGGCACCATGCGCAGCACCATCATCGTGTCGCGCAATTCGCTGACCAGCCGCTCGATTTCCTCGGAGATCGAACGCAGGGCCAGGTCGGCCGCGCTGCTGTTGGCGAGCTGCGACAGCCGGCTGTGTACGATCACCAGCTCGCCCACGCGGTCCATCAGCTCGTCGAGCCGCTCGGCGGGAACGCGAACGCTCTCGCCGGTCTTGGCGGCGGCCTTGCCGGCCGGGCCTGCGGCGGCGGGTTCCGATGCTTCGGCGCGGGCTACCGGAGTGACCGGAGTGCCCGGCACGGCGTCGGCCGGCGTGTCGACTGCGGTATCCGCAGGGGCGTCGGCATCGCTGCCCATCGCCTCGACCGACAACTCCATGTCGTCCATCACGAAGATGAACACGTCGTCGATGTCATCGCGCGAGATGTCGCCGAACAGCTCGACGTCCCAGCCGATATGGCATTCGACCGGCACCAGCTCGTCGAGCGGCGGCACCCGGTCGGTCCGGGCGACGATCCGGCATTCGCCGAGTTCGCGCAGCTCGTCGAGCAGCGTCAGCGGGTTGGTGCCGTTCGCCATCGATTCCGGCGGCAACCGGAACGACAGCCGCCAGCCCTGCCGCGCGGCTTCCGCCGGGGCGGCAGGGGCGGTGCCCGATGCGGCATCGACTTCGCGTTGCAGTTCGGCGAGGATCGCGTCACCCGCCGCTTCCAGGCCGGTGCCGTCGCCATCGACCAGCGCACGCATATGGTCCTTGGCCGACAGGATCACTGCCACCAGGCCTTCGGTTGCCGGTGCCAGGCCCTTGCGGACACGGTCGAACGCGGTTTCGCAGTGGTGGGTGAAGCTCGCCAGCGCATCGAAGCCGAACATCGCGCCCGAGCCCTTGAGCGTGTGCAGCCCGCGGAACACGGCGTCGACCAGATTGCGGTCGTCGAGCCGGTGGCTCAGGTCGAGCAGGCCCTGTTCGATCTGGTCGAGCAGGTCGCCCGCCTCCACGCGGAAGGCGGCAATGGGATCGCCGCCGCTCACCGGCCGAGCACCTTGCGCGAGACCTTGATGAGCTGTTCGGGCACGAACGGCTTCACCAGCCAGCCGGTCGCCCCGGCGGTCTTGGCCTGCTGCTTCATCGAATCATCGCTTTCCGTGGTGAGGAAGATGATCGGCGTGCCGCACTGGGCGGGGTCCTTGCGGAGCTCGCGGATCATCGTCAGCCCGTCCATGTTGGGCATGTTGAGGTCCGTGATGATCAGGTCGAAGCGGCTGCCCTTGGCCTTGTTCAGGCCTTCGACGCCGTCGCCGGCTTCGGTGACGCTATAGCCAGCGCCGGTCAGGGCGATCTTGATCGCCATCCGCAGGCTGGGGGAGTCGTCAACGGTGAGGATTGAGGCGGTCATTGCGCACGTTCTCCGTGGAACCAGAATTCGAGATCTTCGGGCGCAAGCGCCGTCAGGAAGCCGGCACGATCGAGCAGTGCCGCGATCACAGGGCCCGCAGGCTCGCGCAGGCGGATCGCCTTGCCGCTGCGCCGCGCTTGCTCGCGCGCTGCGTGCATCAGCTGCAGGAAGCTCAGGTCGACTTCGGCCACGGCCGAGGCGTCGACATCGATCTGGTCGTCGGCTTCAAAACCGTCCAGCAAGGCCTGGCGGAGCGCCGCGGCCGTGCGGACCGTGAGCGACGGGGGAACCTCCACTATAACGGGCATGCTTGTCCTCCGGTGACGCCGCCCGGAGCGACCGGAGCAATGCTCACGGCCGGTCGGTTGGCTGTTTCATGACCATTTTAGGAGGACGCTATGGTGAACAGGGATTCATGCGTGAAAATTGGTGGTTTCGTTACCGGGTGACGTCTTGGCGGGCGAATCGCCTGCCCCGTCACGAAACCGACCCGCGGCGCTGCTAGCGGGCGGCGCGGCATGCACGCGATGCGCGTCGGAGCGCGTGCACCTGGGGAAGCGGACGGAATGGCGGAACTTCCATGGCCGGAACAGGTCTGGCAGCGGCTCGCCAGGCAGGTGCGGCGCGTCGCCGGCACGCATGATGCCGAGGATCATCTTCACAGTGCGCTCGTTTCGCTGCTGCGCCAGAAGCGGTCCGAACCGGTGCGCAATGCTGAGGCCTTTCTGGTGCGTTCCGCCGTCAATAGCGCGAATGGAGAACGGCGGACGGCGCGACGGCACCCCACCGATACGCTGGAGGAGGCGCCAATCCATGCGCTTGCCGATTTCAGTCCCGGGCCGGAAGAGATATTGATGGCGCGGGAGCGGCTGGCCCAGGTGCGCAGCGCCATCGCTGCGCTAACCCCACGGACCCGCGAAGTATTTCTGCTCAACCGGCTGGAAGGTTTGAGATACCGCGAGATTGCCACTAGTCTTGGCATCAGCGAAAGCGCGGTGGAAAAGCATATCGCCAGGGCCGCCCGCGCGCTCGCCGAATGTTCAAGGGAATGGTGACGCCGGTCATGGCCGACGGGATGGGCAACGCAGATCGCGAGGAACAGGCGGCCCTGTGGCTGTCGCGGCTGCGCTCGTCCGAAGGCAGCGCCTGGAAGGCGCCGTTCCACGGCTGGCGCGCCGATCCGGAAAATGCGGCCGCGTTCGAACGGCTGGTCGATGCCTGGGACGTGGCAGGGGGGCTGCAGAGCAGCGACTTTCCGCCTGCGCACCACTGGGACCGACGCCGGGTGCTGGCTGGCGGGGTTGTCGCGCTATGCGTAGCGGGCAGTGGCGCGGCTTTCGCGCTGATGCCGCGCGGTACCGTCTATCGCACCGCGCTGGGCGAGATGCGCCGATTCACACTGGCCGATGGCACGCGGATGATGCTCGATACCGACAGTGAGGTACGGGCGCGTTTCAGCAGCAGCGGCCGGTATATCGACCTCAACAGGGGGCAGGCGAATTTCCTGGTCGCTTCCGCACCGCAACCCCTGGTCATCCAGGCGGCGCGCCAACGCATTCTGGCCGAGGGTGCCGAACTCGACGTCCGCCTCGACCCAGATCGGGTGAGCGTGGTGCTGATGCGCGGCGCGGCGCAGGTCGGTGGTGACGATAGCGTGGCGCGACATGTGCGGGCCGGCGAGCGGTTCGCCGATGACGGCCGCGTGGCGCGCGTGGAAGCCGTCGATCTCGCCGATGCCACGGCTTGGCAGGAAGGGCGGCTGGTGTTCCGCGCCGATACGTTGGCGCGCGCGGTGGACGAAATGAACCGCTATGGCCCGGTGCCGCTGGTCGTGGCTCCCGACATTGCCAATCTGCGTGTCAGCGGGTCCTACCGGGTGGGCGACAGCCGGGCTTTCGCCGAGGGTATCGCCGCGCTGTTGCCGGTGCGCGTGCGCACCGACGGTGAGCGTCTGCTGCTCTATCGCGCCTGAGCGCGAAAATTTTTTCGTCAGGGGGGTGGGGAAAATCGACCCGCCGACATCGGAACCGCGGGGGCGTGCCACGCACGCCATTGGGGAGAAGACCGATGCGACGAGTTTCGATGCGGCCCGGCTGGTCGTTGATGGCGTTGGGGGCGGCGCTAGCGATGGCGCCTGCCTCGAGCTTGGCACAGACTGCGCCGATGCCGGTGCATCTGCCGGCCCAGCCGCTGGGTGCCGCGCTGGAGCAACTCGCGGGGCAGCTGCATATCGACGTTCTGTTCACGCCGGAGGCGGTTGCCGGGCTGCGCGCGCCTGCGGTCGACGGGCGGATGACGCCGCGTGAGGCAATCCAGCGGCTGATCGGCCATAACCCCATTGCGGTCGAGGCGCAGGGCGGCAGCCGCTTCGTCTTGCGGCGGGCGGCTGCCGCGAGACAGGCTGAGGCCACGCCCGCCGTGGCGTCGGTAGCCGACATGCCGGAGGAAGTCGTGGTAACGGCCCAGAAGCGCGCCGAGCCGCTCGCCAAGGTACCGGTCAGCGCGCTGGCACTAACCGGCAAGCAACTGGAGCGCCAGGGCGTGCAGGACATTGCTGACCTGGCAAGACTGGCGCCGGGCGTGAACTTGCAAGGCACGGACGATTCCGGCGACGTCAATCTCACGATCCGCGGCATCATTTCGTCGGTAGGGGCGCCGACAACGGGCATCTATATCGATGATGTGCCGGTGCATGTCCGCAAGGATGCGGGTGTGTGGAGCGATCCGTTCCCGCGCATCTTCGACCTCGACCGCGTCGAAATCCTGCGGGGACCGCAAGGGACGTTCTTCGGCGGCAGCTCCGAAGGCGGTGCGGTGCGGTTCATCACGCCGGAGGCAAGCCTGACGAAACGCGAGGGCTTTGTACGCGCCGGCGCCGAAGTGACACAGGGCGGTGCGCCCGGTGGCCAGCTAGGCGGGGCGATCGGCATGCCGCTGGTAGCGGACAAGGTCGGGTTGCGCGTCAGCCTTTGGCACCAGAATGACGGAGGCTATGCGCGGCGCGTGGACCCGGTGACCGGCACCACGACGGCCAACAATGTCAATGGCAGCCTGGCGACTGTGGGCCATGCCAGCCTGAAGGCGGTGTTCGGGCCGCTGACGCTGACCCCGTCCTTCTTCTTCCAGAGCACCGTGCAGCAGGACCGAGGGCTGTTCTGGGAGCGCGCCGGGGGCGACTATGCTATCGCCTCGCGCATCCCCGCGCGGCAGCGCGACAGGATGCTGCTCCCCAGCCTCACCGCTGCCTATGACCTGGGCGGAGTGGAGCTGCGGTCGATCACCGCCTGGATCGTCCGCGATGTCACCTACACCTATGATTCGACCCAATATCAGTTTGCGTCCTACGCGCCCGACATCACCTATCTGCCGACCAAACCCGATTATCTGGTAACGGCGACCTACCCCTCGACCCAGCGCAGCTTTTCGCAGGAGGTGCGCCTTACCTCTCGCGGCGGTCGGGATGTTCCGCTCAGCTGGGTGGCCGGCTTCTTCTATCAGAAGATGCATGAACATTATGGCGGTCGCTATGCCGATACGATCGACGATCTCGCCAATTTCGTGTCGCAGCGGAACGGCACTGGCCCGGCTAATGCTGCCACGCAGTTTGGCGAGGCGCCGATCGATGGCCGCTATTCCTATGTCCGCAGCTACTCCGATCAGGTCGAGGAAGTGGCTGGATATGCCAATGCGACCGTACTTCTTCTGCCGCGGCTGCGGGCGGCGGCGGGGGTGCGCGTGTCGCGCAGCCGTTTCGCCTTCACGGACTTCCAGGACGGCCCATGGGGACCAGCCGCTCCGACCAGCCGCGCAGGCCGTACGAGCGATCCTGCCGTACTTCCCCGCTTCAATCTCAGCTACGACCTGCCCGGTACCGGGATGCTCTATGCCACCGTCGCCAAGGGCTTTCGCATGGGCGGCGTCAATCCCATCGTGCCGGCCAATCTCTGCCAGGCCGATCTCGCGACGCTGGGGCTGACCAGCGCGCCTGCGGCGTATGGCGCAGATAGCGTGTGGAGCTATGAGGCGGGCGCCAAGAGCCGTTGGTTCGGCGGTCGGCTGAAGCTCGACGGGAGCGCCTATTGGATCGACTGGAATCAGATTCAGCAGTCGGTTTATCTGTCGCAGTGCGGTTATAGCTATGTTGCCAATCTGGGGCGCGCGCGCAGTCGCGGGTTTGACCTGCAATGGGAAGTTCGTCCCCTTCGGGATCTGAGCCTGTCCGGGACCGTCGGCTATACCGATGCCGAAAATCGCGAAACGGTATTGGTCACTGGCAATTTGCTCGCGCATCGCGGGGACCAGCTCGCGATCCCGCGCTGGACCGCTACCGGCGGTGCGGAATACCGCGTGCATCCGTCGCATACCGTGCTGGGTTATGTCCGTGTCGATGCCCAATATGCCGAAGGCTATCCGCGCGTCGGCTCGGGCCAGATTTACGGTGCCGACCCGCTGCTGCTCCGGCAGCCTTCGATCACGACTCTGGACGTGCGGCTGGGGGCGAGCACTGCCGCATGGGAGGTGGCCTTTTATATCCGCAATGCGTTGGACAGCTATACCTCACTTTACCGCTATCGCGACAGCAGCAATACCACGCCGTTGGCGCTGCGCGACACCCGGCTAACGCCACGCACCTTCGGCATCACCCTGACCCGGAGCTTCTGATCATGAAGAATCGTTTCTTGCCGGCCCTGTTGGGCGCGGCACTTCTCTTGCTTGCAACGCCCCATGCTGTGCGCGCGCAGGCGCAGCTTGTCGAACCCAAGGTCGTGCTGGTCACGTTCGACGGCGTGCGCTGGCGCGAGATTTTTCGTGGAGCCGATCCCGCCCTGATCGACGATCCGCGTTTCGTGAAGCCCGATATTAAATCCGACGTGCTCGACCCCGCCTATGTCGCTCCGGCCGACCGGGCGGCGGCGCTGATGCCGTTCCTGCATCAGGTCGTGGCGCGCCAGGGCGTGCTATATGGCGACCGCGACAAAGGCGAATGCGCGCGGGTCGCGAACGATCTGTGGTTTTCCTATCCCGGCTATAACGAGCTACTGACCGGCCATCCCGACCCGACCATCACCAGCAATGACAAGAATCCGAATCCGAATATTTCGGTGCTCGAATATCTCGATCATCTGCCGCCCTTTCACGGGCAGGTGGCAATGGTTGGCACGTGGGACGTGTTTCCCTTCATTCTGAACACCGTGCGGAGCCATCTTCCCGTCAATGCGGCGATCCAGGGCTATCCCACCGATGTGAAGACCGAGCGTGAGGGGATGCGGATGCTGCAGCAGCATCGTCGGGTCAGCTATATCGCGTTCGGCGATACGGACGAGTTCGCTCATGCCGGCGACTATGCCCATTATCTGATGGCGCTGGAGCGGGGGGATGAGTTCCTCCGGCGCGTCTGGGACTATCTTCAGTCGGATCCCTGGTATCGCGGCCAGACGACGCTGATCGTGCTGACCGACCATGGCCGCGGCGAAACGCCGCTCGCATCGTGGCGCGAGCATGGATCGGCGCGATCCTATCAGCTCGCGCCCAAGGAAGCGCCCGAATACAACGCCATGGGCGCAGTGGGATCGGGCGCGATCTGGTTCGGCGCCGTCGGGCCGGGCATCGACCGCACGGCGCTTCCGGCGGCCGGACAATGCGTGCTGCAGGCGCAGACGCCGGCCAGCATCCTGACGCTGCTGGGGCTTGACTGGCACGGCTTCCACCCGGTGGCCGATCAGTCGACGTTGCTCGCCGCCGCGCCGTTGCCTTTCGTTCGATAAGGAGCCGGGGTCTCAGGCGCGCTGGTCGCTCAGACCGCGTTCCTGCCGCTCTTCCAGCCATTGCCGGCCGAGCAGCGCAAGGATGCCACAACAGCCGATAGCGGGAAGGACGAGCGCGGCAATCGCCACCGGGGGGAAGCCGGTGCCCCCCGGTGTGCCAGAGGCGCCCACCAGCCAGGCGAGCAGAGCATTGCCCAGCCCGGAAGAAAATTTCAGAACGGCAAGGAACAGCCCTACCGGCAAAGCCTCCAGCCGCGCTTCGCGATGTTGCGGGGCATGGACGCAAAGCGCCAGCAATGCCCAGATCGCCATATTCATCCCTGCCTGTGCGACGCCGAGCAACAGCAATGCGAGCTGGGCGAGTGGGGTCTGCGCGACCGCTGCCATCATGCCCATCGACACCATGGCCAGAATATGGGCGCCGGCCAGCAGCAAGGCCGGTCCGTAACGGCGCGACAGCAGCATCCATGCCGGCAGCGACAGCGACTGGGCGAGCGTTATCGTCGCCAGTGCATAGCCCGCCCATGCCGAGCCGCCCTTCACGGTTGCGCCGAAAAAGGGCAGCGCGCGGTTGAAGGCCGGCAACATGCTCGCCTGCAGGGCAATGATTACCAGCAGCAGCCGGAAGCGGCGATTGCACCACAGCGCGTGGAACAGGCCCGTTGTCGCTGCGCCTCCCGCCGGGCGCTCGCCGCCGGGCAGGCCGCGCGTGACGCCGATCGCGCAGAACAAGGTCGCCATATAGATGCCGCCGGCGACCGCCGCATAGTCGCCGAACATGCGCTGCTGTGCGGCCGGATCAGCGACGGCGAGCAGCCGCGCCGCCGCGAGCCCCACGGTCGCGCCGCCCGCCGCGCTGAAGATCAGCCGCAGTCCTGATACGATCGAGGCGTCACGCTCGCTGGTGGCGACGCGGACCAGAAGCGTGTTGTGGCCGATGTCGCACAGCGTATAGCCAATCCGGCACAGCAGAATGGCGGCCACCACGGCGATCCAGCTATTGCCGCCCAGGGGGGCGAAGGTCAGCCAGAACCCCGCCGCGCCCAGCGGCGCCCCCCATAATACCAACCGCGCGAGCGAGCTCGATCTGCCATGGCGGTCGGTAAGATAGGCGACGCCCAGATCGGCCATCCCGTCCCATAGCATCGCGGCCGCGAGTACGGCACCAGCCAGCCAGGCGGAGAAGCCTGCGATGGTGACGAGATAGAAGAGCAGGAAGCTCTCGAAGCTCGACCAGAGGATGCTCTTGCCGAGATTGCCGCTGGCATAGCCGATCTGCACCCCCAGCGGGGTGATCGAACGGATTCGGGTGCAGAGCGAGGCGATCATGGATGCGGGCGATAGCCATAAGAGGCTTTCGTTTTTTTGACATGATGAAAATATATGCCAGCACCATGCCGCTTTCGCCCCGCCCGCAATTGCTGCTAACCGAAATGCAGAAGCGTGTGCTGCTGCATTTGCGGATCGCCGGGGCGATGCCGCGCATCCAGCTTGCGCTCGCGCTCGACACGAACAGCGCGACGATCACGCGCGTCACCCAGCAACTCGTTGCGCTCGATCTGATCGCCGAGGAACAACCCACCGAGCAGGGCATTCGCGGGCGTCCCACGGTACCGCTGGCCATTTCCGGGCGGGGCGGCTGGTCGGTG
Source organism: Sphingomonas sp. DMC8 (assembly GCF_056314185.1). Lineage (NCBI taxonomy): Bacteria > Pseudomonadati > Pseudomonadota > Alphaproteobacteria > Sphingomonadales > Sphingomonadaceae > Sphingomonas > Sphingomonas sp. DMC8. The sequence goes on along the minus strand of NZ_JBQUYV010000006.1, from coordinate 126,734 downwards.
GGGGCGACGGCGCAACCCGGCTGGCTGGAACTGGTGCTGGTCGATTTTGCCGGGCGACCGGTACTGCACGATACGCAGCCTTTTGACGATCCGGACCCGCGGATGTTCGCCCGCGCGCTCGATGCCAGGCTGCGCGCGCTGGTGGCGCAGCATGGCTTCTTGCGCGGGCGCTTCCTCGGCCTGGGCGTAGCAGTTCCCGGCTACGCGCTGGATGGCGATCTGAACCGACGGGCGGTGGTACAGCGCCTCGCCGGGTGGAGCGATATCCCACTGGCGGAAACGCTGGGCGATGTGCTCGACATGCCGATCTGGATCGAGAATGACGCAACCGCGGCGGCGCTTGCCGAATATTACCAGCCCGGCATCATTGATCGCTATAGCTCGATCCTGGTGCTGTTTCTGGGGCATGGCATCGGCGGCGGGCTGGTTGCCGTGCGCGACCTGTTTCGCGGCGACCATGGCAATGCCGGTGAAATCGGCAAGCTGTTCCCCGGCACCGGCCCCCGGCCCTCGGGAATCGACCTGATCGAAACGCTGCGCGCGGCGGGCGTCAGCATTGCATCGCTCTCAGAAGTGGCGGCGCTGATCGAACCGCACCGCCCCACCGTTGATGCCTGGATCGAGCGGGTGGCGGGGCAGCTCGAACAGGCCGTCACCGGCGGCGTGGTATGGCTCGATCCTGGTGCGGTGGTTATATCGGGGGCTTTGCCTGCGGAAATACTGGAGCGGCTCGCAGCGCGAATCGCAGAGCTCAGTGCGCCTCGACACCGCGGCTATCAGGCGCCGACGCCTGCCATTTTGCCCTCGCCGCTGGGCAGCCGGGCCGTCGTGATCGGCGCGGCCCTCGCCCCGATTCATGCCATTACGGCAGTGGCATGAAGCTGCGCGATTTAATTTCATGTAAGCAAATAAAAGAGTCACAAAACACCGCCAAGCGCCCCCCCATCGAAACCGGAATGGGGGTAATACAGACATGATGAAGCGAGCTTGGCTGGCCGGCGTGGCGATGCCCGCCTTGTGCATGGCGGCAATCCCCGCCCTTGCCCAGCAACAGCAGCAACCGGCGGAAACCACGTCCGCCGCGACCGACGACCAGCCGCAGGATATCGTCATTACCGGCTCGGCGCGTGCGCAGCGCCGCTTCGACGTTTCCTATGCGGTCAACACGCTGTCCAAGGACGATGTGCAGAAGCTGGCGCCCAAGAGCATGACCGACCTGGTCGGTGCGCTGCCCGGCATCCATGTCGAGCAGACCGGCGGCGAGGTGCAGAACATCACCCGCGTGCGCGGCATCCCGACCGATCGCGGTTATCTCTATTATCAGCAGGACGGTCTGCCGCTCTATCACGAGACGGACGGCTATTTCTTCAACCAGGGCGACGGCATGAACCGCTTCGACCTGATGACCGAGCGCATGGAAGTGGTGCGCGGCGGCCCGGCGCCGATCTATGCATCGGGTGCGGCGGCGATCGTCAACGTCATCACGGTCAGCGGCGAGCAGACGCCGCATGGCGCGGCGGAAGTGACGCTGGGCACGACCGGCTTCTATCGGCTCGAGGCGTATCAGTCCGGCCCGCTCGGTGCGCGCACGACCTATGCCGTGGGCGGCTTCTATCGCTACAATGACGGCTATCGCGACAATGGCTTCCCCTCGGACAAGGGCGGCCAGATCCGCGGCAACATCAAGCGCGAGTTCGACAATGGCTATCTGAAGGTGTCGGGCCAGTACACCAACGATCACAACCTTTTCTATCTGTCGATCCCGACCGCCGACCCGCGCAACCCCTCGGTCAGCCTCAACAACTATATCGACTATTTCACCGGCACGCTGAACACGCCGGCCCTGCGCGCGGCGACGATCAAATATCGCGACGGCGCCGGCGCAATCGAAACCCGCACCGGCGATCTGTCGAACGGCCGTCATATCCGCTTCGGCAATGTCGCGCTCGATTATGAAGGCGATTTCGACGCCTGGCACGTTTCCGCCAAGGCCAGCTATACCGATGGTCGCAACGATTTCGACGCGCTCTATTCCACGTCGAATCCGACTGACGGCGTCGCCTTCGCCAACAGCTATCTTGCCAAGTCGCAGGCGGCGTTCGGCACCGGCGTGACGCGGATGGGCTATGCGATCGCCGGCACCAACGGCGCCACTGCCTATAATCCCGCCACCGCTTCGGGCCTGGTCGTGCAGGCGCAATATCGCTCGATCAGCGCCAGCTTCTATTCGGGCCAGGGCGATTTCAGTGTCACCCGCAAGTTCGAAACCGGGCTGGGCAGCCATGACATTCGTGTCGGTGTCTACGGCGCGCTGTGGGGCAACACCATGTTTTCGGTCTATCAGAACTATCTGATGCAGGTGCAGTCGAAGCCGCAACTGCTCGACCTGGTCGCCTATGGCTCGGACGGGTCGGTCAAGGGCTATGTTACCGACCGCGGTTCGCTCAACGACGCTGCTTCGCTCAATGCCGGCGGCTTCGACGCGAAGGTCATCGCGCTTTATGCCGCCGATACCTGGGACGTGACCGACCGGCTGCGCATCGACGCCGGCCTGCGCAAGGAATGGTACCATTATGACGGCTTCGGCCTGATCACCGGTACCGCCAATCTCGGCGATCCGACCACGCTCGCCGATGATGCGACCCGTGCCTTTACCGGCCAGGTGGGCACCAGCAAGCTCGACTTCCAGGCGACCAACTGGACGCTGGGCAGCAATTACGATTTCAGCCCGCATATCGGCATCTATGCCCGCGCTTCGCGGCTGGAGATTCCGGCTACTGCATCGGTTACCACCACCTATCCGACGCCCTCGCTCGCGGCTACCAAGGCGCGGATGTACGAGGCCGGGCTCAAGCTCGCCTTTGGCCGCTCCTATCTCTATGTCACTGGCTTCTACACCAAGTTCGACCCGCTCAATGCCAGCTTCACGGCCTTCAATCCGCAGACGGGCCGCAGCGACCAGACAGTGAATTTCGTCGGCACGGCGGAGAGCAAGGGTATCGAAACCGACGGCCAGCTCCACATCGCCGGGCCGTTGTCGATCGCGGGCGCGTTCACGGTCCAGAATCCGAAATATCTGAACTTCAGCAGCAACACCGGCGCCGACGGCAGCCTGGCGAACGGCAAGCAGATCTTGCGCGAGCCGAAGCTGTATCTCAACGTCCGGCCCAATCTCGACTTCCACCTCGGCGCCGACAAGCTGAGCGTCTATGGCCGCTATGACTATATCAGCCGACGCTATGTAGACTTCTTCAACAACACGGCGCTGCCTGCCTATGGCTATTTCGGCCTGGGCACGATGCTCGAACATGGCAGCTGGCGCTTCCAGCTGGCGGGCGACAACATCACCAATGCGCACGGCCTGACCGAAGGCAACACCGCCGGCGACCGGCTGGCAGGGCAGGGGACGCCAACGGCGATCTTCGGCCGCCCGCTGTTCGGCCGCAGCGTCCGCCTGTCCGTCACCAAGAAATGGTGAGGCAGGGGTTCCCTTCCTGCTGAATCGTCCCTGGGGGAAGTCTGGCCGGGCGCCGGGCTTCCCCGCTTCTTTTCCTTCCCCGAGGCCCATGCCCATGAAATCGCTGACTCGTTTCCTGCTTGCCCTGCTGCTCGCCGCTCCGCTGGTCCCGAATGCGCATGCCGGCGACGCTGCCGAGATGATGCGTCGCCTGCGCGATCCTAAAGGCGGCATCATCGTCGTCGCCCACCGCGGCTGCCACCGCGCAGCGCCCTACAAGGAGCTGGGCACCACGCCCGAAAACTCCTTCGCCGCGCTTGACCAGTGCGTCGCGCTGGGGGTGGACGTGATGGAGACCGACGTCCATCGCACCCGCGACGGCTATCTGGTGATGGTCCATGACGACAGCGTCGATCGCACCACCGATGGCCATGGCAGGATCAGCGATCTCACGCTGGCGCAGATCAAGGCGCTGCACCTGCGGCAGGACATGGGTGGCGCCGGTCAGCCGCTGACCGACCAGACCGTACCGACACTGTCCGAGATGCTGGCGCACGCCAAGGGCCGCATCCTGCTCAACCTGGACGTCAAGGACGCCATTTATGGCGAAGTGGTCGCCGAAGTGGCGCGCGCCGGCATGCAGGACGGGGTGATCGTGAAGACCTTCGCCGGCACGGGGTCGCTGCCGCTCGCCGCCATTGCGCCCTATGACCAGGTGCCGTTCGCGGTGATCCCGGTCAGCGGCGACGGCAGCGCTGCCGATGTGCCGGCGATCGTCGATACGCAGATGGCGGCCCGCGTGCACCCGATCGCCTTCGAGCTGCCCTATCTCGATGAACCGCGCGTCGCGCCGATCGCGGCGCGCACTCGGGCGCAGGGGGTGCGCCTATGGGTGAACACGCTGTTCGACGGCTTTGTACGCGGCGGTTTCAGCGATCTCGACGCGCTGCGCGACCCCGATGCAGTATGGGGGCGGCTGTGCCGCGCCGGCGTCTCGATCTTCCAGACCGACGAGCCGGCGGCGCTGCTGCGTTTCCGCGCAGAACAGGGCCGCGACTGCGTGCGTGCGGCTCAGAAGCGATAGCTCGCCCCGATCCGCAGCGTTCTGGGTTGCTGGGGGGTGCGCTGGTTGCCATCGGTGACCGTCAGCGGATTCCCTAGCGAGAAGCGGTTGCCGCGCCCGTCGAGCAGGTTTGCGGCATCTAGCGTCAGGGTAAGCGGCCCCTTCGACCAGGCGAGTGCAGCATTCAGCGTGGCATAATTGCCTTGCGGAATGTGCAGGTCGCCGACGCCCAGCCAGGATCGCCCGACATAATGCGCCGTGCCGCGTAGCAGCAGATGCGCACCATCGGGCAGCGCCCATTCGCGTTCTGCGGCGCCGCGCAGCGTGATCGCCGGGGTGTTCGGCAGCGCCTGCAGTCTGTCGCGCGCGAACTCCGGGTTCGGCCGGTCTAGCACTGCGCGGGCCAGGAACATCGCTCCCGACAGGCGCAGACCGTCGGGCGAGTGCCACTGGAGACTGGCCTCCAGCCCGTGGATTCGGCCGCTGCCGATATTGGCGGTGACCGGCCCCGAAACGCCGTAGAGGTCGGACTGGATGTGCCGCCAGTCTGTCGTGGAAAGGGCGATGTTGCCGGACAGTCCGTCATCGCCTTCGCGCAACCGCACGCCCGCTTCGACGGTATCGAGCGTGTCCGGACGATAGACGACGAAGCCGTTCGCCGTCGACGTGGCGGGATCGGTGACGGACAGTTCGGTAAGCGCATAGCCGCCGAGCCGATAGCCGCGCTGGTAGCGCAGATAGACGGTCGTGCGCGGCGAGTGTTGCCAGCTCAGCGCGGCGCTGGGCAGAACGCTGACATTGCCCGCGCCGGGCACGTCGATCGTCGCAAGATCCTGGTCCCCGTCGGGGAGGATGTTGGTGCCTTGCAGGTCAGTATAAGCGGCCCGGCCGCCAAGGGTCATGTTCAGCCGCGGCAACAGGCCGAACGTCGCTTCGCCGAACAGCGCGATGTCGATCGTCTTGTTGCCAACGCCGCGAAAGGGTTGGGCGAAGCCGCCGACCGTCGCCGACTGGGTCAAGCGGTCGTCGCTCAGCGTCGCATAGGCACCTAGTACGAGCCCGGTACCGTCCCTGCCATGGCGGGCAAGACGCACTTCGCCATTATATACGCGCACGCGATTGTCGGTGGCGATGCCGAGAATCTGACCGTCGCCGCCAAGCCGGGTCGAATCGTACAGCGCGGTCAGGTGGTTCTCGATGATGGACAGGGCCGCCGTTAGCGTCTGTCCGTCTGCCCAGCGATGCGTTGCGGTCACATAGCCAAGGCGAAAGTCGTTGAGCGCGGGCTGGGCAATCGCCGCGGCATGGGCAAGCGGGGGCTGGTCGGCCTCGGTATATTGGCCGTCCGCATGATAGAGGCGCTGATAGACGGCACCCAGGTCGACGGTCCAGGCATTGCCCGCCTCCAGGCGCAAGGTGGCGCGGCCGCCGGCGAGATCGGTGCGATTGACATTGCGGCGATGGCGCAGCGTATCGTCGATATAGCCCGGATCGCGGCCGCCATAGCCGACCAGTCGCAGTGCCATTCGGTCGCCGATCGGGACATTGACCATCGCCATGGCATCCCCGCCAACGCCGCCATGCGTCACGGCAGTAGCCCCGGCGGCCACTTCCCCTTCCCATCGGCCTGTCCTGGGCGCCCGCGGCGTGATGCGCACGATGCCCCCCAGCGCGCCGGCGCCGTAGAGCGTGCCCTGCGGCCCTTCGAGCAATTCCACCCGGGCCATGTCGTACAACGCCAGATTGGGGTCCGGTGCGCTGTAGTTGAGCTGCACATCGCCCAGATATTGCCCGACCGTCGCCTGGCTGGCGCCGGTAAAGCTGCTGTCGGCAACACCGCGCACGAACAGCTTTTCGCGGCCCGGCCCTAAATTGGTGGCGGCGAGTATCGGCAGCGCGGCGACAATTGCGCGGCTGTCGCGGGCGATACCGCCGCCGAGCGTCAGCTGGTCCGCATCGAGTATCCAGGCCGAGCCGGGATATTGGCGCAGGGTAGTACCGCGCTTGGTGGCGGTAACGACGACTTCGGCAGGTTCCGCGGACGGTGGTGGCGCCTTTTCGGGAGGCGGTGGCTTGGGGGGCGCTGGGCGGGGCACCGGGGCAGCTTCGATACGATATAGGCCGCGCGCCACCCGTACTGCATGCAGGCCGCTGCCGCGCAGCACCCGCGCCAGTGCTTCCTCCACCGTCATCCGTCCCTGGACCGGCTTTGCGAGCCGGCGGTGCGTCAGCGTAGGATCGGTGGTCGCAACGCTGATACCTGCCTGGCCGCCGATCGCAATGATCGCGCTGGCGAGCGTGCCCGCCGGAATGCGATAGTCGCGCCGCTCGCTCGCAGCCTGTGCATGCGCGCCGCCGCTCGCCAGCGCCATGCTCGCAAGGAGTGCGCCGGCAAGGGGCCAGTTGAGCGGACGGTGGCGGCACCAGGGGGCATGCTTCATGCTGCTACGCTTCGTTTCACTGGGCGCGGACGAGCCTCCGTTCGCCATTCGCCTTCACGATGCGTATCGGTAGCAGCGCCTCAATCTGGCGGTCCAGCGCCGCCGGGTTGCCGATGGTGAGCACGCCGCTGAAGCGAAGACCCCGCAGTTCCGGTGCCACGCGCACGGGCGTACCCGAATAGCGTTGCAGGTCACGGGCGAGATCGTCGATTGTGCTGTCGGCATAAACCAGCCTGCCCTGCGCCCAGGCGAGCATATCGTTCGGCTCGATCGGTCGCACCCGGTCGGCCTTGTCAGCGGGCGTGCGGAGCAGGCCGGTACCGGCCGGCAGACGGGTCAATGCCTGCCCTTCCTGTCCCGACGAGACCGCCACCAAGCCGCGCCGCACATTCACGCCGAACGTGCCGTCCTGGTTGAGTACGTCGAATTCGGTACCGAGCACCCGCACTTCGCGACCCGCCGCGGCGACGGTGAAGGGGCGCGCGGGCTCGTGATGTACGTCGAAAATCGCCTCGCCTGAGCGAAGCTCGGCCGAGCGGGTCTTGTCGCCAAGCGTCACCACGATCTCGGTATTGCGATTGAGCGTGAGCCGCGATCCATCGGCCAGCGCAACGACGCGCGTGCTGCTGCCGTCGGTGCGATAGGTCTCCGTGGCAGGTGCCGACCATGGCATCAGCTGGGGAAGGGCGACGATGGCCGTTACGGCAGCGGCAACGGCGGCCGATGCGGGCAGCCACCAGCGGGGCGCGGTTCGTTTCGCGCGGTGCGCATCGAGCGATACGATCACGGCCTCAGCCATGGGCGCGGCGGGCGCCGCTTCCGTCGGCAGCGCATCGGCCGCCACCCAGAGGCGCTCGACCTTCGCATAGGCTTCGGCATGTGCCGGATCTGCTTCGATCCAGGCAAGATGGTCGAGCCAGAGCTGCTCGTCTTCGCAATCCTGCAGCCGGACGAACCATTCGACCGCTGCCTGTTCCGGATCCACCCGTGCCATTAGCTTTTCGTCCTATCGACTGGCTGCCACGGCACGCCATGGGCCGAGGCCCGGCGCCGTGCGCTGCAATATTGATTTGCGATCGACCGCGTCATCGGCCGACCCTCGCCATCAGATGGCGCAAAGCGCGCATCATGTGTTTTTCAATCAGGCTGCGCGAAACGCCCATGCGTTCGGCCACTTCGGCATGCGACAGCCCTTCGAGCTTGTGCATTCGAAAGCTGCGCTGCACAGCCTCCGGCAATTCTTTCAGAGCCGCTGCCAGCCGCGCCACCTGGTCGCGGGCGATCAGTGCCTCGTCGGCGGGCACGGTATCGCTCACATCCTCGCCGGTCGGGGTTACGACGTGATGGGTATCGCGCCACGCATCGTCGCGCGCGGCGCGCGACTGGTTCTGCCGCAACCGGTCGAGCATGATGTTGTTGCCCAGCCGGTAGAGATAGCCGCCGTGGTTGCGGATATCCTCGTCCGGCAGATTGGCGATGCGGAGGTAGATTTCCTGCACGATATCTTCGGCATCGGCTTCGCCGGTCCGCCTGGCAAAGTAATGGAGCAGCGCTGCGCGTCGCATCAGGAACGCTGCGACCAGCGCAGAATGGTGGGTCATGGACCGGGATCGCGCCTTTCCGCTTAAACTGGGGCTATCCTGTCTGCGCATAGGTGCCGATCCACAGGGCGCCAAGTGCGGGATGTTTCGGGGGCGGGCGGCGGTGCGGAGCGGGGACAAGGCTCAACGCTCCCGTGCTGCGCCGAGCAGCATCAGGATGCCCCAGCCTGCCGCAAGCGCCAGCGCCCACGACGTCATCACGCCGGCTGCCAGGATGAGCAACCTGGTGCGAGGGGGCAGCTTCTCCGTCGGTTGCTCGTCCGGCACGGGCGGACCCCAGGGGGGTGCTGCACGGCCTTCCGATTTCCAGTCAGGCTTGATGTCGTAATGCACGGTCTCGTTCCGCTTTGGGGGGCTGCGAACGACGCAGCGATGATCCGCAGGGACAGGGTAAGCGCCCGCCCGAAGGAGCACGGGCGGGCGCCCGCCTCAGCGCTTCGGCGAGGCGATCGGAGGCTTCGCCTGACTCTGCTTCGCCGGCTTGTGCGGCTTCGACAGATGCGACGGGGGGACCGCTTTCTGCGCGGGAGCGGCCGGCTTGGTCGATTGCGCCAGGGCGGGGGAACCCAGGCTCACTGCGACGGCAGCGGCGAACATCCATCCGATAGACTTCATGGCAGACCCTTCCTTGCTGGTTCGGATCGCGCTTTGCGCAGCGCTTCCGATCCCATGACGAAGCGGTCGCCCGGGCACCGGAAGCGCGCGGCGCATTTTTTTGCCACGGGCGATGTTGCCCTCCTGGGACGCGAGGGCGCGACGGGGGCAAAGGGAAAAAATCGCGTCCGCCATTGCGGTGCCGTGGCCCAGGCTTCGTCGAGGAAGCGGAGGCCCGCAGCAAGCAGGGCCGTTCTTCAGAACAAGGTGCAGATATGAACTTGGTGTACAACCGTGCGGTACAGATGGCGGCGTTCGGCCTGGCAATCGGAGCGGCGATGCCGGCCCTGGCGCAGGATGCAGGGCGGGGCGCGGAAGCGGGCCCCTATGTCGTCGGGCGGATCGGCTCGCAGATCGATGCCGACCTCAAGTTCAAGGGTAAGGATGCACGTTCGCCTTCGACGCTGCCGAACAATGTCGATCTCCGCGCCGGGCAGGCGTTCGAGGGCGGCGTGGGCTATGCGTTCAACCATTTCCGGCTGGAAAGCACGATCGGCTACACCGCCGCGAACGTCGACGCTTCCTCGCTCAACACCGGCGGTCTCGTAACCCGCGGCCGCACCAAGACGCTGAGCATCGGCGTTGCCGGCTATTACGACATCGACACCGGCACGCGCCTGCGCCCCTTTGTCGGCGGCGGAATCGATGCCGTGCGCGTGACGGAGCGCCTCTCCCGCGTATCTGCCGCGACCGGACAGGGCAGCAGCCTGTCGGGGCGTGACTGGGGCTTCCGCTGGCACCTTGATGCCGGTGTCGGTTACGCGCTCACCAGCAAGACAACCGTCGAACTGGCCGCGCGCTACGCAGAAAGCTCGGGCCTGGGGTTCGCCGGCCGCATGCCGCTCGCAGCAGGCGGCAGCGGCGCCGCCACCTATCGGCCGAAGCTTTCGGCGACTTCGATCACCGTCGGACTGCGTCAGCACTTCTGATGGTGGGGGCCGGCGGTCTCGCGTCCCCCATGGTGGACCGCCGGCCCCAATTATGGCTGAGCGCCGTTGGTTTCGCTCAGGGACTGACGCTCGTCGAATGCGCGCCCGGAATCACGATATCGCACCTGCGCAACGTGACAGGTGCCGAATTCAGCGTCGCGCCGGGCGTGGCGGCGCTGGACGGCTAGCCGCTGCCTCAGCCGCGTCCCGTGAGCAGCCGCACGGTCAGGCGTGCGGCGGCGCCCCAGGGCGGCCCGATGCGTTCGAACATGTTCAGCGGCCCTGCCTTGTGGACGCCGCGCGCATGGCTGAACCGGCGGAAGCCGTCATGGCCGTGATAGGCCCCCATGCCGCTGGCGCCGATCCCGCCGAAGGGCAGGTTGTGCTGGCCGACATGCAGCAATGTGCCGTTGATGGTTGCGCCGCCAGAGGTCATGCCATCGAGAATCGCGCGCTGCAGGAGTGTATTGGTGGCGAAGCAATATAGCGCCAGGGGTCGCGGACGGGCGCGGACAAAAGCAAGTGCGGCGTCGAGCGAGTCATAGCCGCGGACCGGGAGGACCGGCCCGAAGATCTCGTCGCGCATCAGGATGCTGTCGTCGGGCGCCCCCAGCACGACGGTGGGGGCAATGCGTCGACCGTCCGTCGCGCCGGCCGGGTGCGTCAGTATCTCGGCGCCGCGGTGGCGGGCTTCTTCGATCGCCTCGGTGAGGCGCTGATGCTGGCGCGCGTTGATGACGTTGCTGTAGTCGCCGTTGCCGTCGATGCTGGGATAGCGACGGACCGCAGCAGCCAGTACGCTTTCGGCGAACGCGCGGACCGATGCCGCAGGCACCAGCGCATAATCGGGGGCGACGCAGGTCTGGCCCGCGTTGAGATAGCGACCGAAGGCAATCGAGGCGGCCGCCCGGTCAATCGCGAAGTCCGGTGCGACGATCGCCGGCGACTTGCCGCCCAGTTCGAGCGTCACCGGCGTCAGGTGCTCGGCGGCGGCGCGCAGTATGTGGCGGCCCACCGCCGTCGAACCGGTAAAGACGAGATGGTCGAGCGGCAGGCTCGCCAGTGCCTGTGATACCTCCACCCCGCCCGAAACTACGGCCAGGCGATCAGCTTCGAAGCGTTCGGCAACCAGTCGTGCCAGCAGCGCCGTGAACGCGGGCGCGGATTCGGATGGCTTGATCAGCACGCGGTTGCCCGCCGCCAGGGCATCGACCGCCGGCCCCAGCGCGAGCAGCAAGGGATAGTTCCAGGGAGCGATCACCCCAACGACGCCGAGGGGCTCGTACCGGATCCAGCCGCGACCCGGCTGCATGCTGAGATCGACACGTCGCGGCTCGTCCCGCATCCAACGTTTGAGGTGGACCCGGGCGTGACGCAGCGCCGTGAGCAGCGGCACGAATTCCAGAAGATCGGTTTCGTCGGGAGAGCGCCCGCCAAAATCCTCCGCGATCGCTTCTGCCAGCGCCGGACGTCCATCGACGAGCAGCCCGCGCAGCGTCTCGAGCAAGGCCCGGCGCGTCGCATAATCAGGCGCGGGTGCCTCCCGTGCGGCCCGGTGCTGCCGGTCGAAGATGGTGTGCAGGGCCTGCAGATCGGCGGTCATCCTGGTCCTCTCCACCGCCACTTCCTTTCGCGGCGTTGGGCGATCCTATGACAGGCTTTCCGACCAAACAAGAGCAATGCTCATATTTAGATATGGTACTGCGCATAAAAACTGTTACGCTCGTCGAGTCGACTCGGGATCGAGCGATCAAATGAGGGAGGGGCGGCATGGCCGACCGCGACAGCGGTGCGCCTGTACGAATGGATGCGTCTGCGGCCGATCACTATCGGCGCTATGCGGACGCGCTGCGCGGCGAGCGCCTGCCCGCAGCCTTTGTCGATCTCGACGCGCTGGAACGGAACGGCGCGCTGCTGGGTGTGCGGGCGCAGGGCCTGCCGGTCCGTCTCGTCACAAAATCGGTGCGTTCGGTTGCAGTGCTTCGGCACCTGCAGGCCCGCTTCGCCTATCTGCAGGGGCTGCTCTGCTTCTCCCCCGCCGAAGCGGCGTGGCTGGCCGAACAGGGGTTTGACGACATCGTCGTCGCCTATCCCACCGTGGAACCGAGCGAGATCGCGCTGGTCGCGGCTGCGGTGCGGGGCGGCGCGTCGATCACCTTGATGGTGGACGATGCCGGCCAGCTGGACGTGATCGAGCGCTGCGCGGCCGCGGCCGGCACGGTCCTGCCGCTGGCGATCGATATGGATGCGTCGACGCGCTTTCCCGGTCTGCATTTCGGTGTCTATCGTTCGCCGGTCGGCACGCCCGCGGCGGCGCTGGCGCTTGCCGCCGCGATCGCGCGTCGCCCGCACCTCCGGCTCGATGGTTTGATGGGCTATGAGGGCCAGATTGCTGGCCTGGGTGATGCGATTCCCGGCCAATACCTTCGCAACCGCATCATCCGCGCGCTCAAGGCGGGTTCGATCCGCGACGTGCATCGGCGGCGCGGCGCGATCGTCGCGGCCCTGACCGAAGCGGGGCATCGCCTGCGCTTCGTCAATGGCGGCGGTACGGGCAGCTTCGAGAGCACGGCCCGCGACCCGAGCGTCACCGAGCTGGCGGCGGGCTCCGGTTTTTACCTGCCCGGCCTGTTCGACCATTATGCGGTGCATCTCGGCGAGCCCGCGGCGGGGTTTGCGCTGCCGGTGACGCGCCGCCCCCAGCCGGGGATCGTGACCTGCGCGGGGGGAGGATACCCCGCATCGGGGCCGATCGGGCCCGATCGGCTGCCCCGCCCCTGGTTGCCGGAAGGTGCCACGCTGATCCCCAACGAGGGCGGCGGCGAGGTGCAGACGCCGGTGCGGATCGCCGTGCAGGACACGCCGGGAATCGGCGCGCCAGTGTTCTTCCGTCACGCCAAAGCCGGGGAGCTTTGCGAGCGGTTCGACACGCTGCTGCTGGTGCGCGGCGACACGATTGTCGACCGGGCGCCGACCTATCGGGGCGCTGGCCAGTGCTTCTTCTGACGCGCCGCAACCGAACTGAGAGGACGGAAGTCAACCTATAGGAGAGGGGTCACGATGAAACGGCACGAATTGCGGCACGGTTTGGTCCTCCTTGCGCTGGTCGGCACGACCCAGGCACGCGCGCAAACGGCGGATCAGAGCGCACCTGCCTCCGAAGGGGACATTGTCGTCACGGCACAACGCCGATCCGAACGACTGCAAGATGTGCCGATCGCCGTGACAGCCATCACCGGTGACGACGCGCGCGACCGCGGCGTCGCCGATGTCCTCGACTTATCCAATCGCGTGCCGGGGCTTCAGATCCGTTCGGCGGACAATGGCGCCAATCCGCGCATCTTCATTCGCGGGGTGGGGCTCAACGACTTCAACCCGGCAACGTCGAGTGCAGTCGGCATCTATGTCAACGGCGTTTATATCGCTTCATCGCTGGCGCAGCGGGATGCGTTTTTCGACCTGGCGCAGGTGGAGGTGCTGCGCGGTCCGCAGGGGACGCTGTACGGCCGCAACACCACCGGCGGCGCGGTCAACGTCACGACGCGAAAGCCCGGTTCGACCCCCGAAGCCGATCTGTCGATCGACTATGGCCGGTTCAACGCGCTGACGGTGGAGGGCGGCGTGAGCGCGCCGATCGCACGGGACCTGCTGGCGGTGCGACTTGCCGGGCTCTATCAGCGTGACGACGGCTATGTGCGCAACAGCCTTACCGGCAACAGCGGCAACAATGTCAACCGTTGGGCGATCCGGGGCAGCGTCCATTTCACGCCGTCGAGCGCGATCACCGACGACCTTACCGTCAACGTCAGTCGATCGAATGGCGGGTCGCTGCAGCCCTATCTGCGGACACTGACCCCGCAGACCGCGGCGGCCACCGGCCCGGACGGGCTGTGCGCCCCCGCTTTCTATACCTCGGGGCAGTGCACCAACATTCTGGGGTACGCCAATACCAGCCGTAACCTCTATGAGGGCGCCTATCGCTTCGAGGGCAAGGACCGGGTCGACCTCGCCGGCTTCGGCAACACCCTGTCGGCCGATTTCGGCGGCATCAGCCTTTTTTCGGTCACGGGCTTCCAGCACGCCAGCCGCAATGATCAGGAAGATACCGACGCCAGCCCGGTTCCGGTCTTAGCGGCATCCTATATCACCAAGCAGGACACGTTCAGCCAGGAGCTGCGTCTGCAGTCGAACGGCGAGGGCCGCCTCCGCTACGTTGCTGGCCTCTATTATGCGCATGACGTGATCCGCAACGGATCGTCGCTCGACGTGCTGCCCGTGTTGCGCACGCCGACCCCGGACAATCCCTCCGGCATCAACATCGCTGCCGGTATCGGCGATTTCGCCTGGCCCTCGCGGCAGGTGACGAACAGCTATGCCGTATTCGGGCAGCTCGATTATACGATTGTGCCGCGCGTTACGCTGACGGCAGGGCTGCGCTGGTCGGCCGATCGCAAGCAGTTCAGCTATCGCGCCGATGCCGCGAGCGACACGATCACATTGTTCACCTTCGCCGATACCAAGACCTTCCGCTCCTGGTCCGGCCGCGCGGGAATCGCGTATCGCGTGTCCGACGCCGCCAATCTCTATGCCAGCTATAATCGCGGCACCAAGAGCGGGGGTTTCTTCAGCGGCTTCGCGCAGGATCCGTCGCTGCTCGGCCCCTATCGCGACGAGACGGTCGATGCCTATGAGGCCGGCGCCAAGACGCAGTGGCTCGATCGCCGGCTGGGCCTCAACCTTTCGACCTTTTATTATGATTACCGCAACCTGCAGGTATACACCACGATCGTTCAGGGGCTGATCACCACCCAGCTCTTCACCAATGCCTCGGCGGCCCGCGTCTATGGCGCCGAGCTAGAGATGACCGCGCGGCCGATCGACGGGCTCAACCTCAGCGCTTCGGCCTCGCTGCTCGACGCGACCTATCGCAACTTCATTTCGCAGGGCAGCGACTATTCGGGCAACCGGCTGCCTTCGGCGCCCAAGTTCAGCGGGCAGGCGAGCGCCGAGTATCGCAAGCCTATCGGCCGCGGCGCGCTGGTGGCGCGCGCCGACCTCTCCTATCGCAGCCATGTCTTCTTCGACACGTCGAACGCGGCCCGGCTCGGCGATCGCGCGCGGGCCTTTGTCGACGGGCGCATCGGCTGGCAGTTTGCGGGCGGCCATTATGAGGCGGCCCTGTGGGTCCGCAACCTCTTCGACGTGCCGGTCATTTCCGACATGACGCCGCTGCCCGCGCTCGGCTTCGATGCAATCATCGTCGGTCGTCCCCGGACCTGGGGCCTGTCGCTCCGGGCACATTATTGATGGCGCCGGCCGATATGCCCCGGGGCGCCTATGTCGCCACCTTCGTCCTGGGGATTTACGGCGTCCTGATGGCGGGACTGGCGCCGCTGCTGCTCGGTACCCTCGTCGACGAGGGGCATTTGTCGGCCGTGCAGCTTGGGCTCGCCGGCACTGCCGAACTGGTGACGATGGGGCTTGCTGCCGGGGGTGCAGGCCTGCTGGTCGAGCGCCAATCGCCGCGGCTGCTCGCTTTGGCAAGCGTCGCTGCGATCATCGCGCTCGACCTGGCGACGTGCCGCGCGCGCGGTGGCGGCATCATCCTGCTGCGTGCGCTGGCGGGATTGCCGAGCGGCAGCCTGATCGGCCTTGTCACTGCGACGATCATTCGCACGGCGCAGCCGGCGCGGCAGGCCGGGCTCTACCTGACGCTGCAGACAGTGGCGCAACTGCTTTGTGCGGCAGTGATCGGCGGGTTCGTCACCCCGCGCTTCGGCGGCGCCGGCGGGTTCGCGGCGCTGGCGGCACTCGGCGTGCCTGTTGCGCTCGCCGCGCTGGGCAGTCCGGTGCGGCTCGCCGTGCATCGCGACGCGCAACGCCTTGCGCTTCCCGATGCGCATGGATGGCTGGGACTGGTCGCCGCCTTCTGCTTCTTCGCGGGCATTCTCGCCATCTGGATCTATGTCGCGCCGCTGGCCCATCAGGCGGGTCTTTCGCCGACCACCGGCAGCATGGCCGTCGCGCTGGCGCTGGCCGGGCAGGTCTTGGGCGGCGTGATCGGAACGACGACCGTGCCGAACTGGCCGTGTCGTGTCGCCTTGCTCGGATCGGTCCTTGCCCTGGCCGGCGCGGCGGCGTTGTTCGCGGCGCTGCCGGGACCGGCCCTGTTCCTCGCCACCGCAATCGGCTTCGGCGTGGTCTGGGCCTTTGCCAGCCCCTATTTCACCCGGCTGCTGATCGAGGTCGATCCCAGCCAGCGGGCGGCCCTGTTGGGTTCCGCAGCGCTGCTGCTCGGCTGCGCGGCCGGCCCTACGATGGCGGCACTGGCCGTCAATGATGTCGATGTGCGCGGCTGCCTGGCGCTGGGCACAGCTTTCCTTACCCTCTCGGGCGGCATCGTGCTCATTCTCCCCCTTCTCCGGCGCGTGGCTCCGACCACCGCTCTGCAAGCGAAAGGCCGATCATGACTGAGTGGAGCAACTGGTCGGGCAGTGTCGTCGCACGCCCCAATCGTATCGCGCGCCCGCGCGGGCTCGACGAACTGGCCGGGATCGTGGCGACGTCGAATCGCGTGCGCATGGTGGGGGCGGGGCATTCGTTCATGCCCCTGTGCGAAACCGGGGGGACGCTACTGTCGCTGTCCGACCTCGAAGGCGAGATCGAGATCGCGGCCGATCGCCGATCGGTATGGGCGCCGGCCGGCTGGAGCCTGGCGCGGCTTACCGAAGCGCTGTGGCAGGCAGGCCTGTCGCTCTACAACCAGGGCGACGTGAACCCGCAGTCGCTGGCGGGGGCGACGGCCACAGGCACGCACGGCACCGGCGAAACGCTGGGCAGCATCTCGACCCAGGTGAGCGCCGTCCGCCTGATGCGTGCCGACGGCACGATCGTCACCTGCGACGCACAGACCGAGCCGGCCTTGTTCCAGGCGCAGCGGCTCGGCCTCGGCCTGCTCGGTGTCGTCGTCGCGATGCGGATCGAAGTGCTGCCTGCCTATCACCTTGAAGAGCGGGTGGAGCGCTGGCCGCTCGACCAGGCGATCGAACAGTTCGACGAACTGGCGGCGGCGTCGCGGCACATGGAATTCTGGGTCTTTCCCTATGCCCGCCACGTGATCCTCAAGCGGCTGCATCCGGCCGAGCCGGACGGCCCCTATCGCCACGTCAACGACGTTAATGAAGGGGCGTTTCGGGTCGCGTGCAACATTTCCAGGCGCGTGCCGGGGCTGATTCCAACGCTCCAGCGCGGCATGATGTGTGCGATCGGTGGTGCCAAGCGGCGCATCGGGCCCGCCTATCGGATTTTCGCGCAGGAGCGGACGGTGCGCTTCGAGGAAATGGAATATGAGGTTCCGCGCGCCGCGGGTCTGGAGACGCTGCGCGAGGCGCTGGACCATGTCCGCAAGGCGCGGCTGCCGCTCGCCTTCCCGTTCGAGGTGCGCACGGTGGCGGCGGACGATATCTGGCTGAGCCCGTTTCATGCCGGCCCGTGCCTGTCCATTTCGGTGCACCAATATGCCGGGATGCCGTGGCGGCGGGAATTTGCCGAAGTCGAGGCCATTCTGGCCGGCGCCGGTGGTCGCCCGCACTGGGCGAAGCGCCACAGCCTTACGGCCGCAGACGCGCACCGCCTCTATCCTCGCCTGCCAGACTTCCTCTCGGTGCGGCGCGCGGTCGATCCCGAAGGAAAGTTCGTCAACGCGCATTTCGGCACGCTGTTCGACATCCGGGATTGACGTGGCCGAGGCGCGAACGCGGGTTTGCCTTTGGCAGCGCGCTGCGCCACAGCGAATTGGACATGGTTCAACCGCGCCGACAACCGATGCAGGAGCGCAGCCTCCGTCGCCGCGACGCAATCCTCGTCGCGGCGCAGGAACTGCTCGTCACCGAAAACCCGGAAGACCTGGCGATGCGCGAGGTCGCCCGCCGCGCCGGCATTTCGATCGGCTCGCTCTATCAGTATTTCCCATCCAAGCCCGCGATCCTGCGCGCGCTGGTGATGCGCAACCTGGAAAAGGTCGGCGAATTGCTGCGGCGGGAAGTCCAGTCGCTATTGGCGGATCATGCCGGACGGCCGACCATCGCCCAGGCTGTCAACTGGATGATCGATGCCTATGTCGACCATTATCGCAGCCATCCCGAAGCGGTGGCTGTATGGGCGGCGGCGCAGGCCGATCTCGAGCTGCGCCGCCTCAACGTGGTCGATACGCATGCGACCGCGGAGTTCATGGTCGCACCGATGATGGTGCTGCTGTCCTCGTCCGACCGCGAACGGATCCTGTCGCTCGCCCTGCTCATCACCGAACTCGCCGGGCACGCGATCCGGCTCGCGCTCGCAGTGCCGCCGCCGCTTACCGACGGAATCATTGCGCAGTTCAAGACGATGGTGATCGCGGTGCTCGAAGCCAATCGCGAGCCGGACTAACGTTGCTGGGCCGCCATGCCCCGCCGAACCTCGCGCCGCATGCCGGCGAGAAAGGCGAGTTCGGCCACCACGAACAGTGGCCCCACGATCAGCCCGGAGAGATCGTCGAGAAAGGCGGGTTTGCGCCCCTCGAAATAATGGCCGAGAAATTGGATCGCCCAACCGATCACGAACGCGCCGATCCCCACCGCCAGCCACGTCGCGGTCGGCAGAGCGGCAATAACGATGCCCGCCCAGCAGGCCAGTGCGAGCAGCGCGGTCATGACCAGACCGAAGCGCAGATCGAGGCGGAGATAGAAGGCGGCGGCCGCCGCAGACAGCAGCATCGCCGGCGTCAGCCACGCGGTGCCCTCTATGGCGAGGGCAGGACGCGATGCGAGCACGGCAACCGCGAACACGATCAGCGGAATACCGAGCATATGGGTCGCGATGTTGCGCGGGTCGCGATGATAGTCGCCATAGGCGGCGAGATGCCGGACCAGATCGGTCATACTCCTTCTCCTCCTTCTTTTTTCGCGATGATATATGCTCGGCATCGCGCCGGCTGTCGTGCGCGCGACATTGGGGGTGCGCGATGACGCCCGAGGCGTTTCATGAGACCCTGATGCAAGGTGCATGGTTTCGCCGCCTCACGCCGGACTTCCGCGCCGCGCTTCTCGCCGATGCGCGCCTGGTCCATCTTCCGGCGGGCGCGCCGATTTTCTGGCGGGGGGATGCCGCCGATGGCCTGTACGCAGTGCTGGAGGGGGCAGTGGAAATCGGCGCGGTCGATTCCGCCGGGCGCGCGGCAATCCTGACCCATGTGCAGGCGGGCATGTGGTTCGGTGAAATCGCTATCCTCGATGGGATGCCGCGTACCCATGATGCGCGCGCGGCGCGCGCGACCGTGTTGCTGCTGGTCCCCCGCGCGCCGCTGCTGGCGCTGCTCGATCGCGAGCCCGGCTGGTGGCAGGCGCTTGCCTGGCTGGCGACTGAAAAGCTGCGCCTTTCCTTCCAGCTGGCGGAGGCCAACGCGCTGCTGGATGCGCCGCAACGGCTTGCGGCCCGGCTGCTGATGATTGCCGGCGGCTATGATGGCACGGGTGTGCGCCAATCGACGCTGCGCCTGTCGCAGGAGCAGCTCGCCACGATGGTCGCGCTGTCGCGCCAGACGGTCAACCGCATCCTCAACCGCTTCGAGGCGATGGGCGCGGTCGCGCTGCGACCTGGCACGATCGAGATTCTCGATGCGACGCCACTGCGTAGCCTGTGCGATGGCGAAGCGGGTTCGTCGCCCGATCCGCTTGCCTGAGGGCGCCCAGCGCCACTTCCCGCTGGACAGGTTGCGCGCCGGATGCTTCAGCGCCGGAACGATCGGTCCCCGGGAAGACCCGTTTTGCCTATGCTGGAAGCCCTGTTGCAGGGTGGCGTCATGGCGCTGCTTGCGCTTGCCTTCGTCCTGTTCGTCAAGGCGAAGCCGTCGCGTTCGAGCCGTTATGGCGCGGCGCTGACGCTTGCCGTGCTGCTGTCCCAGCTGGGCGGACCGCCGCTGGCGGATGTCGCGCCATGGTGGAGCACCCTGTTTCAGGTCGCAGGAACCGCCTACATCCCGCTGTTCTGGCTGTTCGCGCGATCCTGGTTCGACGATGCGTTCACGCCCGGCGCCTTCGATCTCGTGCTGGCGCTCGGCTATGTGCTGCTCAGCGCGGCCGCCTTGTGGGCGGGACACGGCCCGGCCTCGCCGGTGGGGGCGATCGATGCGGTCGTCTATGCAGCAAGCTTCGCCTTCACGCTCGATGCGCTTCGCTGCGCCTGGCGCGACCGCGCAGCCGATCTGGTCGAGCCGCGGCGGCGCGCGCGCGTATCCTTCGTCGTGATCGTGACGGTGCTCATCTTCTGGACGGTGGGCGCGGAAATCGCAGGGCGCGTGCTGGGGGCGATCACCGCTGCTGCGCTCGCGAGCGCGCTCGGCACGCTGACCGGGATTTTCGGCCTGGCCCTTATCCTGTTCGGCCTGCGCCACGACGACATGTTCGCCCGGCTAGCGCCCGCCGGCAGCACGGCTGTGGCCCCTGCGCTGCCCCCGGCGGCCGCCGAGGAGGCGGATGCGCCGCTCGCCGCGGCGCTGGACGCGGTGATGACGCAAGAGCGGCTGTACCGCATGTCGGAACTGACGATCGGGGCAATCGCGGCGCGACTGGGCGTGCCCGAATATCGCCTCCGCCGTCTGGTCAACGGCCAGTTCGGCTATCGCAACATCAACGAATATCTGAACAGGCTGCGCATTGCCGAAGTGTGCACGGCGCTGGCGGACCCCGAACAGGCGGAGGTGCCGATCCTGACGATCGCGATGGATGCCGGCTTCGGCAGCCTCGCCGTTTTCAACCGCGCGTTCAAGGCGCGGCACGACGAGACGCCCAGCGCCTATCGCCGCCGCCTTCTGGAGTTCGGGCGCACAGCTGACTGATCGATTCCGGAATCGACCGGTCGAAACCCGCAATCGCGCAGGCAAGCGCGGTCGGGTCGGTCACGGGCATCGGGCCTTCTCAAGGGTTCTCCGATGCCGATTCGCTCTCGCCTTTCGATCGCCGCTGCTGCGGCGCCGCTGCTTGCCGCCGCCTGTTCGTCGCCGCCGCCCGTCCTCCCGAACCGAAATGCCGCCATTGTCGAGACGGTGCCGGTACAGAATGCCGACGACACGCAGCGCAGCTTCAGCGGCATCCTCCGTCCCCGCAGCGAAACCACGCTCGCCTTCAAGCGCGCGGGGCGCCTGCTGACCCTGATGGTGCAGGTGGGCGACCATGTCCGCGCCGGGCAGCTGCTCGGCCGGATCGGGCAGGTCGAAGCCGACGCTGCCACGCGCGAAGCTGCCGCCGCGCTGGCCGCCGCCGATGCGGAGGCGGCGCAGGCGAGCGATGCCGCCGAACGCGCCGCCGGTCTCGATCAGGCGGGCGCCCTGTCGAGCGCCGAGGTCCGCCAACGCCGGCTGACCGCGCAAGCGGCCGCGGCACGGCGCTCCGCTGCGGCGGCCGCCCTGGCGCGCGGACGCGCCGCCCTGTCCGACACCGAGCTGATCGCGCCCGTCGACGGCATCGTCACGGAACGCCTCGTCGAACCGGGCGCGGTCGTCGATGCCGGGACGCCGATCGTAAAACTGGCGAGCGGCGCACCCGAAGTCGAAATCCGCATCCCGGCCGATCTCCAGCTCCCCGCAAGCGCACCGGCAGAACTGCGCGTGACCGATGCGTCCGCCCCGATTTCCGTCCGCCTGCGCATCCTCTCTCCCGAGGGCGATCCGGCACTGCACCTGCGGCAGGCGCGTTTCGCGCTGGTCGACGGCAGCGTCGCGCTTCCGCCCTATAATAGCACGGTCACGCTCACCCTCCGGCAAGCCGCGCCGCAGGCCCATGGGGTGGCGTCGTTCCGCGTGCCGCGTTCGGCGATCGGGGCGGTGGGCGGGCAGCCCTATGTCTGGCGCATTGCGTCGTCCGATCAGAAGATCCACCGCCAGCCGGTGCGCATCACCGCCTGGCGCGGCGACGATGCCCTCGTCACCGGCCTGGCGAACGGCGACGCCATCGTCGCCACTGCCGCCGACACGCTGGTCGAAGGCGAAACGGTGGTAAATGCCGGTATCGCGCCGGGATTCCATTGATCCATGGACCGGTTCAACCTCTCGCGCTGGGCGGTCCGCCACCCGCAGCTGATCGGCTTTGTGATCGCGCTGCTGTTCGCGGCGGGGACGTTCCAGTTCCTGTCGCTGGGCCGTGACGAGGATCCAGGCTTCACGCTCAAGGAAATGATCGTCTCGGCCCGCTGGGAGGGCGCCAGCCCCGCCCAGATGCAGGCGCAGATCGCCGACCCCGTCGAGCGCACGCTGCGCGGCATCGACGATCTCGATTATCTCCAGACCTATTGCCTGGAGGGAGCCTGCGTCGTCACCGTCGAGCTGAAGGACGGCACGCCGGCATCGCAGGTGAAAGACCGTTGGGCGCATGTCCGGCGCAAGCTCAAGGATCTCGAACCGAGCCTCCCCACCGGCGCCGCGCTCGCTGCCAGCGAGGACAATGCCGATCTGTACGGCTATGTCTTCGCCTTCACCGGGGCGGACAATGCACGGCTGGTCCGCGCGGCTGAGCGGGCGCGCGACACGCTGCTGCGAGTGCCCGGCGCGGGCAGGGTCGAGATTCTCGGCGAGGTGCCGCAGCGCCTGTTCGTCGAGGCCGACCCGCGCCGCCTGGCCAGCATCGGCCTGTCGCCTGGTCGGCTCGCACAGGCGCTGGCACAGCGAACTGCTGTAACGCCTGCCGGCAAGGTTGCGGGCGCCATGGACACGCCCGTGCGGCTGGGCGGGGCGGTCGATGGCGTACAATCGCTCGACGCTGCCGCGATCCCTACCGCCGCCGGGTCCGCCCGGCTGGGTGATGTGGCGCAGGTCACGCGCGGCTATGCCGATCCGCCGGACTCGCTGGTGCGGCATGGCGGCCGCCCGGCGGTGGTGCTCGCCCTGTCGATGGCGCCCGGTGCCGACGGGCTTGGCTTCGGCAAGGCCGTGCGCGCCGCTGCCGACGAGATCCGCCATACCCTTCCCGCCGGCACGACCCTGACGCAGGTGGAGGACCAGAGCGAGAATATCCGCGAGGCGGTGAACACCTTCCTCATCAAGTTCTTATGCGCGCTCACGGTGGTGCTGGTCGTCGCCTTCGTGGCCCTGGGCTGGCGGACGGGAATCGTCGTGGCGCTGTCGGTGCCGCTCACCCTCGCTTGCGTGGCTTTGTTCATGGGTGTGGCGGGGATCGGGCTGGAGCGGATTTCGCTGGGCGCGCTGATCCTGTCGCTCGGGCTGCTGGTCGACGATGCGATCATCAGCGTCGAGGCGATGGTGGTGCAGATGGAACAGGGGGCCAGCCGGCAGGAAGCCGCCGCCTATGCCTGGACCCACACTGCCTTCCCGATGTTGACCGGCACGTTGATTACGATCGTCGGCTTCCTGCCGGTGGGCCTCGCCCAGTCGACGACGAGCGAATATGCCGGCGGTATCTTCTGGGTCACCGGCTCCGCGCTGATGGTCAGCTGGATCGTCGCGGTTGTCTTCACCCCTTATCTCGGCGTGCGGCTGCTGCCGGCGATTCCGCGAGATGCGGGGCCCGCCGCGGGGCATTCGCGCCTCTATCGCTCGCTTGGCGCGGCGCTCGACTGGGCGCTCGACCGGCGCCTGCTGGTGATCGCCGCCACCGGCGCCATGCTCGCCGCAAGCCTGTTCGGCGCGACGCTGGTGCGCCAGCAATTCTTCCCGCCATCTGACCGGCCGGAAGTGGTGGTCGACCTCACGACCCGACCGGGATCGTCGCTGGCGGCGACCTCGCGGGCGGTGGCGCAGCTGGAAAAGATGCTGCACGGCGATCCGCGCATCCGGGCGATGGACAGCTATGTCGGCAGCGGCGCGCCGCGCTTTTACCTGCCCTATGGCCCGGCCTTGCCCAATCCGGCCCGCGCCACGCTCATGCTGGTCGCCACGGACCTGAAAGCGCGCGAATCGCTGATCGCGCAGCTCGAACGCATGCGGGCGATCCCCGGCGCGGACCTGCACGTCAGTCGCCTGTCGCTGGGGCCGACTCAGGGCGCGCCGGTCCAGTATCGCGTGCTGGGAGACGATCCGGCCACGCTGCGCGCGCTTTCGGAACGGATCGCGGCCGTGCTGCGCGCGATCCCCGCGGCGACGGCGGTCCAGATCAACTGGGGCATCGCTGCGCCCGCCGCCCGCTTTGCCGTCGATCCCGATCGCGCCGCCGCTTTGGGCATCGACCGTGCGCAGCTTGCCGGCGATCTCGCCGCGACCTTGTCCGGCGCGCCCGGCGGCGAGGTGCTGCAGGGGACGAAGCGCATCGGCATCGTCGTCCGCGGAAGGCCGCAGGATCGCGCCGATCCGGGCGGCCTCACCGATCTGCCGGTCGCGACCGCGCAGGGCATGGTGCCGCTGGGCGACGTGGCGCGTGTCGCACCGGACATGGAGCAGCCGATCGTGTGGAAGCGCAACGGCGCGCTGGCCATGACCGTACAGGCCGACATGACCGGCGACGTGCAGGCTTCCGAAATCGTCGACGTCGCCGCCGCCAGGATCGATGCGATCCGTGCGACGCTGCCACCTGGCTACCGGATCGAGGATGGCGGCGACGGCGAACTCTCCGCCAGCGCCAACAAGGCGATCTATGCGCTGTTGCCCGTCACCTTCGCGATCATGCTGCTCCTGCTGATGATCCAGCTGCAGAGCGTGGGGCGGATGCTGCTGGTGCTGGCGACGGCGCCGCTCGGCATCATCGGCGCGGTGGCGGCGCTGCTGCTCACCGGCGCGCCGTTCGGCTTTGTCGCGCTGCTGGGGCTCATCGCGCTGGCGGGGATGATCATGCGCAACTCGATCATCCTGGTCGATCAGGTGCAGGCGCATCAGGCGGAAGGGCTGGCGCTGCGCGACGCGATCACCACGGCAACGATCGGCCGGGCGCGGCCGGTAGTGTTGACCGCGCTAGCGGCCGTGCTGGCCTTCATCCCGCTGTGCTTCAACATCTTCTGGGGGCCGATGGCGATCGTGATGATCGGCGGGCTGATCGGCGCGACGGTCCTCACCCTGATCGCCTTGCCCGCGCTGTATCTCGCGCTGTTCGGGCGCGCGCCTTCTGCCGAGGAGACTGCCCGTGGCTGATCGCCGCCGAATCGCTAGCCTGTTGCTTGCGGCTGCCGTTGCCGGCTGCACCGTCGGACCCGATTTCCACCCGCCCGTCGCGCCGTTGCCGCCCGTGTGGCAGGGCAGCGCCGGCGTCCCGGCAGTGTCGGACGGCGCGTGGTGGCGCGCTTTTGGCGATGCGACGCTGGACCGGCTGGAAGCGCGCGCCGCCAGTGGCAATCTCGATGTGCAGATCGCCGGCGAGCGTCTGGTCGCCGCCCGGATCGCCCGTGGCGCGCAGATCGGCGAAGGCCTGCCGCAGATCGGTGGCCAGCTCGGCTATACGCGCGAGCGAATCGGCACCGCCGGACTGGCCGAAGCGCTGGCGCCGCTGCTCGGCACGCAGGTCCAGGGGCCGCAATCCTCGGGCTATGCCTTCGATCTCTATCAGGCGGGAGTGAGCGCAAGCTGGGAGCCCGACCTGTGGGGGAAGCGCCGCCGCAGCATCGAGGTCGCCACCGCCGGGGTGGCCCAGGCCGAGGCTGCGGCGCAAGGCGCGCGGCTTTCGGTCGCGGCTGCGGTCGCCCAGACCTATTGGCAATGGCGCGGGCTGATCGCAGAGCGCGACCTTGCCCGGCGTGCGCTTGCCCTCGGTGCTCGGAGCCAGGGCATCGCCGCTGCGCTGCACGCACGCGGGCTCGGTACTGCGGTCGATCTCCGTCAGGCAGAGGCCGCGCAGCGGGCGCGACAGGATGGCCTGCTGGCGCTGGACGAGGCGATCGGGCGGGCGGCCCGATCGCTGGCGGTGCTCACCGGCGACACGCCCGATTCCCCTCCGGCCGCGGCGCCCGATGCACCCCTCGCGCCGGTGCTGGCCGAACCCGCACCGGGGCTGCCCAGCCAGATGGCGCGGCGGCGCCCCGACATTCTTGAGGCCGAAGCCGTGCTCCACGCCGCCACCGCCGCGATCGGCGTCGCCCAGGCTGATTTCTACCCGAGCCTCAACCTCTCGGGTCTGTTCAGCATCGACGTGCTGAAGCTCGCCGATTTCGGCTGGGACGCGCGCAGCACCAGCATCGGGCCGGCGCTGTCGATCCCGATTTTCGCCGGCGGTCGGCTCCAGCGGCAGCTCGACCTGCGCCGATCCGAAGAGCGCAGCGCGGCGCTTGCCTATCGCAAGGTGGTGCTCGACGCCTGGCGCGAAGTGGACGATGCGCTCGCCGCCATGCGCGCGCTTGATGCCCGCCGCGTGCTGGCGGCGGCCGATCGCACCGCCAGCGCCGCAACCGTCGTCGCCCTCGAAGCACGCTATCGGCGCGGTGACATCGCCGCCGGACCGTTGATCGACGCGCAAATGGCCGAAATCGCGGCCGAACGTGCGCATCTCCGCCAGATCGTCGCGGGCGCGCTTGCCCGCATTCAACTCCAGGTCGCGCTCGGCGGCTGAAGAAAAGGCGAACCCATGCGAAATCGAAGTCGGAAGACCACCGCGCCCATGCTGCTGCTGATCGGCGGCTGCACCGCAACCGCTGCCGTCGCACAGGACACGGCTCCGCCAGCTTCTGCGCCCCAAGGCGATGTCGCGACGATCGGGCTCGCGCTCGCGTTGGTGCCCGACTATGAAGGTAGCGGACACTATCAGCTGCGGCCGGCGCCGGCGGCCGCCGGGTCGATCGGCGGGCACAGCTTCCTCCTCGCCGGCAACCAGCTCAGCGTCGATGCGCTGCACGAGCATGCGGGCCCGGTATGGAATCTGCAAGTCGGGCCGATCGGGGCGATCAATCTCAACCGCAGCGCGGTCAGTCTCGTCCACGATCGCCGCGTCAAGGCGCTGGGGTCGGTCGGCACCGCGATCGAGCTGGGCGGCTATGTCGGCATTTCCAAAACGGGCGTTGCAACCAGCGCTTATGACCAGCTTACGGCGACGCTCTCCTATCGCCACGACGTGGCGGCCGTGCACGATGCCGGCATCTGGCAGCCAGGTCTCACCTATTTCACCCCGCTCTCGCGGCGCGCGGCGATCACCCTGACGGCATCGGCCGAAATCGTAGAGGAGCGCTATGCGCACACCTATTATGACGTGTCGCCGCAAGGCAGCGCCGCGAGCGGCCTGCCGGTCTATGCCGCCAAGGGCGGGCTGAAGAGCTGGACGATCGGTGTTTTCGCAGCGCGGTCGCTGACCGGCAATCTGATGCATGGCTTCCAGCTCATCGGCCTTGGCAGCTATGGCCGCGTCGCCGGCAGCATTGGCGACAGCCCGCTCGTCGCGCGGGCCGGCAATCGCGAGCAATGGCTCGGCGCGATCGGGCTGGCCTATAGTTTTTGATGCAGGAGGCGAAGGGGGGGGCTCGGGCTTCACGGGGCGAAGCGCGTCCCCCGGTCAAATTGCGCGGGAGAGCCGGGCTAGGAGCCGAAGGTCTTCAATTTGGGGATATCGGCGTTTCGCCCCCTTGCGGGGGAAAATGGTGCCAGAAGAGGAGACTTGATCGCTCCGCAAAGGCTTGGTTTCAAAGCGGGAATTCCAACGAACACTCGCCTGGAGTCACACTAGCATACACAGCTTCGTTCGCAAACGCGTTTGAGCTCGGACGGCGACTTTTTGAACGTGTCCTAGGTCATCACCGGCGCTTCGACGGCAACGACGACGCGTGATCTCGCTGCTTTGGTCCGGCTTGGCGGTTTCATGTGGACCGGTGAGCAGAAAGGGGCACGCTATCGGCTCACCCCTCGCAGTCGGCCCAGTCACACCTATCGACGTCGCGGGTCTCGTCTGGCGAAGTAATCCACAGGATGACGCTCGCTTACAAAAGATCGATCTTTCGTAGGCGCGAGCGGAAGGCATCGCCGATCGGGCCAGTGACGGCGTCGGAAGTGCCGGTCGGCATCGCCGCCACTGCACGCTCCAATGCGGCTTCCCCTGCGCCGCGGAGTTCACCGAAGATCGCCATCATCTCGCGTACATCATACTCGGCGCGGATCGCACTTTGCACGAAATGCCGGGGGGCGATCTCCGTGATCCGGTAGCGCCGCTTGTATCCGATTGCCATTGCGAGCCGCATCTGCTTCTGATTGATCTGGTGCGCGGCCAGGCTAGGATCCACCGAGAGCACGTCGTAAAGCGGCGTTGTGGTGAAGCGACCGCCCGGCATCAGGAAGATGCTGAAATTTTTGGCGTGCCCATCGGTCGCACCGATCAGCCACAATGCGATCATCGCCTTCATGAAATTGCGGCGATCACGGTCGGGCGTGTCACTTGCCGCGAGCAGTTTCATGATCTGTAGGACGCCCGGCCCGCCATGATCCTCATATTTCCGGGTAGGCGGAACGGAGAGGGCCTGACAGACATCTTCCTGAGGACGGCGTAGCAAGCGCCCGCCCCGGCCGTGTTGCCGGTCGAAGCGCTCGACGATCAGAACCTTGCGGTCACCAAATGCGGCCATCCGGGTCGATGCGACCGGAAGACCGAGCTCGCCCAGCAGGGTAAGGCAGAAATGCTCGTTCTCGACACTGTTTGAAAGGTCGATGCCGTTGGGCAGTTGACCGATCTGCGGCTTGAAGATGTGGGTGGTCGGCGTCGTGCCGATTGGCTTTTGCCATCGCTCCTCCCACCAAAGCAGTGCGGTCTTCTCCTGCGCGCCGGCGATAGAGATTCGAAAGGCATCGTCGGGCTCCAGTCCCAGCGGAGCGGCGGCCAGATTGGCCAGAATATATGCGATTTCGTCATCGCTGACCGGTTCGGCCTGGACAGTCTTGGGTAGGGCTTCTTCTTTGCCGGTTTCCAGGAACTGAAGCGCACCGACACAGTCTCGTCCGACGATCGACAGCAGACTATAGGCGTCGGTCCCGTCGGCGCCGATCCGCTCGGCGATCCGCCGGCGGATGCTGTCATTGTCCGGCAGCAGATTGTCGAACACAGCCGATACCGCCGCGCCCGTATAGCGCTTGTCACTGAGCGGCAGCGAGAGCGAGACGGGTATTGCAAATTCCCAGGCGAGCCAGTCTGGCGAATAGCGGAAGTCGATTGCGCCATTGGCGGCCCGGTTGAGCCAGCCAAGCAGACGGCCATTGAGCAGGATGGACAGCGTCGAGGATCGGCGCTTGGCCATCAGAAGATTTCGTCCAAGTCAGCTGGGGACGTGGACCGCGTTTCCAAGCGCATTTCGAGCTTGAGCTCGGTCACGACCTTGAAGAGAGAGTCCAGCGTGCCGCCTTCGCCGTTCTCAAGGCTCGAAATCGTGGCTTGTCGAAGGCAGGTTTTCTGGCCGAGCTCCAGTTGCGTCAGGCCTGCCGCGCGCCGCGCTTCTCGGAGCGCAGAGCCAAGGGTTTGGGCCGATCGGATGACAGTGCGCATATGCTCTCATACGATGTTTCGTATGCGACGCGTATATACGGTTTTTCGAATTTGACAAGATAATACGAAAAAACGAATAAAATGGTCTTATGCGGAATACCGTATGTAACGGTGCAAATTTTGTCAGCCGCCGAGCGGGATCATGTCAAAGGCCCAGTTCAGCGATGCGCTGCGCTGTGGCTGACGACGTTGAGGATTCGGGGTCACCTTGGAGGCTGATGGCGACGGTGAGAATGAGCGACCAGTTTTTGAGGTGCATGTCGCTATTGTCGACTGGACTGCCTGCGATGACTGGTCCGGTTGCATAGTTGGTTGATATGCGCCTCCGATGCCAGCTTGGACGGGAGGCAGAGCGTAGCGGAGGCGAGCGGCCAAGCTGGCATCCTGATTGTTTCTGGGGCCGGCGGTCGATATCCGAGGCTGCTTTGGGGCCGTGCCCGGTTGTAATGATCGCGCCACCAGCCGGTGACGGCACGGACCTCCTCAAGCTGCAGAAGATCTCACCATTGAGCAGTTCGTCGCGTAGGCGAGCGTCGAAGCTTTCGATATCGCCGTTCTCCCAAGGGCTGCCGGGCTCGATGTAAAGCGTGGTCACGCCGAGCCGCACCAGCGTGTCCAACTCCCGGGCAACCCGCACGCCGGAGATGCTGGTGTCGCCCATCAGGCATAGGCTTTCGCGGCAGCAATCGTCATTGATCGCCAGGATACGCAGTCGCCGCGAAGCTCCGAAAGTGTCGGCAACGAAGTCCATCGACCAGCGGTCGTTCGGCCGCAGCGGCAGCGGCATTGTCGTGCGGCTGCCGCAGGCGTGCTTGCGCCCCCGCCGCCGGCGCACGGACAGCCCTTCTTCCCAGTACAACCGGTAGAGCTTCTTGTGGTTCATGACATGCCCCTTGCGTTCGAGCATGACGCCGACGCGCCGATAGCCGAAGCGGCGGCGTGGCGGCGATCTCGCGCATCTCCGCGCGGATCTCGGCATAGTCGGGCGGACGTTCTCGCCGAACCGTCTTCGGATCGACACCGAGCAGTATGCAGGCATGGCGCTGCTAGACCTGGTATGCCCGCATCACGCCAAGCGCCGCATCCCGTCGCTGCGACGGCGTCGTCAGACTTTTCCCAACAGATCCTTCAAGATCGCTTTATCCAGCACGCTCTCCGCCAAAAGCCGCTTCAGCTTCCCGTCCTCGTCCTTGAGCTGCCGCAGCCGCCGGGCGTCCGACACCTCCATCCCGCCATACTTCGCCTGCCGCTTGTAAAACGTCGCCGGGCTCAGCCGCATGCTTGCGGCAGACTTCCGCTGTCGGCAGCCCTGCCTCCTGCTCCTTGATCATCCCGATGATCTGTTCCTCGGAAAAACGGCTCTTCCTCATTCGTCTGCTCCTTCCTGGTGCAGACTCTACATCAAAGCGAGGGAGCCAACGGGGGGCAGGTCACGACAAACAAGGTGGAGGGCGCCTATAATCGCGCGGCCTATATGGAACGGCGGCGCGAACTGGCGGAGCTCTGGGCGGGAGTGCTGTCGGAAGGCTTGGTGGAGCCGGATGCGGTGCTGCCGCTTCCTGGAAAGGTTAATCCCTTCAACCAAGTAATCGAGCTCTTCCCGTGCGTAGCGCGGCAGGCCATAATCGGGTGATGCCCGCGCCGCCTCATACCCTGCCCGATGCCAGCGCGGTGCCCCCGCTGGCAATGCTGCGCGCCTTTGACGCATTTGGGCGGACCGGCGGCATTCGCAAGGCGGCCGAGGCGCTGGGCGTCGACCATGCCGCCGTGAGCCGACATCTGCGCGCGCTGGAAGATTTTGTCGGTACCGCCTTGGTCGATCGCGACACCCCTGGCGGCCATAGGCTAACCGAAGATGGTACGCGCTATCATGCGATTGTCGCCGGCGCGCTGGCGGAGATCGCTGGCGAGACGCGCCGACTGCGTCGCCGGGACGACGGCCGGCTTACGCTCTGGTGCGTGCCTGGCCTTGCCTTTCAGTGGCTGGCGCCCAGGCTGAACGGATTTACCGACGCGCATCCGGACATATCGCTGGAACTGCGGCCTAGCGATTCTCCGCCCGCTTTTCAGACCAGCCAGGTGGATGCCGACTTGCGCTATGTCCGCGATGGCGATGCGCCACCGACCGACGAGACTCGGCAGGTGGCACTTGCCCGACCGCCGGTCTTCCCGGTTTGTAGCCCAGGCTTTCTCGTGGCCAGCGGCTTGCCACCGACCAATGCGGCTGCGCTTTCCACTCTGCGGCTGCTCCACGAGGAAAGCGACCTCGAATGGCGGCTGTGGTTCGCGGCGCAGGGCGTCAGTCCTGCGGACGATGCGCTGCCCGGCCCGCGGCTTTGGCACGCCCATCTGGTGCTCGATGCTGCCCGGGCGGGGCACGGCATCGCGCTCGCCAATGCCTATCTACTCGGTGACGACCTCACCGCCGGGCGATTGGTGCGGATCGCGCCGGAGCACGGTGCCTTTGTCCAAACGAGCCTTGGCGCCTATGTCCTTACCGGTCGGCGGGATCGCTGGAACGAGCGCAGCGTCGCTGGCTTCCGTAGCTGGATCGAGCGCGAAATGCGCCGGTTTCGGGAGGGTGGTGACTCTTAGTCACCGATTGCGACCACCCCGACATCTACGCACCGGCCTGTAGCGCGTGCATGGAATTCGCTGAGGAGAATCCCATGTCGACCAATACTGCACTCGCCGCTCGCCACGCCCATGCCATTCCGCGCGGTGTGGCAACGGCCACAACGCTCTATGCCGATCGCGCGCTGAACGCGGAGATCTGGGATATAGAAGGCAAGCGCTATATCGATTTTGCCGGCGGCATCGCCGTGCTCAATGTCGGCCATCGCCATCCGCGCGTGATGGCGGCGGTGACGGCGCAGCTCGAACGCTTCAGCCACACCGCGTTTCAGGTGATGCCCTATGACGGCTATGTCGGATTGGCCGAGCGGATCAACGCGCGCGCGCCCGTTGCCGGGCCGGCCAAGACGATCTTCTTCACCACTGGTGCCGAGGCGGCCGAAAATTCAGTGAAGATCGCCCGCGCCGCCACGGGCCGCGACGTGGTGATCGCCTTCGCCGGCGGCTTTCACGGCCGCAGCCTCTATGCCTCAGCGCTGACTGGAAAGGTCGAGCCGTACAAAGCACCGTTTGGCGGCATGGCGGCGGGCGTATATCATGTGCCTTATCCGGCCGCCGAAGCCGGCATCACGATTGAGGACAGTCTGAAGGCCCTCGACTTCGTGTTTCGCGCCGATGTGTCCCCCAGCTCCGTCGCAGCGATCATCCTGGAGCCGGTACAGGGTGAGGGCGGCTTCTACATCGCCCCGCCGGAGTTCCTCCGCAAGCTGCGCGCAATCTGCGACGCACACGGCATTCTGCTGATCGCCGATGAAGTGCAGACCGGCTTTGCCCGTACCGGAAAGCTGTTCGCAGTGGAGCATAGCGACGTGAAGCCTGATCTGATCGCGATGGCAAAGTCGCTTGGGGGCGGCTTTCCGATTTCAGGCGTGACCGGTCGCGCCGACGTGATGGACGCAGTCGCGCCCGGCGGGCTGGGCGGCACCTATGCCGGATCTCCGGTGGCCTGCGCGGCTGCCCTGGCGGTGCTCGATGTGATCGAGGAAGAAGGACTGCTCGCGCGGGCGCTGGTAATCGGCGACACGCTGGTCGCGCGGCTCCAGGGTTTTGCGCAGCGTAATGACATGGTGGCGATCAGTGGCATCCGAACGCTGGGCGCGATGACGGCATTCGACGTGGTTGACCGCGCTACTGGCGAGCCTGCGCCGCAACTGGTCAAGGAGGTGCTCGCCCATGCCCGCGAGGCAGGGCTGATCCTGCTGTCATGCGGCGTCTATGGCCACACCATTCGCCTGCTGATGCCGCTGACGATTGAGGACGACGTGCTCGACGAGGGGCTGGCGATCCTCGAACAGGCGCTGGTTCGTGCGGGAGCGGCGGCATGAGTCTGCCGCTGCGGAACGAAGCCGGCTTCATCGATGGCGTATGGGTCGATGGCGCAGCGCGCATCACCGTTACCAATCCGGCGACGGGCGAAACGATCGGGTCTGTGCCCGATCTGGGCGCGGCCGGCGCGGAAGCGGCGGTCGATGCCGCGCACAGGGCGCTGCCCGGCTGGCGCGCGACGCCGCCGGCTGCGCGCGCCGAAATGCTCCGCCGCTGGTATGATGCGATCGTCGCGCATCAGGATGCACTCGCCCGGCTGATGGTGACAGAACAGGGTAAACCCCTGGCCGAGGCGACTGGCGAGATTGCCTATGCTGCCTCCTACGTCCGCTGGTTCGCCGAGGAAGCACGGCGCGCCTATGGCGAGATCATTCCGTCGAGCGATGATAGACGGTTGCTGGTGCTGCGTGAGGCTGTGGGGGTGGTCGCGGCAGTAACGCCGTGGAATTTCCCCGCAGCGATGATCACCCGCAAGGTGGCGCCCGCGCTGGCGATGGGCTGCACCGTGGTCCTCAAACCTTCCGAACTGACGCCGTTCACGGCGCTCGCGCTTGCGCAACTGGGCGCAGAGGCCGGCATTCCGGGCGGTGTGTTCAACGTAGTGACGGGGGCGCCGCAGGCGATCGGCACTGTACTGACCGACGACCCGCGGGTCCGCAAGTTCACTTTCACCGGATCGACGCCGGTGGGCAAGCTGCTCGCGGCGCGGTGCATGGGCACGGTGAAGCGGGTGTCGCTCGAACTCGGCGGCAATGCGCCGTTCCTGGTGTTCGACGATGCCGATCTGGATGCGGCGGTGGCGGGGCTGATCGCTTCGAAATTCCGCAACAGTGGCCAGACCTGCGTCTGCGCCAACCGCATCTATGTCCAGCGCGGCATCCATGCCCGGTTCGCCGAGGCACTGGTACGCGCCGCCGCGAAGTTGCAGCCGGGCGAGGGAATTGTCCCGGGTGTCAACCAGGGGCCGCTGATCAACACCGCTGCCGTGGAAAAGGCCGAGCGGCACGTCGCCGATGCAGTAGCGCGTGGCGGCAAACTGATGCTGGGCGGTACGCGGCTCGATCGGCCGGGTAGCTTCTTCGCACCGACGGTGATCGACGGCGTGCCTGCCGATGCGCTGCTCTGCCGCGAAGAGACGTTCGCGCCAGTCGCCGGGCTGGTGGTGTTTGACGACGAGGCAGATGCAATCCGGTTGGCGAACGATACCAGCGCGGGCCTTGCCGCCTATTGTTTCACCAGCGACCATCGCCGCATCTGGCGCATCAGCCGGGCGCTTGAATATGGCATGGTGGGGATCAACACCGGGCTGATCTCGTCCGAAGTCGCGCCGTTCGGTGGCGTGAAGGAATCAGGCATCGGTCGCGAAGGCTCGCACTTCGGGCTTGATGACTATGCCGAGCTGAAGCTGGTCTGCGACGCAGATCCTGTGGCCTGAGTAGCGCGGGCGGGGGCTTCTCCCCGCCCGTTTCCTTATCCCCGCTGTGCCGTCGCCGCTTCGCCGATGGCGTGGCAGAGCGCGAAGTGGCGGCGATCGACCAGTTCTTCCTCATCATGGTCCTGGCCATAGGGCGCGTGCGCCGTGGTCTTGGCGATCACCACATCGTTGGCGCGATCGACCCAGATCATCTGGTGATAGACACCCAGCGCGCTGAACACGCCGCTCTCGTCAGGTAGCCACCACTGATAGGCATAGCCCCAGGGATAGTTGGCGGAGGCGCGGCGACCGGGTTTCAGATGTGGCGCAGTCACGGTCGAGCAGGCATCGGGCCAGCCGGCTTGCAGCAATAGCCGTCCGTCGGGCGTGCAACCCCCACGTCGCATCATTTCGCCCAGCTTGGCCATGTCGCGCAGGCTGACGCTGAGGCCCATGCCCGCCGCTTCCATGCCGGTCGCGTCCACGGCGATGAAGGCGTCGTCCTCCATTCCCAGCGGTTCCCACAAAGAGCGCTGGAGATATTCCGACAGTGACGTGCCGGTGGCACGCACCAGCACCATGCCGAGCACATGGGTGTCGCAGCTATTGTAACGGTTGAAGGTGCCGGGTTCGAACTCGCGCGGCAGCGATGCGCAAACGCTGTCGAAACCCGGTCCGCCGGCCAGCGCGGCTGCGAAGCGCGCAACGTCCGAATGCGGGTCGCCATAATCCTCGTTCCAGCGCACGCCCGATGACATGTTGAGCACATCGTGCAGCCGCACGCCTGCATAGCCCGATCCCTTGAGCTCAGGCGCGTACAGGTCGACCGGATCCTCGACCGATCCGATCGCCCCGTCGCGCAGCGCAACGGCGATCAGCGTTGAGATAAAGCTCTTGGTGCAGGAGAAGATCGACGCCTGGGTATCGGGCGCATAGCCGTGCCAGTTCTGCGCATGCACCAGCGCTCCCCGGTGCAGCACCATCAGCCCGGTGGTCGTCACCGATTCCAGGAACGCCTGGGTGTCGAGTGTCTCCCCGTCGCATACGAAGCTGCCGGGCAGGACGAAACTGTCTCGGGCCTCCGCCGGGCGGTGCGCTGTTCGTGCCCGCTCAATGCGGCGCGAGGGGTGAATAGTGCCCATACGGCGGAAATTTTCCACCTGCGGGACGCCCCGAAACAGTTCGGGATCTTTGGTCAGCCAGGCCATGCTTTTCAGTGTCCCAGAAAGATCAGGCGTGGGCACGCTCGGGCGAGCGGCAGGCTGCAGCGAACAGCAGCACGGCACCCAGCCCGAACAACAGGCCCACCAGATAGGCCGGCCGGACCGTATCCGCCGACACAAAATTGGCAGCCACGAGCGGCCCCAAGCTGAGCCCGATCATCTGCGCGGCAGCCGTCAGGTACAGGGCCTGCTTCTCGTGCTCGATCTCGCAGATCAGCTTGATACTCAGCGGCAGCAGCGCCAGCCAGCAATAGCCCATCACCATATTGGCCAGCACGAATTGCAGCGCGTTGCCCGGATGTCCCAGCCAGAACACCGATGCCGCGAGCGTCAGGCTGCCCAGTAACAGCGCAGGCCCTGCGGGAAGCCGATAACCGAACACCGCCACGCTGGTCGCTCCGCCTACTTGCGCCAGAATGCCCAGTGCCGCCGAAATCGCCAGCGTATCGGCGCCAAAGCCGTGCGCACGCGCTGTAGAGTCGAGGAACACCCAGCCGGAAATGACAGCCGCATTCTGCGCGACGATCGCCAGCAGTACCAGATAGGCACCGACCGGCCATCGCCTCCAACCGGTGATGGGCATCCGCATCGGCACAGGTCGGTGCCGGATCGCCAGCGCCGCCACAGCGCCCGTGATTCCCACCGCAGCCATAAGGAGAAAGCTGCCCGCGGCGCCGAACGCCGGCAGGATGTGCGTCGGGATCAGATAAGAAACCACTGCGACGATGCTGTTCGACACGGCAAGAAAGAGCGCGTTCATCCGCTCCGGATCGCCCCCCGAGAACAGCACGACGAAGCAGCCGGCGAGAATCGCGCCTTCCGCCAGCCCGCACAGCATCCGGACTGGCAACAGCAGCAGTGGATGGGGCAAATAGGGCGTCACGAGGTTACACAACGCCATAATCGTCGCCACCACGGTCAGCTTGAGGTGGAGTGATCCCCGGCTGAACCAGCCGGGGAGAACCGCCGAGGTCAGCGCAATGCCGGCCGTCTCCAGCCCGGCGATCTGCCCGAGCTGGCTTTCCGTGATGGTCCCCTGCACAACCAGGGGGCCGAACGCCAGCGGCTGTAGCGAGAGGATGATGACACCGGCGAGCCCGCACAGGAGCGCCGCTGCTACATCCCCCCTGGCGGGGCCCTGAAGAAGGCCGCTGCCACCGCCGCTCACCACTTGTAACCAAGGCTGATGCCGATCGAACGCGGCTCGCCATAGACTCTGTAGTAACTGCCCACGCCGTCATTGCCGGCATCGGTGATATAGGCCTTATCGAAAATGTTCTTCGACCACAGCGACACCGTCCAATGCTGCTGGGATTCAAGCGACAACCGGGCATTGCCAATGCCATAGCCGGGCACGCCGCGCAGGGCATGGTCGACCGCAGTGAGCCCCTGGCGCAGTGTCGAGCGGAAATTATAGTCGAACGCGCCGGTCAGCGACAGCCCCGTGCCTACCGGTCGGGTATAGCTGGCGGTAAGGTTGCCGCTCCAGGTCGGGGCATAATCGAGGCGTTGCCCTTGCCAGGGAATCGACTGATTATCGAACGAGAACTGGACCTTGTCCGAATTGGTGATCTTGGTCTTGAGGTAGCCGATGTCGGCCCCCAGCCGCAGCCCGGTAACGGGGCGTGCCACGATGCCCAACTCCGCACCAAAATTATAGCCATCGCCGATGTTGGTCAGGCGGAAGGCAAATTGGCCAGGCGTCAGCGTGCTTGGCAGTGTCGTGAATGCCTGGATGTTCTTGTGGTCGTAATAGAAGACCGATCCGTTCACCTGCAGCTTGCGGTCCAGCCATTCGGTCTTGAAGCCACCCTCGAAGTTGAGGATCGTTTCTTCCTTGTACGGCAGCGTGTCGTCGGTGGTCTGGGGGAAGCCGCCGGGAATGCCACCTGACTTGTAGCCCCGCGAGATGGTCAGATAGAGCATCTTGTGGTCGATCGGCGTGTAGCTGAGCGTCGCCGAGCCGGTCCAGTGATCGCCCAGCTTATAATCGCGGTCGATCGTGCCGATGGGGATCAGATCGATTCCGTTCGGAGCGGGAAAGCTGGTGATCCTGCGAAAGCCGGTGCGGCCGTCGCGATAGCTGGTCTTCTCGTCCGAATAGCGCAGCGAACCGCTGAACGTCAGCTTCGACGCCAGATCATAATCGAACTGGCCGTAAAGACCCCAATATTCGGTCTTCTGGCGGTAGGTTACGTCGAGGTACAGATCCTGCAGGTTCAGCCCGAAGATAGGATTGAAAGTATCGAAAAGCAGCGGGTTCTGCGTCCAGTCGAACTGCTTGAACTCGCCGAAGCGGTAGTTGGTGTACAGCGCGCCGAATTGCCACCGCAGCGGTCCTTTCCCCGCAGAAGAGAGGCGCAGTTCCTGATTGAAGTTGCGCAGCTTGGCGCGCTCCGTCCAGCCGCCGAGGCGAAGCTGGGTGGCGTCGTAGTCGAAGTTGAAGCCGAAATTGAAGCTGTCGAACCCGGTGATCGAGGTGAGCGTCGTGCTTCCCAGATCGGCCGAGAGGTTCAGTGTGGCGGCGAATTCCTCATTGTCCAGCCGGTTGCCGGTCTGCGACAATACGCGGCTGCCATTGTTCGACTGTGCCGCTGCGCCTGCCAATCCCGGTTGCACTGCTTGCGCGAAGGTGAGGCAATTGGCCTGATCCAGCCGGCCGGCCAGAATGGCAGGACAAAAGGCGGGAGCCGTTGCCGAGCCGGCCGTGTAGGCGGTCGCGTAGGCGCCTTCTGCTGTCGCGAGCGTCGTGTCGCTCTTGTCACGCGAATAATAGAGCTTCAACTTGGCGGTGATCGGTCCCAACTCGCTGTGGAGCAGGCCGCGCGCGGCGATACGGTCCGGTTCGCCCCATTTACGACCGCCGGCGAGGCTGGTCTGCCAACCGCCGCCCAGACTGCCGTCGCTCAGGAACGACAGACGGACTGCCGTAGTGTCGCTCAGCGTCAGCGACTGAGCCGCTTCGATGCGATAGCGGTTCCAGGAGCCATAGTCGATGTTGACATAGCCGTCCTTGTCGCCCGGCCGGGCCTCGTGCGACAGGATCTGCACCGCGCCGCCAATGGCGTTGCGGCCGTACAGGCCCGATTGCGGCCCCTTCAGCACTTCGACGCGCTGCAGGTCGAAGATGCCGCCGGCGCCCATCACGAGCGAAGGCTGGTAGACATCGTCAATGTAGATCGCCGTTGACGGGCTGTTGTTGACGTTGAAGTCGAACAGCGAAACGCCGCGGATGGTCCAGTTGGGCTGGCTGCCACCCTTGTCCTGGTAAATCTGGGTATTGCTGACGCCCTTGCCGATTTCGTCGACCGTACGGACCGACTGTTCGCGCAAGGCGTCGCCAGAGATGGCGGTGATCGCGATCGGCACGGCTTGAACATTCTGTTCGCGCTTTTGCGCCGTGACGACGATTTCCTGGTCGCTGGCCGGGGCGTCGCTCTTCTGCGCTAGTGCCGGTTGAGCGAAGAGGGATAAAAAGGATACGGATGCCAAAAGATGGCGCATTGCACTCTCCCCTTCATGAAACCAGGCTCCAATATTTTAGATGCCCAGCTTGTCTCTCAGCCCGTAATACCACGAGCCAAGCACACAATATGGAACGCGAAACACCTTTCCTCCCACAAACGGAATGTAGGGAAGATTTGCAAATACATCGAATTTAGTCAGCTGATTATCAATCGCTTCCGCCAACCTGCGTCCTAGCATTTGCGTGGTAGTTACGCCGTGCCCACTATCCCCCTGCGAATAGTAAACGGATTCGGAGACTCGCCCGACTTGCGGATATCGGGTCATCGTCAGCGCGAAATTGCCGCTCCACACGAAATCGACCTGCACACCGCGCAGTTGTGGGAACGTCTTGTAAAGCTGGGGTAGGATCTTGCCCCTGATATTGGCCGGATCGACGCCGCCATAGACCGAGCCGCCGCCATAGAGGATGCGATGATCGGCCGAGCGGCGGTAATAGTCCGGAATGTAGCG
This sequence comes from Sphingomonas sp. DMC8, assembly GCF_056314185.1. NCBI lineage: Bacteria > Pseudomonadati > Pseudomonadota > Alphaproteobacteria > Sphingomonadales > Sphingomonadaceae > Sphingomonas > Sphingomonas sp. DMC8. The sequence continues at coordinate 86,596 of NZ_JBQUYV010000006.1, read as the reverse complement.
GGTATCTTCCATCGCCGCGTTCGAGGGGAGGAGCTGGTTCACCAGCTCCTCACCCAACACTTCGGTGGCGATGATCTGGCTGGAGACCGGAAGGACACGGCCGGATAGATCGGGCGCCGCATCCCCCAGATAGGCGTTACCGCACACCAGCACCTTGTTGGCGAACACGCGCCCCTTGGCGGTGTGGACCACCGGTTGAGCGCCGCGATCCACATGGGTGACGCGCGATCCTTCGAAGATGCGACCGCCCAGCGCCTCGAACGCGGCCGCTTCGCCCAGCACATAGTTGAGCGGGTGCATATGGCCGCCGCGCGGATCGAGATAGCCGCCGAGATAGCGGTCGCTGTTGACCACGCTGCGGATTGCATCGCCTTCTAACAACTGGACATCGGTGAAGCCGTGGCGGTGCCATTCTTCCACGCGCCCGCGCAGGAAGCGCATATGCGCCTCGTGCATGCCGACGATGCTGTTGCCGTCGCGCAGGTCGCACGCGATGCCGTATTTCGCCACGCGGGCGCGGATGATATCCGATCCTTCGCGCGCCATTTCGCCGAACCGCTTTTCGGCCTCGACGCCATAATGTTTGCGGACTTCAGCGAGCTTTCGGCTGTATCCGTTGACGAGCTGGCCGCCATTGCGGCCCGATGCGCCCCAGCCAACGCGCTCGCCTTCGACCACGATTACTTTGTAGCCGCGCTCCGCCAGTTCGAGCGCCGCCGACATGCCGGTGAAGCCGGCACCCACGACCGCAATGTCGCACCGTTCGTCGCCCAGCAGCTCGGGGCGCTCAGGGGCCGGATTGGCCGATGCGGCGTAATAGGAGGGCAGGCCCGCATAGGGCAGGCGGATCGGCTGATGCTCCATGGTTTTACACGGTCCCCAGATAGGTTTCGTATTCGGCGTCGGTCACGCGGGCGAGCAGGCCGTCAAAATCCTGCCACTTGCACGCGGCGATGACGTGCCGGACGTCCGTGCCGAACTGGCGCGCAATGAAATCGGATTGCTCGAAGCGCGTGATCGCACTGCGCCAGTCGAGCGGCAGCGGCGTGCCTTGCGGCGCGGTTGCTGCAGCATCCTGCGGTACGCCGGGGTCTAGCCGGTGCTCCAGACCATCATGCACACCTGCGAGCAGCGCAGCGAGCACCAGATACGGATTGGCGTCGGCACCGGGTACGCGAAGCTCCATGCGGATCGCACGCGGATCGCCATCGATCAGGCGCAGCGCGGCGGTGCGATCGCCCCAGCCCCAGGCGGCGGCGGTCGGCGCGTGGCTGTTGCGGCGGAAGCGGCGATAGGAATTGCCATGCGGCGCGAACAGCAGCATCGCATCGGCCATCGACCCGACAACGCCGCCGGCGGCATGGAGTAGCGCCGGGGCGGCGCCGCCGTCCGCTGCCGCAAAATGCGGTGCCCCCTGTGCATTCAACAGGCTTACATGGACGTGCATCCCGCTGCCGGCCAGCGCGCCGAACGGCTTTGCCATGAAGCAGGCGCGCATGCCGTGCCGCCGTGCGACCGCCTTGACGATGCGCTTCAGCAACACGGCGTGGTCGGCGGCGAGGCACGGGTCTGCGACATGTTCGAGGTTGATCTCGAACTGGCCGGGGCTGTTTTCGTGCAGGATCGCTTCGGACGGGATGCGCTGCATCCGGCACGCCGCAACCACTTCGTTCATGAAGGCTTCGTGCTCGCCGAGCAATTCGACCGACAGGATGTTGCCTGCGGCCTCGGGCTGCTCGCCATCGCCGGGCAGGGCAGCGCGAAAGGGGCGCGGCGCGCCGGGCGCGTCTGCCAGGAGGTAGAATTCGAGTTCGACCGCAGCGATGGCGGTCAGGCCTCGGCCGGCGAGCCGGGACACCTGACGCGCCAGGATTGCGCGCGGATCGGCGAAATAGGGCGCACCGCTCGCTTCACGCATCGTAAGCAGCACCTGTGCGGTCGGCACGGCTGCCCAGGGAAGCTGGGCGACCGAACTTGCAACCGGAAAGCAAAGGCCATCCGGGTCGCCCGTTCCAAAGGCCAGACCTGCGGCCTCGACGTCGCAACCCCAGATGTCCTGGGCGTACAGCGAGCGGGGCAGCGGCAGGCCCTTTTCGGCCAGCCCCCGCGCTTTTGCTGCCGGCACCCATTTGCCGCGCGGCACGCCGTTCACGTCGACCAGAAACGCCTCGACTCGCTCCACGGGCCCACAGGCGTCCAGCGCTTCAAGGAAAGAGGAGGTGGCATCGCTGCGTGTCATATTGTGATCACATATCGCGCCCATTATGCACCGTCAAGCGGAGCGCCTGGCGATCTCGCACGGAAATAAAGTGATCATTTCTTCTGTCGCCGACGCATATGCGCCGATCTCATCGCCGCTCGCGCATTGAAATTGCCCGTCTTTTCCCGCTTGCGGCAGCAATGTATTTTTCGTGATCACAAATGTCCGCCCCTCCCGTTATGGGCAACACCGCAAGATAGAGGAGGATTCTAGCGATTCCTGCGAATCGCAATGGCTATGCGCGTCGGGCCGGCGGCGCTTGCAACGGCAACTAGTGATCACTATCTGGCTCCCATGGGCATCAGGGACATTGCCGCCGACCGGCAAGGCGACAACGACATCGGCGCGCGCGCGGAAACCGTCGCCAATCGGGTGTTTCACCAGCTCCGCGAGGATATATTGCTTGGCCGCATCGCTCCCGGCCAATCGTTGACGATCCGTGGATTGGCCGAGCAGATGGGCGTCAGCGCCATGCCGGTGCGCGAGGCGCTGCGCCGCCTGATTGCCGAGCAGGCACTGGAGATGCAGGACAATCGTCGCGTCCGTATTCCGGCGATGACGATCGAGCGATTCGAGGATCTGCTTGCCGCGCGCGTCACGCTGGAAACCGAAGCCGCCGAACGGGCGCTCCCCTATATCGATCAGGCGCGGCTGCGGCTGCTCGAGCAGATCGATCAGGAAGTGAACGAAGCCACCCATGGTGAGCAATATGACCGTTGGATGGACCGCAATTTCGCGTTTCACGCCTGCATATACGACGCGCGACCGGGTTCCGCATTTCGCGCGTTGATCGAATCGGTATGGCTTCAACTGGGGCCGTTCATGCGCCAGGCCCTGATCCAGATCGACGAACATTATCCCGAGGATCGTCACGCAGAGGCCTTGAACGCAATCCGTGACCGGAACCGTACGGCGCTGCGGATCGCTATCGAAGCAGACATTCGCGATGGCATTTCGCACATCGGCAACCTGTTGATCCGCGGGGAAGCGAAGCGGACCCAGCCCCGCCGTCGCGCCGCTCAGGCCAACTTGTAAACTGCGATCCGCACGCCGGGCCGCGAACCTTCCACCGGCGCAATCGTGCCGGTGAAAATGTGGCGGTTGAGCCAGGCATAGCGCCCCTCCTGCACTTCGAAGCTGGGGGTGGAAACCGCATAGTCCGCTGGCCAGCCGTCGGTTTTGCCGTACCAAAGGCCGCGATTGACGACGTGGATCTGCACACCATCGTCTGTCTCCATGAAATAGTCGGCGCACAGTTCGAAATAGCGGTCTGTGCGTTGCAGCTGCCAGTCGGCTCCGCCGGGGACGATCCGCCCGCGAAAGCCAGGTCCGGCAAAGGCACCGCCCGTGATCGGGGCGCGGAAACGCTTGCCCACCGGAGTGGTGCCATGGGGAACGGTGTCGGCAAGCCAGACCAGCGCGTCGTACACAAATTGCAGGCGTGGCACGGCCGGGCGCGTGGCGGGGGGCAGCATGGCCCAGGCTGCCGTTGCCCCGCCATCCTGCACACCCCCCGCATCCTGACCGAAAGCGGGGGCGCCGGCCCCCAGAGCCGCTGCTACGCCCAGCGCAGTTCGCCGCGACACATACGACATCGCATTCCTCACATTGTGATCACATAATGGATCATGTGCCTTGTCATCTGTCAATGTCGGGCTATGGTATTATGTGATCACATTTTCAGGGCATGCATAATGGTTCGTCTGTTGATGATGGAGGGAAACCCTCGTGCGGCGCGCGAACGCGCCCAGGCGAGCGGCGTCCGGACGCCGGGGGAGACCTATGCAGAGGCGATCTGCGGCGTCGCTCCGCACGTGCAGATCGATACCTATTTCGGCGCAGATGCATGCGCTGCGCTGCCGCCCGGCCGCAGTTTAGGCGACTATGCGGGCTTCGTTGTCACCGGCTCATCGCTCCACGCCTATGATGCAGAGCCGGCGGTGCGGCGCCAGATCGAAATGGTCCGCGCAGCCGCCGACGCCGGCCTGCCCATCCTCGGCAGTTGCTGGGGTTTGCAGATCGCCGCGATAGCGGGCGGAGGCATGGTCGCGCGCAATCCCGGACGAGGCGAACTCGGCATCGCCCGCAAGATCGTTCCTACGCAGGCGGGACGCGACCACCCCTTGCTTCGGGGCCGGGGCGCGGCATTCGATGCACCGTGCATCCATTATGATGATGTTGTGCGCTTGCCGGAAGGCAGCACGCTGATCGCCGGCAATGACCATTGCCCGGTGCAGGCGGCAGTGATTCCGCTGGGGCGCAGCGCGGTGTGGGGGGTGCAATATCATCCCGAGTTCGATCTGCCGCATATCGCGGATCTCTACGCCTATTATGCCACGGACTTGGTAGCGGGCGGGTTTTTCGAGGATGCAGCCGCGCTGGCAGGGCATATCGCAGCGCTGCAGGCCGCGAACGCCGGCGGCCCCCACAGCGCCGCCGCCTGGCAACTAGGGCTTGACGCGGATCTGCTCGACCCCGCGCGCCGCCGCACCGAGATTCGCAACTGGTTGCAATATCTGGGCGTCATGTAAGTGAGCAGCCCCTTCTGAGTGGCACATCCACTATCGAAGTCTGGATCGCGACTGGTTCGATCGATGGCGGCAACAAGCGTCGCTGATACCCTCCCGATCGGCAAACTTGGCAAACCAGCGGCACCGCCTGCGGGTCATATGGCCCGACGCCGAGCTGCGTGGGCCGGGTAGCGGCTGCGGGATAGTTGGCGAAGAGGAGTGCCGTGTTCTCGATCGGACTGTAGATATTCATCCGCCCGTCGCGCACGCGGGCATAGGAATAGAACAAGTTCGCGGAAAACGCGCCGCCTGCATCGTGCGCCCGCCGCCCGACGCGGTTCCGCTCGGCTCAAGGGGCGGCCCGTTACGGGTTTTCGCTGCTCGATTGTCTGGCAGCGATGGAGGCGGTTGTGGTGCCCGCCAGCGGGCTTCCTGCTTCCTATCCGTTCCGCCCCGCCACGCTTCTGCGGGGCGAAAGGTAGACGATACACGGCCTCTGCCATGGCCCCGAACAGGAAGGTGCTTGATATCTTGCCGATGAAGAAGAGGATTGCCGGGTTCGCGCTGCTGCCGTTGCTCGCCTGCGCGGTATCCTCATGGGGGAACGGAGCCCTTGCTGCTCCGGCGGACGGTTGCCGCAGCCGGACGGACGCGGCGCCCTGGGGCCGCTATCCGCTGCGCCGCTGGACGCCGGTGCAGATCGCACCGAGGCCGCCGAAGCTCGACGAGGACAGCCACGCGACCGCCGGCATGGCAACCGGTGCGCCATTCCGCGCGCGGCTGGTGCAGGCCTATGGCATCGACCAGGGCGACGCGCGCCAGATGGTGGAGATGGTGACGGCGGCGGGCTGCTATCGCGCGTTCCGCGCCGATTCCTTTTCGCCTGCGGACCGCGCGTTCGTCGAGGCCGAGATCGCGCGGCATCCCACTGCGCCGGATCCCGCGACGTACGTCACGGTGCTCGAGCCGGGGCAGGTGGAACCGGGAGACCTGGAGACCGGCAGGGTCGGCAAGTACGAGACGCAGCATTTCGTCTTCTGGTACGGCACCAACCCGGCCGGGGAGAGCTACGCATTCGTGCGCGAGAAGGGAGAGGATTGGCAGACCTTCCTGAAGCGCGCCGGCGACTGGGCAGAACGCGTGTGGCACTGGAGCCGCGACCTTACGCGCGCGCCGATGCCCTATGCCGATGCGCCCCCGGGCGATCGCCGCCGCATCGCCATCTATATCTACGGCACCGGCCGCCCCCATGTGCAGGACGGCGACCTGACCACGCACATTCCCAACGCCTCGCCGGCAATGTGGATGAGCGCGGAGGTGCTCTCGGCGCGGCCGCAGACAGTCGCGCACGAGTTCGGCCATGTGATCGAATATTATTCGGGGGGGCTGCGCGACACGCCCAGCGCCGGGCCGATCTGGGAGTCCACCGCCAACTGGCTCGGCGATCTTCTGGTGCCGGCGGCGACCAGCTGGATCGCCAACTATGGCAGCCATCTCAACCGCGGGCCGCTCTGGTCCGATGCGCGCTACGGAGCCTTTCCGTTCATCAACATGCTGTTCGAAGACCGGCGGACGCGCCCGCTGGTCTGGGGCGTCTGGACCCAGAACGCCCGCGCCGCCGGTGGCGCCTCCACCGAGGATTTCGTGCCGACGCTCCTCCGGCTCGGGTTGGCATCGGGGGCCTATCCCCGGGGCATGCGCTCCTTCGCCGACGACATGGGCTGGTATGGTGCGCGGCTCGTGACGCTGGACTTCATGAACCAGCGCGCGCTGCTCGACGCCGCCGCCGCCACGCGTTTTCTGTTCGGCGGCACGCGCTGGGCGTCGCTGGTTCCCGGCGACCGGCCGGGCCGCTTCGTGCCGCAGCCAGAGCAAGTGCTGCACCAGTTCGGCAGCGATCTCGTCCCGCTTGCGGTGACCGGGCATGGCACCATGGTGACCGTGCGGCTGACCGGCGGCACGACCGCGAGGGATGCGGCATGGCGCTTCGCGCTGGTGGCGGTGCGCGGCGAGGCGGAGGCGTCCTATTCCCGGCTGGGCGTTGTCGAGGGTACCGGCAGCGCCACCCTCCGCTATCGCGTCCCCCCAGATGCGCGCCTCTATCTGGCGATCACCGCGACACCCGGCGTGTATGAGTCGCTCGGCTGGCAGGAGCCCGGATCGGCGGCAGGTGCCCGCTTTCCCTATGTGTTGGAGATCACCGGCGCGACACCGCGGCTGAAGGGCGAGGTCGATTGCGCCAAGCCCGAACTGCTGCTCGCGGGGCAGGCGCCGCGCGACTGCTAGGGCGTCGCCGGCACACCGGCTGTCGGGCTTGAGCCCAAATTCCGTTCGGACCGTGTGACATGGTCATCGGCTACCGAGGCATCCAGCTGGCGGCGGCCGTTCGCATCCTCGACCAGCGAGGTCACGGTCACGCGGTTCGGTGTCGGCTTGGCATCGGTGAAGACCGAGAAGCTCGGCGCGAAGCTGGTGATCGTCTGGAGCGTGTGCGTGTCGCGATCGCCCGCGCCGGTGACGGTCCGTTCGCTCGACTGGGTGATCCGGGTTCCGTTCTTCACGCCATAGAGCGGCGGCTTCACGCCGATATCGATCGCCAGCGTGTCGTGTTCGTCGATGCGGCGGCGCGTCGGTTCGCCGCCGTGTGTGGTGATGGTGATCGACTGGTGCGCGTCGTAGCGTTTGCTCGACTTGCCGGCGTCGCGGGTGGTAACCAGCCGCTGGTCGAGCGCGTAGGCGACGCGCGTTGTCACGCGCCCGCGGCTGGTCTCGACATAGCCTTCGGCGAACGCTGCCCGGGTGGCGACCGTCTCGATCGTGCCGATCGCGCCGGGCGCGCGGGGCGGCCGGACCTGCCGCGTCGGCGCCTTTGCCGGCGCGAGCGTGTTCGCGATCAGCCCGCCCGGCACGACGGCACGTTCAGGATCGACCTCGCCGATCAGGGTGGCCGAGACGCGGAAGAAGCTGCCCGCCATCGGCATGGCGAGCGCGACGACGTGGGGCTTTCCGTCGTTGAGCAGCCCGGCGAACGGCGTCAGGTCCACTCGCGCCGAGGGCAGGTTGAGCGCATCGAGCGCCGGCGCGCGGCGCCAAAGGGCGGGGTTGATGCCGCCGGTGAAGATCGCCGGCTGGACCGAGCGGACGCCCGCGAGCTGCCCGTCGATCCGCACCTCCACTTCGCGAAAGGGCGCGGCGCAGGGGGGCGGGCCGAACACGTTGCGCAGGGCAAGGTTGCCGGGCGCGCAATCATACCAGAATTCCTCGCGCTCCTGCCCGATCGCGAACAGATCGATCGCGACCCGCGTGAGGTTGCGCGGCAGGGTGAGGGTGCGCGCTACCATCCGCTGCTGCGGATCGAGGCGGGCAAATCCGGCGGTCACGGGCACGAGGATGCGGTTCGGGTCCGGTGCGTCGCCGGCGTAGAAGACCAGCCGTGCGCTCCAGAATGCCTGCGCATCATGCTCCGCATCGACATAGTTGACCAGCGTCGCCGCACCGTCCGCCGGCTGGTGCAGGAGCGCGGCATAGTCGGTCAGGTCGCGCTCGACATGCCAGTGCGGGGCATAGGTTGCATCCGGCTCCATCGTGGTACCGACGAACAGCGTGGTGCCGCCCAGCGTCAGATCGGCGGTGCGATCGAACTGGGTGCCGGTGGTGACGTCGAAATCTGCTTCGAGCACCACCTTGCTCCATGTTCCCGGACAATCGGCGGGCGGGCGATAGGTGATCGGCAGCGGGGTATCGCCCTGGAATGCGCGACGCCCGAACAATTCGACGACGCAGCGCTTGCCGGCCGGCCGCGCAAGGGCGGGCGCCGGCGCAACGACGCCGTTGCCGATGGACTTGGACGCCGCCTGTGCCGCGGCTTGCGTGCTCGTGAGGAGCAGCGGGGCGAGCAGCGCGCCGCGAGCCTTCATCCTTTTGCGGGAAGCGGGGTGCGCCGGAATGTCCACAGCAACGGCCTAATCAGTTTGGGAAACGGTCGACACTTTCGGGGTGTCCAGACGGAAAGGGGCGGGGGTGATACCACCGCCCCGCTATCGCTCAGTTCTTGGCGAGGATTTGCGCCGGCGTTACGACCTCGATCGGCAGGCCCAGTTTTTCGAGCTGCGGGCGGATCGTCTTGGCGTCCCCGACGACGCCCCACACCCATTTCGACGGTTGCAGATAGTGACGCAGCGACGCATTGGCCTCGTCGAGCGTCAGCGCACGCAGCCGTGCGTTGAAGGTGTTGAAGAAATCGTCGGGCCAACCGTTGCGGCGGAGTATCGACGCGGCGCCCATGACCTGCGCGCCGAAGCGGAAAGAAGCGACGTTCTTGCGCAGGATGTTGACGACGCCGCTTTCGAACTCCTCGCGCGTGATCGGCTTGTCGGTAAGGATCGCGTTCAGTTCGCGCTGCACCTCGGCAATGGCGGGCCCCACCTTGTCCGGCTGGATCTGCCCCTCGAACTGGTAGCTCGAGCCGAGATCGTCGGTATCGAAGCTGGCGGACGCGCCATAGGTCCAGTGCTTGTCCTCGCGCAGGTTCATGTTGATGCGTGACATGAACTCGCCGCCAAGCGCGAGGTTCGCGACGCGCGGGGCGAGACCTTCGTCGGTGCGCGGCAGATCGATGAGTTGCCCGCCCGTGACGATCGCCTGGACCTGGCCGGGCATGTCGACCAGCACGATCTTGGCCGGGCCGGTGGCGAGCGCAGGCTTAACCTTCAGCGCCTCGGGCGCAGGACCACGCCCCGCCGCGCTCCAGGCGCCCAGCGTCGCATTGAGCTTGGGTAGCAGGGTTGCGAGCGGCTCGTCGGAGACGATGACCAGGCTGGCCTCGTCCGGACGCATCCAGCGGTGGAAAGCGGTCTCGAGATCGGCGCGGGTGATCGCCTGTACCTCGGCCGCAGTCGGCACCTCGGCTGCCTTGGCGAGCAGCGTGCCGGGCGCGAGCGCCTGGGTGAACGCCTCGTTGAGCAGCGCTGCGGGGCTCTTCGGTGCCGCGTTCACGCGCGCCATTTCTTCCCGCCGCAGATCCTCCAGCCGATCCTGGGGAAAATCGGGCTTGGTCAGCATCAGCATCATCGTGTCCAGCGCCGATTCCAGGCTGGCGCTGGGCGCCGCAAGGCTGATGCCGGAGTCGGTGTTCTGGGCGCTGCCATAGATCGATGCGCCGGTCCGCTCGCGCATCTGGCTGAACCAGTGATCGTCATGGCCGCCGGCACCTTCGGCCAGCATCTGGAACATCCAGCCGATCACGCCGCGCTTGTCCGCCGGATCGTCGACGCGGCCCACGTCGAACGTCAGTTCTGCGGTGGTGAAGGGCACGGTGGCGTGCTGGACATACAGGACGGGAATGCCGTTGGCGAGCTTGGCGTGCTGCACCGCCGGGAAGCGGGCGGCGTCGGGCGCGCCGATGCCGGGCACCGGCCCGCGAGTGCCGTGCTGCGCAGGCACCACTGCGGCCTTCGGCGCATCCGGCACCTCGCCGCCGGCGACGCTTTCGTCACCCGGCGGAGTCATGCGCTCACCCGGCTGCAGCGTCGCGCGATAGCCGGGGCGGCCCAGCCATTCGCGGGCGGCCGCCATTACCGACTGGGGCGTCAGCGCCAGATAGGCCTCGAGGTCGTCCTTGTACCTGTCGGGTGAACCGAGCACCGAATTGGCCTGCATCAACAGTCCCCCGCGCGCCTCGATCGTCTCGTTGTTGCGGATCAGCGGGATGATCCGCGTGCTCTTGTAGCGGTTCAGTGCGTCAATCGAGGGGGTGCTCTTCAGGAAGGCGGCGATCGCCTCGTCCAGTGCCTTCGCCGCGAGCGCGGGATCGACCCCCTGACGCACCGAGCCATAGACAGTGAACTCGCCGACGCCGCGATAGGTGGAGTTGTCGGCGCTCAGATAGTTGAACAGCTTCTGCTCGCGCACCAGCTTGTCGGTCAGTGGCGCGCCATCGATGCCGGTCATCAGGCCGGAAATCGCATCGAGCGCGAAATTGGCCTTGTCGCGTCCCCCCGGTACCGGCCAGGTCCGCGCGATCTGGACGGTGGAGACGGGACCGGTCAGCGTCTGGTTGATCGGCGCCTTCAGCACCGGCACCGATGCCACCGGCTCCGTGATCGCGCGCCCGCGCGGAATGTCGCCGAAATACTGCATCACCTTGGCCTTGGCGGTGGCGAGATCGATGTCGCCGGCCAGCAGCAGCGTCGCGTTGTTGGGGCCGTAATAGTCTTTGAACCACTGGTGCACATCGGCCAGCGATGCGGCGTTCAGATCCTTCATCGATCCGATGACGCTGTGGCCATAGGGATGCGAGGCCGGATAGATGGCGCTGCGGCGGCTGTAGCTCAGGATGCTGGCCGGGTTATTGTCGCCATTGCGCTTCTCGTTCTGCACCACGCCGCGCTGCTCGTCGAGCACGGCTTGCGTTACGGCGCCGAGCAGATGCCCCATCCGGTCGCTTTCCAGGAACAGGACGCGATCGAGGCTGCCGGTGGGCACCGCCTCATAATAGTTGGTGAAGTCATAGCCGGTGCTGCCGTTCATGCTGATCGAACCGGCGTCCCGCAGATATTGGAAATAGTCGCCTGGGGCATTCTCGCTGCCGTTGAACATCAGATGTTCGAACAGATGCGCGAAGCCACTGCGCCCGGCGGGTTCGAAGGTCGAGCCGACGGCATAGTTGATGCTGGTAAAAACGATGGGAACGCTGTGGTCGGTAAGGACGATGACCTTCAGGCCGTTAGGCAGCGTGAAGGTCTGGTACGGGATGGTGAAGTCCTTGACCAGCCTGACGAGCTCGGCCGGCGCTGTCGCCGTGGCCGTCACCGCCTCCGCCGAAGGTGCGCCGGCGGCCGAGTGCGGCGCCGCGTTCGCGGCGGCGGGCGCCAGCAGCAGCGCGGTACCGGCCATCAACATCGTACGCAATGTCATAACATATCCTTGATCGAGATGCGGCTGGCGCCGCTGGAATGCCGGTTCGCCCGGATGGGAAAAACTGTGGTTCGTCTTGGTTGAAGACAATCGGCCGGCGCAAACCCGTAACGACCGGGAAAGTTTTCACCGCCGCAGGCGCGCCGGCACGGGATCGCTGCCATCGAAATGACGCGCCCAGCGATTCCGGGTACGGAATCGCTGGGCGCGGAGTGCCCCGCCGCCCCGCCGCAAGGGATGAGAGCGGTACGGCGAAGGTAAATCAGAACGACTTGGTCAACCGCAGATAGAAGTTACGCAGTCGCGGATCGCCATAGGCGCTGTAGAAGAGCGGCCTTTGCGAGACGTCGAGCGGCGGCATCTTGTTGAAGACGTTGTTGATGCCGAAATATACCGTCATCTTGATCGGCAGCCGGTAGCTGATGTTCATGTCGTGATACATCTGGCTGTCGACCTTGGCCGAGCCTTGTGCGGTGACGACGGAATGGTCCGCAAGCAGATAATAGCTGCTCATGTAACGCGTCTGCCAGCCCAGGCTGAGCCGGTTCTTGCTCCATTGCACCGAAGCGCTGCCGCGGAAGCGCAGCGATCCCTGCCCGCCGCTGCCGGCCGAGAACGCGGTCGTCGCAACGCCGGCGTAATTGGTGGCCGGGGAGTCGGCGAAGGGGGCGATGGTGAGCATATCGACATAGGTCGCGCGGCCCACGGCGGACAGCGTGCCGCCGAACAGCGTCGTATCGTAGTTCATCGTGAAGTCGAAGGCCTGGGTTTCCATCGACTTGAGGTTGATCATCGAAACGTCGAGCGACGTTATCGGCCCCACGGCATAGCCGCCGGACGCGGGCCCGCGGACTACGCGACCCGGGTTATATTTGAGGAATTCATCGAACTGCAGCTGCGAGCTGCCGAAAATGGTGCCGAGCAGGATGGACGGATCGAAGTAGAGATCGCGCTTCTTCAAATGCGTCCAGTCGACCGAGAAGCGGAAGCCATCGAGGAAATGGGGCTTCAGGATCACGCCGCCCGTCCAGGTCTTCGACGATTCCGGCTTCAGGTTCGGATTGCCGCCCGAAAAGCCGGGGATGGCGCTCAGGCCGAATCCGAGGTCCATGCCGATCAGTTCGCCGCCGCGGGCGGAATCCCGCATGTTCACGATCATGAACGGCTGCGGGGTGCGGACGAGCTGGTTGAGCTGCGGCGGCAGATAGCCCGTGGTGTAGGAGCCGCGCAGCGTGATGCCGTCGATCGGCGTCCAGAGCAGGCTGACGCTGGGATCGGTATGGGCATTGCTGGTGATTGAGCGCGGGATGATCGTTCCCGCCGGCGGGCAGCTCGAAAAATAATCACTCTGGTTGGGCACGGTCGGCACTTGGCATGGATAGGGGTCGGCCCCGTCGCCCCGGTAGGATTCATGGCGGGCGGAAAGGCGCAGTTCCAGCAGCTTGACCAGCGGAAGCTGATGCTTTTCGCCCAGCAGCGGGAACAGGATCTCGGCATAGACCGATTTGGTGGTCTGCATCGCCCTGGGAATATAGTTGGTGAGCGCGGTATCGTCGTTCAGCATCGTGTTGGCGGTTGCCTGGATCCGAGCGGTATTGATTTCGGTATTGGCGGTGATGCGTACCTTGCCGCCCGGCAGCGTCAGCGGCAGCGGGCCGGCGAGCCGCAGGGAGGGGGCGAGGTTCGATGCCTTGCCGTCCGCATTGCGGTTGGAATAGGGCGTGGTGTTATAGGGCAGCTTCAGCGGGAACGATGTCGTGTCGAGAAAGCCGTTGATCGTTCCGTCCTGGAGATTGTAGGTCGCATTGACGCTGGCATTCGGCGGGCTGTCCTGCGATTGATAGGATGAGGTGGAATAGGCCAGTTCGGCGATGGCCTGCCAATCCTCGGGCAGCTTGATGATGGCACCGGCAAGGCTGCGGAAGGTCGATGCCTTTCTCTTTACCCGCGTGTCGAACTGCGCATTCGCCGGGAAGGTCACCGCGATCGACTGGGTGAAGGGGTTGTTGGGCGCGCTCGCATCCAGCGTATAGGAATTGATGGTGTTCGAATAGGTGTTGTACGCCGTCGACGACGTGATGCCGACTTCGGCATACATCGTCAGCCAGCGGCTGAACTCGCGGCGGATCGCCAGTGATCCGCTATATTGATCCACCGGATAGATCAGCGGTGCCCGCGCGCCATAGCCCGATGCGGTGTTGGGCTGGTCGAGATTGTACTTGCCGACCGACGCCAGCAGCGGCGCCACGCCCGCGGTCTGCAGACCGGCATAGCCGATCGGGATCGTTCCCAGGCTCGTCGTCAGCGTCTGCCCGCCATATTGCGGCTTGAGCTGCAGCATCGAACCGTCGTCGGTCTTGTAGTTGACGGCCGTTCCCTGCGGGGCCTGAACGTAGCTGCCGTAAAAGGCGTAGGGATCGTTCGCCAGCTGTGCCTTGATCCCGCGCTGGCGGATGTTTTCGCGGTCGCCATAGCTAAGTGCGTCGCCCTGGGTCCAGTTGCCGGTGAACGAGATGCGGGTCCGCCCGCCCTCGATCGGCAGGCCGCCGACGAGGTCCACCGTCTTGCGGCCTGCCGCGAAATCGGTGGTGTTGTCGTAATTGACCGAGAGGTCGGCGCCCTTGAAGTCGCGGCGCAGCACGATGTTGATCACGCCGCCCGAGGCGCCGCTGCCATAGATGCCGGAGGCCGAGGATGCGAGCACCTCGATGCGCTCCACCGCCGAGATCGGGATGCCAGTGATCGACGGCTGGCTGATGTCGCCGCTGCCGATGTTGATGCCCGGCTGGCGACGGCCGTCGATCAGGATCAGCGTGTCGCGCACGCCGATGCCGCGCAGGTTGATCGAGCTGACGCCGACCGCCCGGTTGGAATCGTTGGCGCCGCCCATCGCCTGGTCGCCCATGATCGGCGAGGTGTTGACGTTGAGCTGGTTGCGCAGGAATGCTTCCAGGTTCGGCGCGCCGCTCTGCTCGATCTCCTTGCGGCTCATCACGATGAACGGCTGGCTGTCGTCCTGCGTCCGCTCGATACCGGCGTTGAGCGACCAGTTCAGCTTGCGGGTGACGAGAATGTCAGGAGTGACGCTGGTGTCTTCTTCCGCCAAAGGGCGGAGAGCGATCGCGCCATCCTCCGTCGTCACGACCTTCAGGCCAGTGTCGATGAGCAGGACGTGCAACGCGAACAGCGGCGGCAAATCACCCTGCGCGCCATGCGTACGCTTGTTACCGACATCGTCCATCCGGTACACGATCTCGCGCTTCGCTATCTTGCTCCAGGCCTGCAAGGCCTCGGCCAGCCCACCCGCCGGAATTTCGAAATGTTGCGTGTCGCGAGCCTTCTGCGCGGCTTGTGCCGCCGCATAGCTCGGCATCAACGGACTCAAAACGGTCGCCCCCAAGGCGATTGCGACAAAATTCTTTTTCATCTGCTTGCCCTTCCCCCGAGCGACGTGCGTGTCACACCGCTCGAGAAGATTGTCATTCCTCGGCCACAAATCCGTAACATCAGATTTCAAAAAATTTGGAGATGTTGGAACTTTTCGCTAAATTCGATCTGTCGGGTGGCTCTGGGCATTTTTCCCGTTACGGCTTTGCCATTGCGGATTGTCCTTGAGGATGAAACACCTCTGGCAAAGGAGTGCTTTGGACGGACGATGGTAAGCGATGCGCAGTTGGAGCGTTGGTTTTGTGACGAGGTGCTTCCGCTGGAAGCGTCGCTGACCCGCTATCTGCGCCGCAACTGGCGTACCGCCGAGCAGATCATGGACATCCGTCAGGACATATATGAAGCGGCACTGACCGGGGGGCGGCAGGCGCTGCCGACCAATACGGCCGGCTATGTCTTCACCATTGCGCGCAATATCCTCGTGAACCGATCTAAGCGCGAACGGATCGTTCAGTTCGAACAGTTTGCGGACATGGAGGGGGTGGAACAGGCGGTCGATATGTCGGCGACCGACCGCCACCTCGAGGCGCGCGACGCATTGCGGCGCGCGCAGGAAGGAATCGAACGGCTTCCCCCGCGCTGCCGCGAGGTCGTGCGCCTGCGCAAGATCGAGGGGTTGTCGACCCGCGAAGCCGCAGCGCAGATGGGTGTCGGGATCGATACCATTGAGCGGCAACTGGTGCTGGGTGTCCGGGCGATGGCCGATGCGATGCTCGGCGGCGCTGGTAAGATCCGGCGCGAAGCTCCCTCCCGCCTGCGCAAGGCGCGTCGCCAATGAACCGGGCGGTGGAGATCGAGGATGCCGCCGCGCTCTGGATCGTCAGACAGGAGAGCGGAGAGTGGTCCACAGAGGATGACTCTGCGCTGGCGGCATGGCTGGACGAGCACATGGCGCACAAGGCTGCGTTCTGGCGGCTGCGGCACGGCTGGGCGGCTGCGGACCGCATCGGCGCGCTCGGTTTCCAGGCCGCCGCGCCCCGGATCCGTCGCATCCGATCCTGGCGCACCTGGGTACAGGGGCGTCCCCGTGCCGCCGCGAGCGCCATCGCTGCGGGCCTCGCGCTCACCATCGGTATCGGCAGCTTCGCCTTGCTGTCCTCGCCACAGGCTCCGCCGTCACCGGCGCCAGCGGTGGTCCGGACCCCGGTCGGCACCCAGCGGACGATCGCCCTGCGTGACGGCAGCCGGATCGAACTCAACACCGCTACGGTTGTACGCACGGCAACAGGAGAGCATGAACGCGAAGTCTGGCTCGACAAGGGCGAGGCCTATTTCGACATCGCGCATCGGCCTGACGATCCTTTCGTGGTGCATGCCGGGCCCCGCACCGTCACTGTGCTCGGCACCCGCTTCATCGTCCGCCGCGAGGGCGAAAAGGTGACGGTCGCAGTGCTCTCCGGACGTGTCCGGATCGAAGATGCGACCGAAGGCGCGAGCACGCGCGCGGCGGTTATCGGCCAGGGGGACATCGCCTATGCGCAGTCGCCCGGCACGCTCGTCGCGCTTGCGGCGCCATCCCGCGTCGATGCAATGGCCGGCTGGCGCGAGGGCGTTCTGGTATTCCAGAACGAACGGCTCGCCGATGCCATTGCGGATTTCAACCGCTATACTAACCGTCCGATCCGCATCGACGACCCCGCCGTGGCGAACATTCGGATCGGCGGAACCTTCCAGATCAGCAACAGCGCCGGCTTCCTCGACCTTCTCCACTCCGCCTACGGGCTGGAGATACGGTCGGACGGGGATTCGATCGTAATCGAACCCTGAAGTCACGACCACGCGCGACGACCGGCAGCGTACGCGCTGCCGGAAAGGTCGGAGCCGGCGCCGGTTCCGCTGGCGGCGAGCGGGATGCGCCCGGTGAAGTCAGGCCCCAACTTTCCGCATGGCGTGCGGCAAGTTCGACGGTGGTCTTGCCGGTCAGCGCATAGCCGAGCCCGGCGTCGACGTGCCAGCGGAAGCCCGTGTCATGCCCCGACATATCCCGGGGATTCCTGACGGTGGCCGTGCTTGCTTCATTGGCCGGGTTACCCCGGACAATACACGTCGGATCAACCGTCCCGGCCAGAGGGGGCGGAACAGAGCTCGTCACAACTATCTGATGTTGTTATGTGGCCATAAAATCTATCGATAGGTCAGCTGCTAGCGCGACGCCGGTCGTCGCGTCAACATATGACCATGACAACTGTTTCACGCGTCTTCCTGATGGCAGCATTTGGCGCCTCCCTGATAACCGCGCCAGCGCAGGCCAGCAGCTCGCCTGCCGGGGGCCTGCAGGCGGAAGCGACGCCGCGCGTAACGGCATTCACCTTGTCCAACGGACTGCGCGTTGTCGTCCAGCCCGATCGGCGCGTCCCGATCGTCACCGTCGCATTGGTGTACAATGTCGGGTCGAAGGACGAAAAGCCGGGGCAGTTCGGCTACGCGCATCTGTTCGAGCATCTCATGCTGCAGGGCAGCCTGCACTGGAATCAGGATGCCACCCGCTCTTACCACGACATGGGCGCGCCCGGGGCCAATGCGACAACGACCGAGGACAGGACGATCTTCTACGCGACGGTACCCAGCGCTGCGCTGGACCGTGCCCTGTTCCTCGAAGCGGACCGGATGGGCTTCCTGGCAGAGGCGCTGACGCCCGAGCGCGTGGCGCGCGAGGTCGAGGTCGTGCTCAACGAGAAGCGCCTGCGAGGTGATGCCCCCCATGGCGAGGACTGGGCGGCGATCCATGCCGATCTCTACCCGGCCGACCACCCCTATCACCACAGTGTGATCGGCACCGAGCGCGATCTTCGGGCGGTTACGGTCGATCAGGCGCGACAATGGTTCCACGACTTTTACGGCCCGGCCAACGCCACGCTGATCCTGACCGGCGACCTTACCGTCGAGGCGGCGCGCGTGCTCGCCGAGCGCTATTTCGGCGGCCTCGCGCCGCGCCAGCCGGTCGACCGACTGCTGACCGACACTGCGCCGCTGCCCGGGCCGATCCGGCGGCAAACCTTCTATGCCGTGCCCGCCGCGCGCCTCTATGCCACCTTCCGCGCGCCGCCCGCCGGCACGCCCGCCATCGCCGATCTCGACCTGATCGCGCAGATCATGGCGAACGCGCCAGCATCACGGCTGAAGAAGCGGCTGGTCGACGAACTCGGCATCGCAGGATCGGTGATGGTGACCTTTGATGAGAGGCTGCTGTCGAGCGAGATGGGGTTCGTCGTCGACGGCGTGCGCCCGGACCAGACGGCGCGCGTGGAGGCGGAGCTTGATCGTGCACTGGCGACCTTCGTGGCGGAAGGCCCGACGGCCGCCGAGCTCGACCGCGCGCGTGAGGCCCGCATCCGCCACATCAAGCAGTTGCAGGAAAGCACGTTCGGCGAGGCCTTCGCGCTGATGCGCGGCGCGTCCCTCACCGACGATGCGGACTATGACGCTACCTATCTGCGCCAGTTGCGCAGCGCGACGCCGGAACGGGTGCGGGCCACGGCCGCAGCGGTCTATGGTAAGCCGGGCCATCTGCTGATTGCCAGCCCGATACCGCCGTTCAAGGCCGAAACGGGGGAGTATGATCTCGCCAAGGGGCCGCCGGCCATGGCGCCTGTCCAGCCGATCGCCTTTCCGGCGGTCACGCAGGCGCGCCTGTCGAACGGGCTGGCGGTGGTGTTTGTGCCGCGCGCCGGATCGGGTGCAGCCAACCTGTTGCTGCGGATCGATGCCGGATCGGCGAGCGCCGCCTGGCCGATTGCCGATACTGCAGTGACGCTGATGGCCGAGGACAAGACGCTGCCGGGCCGGGCCGAAGCGCTGGGCGGCCAGTTCAGCCGCCGGGTCGCAGCCGATTATACCGACTTCATACTTTCGGTGGACACCGCCGAACTGGCAAAAGGTATCGCCCTGCTCGGCGATGTCCTGGCGCAAACCGATCCGGACCCGGCGGCTCTTAAGACCCAGCAGCAGCGCCGCCTGGCAGCGCTGCACGGCGAGGAAATGCGGCCATGGACCAGCGCACAGCGCGTGCTCCGCAACAGCGTCTATGGCGCGAACCATCCCTATGGCGAGCCCGCAACCCCTGATGACGACGTGCGCGCCATACAGGCGCTGGACGTGGCCGCACTCCGCGCCTGGGATCGCGGGCATGTCCGCCCCGACCGCGCCACGCTGTACGTCGCAGCGGATACCGACATGGCGACGCTGCGCCCGCTGCTCGAAGCGGCGCTGGGCCGATGGAAGGCGGCCGGACCGGCCGCGCCGATAGCCGCCATCCCCACGGCCCCAGCACAGACCGCGCCGACACTGACTGTGCTCGACAAGCCCGGTGCGTCGCAGACCTTCATCGCAGCGGCGCGTCTGTTGCCGCCCAGCACGCCTGCGGGCGACATCGCGCTCGACGCCGCAAACGAAGTCTATGGCGGCAACAACACGTCACGGATCAGCGCCAATCTGCGGCAGAGCAAGGGCTGGACCTACGGCATCGGCTCGGGAACCCAGGATGCGCGTGGGCAGCGGCTGTGGCAGATCGCGGGCAGTGTTTCACCCGATCACAGCGCCGCCGCCATCGCCGAACTGATCGCGGAACTCCGCGCGCTCGGCAAGGACCACCCGCCCGCGCAGGCGGAGCTCGACCGGATCGCGGCAGCCAGCATCAACCAGACTGCGGCACGGCTGGAGGATGGTGCGGACCTGCTGCAGGCGATGGCCAACGCGCAAAGCTATGGCCGCCCCTATGATTCGGTCGTTCGCGATCCCGCACGGTACCGGGCTTTGACGCTCGATCAGGTGCGCGCTGCTGCGCAGACGCTGGCCGACCCGTCGGTGTTGCACTGGATTGTGGTAGGCGACTGGCAGAAGATCCGCGACCAGTTCCAGGGGCTCGGCCTCGGGGTGCCGACAGTCATCCGCGTGCAGGACAAGTGACGGTGCAGGGGGTGTGGGCCGGTTCCCACACCCCTGCACGCCGCGTTCTTCAAAGGATCGTGCGTACCCGCCACAGTTCGGGGAAGAGCACGACTTCGAGCATCCGCTGGAGATAGGCGACGCCGGACGTGCCGCCGGTACCGCGCTTGAAGCCGATCACCCGTTCCACCGTGGTTAGGTGGTTGAACCGCCAGCGGCGGAAATAATCCTCGAAGTCGACCAGCTTCTCGGCAAGCTCATAGAGATCCCAATGCGCCTCGGGATCGGCATAGATGCGCGCCCAGGTATCGACCACGGCATCGTTGGCGGTGCGCTGGCTGGTCAGGTCGGTGCGTTCTTCCCCCACCGCAAAGCCGCGCCGCGCGAGCAGCCGCAGCGCCTCGTCATACAGGCTGGGCGCAGCGAGGATCGCTCGAAGCTGTTCTTCCAGGTCGGGGCGGTGGCTGTGCGGCTTCAGCATCGCCGGATTGCGGTTGCCGACGGTGAACTCGACCGCACGATACTGGAACGACTGGAAGCCGGACGACTGGCCCAGCGACCGCCGGAAATCCGAGTATTCGCTGGGCGTCATGGTCCGCAAAACGTCCCAGGCGCCGTTCAACTGTTCGAATATCCGCGTGACCCGGCTCAGATTCTTGAACGCCACGCGCGGCCGGTCTCCGGCAATCGCCGCGGCTGCCGCGCGCAATTCGTGCAACGCCAGCTTCAACCACAGCTCGCTTGTCTGGTGCTGCACGATGAACAGCAGTTCGTCGTGCGCCGTCGAAAGCGGATGCTGTGCATTCAGAATGCCATCAAGCGACAGATAGTCGCCATAGGACATGCGCGCTCCAAAGGCGGTTTCCGCGCCGTCGGTGACCGGATCGAAAGGAGTGTTGCTCATGCGAGCCCCCGCCGGATCAGCAGTGCCCCCACGTCCGGATCGCGACCGCGAAACGCCCGGAAGCTCTCTGCAGCCGGTCGACTGGCACCCCGCGCAAGAATCTGGTCGCGAAGCGCATCGCCGGTCGCGCGGTCGACCACCCCGGCCTCGACAAAGCGCTGGAACGCATCGGCCGCCAGCACCTCTGCCCACAGATAGCTGTAATAGCCCGCAGCGTAGCCGCCCGCGAAGATGTGGGTGAACGCATGCGGGAAGCGGTGCCATTCGGGCGGGCGCACCACCGCGACTTCCTCGCGAACGATTTCCAGAACCTCCATCGGGTCGCCGCCCAGCGTGCCGAGATGGAGCAGCAGGTCGAACAGGGCGAACTCGATCTGGCGCACCACCGCCATGCCCGACTGGAAACGCCGGGCGGCGAGCAGCTTCTCGAACATCGCCGCCGGCAGGGGAGTGCCCGTGCGATAATGCTCCGACATGCTGGTGAGGACCGCCTGATCCCAGGCGAAATCCTCCATCAACTGGCTTGGCAGTTCCACCGCGTCCCATTCGAAGCCGGTGACACCGCCGATGCTGGGACGATCGACGCGGGTGCACAAATGGTGCAGGCAATGCCCCGTCTCGTGCAGCAGCGTCAGCACGTCGCTGTGGGAGAGGAGCGCCGGCACATCTTCCCCGCGCGGCGCGAAATTGCATACCATATAGGCGACGGGCAGGCCGATTTCGTTGCCGTCGCGCAGCCGCGGGCGCGCCTCCGACATCCACGCGCCGCCGCGCTTGCCGGCGCGCGCATGCAGGTCGAGATAGATGCCGGCAAACACCGTGCCGGCCTCATCGATGAGATCGTAATAGGCGGCATCCGGATGCCAAAGCGCGACATCCTCGCGCCGCCGCAGACGGATGCCGAACAGCCGTTCGATCAGCGCGCGCCACCCG
Organism: Sphingomonas sp. DMC8; assembly: GCF_056314185.1. Taxonomy (NCBI): domain Bacteria; kingdom Pseudomonadati; phylum Pseudomonadota; class Alphaproteobacteria; order Sphingomonadales; family Sphingomonadaceae; genus Sphingomonas; species Sphingomonas sp. DMC8. The sequence continues at coordinate 64,743 of NZ_JBQUYV010000006.1, read as the reverse complement.
CGCAGCACCGCCTCTACCGGGAAGTGCGCGCGCACCGCCTGTTCGTCGAGCGCATAACAGGATGCCCGTCGATGCTCGCTCGCATAGTCGATGTCCCAGGGCTGGAGATCGTCTATGCCCAGCTCGCTGGCGGCAAAGTCGCGCAACCGCGCCAGCTCCGCTGCCGCGATCGGGCGCGCGCGGTCGGCAAGGTCACGCAGGAATTCGAGCACCGTCGTCGCGTCCGGCGCCATCTTGGTGGCGAGCGACCATGCGACCGGGTCGACGAAGCCGAGCAGATGCGACAGCTCGTGTCGCAGCGCCAAGGTGCGTGCGATGCGCGGGCCATTGTCGAACTGGCCGGCCTGCGGCCCGCGATCCGAGGCACGGGTGCCGAACGCCGCATAGACGCGCGCGCGCAAATCGCGATCATCGGCGAAGGTCAGGATCGCGCGGACACTCGGATGATGGAGCGTGACCACCCAGCCCTCAATCCCCTTGGCTCGCGCCGCGTCGGCGAACATGGCAAGATCCGCTTCAGGGACGCCGGCCAGCTGGGCGGGATCGGTGATCTGCTCGAACCAGGCGTCGGTTGCGTCGAGCACCGCGCTCCCGAAATCGGTCGCGAGCTGCGACAGCTCCAGCGAAATGTCGGCATAGCGCGCGCGCTGCTCGGGCTCCAGCGCAACGCCGGCAAGCGTGAAGTCGCGAATCGCGTGTTCCACTGCCGCGCGATCGGCCAGCGGCAGATCGGAAAAGCCGGGGGTGGCGGCCAGAGCGACGAGCACGTCATAGAGATCACGGTTCTGGCGCAGCCGCGTCCCAGCCGCCACCAGCAACCGGTTTCCTTCCGCATGCACCGTCCGCAGTGTGGGACTGTCGGCCACGCTCTTCAGGTGCGACACCGCCGACCACAGCGCGTCGATTGCGTTGGCCGCGCGCTCGAGCGGCATCCACACCGCAGCAAAGCTGGTCGGCCGGGTGCGGACCAGTGCGTCGATCACCGCATCCTGATCGGCGATCGCCTGTCCGAGCGCTGGCAGGATGGTCTCGGGCGTCAGCGCCGCGAAGGGCGGCAAACCGGTCGGATCGGTCAGCGTTGCAAGCGTCATCGCGTCGCTCCCGCAATCCAGGCCGCCACTTCGGCGCGAAACGATCCGAATGCCGCGTTCGAGGCATTGAGCTGCGCGACAAAACGCCGGGCAAGTGCCGGATGGACGGCCTCGAACAGTGCGGGAATCTCGTGACGTTCGGGTGCCTTCGTGCCGTCGCCCTTCGCAATGCCGTTCAGTGTCTCGGTTGCCTCCGCCTCTGCTTCCGCAGTCCAGCCGGTCCCGACCGAGGCGCGTTGTGCCCGCAAGTGGCAGACCGCACGCATCAGCTCGGTCAATCCGGCGATCGAGGTGCCCAGCGGCCATGCGGCCGCCTCTGCCACCGCTCCCAGCGCCCTGATCTCGCGGTCGGCATGATCGCCCAGCGCCACGGCATCGCGCCGCAGCTGTCGCCACCCCGCAGCGTCGGCCATACCGCTGCGATGCGCATCGACGAGCGCCTCCAGGGTATCCCGCGCAGCTTCCGGCCAGGGCTGCGTCTGCGTGATCATCCAGCAGGCCAGCCGAACGTCGGTGTCTTCGGGGACGTAATGTGTCCCGGCTTCCGTCAGCGCGAGTGCCTGGCGCAGCGCTGCCATGGCCGGCGACACCTGTACGCCGATCATGCCGCCGCATCCCCCTTTTCCAACGCGGCATCGAGCATCATCGCCAGCCGCGTGCGGGTGAGCGCGCCGACATGGCGGTCCAGCTCGGCCCCCCGGCGCACCACCAGCGTGGGCACCCCGCGCACCTCGAACGCCTTGGCGATACCGGGCGACTGTTCGATATCGATCTTTGCGACCGCGACTTCCTGCACATAGGCACTGGCGATTTCCTCGACTACGGGCGCCATCGCCTTGCACGGCCCGCACCAGGTTGCACTGAACACCAGCATCTGCAGCCTGTCGCCCGCAACGGCATCGATCGGTGCCAGGCTGTCGTCGTTGATCTGGGTAATAACAGAAGTCACGGCCGGTTCTTTCGTTGTGGAAGGGAGGAAATCATGCGGTGGCGCCGCCGACCATGATGCGGTCGATGCGGATGGTAGGTTGGCCGACACCCACGTCGAGATGCTGGCCCTGCTTGCTGCAACTGGCGACACCTTCGTCCAGCGCCAGATCGTTGCCGATCATCGAGATGTGCTGCAGCGCTTCGTGCCCGACACCGATCAGCGTCGCGCCTTCGACGGGAGCCGTGATGCGGCCGTTCTCGATCAGCCAGGCCTCCGTGGTGGTGAAGTTGAACCGCCCGCTGACGATGTCGACCCTGCCGCCGCCAAAGGCCGTGGCATAGATCCCGTCCTTCACCGACGCGACGATGTCTGCCGGATCGTCCTTGCCGCCCTTGAGAAACGTGTTCGTCATCCGCGGCAACGGCAGATGCGCATAGGACTGTCGACGGCCATTGCCGGTCGGCCGCGCATTCATCAGCCCGGCGTTCAGCCGGTCCTGCAACAGCCCCGTTAACATGCCGTCTTCGATGAGGGTGGTGGGGGCACCCGCCGTGCCTTCATCGTCGACGCCCAGCGAACCGATGCGACCTGGCAGGCTGCCGTCGTCCACCACGGTGACTCCGGGCGCGGCGATCCGCTCGCCCATCTTGCCGTCAAATGCCGACAGCTTCTTGCGATGGTGATCGCCTTCCAGCCCGTGCCCCACGGCTTCATGGAAAAGCACGCCGGGATAGCCCGGCCCCAGCACCACCGGCATGGTGCCGGTGGGCGCGGGGCGCGCCTCGAGATTGGTGATCGCCATGCCGACGGCCCGGGCGATCATGGCATCGACGCTCGTCTCCGCCAGTTCGCCCGCGCCGTGGCGGCCGCCCAGCCCGGCTTGGCCGCGCGCGCGGCGACCGCCGGCTTCGGCGATCACGTCGACGAACAACTGCACCGTCGGGCGCAGATCGGTGGCGAAGCGACCGTCGAGATCGGCGACGAGCACGGCCTGATCGACCACGCGCAGAAAGCCGTTCACGCGCACGATGCGGGCATCGCGCGCCCGCGCCCGGGCATCGATCGATGCCAGCAGCGCGATCCATTCGGCGGCATCCCCCGCGCTGTCCAGATCGATTGCCGGATACAGGGCGTGGTCCTTGGCAGGCGACGCGAGCGGCACCTCCGCCTCACCGCCAGTACCGCCGTCCAGCGCACGCACGGCCTCGGCCAGCGTCGCCAGCGCACTGCGGCGCATGTCGGCCGAATGGGCGAACGCCACCTGCCCGCCGCGCGCCGCCCGCGCGCCGACGCCCTGATCGATCTTGAAGGAACCGCCGGCAACACGCCCCTCCTCCAGCCGGAAGGTGCGCGACCGCTTCGATTCGAAATAGAGATCGGCAAGATCGGTGCCCGCCATTCCCAGCGCGCCCAGCGTCCGCGCCAGATCCGCCGGTTCCAGCCCGGCCGGCGTCAGGATGCGCGCCGCCACCGCGTCGAAGCGCTTGTCGCCGCTCATGCCGCGCCTCCGATCTGCATCCCGTCGATCAGGATAGAGCCGGTGCGGAACGCGCCGCTGCGGTGCACATCCTCGCCCACGGCGTCGATCGCCATCAGCATGTCGCGCAGATTGCCCCCCACCGTAACGTCGCTGACGGCATGGACTGGCACGCCATCTTCCACCCACAGCCCCGCGACGGCATAGGTCCAGTTGCCACTGACCGGGTCGGCGGCGCCGCCGTTCAGCCGCGTGACCACCAGCCCGCGGCCCAGCCGTCGGCACAAGGCGGCGAAGTCACCGCCCGGCGCGCGGCTGGTGAGCCGCAGATTCCAGGGGCCATCGGCATTGCCGGTCGAAACCATGCCCAGCCGGCGAGCCGAGCGCGTGCCGAGGAAATAGCCGAGCGCCATCCCGCCGTGCAGAATTGCCCGGCGCTGCCCGGGCACGCCTTCGCTGTCGAACGCGCCGCTGTTCAGACCGAACGGCTCGAAAGGATCTTCCGCAAGGTCGAGATGATCGGCGGCGACCTTCTTTCCCAATGCGGCGGGAAGGAATGTGCGCCCCTGATGCTGGGGGGTACCGGACAGCGCGCCCACCAGCTCGCCCATGAGCGCCGTCGCCACCCGCGCCTCGAACAGCACCGGGCCGCGGTGGCTCGCCACCGCACGGGCGCCGAGCTGCCGCGCTGCCCGATCGACGGCCCTTGCAGCAAGCACCTCGACCGGATCGAGCACGTCGAACCGGCGGTCATAGCTGTCGGCATGGTCGTTCACTGCGCCCCCGGCGTCGCGGGTAAGCGCGACCGCCCACGCGCCCTGGTTTGAATAAGTCTGTGTCCGGCAGAATCCGGCGCTGGTCGCAAGTGCGAGCACGCCTTCGCTCGAAGACACGCCCATCGCGACTGTCTCTGCCGTCACGCCGGGAGGTGTCACGGCGCCACGGATTGCGGCATCGCCTGCCAGCGCCATTGCACGCAAGGCGCCCGGATCGCGACCCGCCGGGGCATAAAGGGGCGGCAGCACCGTATCGACCGCCATGTCCGCCAGCGCGGCTGGTAGACCATCGGCATCCTCCTGCATCAGCGCGGCGAGCGCGAATGCCTCTTCGGCTGCCCGCCGCATGGCCCCCCGATCCAGTGCGGCGGTGGTCGCGACGCCCATCCGGCCGCCGCGATACAGTTTGAGCGTCAGCGATTGCTGCGCGTCACGCAGTGCCGTTTCGACCGCGCCACCGCGCGCAGTAACCCGAATGCTGGCCGTGGCGCGGACCGATGCCACCGCATGATCGGCACCGAGCGTCTGCGCCGACGCGATTGCCTCGCGCGCGACGGCTTCCATTTCCGCTGGATCGGTGGCGAGCAAGCTCACCGCGCCGCCTCCGCGAGGGGGCCTGCGGTGGCGCGCCCCGCTTCGATCACCAGCGCATGGTCATGATAGCGATGGAGCCGCTCGTCATGGACCACGCTGACCAGCGTGACGTCCGGCAGATATTTGTCGATCTGCTGGTGGAAATGCAGGGTATTGGCGGGATCGAGCGCGCTGGTCGCCTCGTCCAGGATCAACAGCGCTGGCCGTTGAAGCAGTATTCGCGCCAGCGCCACCCGCTGCTGCTCGCCGGGCGACAATTCCTCCTGCCACATCCGCTCGGCGTGGAGATCGTCGGCGAGGTGGGCGAGGTGCACGGCATCTAGCAGCGCCAGTATCTCGCCATCCTCGTGCATATCCGCTGCGTCTGGGAAGCAGATCGCCGCCTTCAGCGTGCCCATAGGCAGATACAGCCGCTGCGGCACGAACATCGCGGTGGTGCGATCAGCAAGCGCGACCTGCCCCTCGCCATCGGGCCACAGCCCGGCGAGCGCGCGCAGCAGCGTGCTCTTGCCCGCCCCGGATGCGCCGCGGATCACCCAGCGCTCGCTTGCGCGGACCTGCCAGTCACCGACTGCAACCAGCGGCTCGCCATGCGGCCGGCGGATCAGCAGGTTCGACGTGGCGAGCGCGATATCGGCGGGCGCACCTGCACCGGTGGCGATGCCGGCAACGCGCTCATGGTCGATGGCCTGATCTAGCGCGCGGATACGATTGACGTACGAGACCTGAGTCGCGATGCGCGGATAGAGCTGTACGAAGAAGCCCAGCGCCGGGATCAGGTTCGCGAATGCGTCGCGCCCGCCCATCACCTGGCCGAAGGTGATAGCCCCGGCGAAATAGCGCGGTACCAGGATGAACAGCGGGATGATCGAGGCCAGCCGTTCGTAGAGGCCGTTAGCAGTGTTGAGCCCGATCTGCGCCAGGATGACCGATCGCCAGCTACGCCGGATCTCGCGAATGTGGGTGCGCAGCGATGCGCGTTCGATCGGCACCGCATCGGCCAGCCCGATCTGTGCCGCGTTGCGCCGGACATGCACCAGATTCGAGCGGAAATCGGCTTCGCGATGCTGCCACCACATCATCGCGCGGACATAGGGCTTGCCTAGCAGCACAATGACGACGCTGCTGACGAGCACATAGGCGAGCGCGTACCAGATGGTGCTGCCGGGGATCGAAACCGAGTGGCCGAAGGCGGCGAGGACGAGCGGCGGCGCAGTTTCGAGCAGGATGTGGACGATCGCCCAGATCGAAACGGCCGAGTGGATGGCTTCGAGAAAAACCGGCATCGATCCGAGTTCGGGATCGGTGATGAAGCGCAGATCGTCGGCGATGCGCTGATCGGGATTGTCGATCATTCGCAGCCGCTCGATTTCCGCGTAGCGGTTCCGGTCGAGCCAGCGGTCGACATATTTTTCGGTGAGATAGACGCGCCAGTGCAGGCACAGAAGCCGCTTCACCATCGGTGAGATGACGACGTAGGTCATCTGCAGCGCGAGGATACCGACAAAGGTTAGGATGAACCCGCCGAATGCCGACACCTGATGCTGCTCGACGCTGTTGAAGAAACGCTGCTGCCAGCGGTTCATCAGCACGAACACATAGACGCCGCTGAACTGGAAGGCGATCATAACGAGCAGCAGTGCCCAGGCGGTCTTCCAGTGCCGCGACGTCCAGTAGCTGGTGTAGAAATGCCATGCATGCCGCCAGCCGCCAGAGGCCGATTGCGAAGGGGTTCCCCCCGTCTTGCGACGGGAGGAATCGGAAGAAGCGGGCTGGGGCTGCATCGTCAACGAACCTTCTTCAACGGAAGCGATACCCAAGCGTCAGCCGCCAGGTACGCGGCTCGCCGAGCGGGACATAGTTGGTGCCGGCGGTGACGCCGTAGTTCACGCGATCGAGGACATTGCGCACGCCGAAATTGACGTCCAGCTTGCCGATCGTGAGAAAGGTGTTGAGATCGACCTGGTTGGTGGGCCCGATCCACACCTTGCCGAGCTTGTCGACTGCTGCGCTCGACCGCCCATAGACGCCGGCCCCCACGCCCGCCGTCACGCCGTTGCCGACGCGGTGGTGGTAGGAAGTGTAGAGGCTGTACTGATCGCGGGGCGCCAGCGTGACCGTGTTGAAGCTCGGCTGGGGGACGAGATAGCTATATTCGGTGCGCGTGAAGCTGCTGCTCACCAGCCAGCCCTTCAGTACTTCGCCCGAGACGTTCAGGTCGACGCCTTCGCCCACCTGCCCTGGCAGTGCGATCGAAAAGCCGCGATGCTGCGGATCCGGCGCGCGCACATTGCTCTGACGGAGCTTGAAATAGGAAGCATTGATCAGCACCCGCTTGTGGAACAGGTCGAGCTTGAAGCCGCCTTCCGCATTGCGCGTACGGATGTCGGGCAGCAGGTTGACCCGCGTATAGTCGAACGTCAGGCTTGGCGAGAAACCATAAGCGAGCAGGCCATAGGCCGACAGGTTCTTCGTGATCTCCAGCACCGCGCCGAAGCTGGGCGTGGTCGCCCCGTTCGAATGGATGGTCGGCGCGGGCCGCCCCGGAATGATGCTGACTGCATCGGCATCGGTCTTGCGGACGCTTGCCATGAGCGCCAGCTTCCAGAATTTCGCCAGATACTGGGCATAGAAGCTGGTCTGGTTACCCGTCGCGCGATTGGCGAAAACATAATTGGTGGGAAGCGCCGGCAGCGTCGGCGTCCGCGTGAGGAAGTTGTACGGGATCATGGTTCCCGCAGGCGGCTGCTCGGCCGTGATGTCGTACTTGTAGTACATCGCGCCCACGACCAGCTTGTGCTGGATCGGCCCGGTCGTGACCTTGGCACGCAGATAGCCGTCGACCGCGTCGTTCCTGCTGATCTGGCTGACCCCGCTGGTCAACACCATCGCGACTCCTGCCGGATCGATCACTCCGAGCGGCGAATACTGGTTCAGGAACAACGTCGTCTTCTGGTGCTGGTAATGGGCCGAAGCCGTCAGCCATGAACCGATTTCCTGCTTGGCCTGCAGATCATAGGTCGTGCCCTGGATCTGCACATACTGGTCTCTGCCTCCGATAACGGGCTGGGAGGGATCGAGCGGATAGGGCTGGAGCGTCTTCGGGTTGAAGATCGTATAGGGCGTCATGCCCATGATCTGGTTGCCCAGCGTCACGCTGGCGATGATATCGGTATGCGCGTTCTTGAAGCGGAGGGAAGGCGCGAACAGATAATCGCCGTTGCCGCGATAGCCACCGGCATTGTGGTCGGCGTCCGCCGCCGTGGCGACGATGCGCGCGCTCAGATGCTTGTCGGCAGTGATCGCATCGTTGGCGTCGACGGTGATCCGTCCCGAGGTGAACGAACCGCCCTCGATTGAAACGTAGAGCCGTTCCTCGGCGCTCGGTTTCTTGGTGACGATGTTCACCGTACCGCCCAGGCTGTCGCCGCCCAGCAGGATCGCGTCGGGGCCCTTCAGCACCTCGAGCCGCTCGACATTTGCCAGGGGCTGGGTGCTGCCGGCCGCGAAGGTGCTGCTCGACGGCGTCGGCAGCCCGTTTACGGCGCCGCCGGTGGAAAAGCCGCGCACGCTGTACGAGGCGCCCCCCTGCACCGTCGCAGTGTTGACCGTCACCCCGCCGGCATTGCGCAGCGCGTCCGGCAGGCTCTGCGCCTGCTGCTCGGCCAGCAGCTTGGCCGAGATCACCTGCGTGTTGCGCGGCTGGTCGCGGAGCGATTCGCCGGTGCGGCTGGAGCTGGTTTCGCCGCGAACAAGCACATTGTCTTCCGCCTCGTCACGCTGGGCAACGACCAGCACCTCGTTGACGACGACGATCCGGCCATGGTCGGTCTCTACACCGACGGGCTTGCCGTGCGTTGCCTGGCGCACTGCGTCCAGCGCATCCTTTGCGTGCTTGACCGGATTGGAGGAAACGCCGGCGACAGCATCCGGATCGACATCGATCGTGGTGCCGGTCTGCTCCCGGATGCGCGCCAGGGCGTCCTTCAGCGGCATCGACGGCAGCGAAATCGCATGCTGCTGATCCTGCGCCATCGCAGCGATCGGGGTTATCAGGGCAATTGCTGCCGACGCCGTCGCAACCATGGCGACACCCGACAGGAAGATTCCGCGACTCGCGTTCATTTTTATCCCTCCCATTGCGTGCGACGCACAGACCCGGGCTGCGACCGGCAGCGGTCGCAGTTGCCCGACGGGTTGCCCGTGGCACGTTGATGCAGTGACGCGCCCTGGCAATGCAGGGCGACCGGTCATCGGCAGCGCGCACTGGCCCGCCGAAGGTTCTTCTGCGGGGTCGATGGCCATCGTCTTTTGCGGGATTTCCCCGTTGCGCTGGCTCGGCTCGACCGTGGGTTGAGACTGCGCGGAAGCCGGGAAGTCATCAAATTGTAAAATCTTATGTAGCCATCTGATTCCTGGATGCCACCGGACGGGCGATTGCCTGCCAGCCCCGCTTCAATTCCTCGACCAGCCACTTGATCATCGGCTCGCGCGCGCGATACGGTTGCCACTGTGCTACGGCCTGCGACGACAGCTTCAGGAACGGCAGTTCCGCGAGGCTCATCGACAGGTTGGCTGCATTGTGCTGCGCAAACCAGTCGCTGGTGGTCACCACCAGATCGGAGCCGAGTGCGAGGAGCGGCAGCATCGAATATAGGCTGGTGCGCACAGCAACGGTCCGCCGGGCCAAGACGTGCTCTGGGCCATATTCGCCAAACATAGCCTTCTCGATTTCTTCGGAGACGGCCACGTGCTGCGCAGCAAGATACGCATCCTCCGACACGACCTGACCCGCAAAGGGGTGGCGGCTGCAAACCAGCCCGGTCAGCCGCTGGCGAAACAGGGGCTCTGCGCATAGCCCATCATCGACCATGGCCTCGGGTAAGATTGCAACATCGGCGCCCGAATCGAACAGGCGCCGCGCAGAACCGTGCACGAAGGGCAGCATCCTGATCTTGATACCCGGCGCCCTAGCGCGAATGTCGGGAATCACTCGGCCCAGAAACATTAGCTCGATGGCTTCGGGGGCGGTGATCGTCACGGTTTGGGTGGCCGTGGCCGGATCGAAATCGAGCGTCAGGTTGAACGTGTCGTCCACTTCGCGCAGCAGCCGTCCCGTGCGCGGCAGCAGCGCCTCGCCCAGCGCGGTCAGACGCCGGCGCTCGCCATAGACTACCAGTTCATCGCCGAAATGCTGGCGCAACTGACGCAGCTTCGCGCTCATGGCCGGCTGACTGAGCGCGATCGAATGGGCGGCTGCGGTAAGCGTATGCGACCGCAGCACCGCATCGAGCGCATAGAGCAGGTTGATGTTCAGGCGGCGCAGCCGGGGGCCCACCTGCTGCGGGGCCGGGTTCTGGTCGGGAAGATTCAATGCGTTCTCCCTTTCGCCGGCATCGGTTCGTGCGGGACGGGCTATCGAGAAGCCATCGTGCAGCGCCTGGGCCTTCCCCGCAAGTCGTGGCGCTACGGGGCCTCGGCGGTACCAAAATTACCACCGCCCGGCGTACCCATTGCGAGGCGGTCCCCGCCGCCAGCTTGATGCTTGACGTCCCCCCTGTTTTCCCCTGTTTTTTGGCCCGTTTTGAGCGAGAGTTTTCCGGCCTTTGAAGCCTTTTGGCAAGGAGCTGGGACATGAAGAAATCGCGGTACACGGAAGAGCAGATTGCGTTTGCGCTGAAGCAGGCGGAGACGGGCACGCCGGTTGCCGAGGTGATCCGCGGATGGGGATGGCGGAGCAGACCTTCTTCTCCGCCGTCGCTCTTGCTGCCACTTCATTTTCTGGCTGTGATCAAGGAGTCCTGACCCTAGGTGTTCAGTCCCGGCATTTGGTGGATCGGATTGACGATGAACCGTTCTGGGTCTGACGTCCAGATTTTGGCGATGTATTCGTAGGGCGTGAGGCCGCTGAGCGTCTTGAGCCGGCGGGCGAAGTTGTAGGCGGCCATGAAGTCGGCGAGGTGCGCCCGCAGCTGGTTGTGACTTTCGTAGTGGAAGCGTGTGACGGTCGCCTCCTTGATGGTCCGGTTCATCCGTTCGACCTGACCGTTGGTCCACGGGTGGTTGGGCTTGGTGAGCCGGTGCTCGATGTCGTTGGCGTCACAGATCATGTCGAAACGCATCTGACGCGCCCAGGCGGTGTTACGGTTGCGGGGCTGCTCGCCTTCCACCTGACGCCGGGTCAGGTCGCGGACCGTCGAGCGGCCGAAGCATTGCTGGGCAGCCTGCCAACGCGCTGCATCGTCCATGCGGACCGCGCCTATGACACCAACCGCATCCGCGACCTGATTGAGCAGGGTGCCGTTCCCAACATCCCGCCCAAGGCCAATCGACGCTGGAAAAGCTGTTTCAGCCGCAACCATCGCAAAGCTGGCAGGGACATTGCCGCTCTCTTCAGGGGGGGCTTATCGCGTCGAGGCATGAAGCCGAGATCTGCGAGCAACGCGACGATCAGGTGGATGCATTGCGACGGCGAACGACCGTTTGGGCATTGGTATATTCAAGTAGCCCTTCCACCCCGCCTTCCACCCCGAGTCCCGATTGCTTCATCCCGCCAAAGGCAGCGAGGGGGCTGAGATGCTGGGTCTCGTTGATCCACACCGTGCCGCTGGCGATCCGCCGTGCCACCGCGAGCGCGGCATCCTCGTCGCTGCCCCAGACCGAGGCGCCCAACCCATAATCGCTTGCATTGGCGCGAGCGATCACCTCGTCGATATCGCGAAACTTCACTAGCGGTAGCACCGGGCCGAACTGTTCCTCCTGGACGATCCGGCTCGTTTCGGGCGGATTATCGAGGATCGTCACCGGCACGAAATAGCCTGGTCCTTCATGCGGCGCGTCGCCGGTCAGGAAGCGATAGCCCTTCTCGCGCGCATCCGCGATCAGATCGAGCACCCGGCGATATTGCACGGCATTGTTGATCGGCCCCAACTGCGTTCCCTGCTCGGCACCGTCGCCCAGCCTCACCGTGCGGGCATAGGCGACCAGCGCGTCCTTCAGGCGATCATAGACCTGCTCGTGCACATACATGCGCTTGGTGGCGATGCAGACCTGCCCGTTATTGGCGAAGGCGGCCCAGAACAGCCGCTCGGCCAGCGCCTCCACATCCGCGTCGGCCAGCACGATCGCCGGATCGTTGCCGCCCAGTTCCAGTGTGACGCGCTTGAGCGTCGCCGAGGCGCTCTGCATGACCCGGCGGCCGGTGGCGGTCGAGCCGGTGAAGCTCACCTTATCGATGCCGGGATGTTCGGTCAGCCACGGGCCGAGCCGGTCGCCGCCGCTGATGGTGTTGAGCACGCCGGCGGGCAGGATCGCCGCCGCCAGTTCGCCGAATTTCAGCGTCGTCAGCGGCGTGAAGGGCGAGGGTTTCAGCACCACGGTGTTGCCCGCCAGCAGCGCCGGACCCAGCTTGAACATCGCCAGCACCATCGGGAAATTCCACGGCGCGATCGCGCCGACCACGCCGATCGGCACGTGCCGCGTTTCGCTGTAGCGTTCGGCGCTGTCCTCGTTGACGGTGACCGGCAGGTCCAGGGCCGCCGCCCCTTGCAGCCAATAGGCGGAGGCGAGGATCTCGGTACGGGCATCAGCATGGGGCTTGCCCTGCTCCGCGGTCAGGAGGCGGGTGAAGCCGTCGATTTCGGCCATCAGCGCATTCGCCAGTTTCTCCAGGAGCGCGCGGCGCGTCGCGATTGGCGTGTCGGCCCAGCCCGGGAAAGCTGCGCGTGCCGCAGCGACGGCGGCATCCAGCTCTGCGCTTGTGGCGTCGGGGGCCTGCGCGATCGGCGTTTCGGTGGCGGGATTGAGCACGTCGAACCGGTGCTCGCCGGCAACCGCGCGCCCACCGATGGTCATCGAAAACAGCCCGTCAAACTGCATGTCACTCTCCTGTGCGTCGGCGCGATGCCGGGGCCGCGCTCTTAAACGGGGGCGTATCAGATTGCGCGGCGCTTGCCGCCCGCAGCGCAAAAAATGTCAAAAAGCGCGGCAAGTCGGTGCAACGCGCTTGGCGGCGGGCTGGGCTACACCCTCGAGTGGAAGAGGCCGCAACAGAGCCTCATCGAAAAATGGAGAGGCACCATGAAGGCCAGCATCATCGCTGCGCTGCTTGCAGGGGTCACATCGATACTTCCCGTGTCGGCCTATGCGCAGTCCGCAACGGACACCGACCCGGTTGCACCCGATCAGACCACGCCGCCGGCGCAGGCAAGCGTGGCGGGCGACGGGGAGATCATCGTCACGGCACAGAGGCGGGCGGAATCGATCCTCACCGTGCCGATCGCCATTTCGGCGATCGGGGGCGACACGCTGGCCAGCAAGGGAATTGTCAACTCCGCCAGCCTGGCGACGGCGGTGCCGAACCTTCAGGTCAGCAGCCCCTATGGATCGACCCAGCCGAACTTCTCGCTGCGCGGCATCAGCGTAGCCAACGAGTATAACTCGAACCAGGCGTCGCCGATCGGCGTGTATGTCGACGATGTCTATCTCGCGAGCCGCACCGCGCACGGCATGGGCCTGTTCGACATGGAACGTGTAGAGGTGCTACGTGGGCCCCAGGGCACGCTGTTCGGCCGCAACACGACCGGCGGCGCGATCAACTTCATCACCAAGACGCCCACACTGAGCGGCAACCAGGGCTATGCCGAGGCCGGGTACGGCAATTTCAACACCGTCACTGCCCAGGCAGCGATTGAAGCGACGATGGTGGAGGACGAACTGGGCGTGCGGATCGCCGGCAACTATGTGAAGGGCGACGGCCAGATCCAGAATGTCTATCCCGGTGGCCGCGATGCCAATTCGCAGGACACGCTGCAGGGCCGCGCGACCCTGCGCATCCGGCCCGGCGCTGGGCCGCTCGACATCAAGCTCAAAGTCTATGGGGGGCGCGATCGCGGCAGCCAGGCTGCCGTGCAAGGGCTGCTGCCCTATCGCAGCGGACTCGATTTTTTCCAGGTCAACGAGAACCGCATCGGCCTGAACAAGACCGAGGCCTATGGTGGATCGGCGACGATCGCCTACACCATCTCGCCGGCGCTCACCTTCACCTCGATCACCTCGCGCGACGGCGGCAAGCAGAATCTGCAACAGGCTGCCGACGGATCACCGCTCGATGTCCTCGACATCAACTGGCAATCGAAATTCCAGCAGTTCAGCGAGGAGGCGCGCTTCAACTATGATGCGGGCAAGCTGAAGCTGGTCGGCGGCGGCTTCTATGGCTGGGACGAGACGATCACGGACAACACGTTCAACATCGGCCAGGCGATCGCGCCGACGATCAACGGCGGCTTCTTCCAGCATTATCGCCAGGTCCGCCGCTCCTATGCGGTGTTTGCACAGGGCGATTATGCGCTCACCCCCAAGCTGACCCTCACCCTCGGCGCCCGCTATACCTGGGACCGCAGCCAGTATCGCGACGGCTATGCCTATCTCTTCGCCGGCAATGTCGATGGCGCCCGGACGCCGCTTGCGACGACGGTGCCGTGCCCGACCGTGCCTGGCACCTGTGCCTACAACCCCGCGGTGCGCTACCAGCTGGATGGCCGTAACAATGCGCTCACGGGGCGGGTGTCGCTCAGCTATACCTTCGACAACGGCACGCTCGTCTATGCCAGCTACAATCGTGGCTATCGCTCGGGCGCATTCAACGGCGGCGGCTATACCTCGTCGGCGGGCATCAACTACATCAATCCCGAACGGGTCAACGCCTATGAGGTGGGCCTGAAGGGCCGCTATCTCGACAATGCACTGACCCTGTCGATGGCCGGCTTCTACTATGACTATCGCAACCAGCAGGTGCAGGATACGCGGCCGGGTCCGGTCTCATTCCTGGTCAACGCGCCCAAGGCCGAAGTCTATGGGCTGGAGGGCGAGGCGCGACTTCGCGTGGCGCCGACGCTGACCCTGAACGCCGCCGCCGGCTATCTCCATTCGACCTACAAGGAACTGACCCTTCAGGGCACGAACCTGTCTGGCAACGACCTGCCGTTCGCGCCGCGCTTCACGGCGCAGGCGGGGGCGGACCTGACCCTGTTCCGGCGGGGCACCACCGGCCTGACCCTCTCGCCCAGCGTCGCCTATTTCTCGCGGCAATATTTTTCGCCGTTCAACGCGGTGAACGCCGTGGGCACGGCGCAGCAGAACGGCGAACTGCAGCAGGAAGGCTATGCCAAGGTGAATCTAACCGCCGCGCTTACCGTGGATCGCTTCACCTTCAAGGCGTTCGCCAACAACCTGCTCAACGCCCGCACCTATGCCTATGGGCTCGATCTTCGCGGCGCCGGCTTCCCCTACAACTTCCTGGTTCCGGCGATGCCGCGAACCTATGGCCTCTCCGCCCGGGTGAGTTTCTGATCATGGCAACATTGCTGCAAACCGACCTGAAGGATCCAGGCCTGTACGAGGCCGGGGTTCCCTGGGACCTCTTCGCGGCGCTGCGCCGCGAAAATCCGGTCCACTGGACGGCCGAAACCGATGGCGCCGGCTTCTGGTCGGTGCTGCGCCATGCCGATATCGTCGAGGTATCGCGCCAGCCCCAACTATTCTCCTCGGCGCACGAAAATGGCGGGCACCGCATCTTCAACGAGAATGAAGTGGGCCTGACCGGCGCGGGTGAATCGGCGATCGGCGTACCGTTCATCTCGCGCGATCCGCCGGTGCATACCCGCTATCGCAAGTTCGTCATGCCCGCGCTGGCGCCCGGCCGGCTGGGAGACATCGAGACGCGGATTCGCGAGCGCGTGACGCGGCTGGTCGACGCGATTCCGCTCGGCGAACCGGTCAATCTTGTACCGCTCCTGTCGGCGCCGCTGCCGTTGATGACACTGGCCGAACTGCTCGGCGTGTCGGGCGATCTGTGGCCGAGCCTTTATGATTGGACCAACGCCTTTGTCGGCGAGGACGATCCCGAGTTCCGCCAGAGCCCTGAGGCGATGGCCGCAACCCTCAGCGAATTCTTCGCCTTCGGGCAGGAGCTGTTCGAGGCGCGCCGTGCCGAACCCACGTCGGACATCGCCTCGCTGCTTGCCAATGCCGAGATCGACGGCGCGCCGGTGCCGTTCCGGGATTTCATCGGCAACCTGATCCTGGTGCTGGTCGGCGGCAACGAGACCACCCGCAATTCGCTGAGCCACAGCGTCGCGGCCTTTTCGGCAAACCCAGATCAGTGGCAGGCGATCCGTGCCGACCGCAGCCTGCTCAAGACTGCGACGGCGGAGATGGTGCGCCATGCCAGCCCGGTGATGCACATGCGCCGCACCGCGATGGAAGACACGGTCATCGGCGGGCAGAAGGTAGCCAAGGGGGACAAGGTGGTCCTCTGGTACATTTCCGCCAATCGCGATGAACAGGTGTTCCCCGATGCCGATCGCTTCCTGGTCTGGCGCAAGGGCGCGCAGCATGTCGGTTTCGGATCGGGACAGCATGTCTGCGTCGGCTCGCGGCTGGCCGAGATGCAGTTGCGCGTCGCCTTCGACATGCTGGCGGATCGTGTTACCTCGTTCGAGGTGCAAGCGCCGCCGCGACGGTTCCGGTCGAATTTCATCAACGGCCTCAAGAACCTCGACGTCATTCTGCGGCCTGCCTGAGGAGAGGTGCGATGGCGAACCGGCCGATGAGCAACGAAACCATCATTGCGGATACGATCGGCCGAGCGCCCGATCGCAGCGTGAACATAGGCGCCTGGCAATTCGCCCGCTGGCGCCAGTTCATCGGCAGCTACGAGCTGCCCGCGCTGGTGGATCCGGTGTTCGTCGTCCACGTCGGCGGCAAGCCCGATACCCGGTTGTGGGAAGCCGACCATTGGAGCGCCTCGCGCTCGATCCCGGGCTGCGCAACGATCGTGCCCGCGGGGTGCCGCACCGGCTGGCGGATCGACGGGGAGCTGGACGTCGTCACCGTCTCGGTGCCGCTCGCACAGTTGCAGGACCAGAGCGCCTATAACCAGTTCCGCGAGATGCGCTTCGCCTTTGCCGATCCGCTGGGCATCGCATTGACCCGGCAGATTCTGGGAGAGCTCTACGGCGCGCCCACGCCCGAACGCACCGCCTATATTGGCACGCTGCTCGATGCGCTGAAGGCGCATACCCTGCGCGGAACCACGCCGGGCACCGAGGGCGCGTTCCCCAGTGCCGACTTCTCCGCCTATCGCATCCACCAGATTATGAACGATATTCTGGCACGACCCGAAGCCGAGCACAGCCTGGAGGCGCTCGCCGCCAAGGCGGGGTTGACGGCATCGCACTTCTGCCGCGTGTTCAAGCGCGCGACCGGCATGTCGCCGCACCAATATGTGATGAAGGCGCGGCTCGACCGCGCCCGCGATCTGCTGGGGCAATCCGACCTTTCGGTCGCGCAGGTCGCCGACATGACCGGCTTCACCAGCCAGAGCCACTTCACCCGCGCCTTCCGCCAATATGCCGGCCAGACGCCGAGCAGCTGGCGACACCCCTCCCAATAATCCGAGGAAAGCATGCAGACACTCGCCGCCGTTGCCCGTGAACCCCATGGGCCCTTTTCGATCGAGATGGTGGCGGTGGAAGCGCCGCGCGCCGGCGAGGTGCTCGTGCGCATCGTCGGGGTCGGCCTGTGCCATACGGATCTGGTGTTCCGCGACCAATTCGCGCCCTATCCGCTGCCGGCGGTACTAGGCCATGAGGGCGCGGGGATCGTCGAGGCGGTGGGCGAAGGGGTGGTGGACCTGGCGCCTGGCGACCGCGTGGTGCTCGGCTTTTCGAGCTGCGGCCATTGCCCGCGCTGCGACGAGGGGTTGCCCAGCTATTGCCGTGAATTCCCGCCGCTCAACTATGCGGGGATGCGGCTGGACGACGGCTCCAAGGCCTATGCCAACGGCGACGAGGCGATCGCCTCGCACTTCTTCGGCCAGTCGAGCTTTGCGGGCCATGCGGTGGTGCGCGCGCGGAACGTGGTGAAGATCGAGGACCCGGAAGCGCCGCTCGAACTCCTCGGGCCGCTCGGCTGCGGGTTTCAGACCGGGGCGGGCGGGGTGATGCGCTCGATGGCGTGCCCGGCCGGGTCGAGCATCGCGATCGTCGGCGGCGGGCCTGTTGGCCTCGCCGCGGTTATGGGCGCCGTGATCCAGGGCTGTTCGACGATAGTGCTTATCGAGCCGGTTGCCGCGCGGCGCCAGCTTGCGCTCGATTTGGGGGCGACGCAGGTGATCGATCCCGCCGCCGGCGACGTGACCGAGGCATTGCGCGCCTTGTTGCCGGACGGCGTCGACTTCGCCTTCGATACCAGCGGCCGGGTGGAGGCGATCCAGGCGGTGCTCGGCGCCCTGACGTCGCGCGGGATGCTCGGGCTGGTCGGCGTGCCGCCGCGCGCCGAGGATGCGCTGACGATCAATCTCGCCGGCATGATCACCTATGGCCAGCGGGTGGTGGGAATCATGGAAGGTGACAGCGATCCGCAGCGCTTCATTCCCGAACTGGTCGCCGCGCACCGCGCCGGGCGGTTCCCGTTCGACCGGCTGGTGAAGACCTTCCCGCTCTCCGCGATCAATGAGGCGATCGACGCCCAGAAGCGCGGCGAGTGCGTGAAGGTGGTGTTGATTCCCTGAATCGCGAAGCCCCCCGTCAGACGGCGGGGGGCATGTAGCGCTCGCGCAGCAGCCGCTTGAACAGCTTGCCGGTGGGTTCACGCGGCAGGGCGTCGGTGAAGTCGATCCGGCGCGGCGTCTTAACCGGGCCGAGTTCCTGCCGGGCGAAGGCGCGCAGTTCCTCAGCCAGCGCGGCATCGGCGGTCGCCGAGGGGGCGGGCTGCACCACCGCCAGCACCATCTCGCCCATTTCCTCGCACGGCACTCCGATCACCGCCACGTCGGCGACGGCGGGATGCGTGACGAGCAGATTCTCGATTTCCTGGGGGTAGATGTTCACGCCCCCCGAGATAATCATGAAGCTCTTGCGATCGGACAGGAACAGATAGCCGTCGGCATCGACATGGCCGATATCGCCCAGCGTCGCCCAGCCGCGCGCGTCATGCGCTTCCGCGGTCTTGGCGGGATCGTTAAGATATTCGAAGACGGGCCCGTCGCTGAAGAAAATCGCGCCGGTCTCCCCTGGTGGCAACTCGCGCCCCGCCTCGTCGAGCACGTGCAGTTTGCCGAGCACCGCGCGGCCGACCGATCCCGGTCTTTCGAGCCATTCCGTGCAGGAGAGCGCGGTGATTCCGCAGCATTCGGTGCCCGAATAATATTCATGGACGATCGGTCCGACCCAGTCGATCATCGCCTGCTTGACCGGCACGGGGCAGGGCGCTGCGGCGTGGACCACCGCGCGGAGCGACGAGAGGTCGTACGCCGATCGTACGGCCTCCGGCAGCTTCAGCATCCGTACGAAATGGGTCGGCACGAAGGTGGCGTGGGTGATCCGGTGGCGCGCGATCAGGCGCAGCGTCTCCTCCGCATCAAACCGCGCCATCACCACCACCGTGCCGCCGAGCTGCTGCACCGCCATCGCCCAGCGTAGCGGCGCGGCATGATAAAGCGGGGAGGTGGAGAGATAGATGGTGTCCTCGCCCATGCCGTAGAGGGTCGCGCCCATTCGCATCAGTGGCGTTTCGGCACCGATCGAGCCGGTGGGCAGCATGGGCTTCACGCCCTTGGGGCGGCCCGTGGTGCCCGAGGAATAGAGCAGGTCGGTGCCGGCGCTTTCGTCGTCGATGGGAGATTGTGGGTGCAGCGATGCCGCCGCCCGCCAGTCGCCCAGCCGGTCGTCGCTGCCGGTCCAGCGATAGGCGACGAGTTCCGGCAGCTCGGCAAGCGCGGTGCGGGCGAGCTCGGCATGCTCCGGGGAGACGAGCAGCAGCTTCGCGCCGCAATCGCGCAGGACATAGGCGATGTCGCGCGGGCTCAGCTTGTTCGAGATCGCCGTCTGGTACAGCCCGGAACGTTGTGCCGCCCAACCGAACACGAAGACTTCGGGCGCATTGGCGAATAGCGTCGCAACCACGTCGCCGCGCCGCAGCCCCAGCGCGCGCAACTGCCACGCGCTCTGGTTTGACAGCGCGTCCAGGGTGCCGAAGCTGATCGTCTCGCCGGTTTCGGCCAGCACTAGGGCGGGCCTGTGCGGATGGCGCGCGGCATGATCGGCCGGGTGCATCGTTCCTCTCCTTCACTGTTCTGCGGGCGAGGAACCACGCGCATGGTCGGGGCAGCAACGGGCGCGCAAGAAATGTCAAAATCCGCGCATCGCCCGGGCAAAGCCCAAAGGACCACCGTCCGCTATTCCGGTTCCAGCGGCAATCCGGCCAACGGATGCCGGTGGAGAGGCGATGTGATTCTCACCGAAGACCAGCGACAGATCCGCGACTCCGTCCGCGCATTCGCGCAGGAACGAATTCGCCCGGACAGCGGGAGGTTCGAGGCCGAGGGCGGCTTCCCGCCCGCATTGTTTCGCGACCTGGGGGCGATGGGCCTCATGGGCATGACCGCGCCGGCCGAGTGGGGTGGAGCGGGAGCCGATAGCGTCGCCTATGCGCTGGCGCTGATCGAGCTCGCCGCGGCCGATGGTGCGCTTTCGACCATCGTCTCGATCCAGAACTCGATCCTGGTGAACGGACTGCTGCAGCATGGATCGGCGGCGCAGCAGGCACGCTGGCTGCCGGCGCTGATCGCGGGGGAAGCGATAGGCGCCTTCGCGCTTACCGAAAGCGAAGCAGGCTCGGATGCCGCGGCGATCCGCACCCGTGCCACCCGCGTCGGTGGCGGCTGGCGGATCGACGGCGCCAAACAGTTCATCACCTCGGGGCGGATCGCCTCGGTCGCGATCGTGATCGCGGTCACCGATCCGGCGCTCGGGCGGAAGGGTATCTCCGCCTTCCTCGTGCCGACCGACACGCCTGGGTTTTCGGTCGACAAGGTCGAACACAAGCTGGGGCAGGGGGCATCGGACACCTGCGCGCTCCGGTTCGATGCCTGTGTGGTGCCGGACGATGCGCTGTTCGGCGCCGAAGGCCGGGGCTATGCGCTGGCGCTGGCCAATCTGGAAGCCGGGCGGATCGGTATCGCCGCGCAGGCGGTGGGCATGGCGCAGGCCGCCCTCGACATCGCCGTCGCCTATGCGCGTGAGCGGCGCAGCTTCGGCAAGCCGATCCTCGAGCACCAGGCAGTGGGCTTCCGTCTTGCAGATCTCGCCACCCGGCTGGAGGCGGCGCGGCAGCTCGTGCTGCACGCCGCCGCGCTGAAGGATGCCGGCGCGCCGGCGCTGGAGGCGGCGTCGATGGCCAAGCTGTTCGCCTCGGAGACCGCCGAGACGGTGGTCTCGGGCGCGCTCCAGACGCTGGGCGGCTATGGCTATCTGGAGGAATTCGGCATCGCCCGCATCTATCGCGACGTCCGCGTCTGTCAGATCTACGAGGGTACGTCGGACATCCAGCGCATGGTGATCGCCCGTGGCCTCTGAACGCGACGCAATTGTGGTGGCGGGCCATGCCCGCACGCCGATGGGTGGGTTCCAGGGTGCCTTCGCGCCGCTCGGCGCAGTCGATCTCGGCGCGGCGGCCGTGCACGCTGCAGTTGCCCGAGCAGGTGTCGCCGATGCGGCAGTCGAGCGCATCTATATGGGCTGCGTGCTGCCGGCTGGGCTCGGTCAGGCGCCGGCGCGCCAGGCAGCGCGCAAGGCCTGTCTGCCGGACACGGTCGAGGCGACGACGCTCAACAAAATGTGCGGATCGGGGATGCAGGCGGTGATCCTCGCTGCCGAGACGCTGGCCGCCGGCGCCGCGGACTGCATCGTCGCGGGCGGCATGGAGAGCATGACCAACGCGCCCTATCTGCTGCCCCGGCATCGCGCCGGCGCGCGGATCGGGCATGACCGGGTGCTCGATTCGATGATGTTCGACGGGCTGGAGGACGCCTATGCCCCCGGCAAGCCGATGGGCGCCTTCGCCGAGGAGGCTGCGCGCCATTATGGCTTTGGGAGGGAAGCGCAGGATGCCTTCGCGCTCGAAAGCCTCGACCGCGCCCAGCGCGCCATCGCGTCGGGTGCCTTTGCCGGAGAGATCGTGACCGTCCCCGTTACGGGCCGCAAGGGGACGATCGAGGTCGCAACCGACGAACAGCCCGGCAATGCCCGGCCCGACAAGGTCCCGTTGCTGCGCCCGGCCTTTTCGCAGGACGGCACGATCACCGCCGCGAGTTCGGCGTCGATTTCCGATGGTGCGGCGGCGTTGGTGCTGACGCGCGTGGACAAAGCGGATCGGCTTGGCCTCGTGCCGCAAGCCCGCATTGTCGCGACCGCGGCGCATGCCCATGCGCCCGAATGGTTCACCACCGCCCCGGTGTTCGCGGTCCGCAAGGCGCTCGATCGCGCCGGCTGGACCGCTGCCGGGGTGGACCTGTTCGAAGTGAACGAGGCGTTCGCGGTCGTCGCCATGATCGCGATGCGCGAGCTCGGCATCGATCGCGAGCGTATGAACGTGAACGGTGGCGCGACGGCGCTCGGCCACCCGATCGGCGCCAGCGGCGCGCGCATCCTGGTTACCCTGATCGCAGCGCTGCGCGCCCGCGGCGGCCGGCGCGGCATCGCTTCGCTGTGCATCGGCGGCGGCGAGGCGACGGCGGTCGCGATCGAACTGATCTGATATCGAGGAGGAATCGACAGCATGGACATCAACGGCGTTCCCGCCATCGTCACCGGCGGTGCATCGGGACTTGGCGGTGGCACCGCCCGCAGGCTTGCCGCTAGCGGCGCGAAGGTCGCGATCTTCGATCTCAACGCCGATCTCGGCACGGCGTTGGCGGCGGAACTCGGCGGCCACTTCGTGCGCGTCGACGTGACCGACGCGCACGAAGTGGCCAACGCCATCGCGGAGGCGGAGGCGGTCAACGGCAAGGCGCGCATCCTGGTCAATTGCGCCGGCATCGGTCCGCCCGCCAAGGTGATCGACCGTGATGGCAATGCCCTGCCGCTCGCGTCCTTCTCGAAGATCGTGACGGTCAATCTGGTCGGCAGCTTCAACGTGCTGTCGAAGTTCGCCGCCGCCCTGCACGCTGCGGACCCGATCGGTGAGGAGCGGGGCGTGATCATCAACACGGCCTCGGTCGCGGCCTATGACGGGCAGATCGGCCAGGCCGCCTATGCGGCCTCGAAGGGCGGCGTGGTCGGCATGACGCTGCCGATCGCGCGCGAATTCGCGCGCTATGGCATCCGCGTGATGACCATCGCGCCTGGCATCTTCTGGACGCCGCTCCTCGAAACGCTGCCGGCCGAAGCGCAGGCAAGCCTGGGCGCACAGGTGCCGTTCCCGTCGCGGCTGGGCCAGCCCGACGAATATGCCCGGCTGGTCGAGGCGATCGTGACGAACCCGATGCTCAACGGCGAGACGATCCGGATCGACGGTGCGATCCGTATGGCGCCGCGATGAACCCGCCGACGCCGCGCGCGGCCGAGATAGGCGCCCGCGTCGAAGCGTTCGTGCGCGAGCTGGTCGTGCCCTATGAGCGCGATCCTCGCCGCGACACACACGGCCCCAGCGATGCGATGGTCGCCGAGCTGCGCCAGCTGGCCCGCGCGGCGGGCGTGCTGACGCCGCATATCCTCGCGGACGGCACCCATCTCACCCAGCGCGAGACCGCATACGTGCTGTGCCTCTCTGGCCTGTCGCCGCTGGGGCCGGTGGCGCTCAACACCGCCGCGCCCGACGAAGGCAATATGTACCTGCTCGGTAAGGTGGGCAGCGCCGAGCAGAAGCGCCGCTTTCTCGATCCGATGGTGCGCGGCGAGGTCCGCTCGGCGTTCTTCATGACCGAGCCGGCGGAGGAAGGCGGCGCCGGCTCCGACCCGTCGATGATGCAGACCACTGCGGTGCTCGACGGCAACCATTGGGTGGTGAACGGGCGCAAGGCGTTCATAACCGGGGCGCAGGGTGCCGGGCTGGGCATCGTCATGGCCAAATCCGCCGATGGCGCCTGCATGTTCCTGGTCGGCCTGCCCGACCCGGCGATCACGATCGAACGCGTGCTCGACACGATCGACAGTTCGATGCCGGGCGGCCACGCGGTGGTGCGGATCGACCATCTGCGCGTGCCCGCCGACCAGATGCTCGGGCATAGCGGCGAAGGTTTTCGCTATGCTCAGGTGCGCCTGGCGCCGGCGCGGCTGTCACACTGCATGCGCTGGCTGGGGGCATGCATCCGCGCGCACGAGATCGCCACCGACTATGCCTGCCGCCGCCAGGCGTTCGGCAAGCTGCTTATCGACCATGAGGGCGTCGGGTTTCAGCTCGCCGACAACCTGATCGACCTCAAACAGGCCGAGCGGATGATCGACTGGTGCGCCGGCGTGCTCGATGCGGGTGAAGCCGGCGGCGTCGAAAGCTCGATGACGAAGGTGGCGGTTTCCGAGGCGCTGATGCGCGTCGCGGATCGCTGCGTGCAAGTGATGGGCGGCACCGGGGTGACCGGCGACACCATCGTCGAACAGGTGTTCCGCGAGATCCGGGCTTTCCGGATCTATGACGGCCCCAGCGAAGTGCATCGCTGGAGCCTCGCCAAGCACATCAAGCGCACATTGAAGGAGCGCGCATGACCGCGTCCAGCATCACCGTCGAACGCGACGGTCCGCTTACCATTGTGACGCTCGCGCGGCCGGAGGCGCACAATGCACTCCACGCTGCGGCGCACGAGGAATTGGCGGGGGCGTTCGACGCCTTCGCCGCCGACCCCGATCAATGGGTGGCGATCATCACCGGCACCGGCGAGAAGGCGTTCTGCGCCGGCCATGACCTGAAGCAGCAGGCGGCGGGCGGCGGCCTCAAGACGCCGCCCAGCGGCTTTGCCGGGCTCACTGCGCGGTTCGGCATGACCAAACCGGTGATCGCGGCGGTGAATGGCGTGGCGATGGGCGGCGGCTTCGAGATCGCGCTCGCCTGCGACATCGTCGTCGCGCACGCCCGGGCGGTGTTCGCGCTGCCCGAGCCGCGTGTCGGGCTGGCGGCGCTTGCCGGGGGCATGCAGCGGCTGCCCCGCGCAATCGGCCTCAAGCAGGCGATGGGGATGATGCTCACCGGCCGGCGGGTCTCGGCCGAAGAGGGGATGCGGCTGGGCTTCGTCAATGCGGTGACCGAGGGCGATGTGCTGGCGCTCGCCCGGCAATGGGCCGCTGACATCCTGGCCTGCAGCCCGATGGCAGTGCGCGCTACCAAGGATGCGGTGCTGCGCGGGCTGGAGACGCCGGTAGAACGGGCGATGGCCGAGCAGTGGTCCTATCCTGCGCTCGCGGCGATGCTGGCATCGCAGGATGCGGTGGAAGGCCCTGCCGCCTTCGCCGAGAAGCGTCCGCCGGCCTGGAAGGGGTGCTGACCATGGCGACCCCGCTCGATCAGGCGAGCAATGCCGGCACCACGCCGGTGCGCGAGGGGCACCGCTTCGACGAGGCCGCGCTCGCGCGCTGGATGGCTGCGGAAGTGGAGGGCTTTGCCGGGCCGCTGGTCGTCGAGCAATTCAAGGGCGGCCAGTCTAACCCCACCTATCGGCTCTCCACGCCGAAACGCCGCTATGTGTTGCGGCGCAAGCCACCGGGCCCGCTGCTGAAGGGCGCGCACGACGTGCTGCGCGAGGCGCGCGTGCTCCGCGCGCTCGCGGGATCGAACGTGCCCGTCGCGGCGGTCGTCGGTATCTGCGCCGACGAAGCGGTGATCGGCTCGCCCTTCTATGTGATGGACCTCGTGGAGGGCCGCATCTTCTGGGACGCGACCTTCTCCGATGTGCCGGTTATGGAGCGTTCCGCCTATTTCGATGCGATGAACGCGACCATCGCCACGCTGCACCAGCTCGACCCGGCTGTGATCGGGCTGGCCGATTACGGCAAGCCGGGCAATTACTTCGCGCGCCAGATCGGCCGCTGGACCCGGCAATATCTCGACGACATCGACGCCGGCCGCGATGCGGACATGGACGCGCTCGTCGCGTGGCTGCCCGCGCATATCCCCGAAGGTGACGAGACCCGGCTGGTGCATGGGGATTTCCGTTGCGACAATCTGATCTTCCATCCCAGCGAGCCGCGCATCGTCGCGGTGCTCGACTGGGAGTTGTCGACACTCGGCCATCCGCTCGCCGATTTCGCCTATCACGCGCTGATGTACCGGATGCCGCCGGATATCGTCGCGGGGCTGGGCGGGGCGGACATCGCCGGGCTGGGGATCCCGGACGAGCAGGCCTATGTCGCCGACTATTGCGCGCGCACAGGCCGCGCCGGGCTGCCCGACTATGACTTCTACGTCGCGTTCAATTTCTTCCGGCTGGCCGCGATCTTCCACGGGATCAAGGGACGGGTGATCCGCGGCACGGCGGCCTCTGCCCATGCCCGCGAACGTGCTGCCAGCTTTCCCCGGCTCGCGCGCCTCGCGCGCGCGGCGATGGAGGCGTGCCAATGAGCCCGATCCTGCTCGAACGCGATGGTCCGGTGGCGCAGATCCGGCTCCATCGGCCCGAGGCGGGCAACGCAATCAACCTCGCGCTTGCCGAGGCGCTGGCTGAGGCTGCGGTCGAGGTGGCGGCCGATGCGACGATACGCTGCGTGGTGCTGACCGGTACCGGCCGCATCTTTTGCGCCGGGGGCGACGTCGCGGCGATGGCAACCGCGGGGGCCGAGGCGCCACGCCTGCTGCGCGGGCTGATCGATCCGCTCAACCGCGCGATCCTGACGCTGATGACGATGCCCAAGCCGCTGCTGGGAGTGGTCAACGGCGCGGCGGCGGGCGCCGGGCTCAGTCTCGCGTTGATCGGCGATGTCGTCATCGCGGCGCGCTCGGCCCATTTCACCGCTGCCTATACCGGTGTGGGTCTAACCCCCGATGGCGGCATGAGCTGGTTCCTGCCGCGCCTGATCGGCCTGCGCCGCGCCCAGGCGATGATCCTCACCAACCAGCGGCTCGATGCCGAGGCAGCGGAGCGATCGGGCCTCGTCACTGCCACCGTCGACGATGGAGCGCTGGCGGAGGAGGCGGCGGCTTGCGTCGTCCGGCTGGTCGCCGCGCCCGTCGCGGCACTGGGTGCGGCGCGCGGACTGTTGCTGGAGGGCGGGGCGGTATCGCTGCGCGACCATCTCGAAAGCGAGGCCGCCACCATCGAACGCAGCGGCGCACAGGCGGAGGCCCGGGAGGGGTTCGCCGCCTTCGCCGCCCGCCGCAAACCGAATTTCCAGGGAGTCTGAGCATGGCCGAAGCCTATATCGTCGAAGCCGTTCGCACCGCCGGCGGCCGCCGCAACGGTCGCCTTGCCGGGGTGCACCCCGCCGATCTCGCCGCCACCGTGCTTAACGCGCTGGTCGATCGCAACGGGATCGATCCGGCGGCGGTGGACGACGTGATCCTCGGCTGCGTCACCCAGGCGGGCGAGCAGGCATTTGCCTTTGCCCGCAACGCGGTGCTCGCCTCGAAGCTGCCGGCCAGCGTGCCGGCGGTGACGATCGACCGGCAATGCGGCTCGTCGCAACAGGCGGTCCACTTCGCGGCGCAGGCGGTGATGTCCGGCACGCAGGACGTGGTGATCGCGGCGGGCGCCGAAAGCATGACGCGAGTGCCGATGTTCTCCAACCTGTCGTTCCACCAGCGCGAGGGGATCGGCATCGGCCCGGTCAGCCCCAGCATCGCCGCGCGCTTCGGCGTGCGCGAGTTCAGCCAGTTTCAGGGCGCGGAAGCGATCGCGCGCAAGCATGGCTTCGATCGCGAGACGCTCGATCGCTATGCGCTCGAAAGCCACCGCCGCGCCGCCGCCGCCACCGATGGCGGTGCCTTTGCCGACGAGATCGTGCCAGTGCCGGTCGACGGCGGCCTGCATGTTCGAGACGAGGGCATTCGCTACGATGCGACGCTGGAAGGCATAGGTGGCGTCAAGCTGTTGCAGGAAGGCGGCATCATCTCCGCTGCCAATGCGAGCCAGATCTGCGATGGGGCGAGCGGCGTGCTGGTGGTGAGCGAACGTGCGCTGAAGGCGCACGGGCTGACGCCGATCGCCCGGATCGTCGACATGACCGTTACCGCCGGCGATCCGGTGATCATGCTCGAAGAGCCGTTGTTTGCCACCGATCGTGCACTCGCCAAGGCGGGGCTGTCGATCGACGATATCGACCTGTACGAAGTCAACGAAGCGTTCGCGCCGGTGCCGCTGGCCTGGCTGGGCCATGTTGACGGCGATCCCGCGCGGCTGAATGTGAACGGGGGGGCGATCGCACTCGGCCATCCGCTCGGCGCCAGCGGCACCAAGCTGATGGCGACGCTGATCCACGCGCTGCGCGCGCGCGGTAAGCGCTATGGCCTGCAGACCATGTGCGAAGGCGGTGGCATCGCCAACGTCACCATCGTCGAGGCGCTGTGATGGCCCTCCGCACGCGAATTACCGAGCTGCTCGGCATCGAGCACCCGATCGTGCAGGGCGGCATGATGTGGGTGGGGCGGGCGGAGCTTGCCGCTGCCGTGTCGAACGCCGGCGGCTTGGGGATGCTCACCGCGCTGACCCAGCCGACGCCCGATGACCTTCGCCGCGAGATCGATCGTTGCCGTGCGATGACCGATCGGCCGTTCGGGGTGAACCTGACGATCCTGCCCGCGGTCTCGCCGCCGCCTTATGCCGAGTATCGGCAGGCGATCATCGACAGCGGCGTCACCATCGTCGAGACTGCCGGCCATCGCCCGCAGGAACATGTCGAGGCGTTCAAGGCGCACGGCATCACCGTGATCCACAAATGCACCGCCGTCCGCCATGCCCTTTCGGCCGAGCGGATGGGTGTGGACGCGATCTCGATCGACGGGTTCGAATGCGCCGGCCATCCCGGCGAAGACGATGTGCCTGGTCTGGTCCTGATCCCGGCTGCTGCCGATCGGGTGCGGGTGCCGATGCTTGCGAGCGGCGGCTTTGCCGATGGGCGCGGGCTGGTCGCAGCGCTGGCGCTGGGAGCGGAGGGCATCAATATGGGCACGCGCTTCTGCGCGACCGTGGAAGCGCCGATCCACGATGCGGTCAAGCGCTTCCTTGTCGACAATGACGAGCGCGCGACCAACCTTATCTTCCGCCGTTTCGGCAATACTGGACGGGTGGCGAAGAACAGCGTGTCGGATGCGGTGGTCGCGCGTTCCGGCGCGCCGGACACGGTGTTCGAGGATATCCGCCCGCTGGTTTCCGGCGCGCGGGGACGGACAGCGCTGGAAACAGGCGATCTCGATGCCGGCCTCATCTGGGCGGGGCAGGTCCAGGGGCTGATCCATGACGTGCCGACCTGCCGCGACCTGGTCAGTCGGATTGTCGCCGAGGCGGAAGCCCTGATCGCTGGCCGGCTGGCCGCATGTGCAACCGTGTAACATGGGGTGGAAATCACATGATCCGCCAGGTCACCGTTATCGGCCGCGACGGAGCGCCATGCGCGTTCCCTCTCAGGTACCGGCACCCCATCCTCCCCAAGCAACTCGCCAGGGATGACGGCCAATCGGTAGGCACCCTCCACCCCAACTGCGCTATCAACAGGCCGAGCGAGCACGGTGAACTGATCGGTGGGGGCCGGCGCGTTGCGAACGTGGTCGATGACCGCGCGAACGAAGCCGCGAAAATCCGCCCAGCTTTCCGAACGCCGAATCCACATCCTCGACATGGCCGACCATCCAGGACGGTGTACTATGTTCCCGATAGACGAGAGCCTGGATGATGAGCTCGCCACCTCCCTCGTGCTCACCGCGATCGGGTTCGGTGGTTTGGACGATACGCCGCCTCCCATGTTCGGAACTGTGGCGTACGCGCTCGCTCGCGACATTCACCAAGCGCCCCTGAGCCGATGGAACTACTTCAATTGAACGACCAAGGATCAGTGGAAGTACATCACTTCCATCGAGTTTTTACAAATCGGGAAATCTCGGACGCCAGATCTTCATCCTCCGGCGTGTTCCCCTGAAATCCTCC
The DNA here is from genome assembly GCF_056314185.1 of Sphingomonas sp. DMC8. Taxonomy (NCBI): domain Bacteria; kingdom Pseudomonadati; phylum Pseudomonadota; class Alphaproteobacteria; order Sphingomonadales; family Sphingomonadaceae; genus Sphingomonas; species Sphingomonas sp. DMC8. Next base: position 34,970 of record NZ_JBQUYV010000006.1, on the reverse strand, counting down.
ATGCGGCATCGCCTCGAACACGTGCAGTTCGGCGTCTACCTTCGCCTGTCGAAGCGCACGGTGCATCCGTACCGCGTTGGACAGGAACAGGTCGCGCGTGCCCGTTTGGAGGAAAGTCGGCGGAAGGCCTGTCAGGTCGCCGAACAACGGCGAGAGATGGGGGTGCGACAGATCGGTCCCACCGGCATAGAGTTCGTTGTTCTGCATCAGCGACTTGGGCAGCACCACATCGATCATCTGATTGACCTGGAAGCTGTCACCTGATTCCGTCAGATCGACCTGCGGGGAAAGCAGGATCAAACCGGCAGGCATGGGGAGCCCTTCCTGCTTCGCGCGGAGGAGCATCGCCGCAGCCAGGTTGCCGCCGGCCGATCGCCCGCCGACGATGATGCGCGAGGGTGCGTGCCGTCCCAGCACATAGCGATACGCCGCCATCGCATCATCCAGACCCGCAGGGTAGGGATATTCAGGCGGCATCCGGTAATCGATGCCATAACAGAGCGCCTTGTGCTGATCGGCCTGCATCTGCGCCTGCGCTCGACACGCTTCTCCGCCGCCAAACACAAACGCTCCCCCGTGAAAATCGACATAGGCACAATGCGGCGCCTCCACGGTTTCAGGCGTAGCGACGTGAATCGTGGTCGCGCCGGTTCGAACCGTCTCGACGGTGGCGTGCGTGGTGCCGGCGAGCCCTTTCACCGACGTCGCATAAAGCCCGTCTGCCGCAGCCTTAAGCTGCACCCAGCCGGCATGGTCGCCCGGCAGGGGTATCGTGTAGAGCGCATTCAGCGGAACGCCCTCGTCGTTCACCAGTCGCTTGAGACTGACGTGTGCCTCCCGACTTATCGAGGAAGGAAAGGGAATCAGACGGCCTTTGACCAAGACGCCGTTTTTCTGGTCGCTCATCTCGTTACGCTACTCTCGATTTTTGCCCGGTCGCGGGCAGTCCTTTGCTGGCTCAGGCATTCCCCGTCAAACTCGCAACATCGCTTATGACGAGGCTCCTCCCATGAAGCCCACACGCCGCGTTTTTTCGCTTGGTTTGCCTGCGCTGGTTTGCTGGCCTGGGCTCGCGCGATCGGCTGTTTCCGACCCGATCGCACAGTATGAGCGGGTGACGGGCGGTCGGATCGGCGTCTATGCGGTCAACGTCAGGACGGGCGCGAAGCTGGCATGGCGCGCCGACGAACGATTCATCATGTGCAGCTCCTACAAAGCCCCCCTGGCGGCCTTCGTGCCGTCGCGCGTTGATCGCGGAGAGGAAAAGCTGAACGCCGCCATACGTTATGGAGTCCAGGACACGAAGGATCTGTGGGGGCCCGTCGCCAAGGCCAATCTGACAAAGGGCGCGATGACCGTCGAGGCGATGTGCAAGGCTGCGGTGGAGATAAGCGACGGCCTTTGTGCCAACCTGCTGTTGGCGCGTTCTGGCGGTCCGGCTGCGCTCACCGCATTCCTGCGGTCGATCGGAGATGGCATAACCCGCGTCGATCACTACGAACCGCAGCTCGATCGCGTACCCTCGGGTGGGCCATGGGACTCGACGACCCCAGAGGCGATGGCAGCCACCTTGCAGAAAATCGTCCTCGGAGAGGTTTTGTCCTCCCGGTCAAAGGCGCTGCTGACACGCTGGCTCATCGGGAACCAGACCAACCCCGCCTGCGCGGCGGCCTGCCGACAAGCTGGCGGATCGGCAACAAGACCGGGCATAGCGGGCGCGACATGGCCGGCGACATCGCCGTTGCGTGGCCTCGGTCAGATACGCCGATCGTGATCGCGGTGTACACGCGCGAGGGAAGACCGACAGAAACGCGGCAAGAAGAAGCCCGGCAGTCCCGCGCTACGGCTCCTGTCGATCATCCAGCGCAAGGGAGTGGAGGGTGTGGCCTGAGTTTGGCGCCTGTCGGTACGACTTTCGAAAAGCAGTTAGCCAATAATATCTCTCATTTACTACAATTTACAGGGGGCTTGCGTCTTGCCGAGCGAGATGTACTCTGTGCCGGCGCCGTGAATGCATGGCGCCGAGGCGTGAGAACCTCGTGCGAGACCGAACTGATCTGCCATCCTGTAGCCGGGTGGCCCACGCGCATGTCCAAGCCGTTCGCGGCCAAAGGCGTCGGCGCATGTTCTCGTGCATGTTCTCAACACCCGGCTTTCGCCGGCATCGCCTCGCAGATTGCGAGGAGGTGGAAGCGATGCGATCCCGCGCGAAGGTCAGTGCAAGGCGCCCCGCGACGTGCGCGCCGCGCTAGGTCCTGTCCGCCTGCCGCTGGAGGAAGGCAATCCGCTGCCACCCGACCATGACCGGGTGGCGCCCATAACGGTTGCGGACACACTCTATCGCGCCGAGCGACCGGGTCTTTTGCGGTTTCTGCACCGCCGCGCCGCAGAGGATCGCGCCGAGGATATCGTCCAGCAGGTATTCGTCCGCCTCGTCGCGCGAGAGCGAAAGGAGGCGGTCACGCTCGACGCGCCGGGTGCCTATTTGCGCGAGGCGGCGAACAATCTTCTGCTGGACCATGCTCGCGCCGCCGGGCGTACCTCTCAAGCCCAGCATGTGTCGATCGACGATGTCGATATCAGCGATGGCGATCCGGTGGCCGCGCTGGAGGCGCGCGACCGGCTTGCGCGGATCGAACAGGCCGTCCTTCGTTTGAAGCCCCTTACGCGACAGATATTTCTCGCTTGCCGGCTCGACGGCTATAGTTACGCGGAAATCGCGGAGCAGACGGGGCTGAGCGTGCGAGGGGTGGAAAAGCAGATGAGCCGGGCGATCAAGCAGCTTGGACGGCATCTCCGCCGCCATGACTGACACAAAGAAGCACATTCCGCAGCGTATCCATGATGCCGCTGGGGAATGGCTGGTGCGTCGCCAGGGCGGCGCCAGCCCGACGGTCGAGCAGGCTTTCGTTGCCTGGATTGCCGCAGATCGCCGTCACGGCATCGCCTATCAACAGGCGGAGCGAAACTGGCGCGACAGCGCCCAGCTTGCCAGCAGTATGGTAGCTGGCAACCGAAAGCTTGTGCCCGCGCCTTTCCTGATGCGGCACAGCACGCATATGGCTGCCGCCACGGTCGGCATCGTTGCCGCGCTCGGCATCGGCACGGCTGGCCTGCTCCGCTACGGTCCACCTGTCGGATGGATTGCGGCGGCAAAGGCCACAACCTACGAGACCCCGCGCGGCGAAATCAGGACGATCGCGCTCACCGACGGATCACAACTGACCCTCGATACCGGCACGCGCATAGAGGTCACGTTATCATCTGGCGAGCGGCGGGTGTCCCTCGAGCGCGGCCGCGCCCGCTTTCGCGTTATGCGCGACGGCAACCGCCCCTTTATCGTTGCCGTGCCCGGTGGCACCGTCGCTGCGGGCAGCACCGTTTTCGACGTCAGTGTCATCGGCCGCACCCCGACCATTGCCGTACTGGAAGGCCATGTCGACTGGATGCGCAGGGAGGGCGGAAAAGCCAGGCAAACCCGCACGCTGGTCGCGGGTCAGGCTGCGGCACTAGACGACAAGGCTGCGCCCCGGCCTGCGGTGGCAGGAGAAGCGCGCTGGGTATCCGGCATGCTGGTGCTCGACAACACGCCGCTTGGCCAGGCCGTGGAGGCCATCAACCGCTACAACCATGTCCAGCTGCGCCTGGCGGATACGCGCCTGTCACGGCTGACGGCAACCGGGGCGTTCCAGGTGCATAACCCCGAAGCATTCGCCCATGCGGTGGCAGTGACTTTCCACCTCGGCATCGACCGATCCGACCCTGGCCTCCTGCTGTTGCGCCCGGGGCCACAGGGAGCGAGCGCACCGCGCTAAAAAAGTTGTCGGGGGTTTTCCTCCCCCGGCGTCTCCCCGTCCGAGCAGCCACGTCGTGGCTAAGGGGAGGCAAAAGAGAATGGTGCGGTTTCACGCGAAAAACTGGCTGCATGGCGGCGCTGTCGTGGCGCTGATTGTAGCGCCCTCGGTCGTGGGAGCGCAGGTGGTGCGACGCGTTGCTTTCGACCTCCCGGCCCAATCGCTTGGCGAGTCGCTCAAGGCGCTGGCGCTGCAGTCCGGTGTGACGGTGCTGGCGGCCAGCGAAGACGTAGCGGCGCGGCAGGCGCCCGCGCTGCACGGCTCTTATACGCCGGAGGAGGCGCTTCGTATTCTGCTCGGGGCTTCCGGACTGGTCTTCACGCCCGTTGAGGGTGGATTTGCCGTGCGGCAAGCCCGCGGGAATCGCGACACTGGCACCGCAAGCGATCCGCAGGACATCGTCGTCACCGGTAGCCGGTTGCGGGGTGCCGCGATTGCGTCACCCATCGTCCGGATTGGCCGGGAAGAAATTCGCGATTCCGGTCAGCTCGGCCTGGGTGACGTGGTTCGCCGTATTCCGCAGAGTTTCGGCGGGGGGCAGAATCCTGGCATCGGCATGAACGTACCCTCTGCCAGTGGCGTCGATGTCGGTGGCGGATCTTCCCTCAATCTGCGTGGCCTTGGCAGCGACGCGACCCTGACGCTGCTCAATGGGCATCGTCTCGCCTATACGGCGGTCCGGCAGAGCGTCGACGTGTCGGGCATCCCGGTCGCTGCGCTTGATCGCATCGAGATTGTTCCGGACGGTGCCTCGGCGATCTATGGCTCGGATGCCGTCGCCGGGGTCGCCAACATCATCCTGCGGCACGACTATGACGGGCTGGAAACCAGCGCACGCCTCGCGAGCACGACGGACGGCGGTGACTTTCGGCAGCAATATGGCGCGCTCGCCGGACGCACCTGGGCCTCCGGGGGGCTGTTTGCCGCCTATGAATATGGGAGCAACACCGCCATCCGCGCGGAGGAGCGATCCTATGCGGCCAGCCGCTCGCCGGGGCTCGACCTGTTTCCTGCGCTTCGCCACCACAGCGTCGTCGCCAGCGGGCATCAGGACCTGGGTGGCGGCCTGACCTTCTCGCTCGACGGGCTGTACAATATCCGCTGGAGCGACCTGACCTTTCCGACGATCGCGGGCGGCAATCTCGATCAGGGCAAAGCGACCTTCTCGTCCGTCGACAAGTCCTTCGGCGTCGCGCCGACGCTGGCGCTGGACCTGTCCGACGGCTGGCAGATCGCGCTCGGCGGCACCTATGGCAAGGAGCGCGTCGACTATCACCAAGTCGAGTGCGCCGCCTCGGTCTGCAGCGATTCCGGTCCGAGTTTCTACCGCAACACCGCCAAGTCGCTCGAGGTCAATGCCAATGGCAATCTCTTCCGTCTGCCGGGTGGTATCGCCAAGCTCGCGGTCGGCGGCGGATATCGCGATATCGCCTTCCGGCGGTTCGTCGGGACGGGGAGCGCGGTCAACACGGCCGCCTCACAGGATAACTGGTTCGCCTTTGGCGAGCTGAGCCTGCCGCTGATCGGTCCAGAAGCGAATCTGCCCTTCGTAACCAGGCTCGATGCGAGCGCGGCGCTGCGCTACGAGCGCTACCCCGGCATCGGCGACGTGGCGACGCCGAAGCTCGGCTTGTCCTGGGCGGTAACGCCCGACGTCAGCGTCAAGGGAAGCTGGGGCACCTCGTTTCGCGCGCCGACGCTCTACCAGCAATATCAGCCGCGCGCCGTCTATCTGTTTCCGCCCCGATCGCTGGGCGCGACCGGCACGCCTGCGACGGCGGGAGCGATCCTGATCCTGGGCGGCAATCCCGATCTAAAGCCGGAAAAAGCGACGACCTGGTCGAGCACGCTCGCACTCCATCCCCGCGGCTTGCCGGGAGCGACCCTCGAGATCAGCTATTTCAACGTGCAGTATCGAGACCGCATCGTCGCGCCGATCACGCTGCTTGCCCAGGCACTCAGCAATCCGATCTATCGGGACCAGATCATCTTCAATCCCAGTGCCGCAACGCAGGCCGCGGCGATCGCCAGCGCGGGCACGTTCCTCAACGTTACCGGCGTTCCCTATGATCCTGCGAACGTCGTCGCCATCGTCGACGATGCCAACCTCAATGCCGGGCGGCAGCGTGCGCGGGGCATCGACGTGCTGGCGAGCTACAGTGCAGCGATCGCACGGGATCAACATCTGCGCCTGTCGTTCGACCTCGCCTATCTCAAAAGCGACCAGCAGCTCAGCGCCAGCCAGCCCGTCTATGACCTTGCGGGCACCATCTTCAATCCGCCCCATTGGCGGGGCCAGATGGCGGCGGCGTGGACCGGTGGTGGCCTCACCCTGGCGGCAAACGCGAATTATATCGGCATGGTTCGCGACACGCGGTCGTCGCCGGCCCCGCGGATCGGGTCGATGACCACGCTCGACCTGACCACGCGCTACCGGGTTGCTCCCGGTACTCCGCTCGGCGGTCTCGAGTTCAGCCTGTCGGTGCAGAATCTGTTCAACGCCAAGCCGGACCCGATCGCCACCGCGATTCCCTATGACACGCCCTATGATTCGACCAATTATTCACCCGTGGGCCGACTGATCGCATTCGGGATCACCCGCACATGGTGAGCCCGGCCTTCTGTCTGCGTTTCGTTGCTCCGCTCTGGTGTGCGCTGCTTCCGACCACCGCCTGGTCGCGCTGCGAGCAGGTCCTGCCGGGGGACGATAGCATCCGCCCGGCAGCCCGTGACCTCACGGCGGCAGACCTTATCGAGCTCCGCGAAATCGGCGATCCCGATTCGGCATCCTTTGGTGGACCCAGTCCGTTCGCGCTGTCCCCCGACGGCAGCCGTATCGCCTATATCGTCAACCGCGCCGATCTCGCCACGAACAGCTATTGCCGCGCGGTGGTGGTGAGCGGGCTGACCGGGAAGGAACCACCGCGTGTGGTTGACCGGGGCGGCGCGCTTATCACGATCCTGGACGTGCAGCGGGGCCATTATCTGCCGAGTGGCGCCACCCGCACGATCGTGCCGGCCTGGTCGCCCGACGGGCGCCGGATCGCCTATCTGCGGCGTGATGCCAGCGTAACCCAGGCGTGGGTGGCGGAGGCGGACGGCAGTGGCGCGCGTGCCGTCACGCACGTCGCCGTCGATGTCGAAGCGGTGGCGTGGAGCAGCGATGGATCCCTGCTGCTCTATGGAACGCGGAAGGGGACGGCCGACACGGAGGCGGCACTCGATCGCGAGGGGCAGTCGGGGTGGCTCTACGACCGCAGGGTGTCGCCGGAGATTTCGGCGCGACCGTTGATGCCCGCAACCGACCTTCTGGATGCGAACGCGGTCGATCTGCGCACCGGCGCGATTCTGCCTGCGGACCCGGCAGACCAGGCTGCGGTCGCGCAGGCTGCTCCGAACGACATGCCCGTCGAACCAAGGGCGGTCGGGCCCGATGGCAGCAAAGCCCTGCTCGAGCGCCGGGACAGTTCGCCGCTTGCACCTGCCCGATTGGTCGTCGCCGGCGGCGTCGGCAGGCATCGCTGCGATGCGGAAGCCTGTGCGGGCGGTATCCTCTCGCTCTGGTGGCAGGGCGATGCGGTTCTCTTCCTGCGCCGTGAGGGGTGGGCGAAGGAAGCCATGGCGCTCTATCGCTGGCAGCCCGGCGGCGCGCCTCCCGCTGTCATTTTGCGCACCACCGATGTACTGCACGGGTGCGTGATGGCCGGTATCGAACTGGTCTGCACGCGCGAGGATAGCAGCACGCCGCGCAGGGTGGTCGCGATCAACACCGCAACGGGCGCTTCCCGAACGATCTTCGATCCCAACCCCGAGTTCGCCAGCGTCCGTTTAGGCCCCGTCCGCCGTCTCAAGTGGCGCAACGAGCTCGGGCTGGAGGCATGGGGCGATCTTGTCCTCCCGCCTGGCTACACGCCCGGCACGCGGCTGCCGATGGTGATCGTCCAGTATCATAGCGACGGATTTTTGCGGGGTGGTACCGGCAACGAGTACCCGATCTTCCTGCTCGCCCAGCGTGGTATTGCCGTGCTGAGCACCGAACGTCCGAGCTTTTTCGCGGCAGCCTTTCCCCAGCTCAAGACCTGGTACGAGATCAACGCCGCCAACCAGAAGGACTGGGGCGAGCGCCGCAGCCTTTTGTCATCGGTGCTCACCGGCGTTCATATTGCTGTGGAGCAAGGCTATGCCGACCCTAAACGTGTCGGTATCACCGGGCTCAGCGACGGCGCGACCACGGTTGCGTTTGCGCTGATCAACAGCAAAGCCTTTGCTGCGGCTGCGCTCAGCAGCTGCTGCATGGAGCCCAATACGACCGCGACCTATGGCGGGATCGCCTGGGCGGAATGGTTGCGCGGCATGGGGTATCCGCCAGCGACCCACGACAATCCCGCTTTCTGGCGTGACATGTCGCTGGCACGCAATGCCACCCGCGTCGGTACGCCGCTTCTGATGCAACTTGCCGACAATGAGTTCCGGCTGGCGCTCGAAGCCTTTGGGGCCCTCCATGAGCAGAACAAGCCGGTGGAGATGTACGTCTACCCGGACGAATATCATGTGAAGTGGCAGCCGATCCATCGCCGTGCCGTCTATGCGCGCACGCTCGACTGGTTCTCCTTCTGGTTGCAGGACCGGGAGGATCCCGACGTGGCCAAGGCCCCGCAATATGCCCGGTGGCGCGCCCTGCGGTCGGGCTCTCCGCCGACGCTTCCGCCGAAGCCGACTCGATAGGCGCAAGTGCCCTCTGCTCGTCGACGAATTTCGATTTCTTGCTGTAAAATCTTCTGCTCGCTTCAGCTGCGATTCTGCCTGATTTTTCGCTTGTTCTCGGGAGGCTGTTCACGGGGGAGGGGAGTGCTCCCTCCCGACTAGGGTCTCCCCCAGAGGCTCCGTTGGGAGGAGGCCATCATCATGCTCAGACCAATTAGTCGAGAATGAATTTCGCAGATTGGTCGATCCGTGATAGATTTTCGCAGATTGTGAATGCTTCTCAGGAAGCATGAGCTGCTTGAGAATGGTTTTCACAGGAATTTGGGATGCGTGAATGGCTTTCACAGCCGGTGATCGAATTTCGCACGCTTCCTTTGCCGGAGCCCGGCATTCTCGCCGGCTACGCGGCCCTCATCGAGCGCTTCGATCTCGCGGTTCCGCTTGCTGACCGATTTACAGCAATTGCCGAACGGCACCATCCGCACTCCAGCGACCAGTGGCGAATGCTTACACCGCGTTACGCGCCGGCCTTCGAGCTTGCTGCGCAGCTGACCTTCGCGCTTCGCTACGAAGGGCTTAATCTAGCTGTTCTTGCGAGGCTGTTCGGTACCGTCCCGCCCGCAGAGATTGCTGCCATCGTCGAGGCCAGTCCGACCGGCGCCTATGCGCGGCGAATCTGGTTCCTGTACGAGTGGCTCACCGAGACCAAGCTTGAACTCCCCGACGCTGGGAAGGTCCGTGCGGTCGACGTCGTGGACCCGGCGCTCCAGCTCGCGCTCCCGAAGGGCGAACCCTCGCCTCGGCATAGGGTCATCAACAATCTGCCTGGAACGCCTGGGTTCTGTCCGATGGTGCGCAGAACCCAGGCGCTTGACGCCTATCGTGCGCGGCAATTCGATGTGCGCGCGCGCGAAACCGCCGGTCGCGTCCGGCCCGATTTGCTGGCGCGCGCGGCGGCGTTCCTGCTGCTCAACGATTCCAAGTCTTCGTTCGCGATCGAGGGGGAACGTCCGTCAGGCACCCGCGCAACGCGCTGGGGGCAGGCGATCGCTCAAGCAGGTACGCGCACACTGAGTCTTGCCGAATTCGACCGCCTGCAACGCATCGTGATCGGCGATGACCGTTTCGTGCGTCTTGGCCTGCGCGAGGAAGGGGGCTTTGTCGGGGTCCATGACCGCGACACGCAGATGCCCATCCCCGATCACATCAGCGCGCGGGCCGAGGATCTGCAATCGCTGCTGCAAGGGGTGATCGCCTACGCGGAGCGGGCCATTCGCGGCGGCATGGCCCCCGTCGCAGCCGCTGCCTGCCTGGCGTTCGGCTTCGTCTATATCCATCCCTATGTCGACGGGAACGGGCGCCTCCATCGGTGGCTGTTCCACCACGCGCTTGCGCTTGCGCATTTCAATCCACCCGGCCTGATATTCCCTGTGAGCGTGGCCATCTACCGCCGGATCGCCGAATATCGTGCGGTGCTGGAATCCTATTCGTCGCCGCTGCTTCCGTGCATCAGCTGGGAGCCAACGGGCGACGGCAATCTCCGCGTGCTGAACGACACCGCGGATTTCTATCGCTTCTTTGACGCGACCAGGCATGTCGAGTTTCTTTATGCCTGTGTCGAGCAAGTCATCGAACAGGATATGCCGGAGGAGATACGCTTCCTCGAGAGCTTCGAACGCTTCAGCGAGCATATTCAGCAGATCGTGGATATGCCGGCCGCGCAGGTCGAGCTGCTCCGCGGCTTCCTCGCACAAAACGAGGGCAGGCTGTCCGGGCGCGCCCGGACCCGCGAGTTCGCTGCGCTCGACGACGACGAAGTCGCGGCAGTCGAGCAAGCATATGCGTTCAGCTTTTTGGATTGATCTGCACCCAGCCGCGTCTCTGAATCTTCCGAGCCACCGTCGCTCGGAGCCGTTCGGTGGTACGGCGGCCTTAGGGTAGACCGGCCTTGGTCATCCTCAACGCCATGGTCCGCAAATGACAGCATATCGCCCTCGGATGATCATACGGTTGCCCCGGCCGGCGTCTTGCCGGACAGATCGGCGGTCGCGAACAGTCTTCAGCCTTGGGCTGCCGCCCATGCTTCGGCATCGACGAGTTCCATGAGCCGCACGAAGCGCAGGCCGCGCACCGGGCCAGGCAACGAGAGTGCCTCGGCGAGCTTGCCCGTGTCGATCAGGCCCAACGCGGCCAGGCGGCCGCCGAGCAGCATATCGCGGATGACGGGCCGATGCCGGTCGAAGATCGTCGCGACGAAGCCGGTGGGCGTGCCTTTCGAACGGCGCGAGACAATCGCTGCGGGGAGATCGGGTTCGAAGGCGCGCCGCGCCACCGCCCGGTCTCGGCCCGGTGCCAGCCAATGCCAGCTCGGGATGCGCAGGCACGCCTCGACGACGGGCTGCGAGACCAGCGGCGAGACCGCACGCTGCGGTGCCAGGGCGTTGACCGCTTCGACCAGGTTCTGCGCCGGAACCAGCAATGCGACATGCGCCGCCCGGCCCGGCAGGATGCCGGGCGGCGGCAGGAACCAGGGATGCGCGGGTGTGTCGCGGACGATGGCACGCGCAGCGTCCGAGAGAAAGTCGATCGCCGGCGCCTGACGCGGGGCAGGCGAGCGGAACCATGCGCGATGGGCCGCACGCCAGGCCAGCGTCCAGATTCCTGCCTGTCCGAGATCGCCTAGCACGCGCGCCGCGTCCCAGAAGCTGCGGTTCGGCCCCCGCATGGCGAGGCAGTCGGCGAGGATGGCGACAGTACGCGACGCGAAGAAGACATTGTCGCCACCGCCGCCGTCGATGACGCGGTCAGCGCCCCATTCCGCCGCCATCTCCGCAGCGATCGCGTCCTGCGCCTGGGTGAAGCAGCGATGCACCGGATAGGGCATATGCGCCGCGCCGGAGCTACGGACATCGATGCGCGCTAGCTCGAAGCGGCGGGTCTGCAGGTCGATACTCGCCGCTTGGGCAGCCAGCGCCGCATAGTGGCGCTCATCGCTTGCCGCATCGTCTCCGACAAGGTTGAGGCCGATGACGTCCGCGCGCATCCCTTTGAGACTGGAGGCGACAATCGCCGAATCGAGGCCGCCGGAAAGCAGCAGGACCAGACGATCGCTCTTAGCCGCACGGACACGGACGGCGTGATGGACGGCGCTCCGGACCAGGTGTGCCGCTTGCGCCGCATCATCGATCTGCCGGTTCGGCGCGACATGCGTCCAGGGCGACCATAAGCGATGCTGGGCAGCACCGTCTGCCGACACGGTCAGGCGATCGCCGCCGCGCAGCTCGGCGATCCCGACAAGACAGGTCTCGCTTCGACGCCATTCGGGATGGGCGATATGGCGCGCCAGCGCGCCCCGGTCGATAATGCGACGGCAACCCAGCGCCTCGAGTAGCGCGAGATCGGAGGCGAACAGGCGAACGCCGTCAGCCTCGGCATGGTAGCAGCCAAGATCGCCGAAGGGCGCGCGCACGATACTGGTGGTGCTTTCGCCAGACAGAAAGGCGACATAGCTGCCCCAATAGCGGTCGATCAGCATTGCCCCGCGCGACTGCGTAATGCCGCTCCATGCGGTCTCGTCGAGCGTCTGCTCCGGCCGCGCGCACCCGCGGTCGAACAGGTCGCCAAGGATGGCATGGCCTTCAGGGTGTGCGATCCGGTGCGGGTGATCGCTCCACAGCAAAAGGCGGTCGGTTGCGACAAGCGGGGTGAGCGCCGTCGCTGCCGCGCGCGCCCTGTCGATCGCATGCGGGGGCAGGGGGATGCCTGGAGGCGACAGGAGCGCGAGGAAGCGCCGACCCCTCATAGGACGAGTATCGGCGTGAAGGTCCGCACCATGTCGACGCGGTCATTGATTAGCCTGTCGCCCTGCTGGACCCAGCAATGCGCACAGAAGGGGCCGAGCTGGACGCCCAGTACCAGTTCGGGCAAGACGCCCAGCGCGATCATGCGTGACGCCACGGCGATCGACTGGGCGAGGCAATTGTCGCGCTGGGTGCGGATACGCGACGCGGCGGCAAAGCCTGCCATGATCTGGTCGACCTTCGCTTTCGCAGGGCCCCCTGATTGCGCCAGTCGCGTCTTGCGCGCCTTGAGATGCACGAGCGTCCGCCCAAGTCCCGCCCAGCGTAGATGCACGCGCGTTCCCGCCAGACTGGCGAGCGCGCGGCCGGTTGCGATCAACCCGACAGGACCAAGCGGAAGGTCGAGGATGCTCGATGACGGAATCCGGAGGGGGGCGCAGGGCGCGGGCGCCTCGGTACTCGCGGATGGGATCAGCATGCCCCGTGACACCAGACCCTCGATATGTCGGTCATCGGGCGGCAGCATGCCGTCTAGCATCTGCCGGAAGCTGTGCTCGACGGGCAGCGAAAGGCAGAAATAGCGGTCGGCGACGATGTCCAGGAAGAGGAGGCGGTCGCCTACCTCGCAGTAGGAGATGCCTTCGCGGAGCGAGAAGCCCATGGTCGAGGCCCGGATCGGCGCACGATCCTTGAAGAACCGTGCGCCGACGCGGTCAGTCTTCGGTAATGCCGAAGGGTTCCTGGCCATTCTTTATATCGATCACAAGGCCGGCGCCTCCCTTGGTTTCGACGCTTGCAGTGCCGAGATTGATCAGATCGTCTTCGCGTTCCATGATGCTCTCCTTGGTCCTGCTGCGATGTGCAGCCACAGGAGACTAGGAAGTTTGGCTCGCTATCCGAACTTTATACGGACTCTATATCGATTTTGTTTGGCGAGCCCGGTGCGCATCATTGCGCGCGATAGACGGCGCGGACGAGTGCGGCTGCGGCGCGACGACGTCGGCGGTGATAGCTGGCGCACAGGCGTCTGAAGCCGGCGTGGTCATCGACGCTGGCAGCATGTGCCAATGCGTCGAGTTCGGCATCACTCGCGCCGATGGTCATGGGTTCGACGATCCGAACCGCATGCACGCGCGCGTTGAGCCGGTCGACTGCATGGGCGTGCTCGCCATTTCCGGAATGCCGGGCAATGGCGAGAAACAGGGCAGCCGTACGATCGGCCAGGCTCGCGTCGCCTTTCCTCTCGGTAGTGCGCGCGGGCGCAACAGGGCGTTGCCAGGCGCGGACCGCGAGGAGGAGCAGTTCGCCCGACCAGTCATAGAGATCCTCGAGACGAGGTTCGTCGAGCGGCGGTATGTAAAAGCCGCCTGCCGTCCGCGTCTCGACGAGACCTTCGCCCGTCAGTCGGTGGAGCGTGTCGCGCACCGGTGTGACGCTCGATGCCAGCGACGTGGCGAGTACTGTCGGGTCGAGCCGTTCGCCCGGTCCAAAGACGCCGTGCATGATCTGCAGGCGCAATACGCTATAGACCCGTTCGGCGGTCTGCCCGGCGTTCACGAGGTGCCTCGCTGCGCCCGCCGGTGGGCCTCGACCAGCGCCTGCTGATCGGGGCGAAGCGCATCGACTGCGCCGAGCGCTCGATCGGTCGGCCCATGGAGCAGCACCGAAGGGCATTGCCCTTCGAAATTGCCGAGATTGGGCCGATGCTGGCGATAGCCGACCAGCGCTGCCAGATCGGGCGAGAAGCTACGCGCGATCTCTGGCGGATAGGCCAGCCATTGATTTTCATAGGGTTTAAGCCAGCCGAGCGCGTAACCGATGATGATTCCGCGCCGTACCGCCTGCGTGCGATTCGCTCCGGCGCCGTGCAGCGTCGAACCGAGAAACAGAAGGGCATCGCCCGGACGCATCGCTGCGGCGAAGGGCAAGCCAGAGGTATCGGTCAGGGAATGCGCACCGTGGCTGTCAGGCCAGACCAACGTCGCGCCATTGTCGGTGGTGAATGCAGTGAGCGGCCACATCACGTTGACGAGATATTCGATGGTGCCAATCGGGCCGCGCCACATGTCCTGATCGCGGTGCGGTAATTGCGCGGGCGCACCGGGATGGACGGCAATGGCCTGGGTCGTATTGAGCTGGATGCAGTCGCACCAGGGCGCGAGCATGGCTTCGGCGATACCGAGAATGCGCGGGTGCTGGACCAGCGCCGCCGCGCCCGCCGCGCGTCGCAGCAGTCGTCCGAACCGCTTGGTGGTCGTGCCGTAGAAACCGCCTTCGCCGAAGGGCGTTGTCGTGAAGCCGTCCGCCAGTTCGACGTCCAGCGCGTGAATCTGCGCCGGCGGCAGCACCTTGCGAAGGATGCACCAGCCATGGGCGCGAAGATCGCGTGCGTCTTGGGCGATCAGATCGGAAGCATCGGGTCGGTCGAACATGCGCCTTCTCCTTTTATGCGAGCTGCGGTGCAGGCGTTGTTCGGAGCGTGGCGGCCGACCCTATGCCTGCCGCGGCGAGCAGGCTGGGGGTATCGGGAGCGATGTCGATGCGCAGTGCGGCGAGCAGTGCACCGTCGATAAGTCTTGGGGGACCCAGCGGGCGACAGCGCCAGCCAAAGGCGAGGATCTGCTGGACCCAGCCCAACGCCGCAACCGCGCTATAGGCGGCGATGCCATGCTCCAGCGCATGGTCGACCAGCGCACGCACGAGCGTGTCGCGCACCGCACGGCGCTCGGCTGCCCGCAGACGCCGGTCGAGGCAGAACCGCGTAATCTCGAACAGGTCCGGCGCGCGCGGCGGGCCGTCCTCGCACAGTCCCGGATAGACACTGTCGAGGAGATGCGGGCGCATGGTCGGCAGCAGCCGCGCCGATCCCAGATGGCTTCCGTCCGGCTCCGCGAGAATCAGATAGGTGGCGTGTTCGTCGTCGAACTGGTCGATTTCATAGCAGCCGGCGAGGACGGGCACGTCCCATTTGAGCAGATCGACGAACACCGACTTGCGCGCCGCGAACATTGCGCGGAGCACAGCGTCCGGCACGGACCGGGCGTCGGATTGCAGGACATGCAGCATGGCATTGCCTCCCTTGACCGTGATTGGTCGAGGGTCGGCGAGGTGCCCTGTGTCGCGCTATGCCCGGAAAGGGGCATAGCGGGCGCGGAAGATATCCGAGAAGGTCAGCGTTCCGTCGAACAGCGTCCGGATCACCAGCAATGTCCGCTTGTTCACGCCGTAGCGCTCGCAGGCCTGCTTGATATGCCGGGCGACCGTCTCCTCGCTGATCCCCAGGATGAGGCTGATTTCCCAGTCGCCCTTGCCGCGTGCTACCCACAGGACACAGTCGCGCTGGCGGTCGGTCAGTCGAGGGCCGGACCGGCCCGGATCGCTACCGCGCCCGGTCCACAGCCGGCGGCCTGCCTCGAACGCGAACGCGCCGGCCAGCTGGGCGAGCGGCAGCATCGTGTCCGGCAGGGGGCGCCCTGTTTCGTTGGCGAAAGAACAGGAGCCGCGTGCTTCGCCTGGCACATGGACCGGCACGGTGAAGCCGTTGCCGATGCCCTGCGCCCGCCCAAGAGCGAGAATCCTCAGATCGGTCGGCGTCAGCGGGATCATCGTCGCCATTTGCGACCATCTAAAGCCGATTCCGGTGACATGGCTTGCGCGATGCACCGGATCGCTCACGCCCAGCGCATTACGGTCATAATACTCCGCCCAGCGTTGCGGGTAATTGTGCAATCGCATCGCGGCCGGGCCTGCTGCGACGATGTCGACATGATGGCCGAGCGCGAAATATTGAAATCCGAGCTCGGCGGTAATGGCGGCCATGGCCGCCGCGAGTTCGTCGGCGCCGGCGACCGTTTCCACGATGCGCGCAAGCTGCATCGCCATGCCCATCCATGGCATCTGGTGCTGTCGCGACCACCGGCGGGCGTCTCGTGGTGCCTCGAACCCGGTACTCGCCCTTTCTCATGGCACGGGCCCGGCGACGGGGCCTCACGCCGTCGCCGGGCGAATCCTGTCATGAATCTGTCATATCATCTTGTTCATGCAGGTAGAAGTGCGTTTGCGCATTGCGATGGCTCGACTGCCGCTGGCTTTCTCGGTTCATGATGGTGGCCCGGCACTGGCAGGACGATACCGTCTATGTTTGCCTGCGCGACATCGATCGTGCCGGTCTGATGTGGGAATGGCTGCGCCGCGACCCCGAGTACATCGCCTGGCATGCGCGGGCGAGTCGCGTCACCGGCGGCCGGATCGTCGATCCGGGCCGATGGGGATTGCACTTTCGCTGAAGACCCGGCCCGGTCGGCACCCGCGGCACGGCTCCTGTGGCATGCCGATCTTGATCCGGGGACGCTGCAAGTCGGAGCGATGCCGGCCGATCGGAGCGATCCTGACGGTCTCGACCTGGAGCGCATGATCCGCTGGCTCACTATCGTCACCGATCCCGCGGGCTACGACCATGCTGTCCTTTCGGATGGGATGCATCATATCCGGCTGGACGTCGTAGAGGGCCGGTTGACCGATCGGGCGGTCGTCCATCTTCACTATCGGCTGGACGGATTCGGCAAGGCGGACGCGGCGATATTGCCGCTCCGGCGATTGCTCCATCTCCAGCGTCATGGTCGTTTCGGCCGTTCGCTGTTCCCGCGCGATCCCTGGATCGGGCGCGGCATCCAGTTGCTGCGTGTCCATGACGCGCTCGCCGACGGGGCCGGGCAGCGCGATATCGGTCGGTTCCTGTTTGGTGCGCGTCGCGTCGCCGAGGAGTGGAACGGCCGATCGGACGCGCTACGATCTCGCGTCAGGCGACTGGTGCGCGAGGCTAGGGCGTTGGCGAAAGGCGGGTATCGTCAGCTGATGCGGCGGCGCCCCTGATCGACCCCGTGCTATCTTCTGACATCCGCCATCGAGTCTCGTGCCCGGACCTCGGCCGGAAGGTCACGATCGGCTGGCGCGGGTCAGCGGCTGCTGACCCCGATGGAGCGGGGCTGAGGACACTCCCTGCCGACGCAGGCTTTTCGGCAGGGTGCGGCACCCGAAGCGACCCCGCAGGCATTGCCGCCCCCGCCTCACAAAGCCCGACCCTGCAACGCCGATCCGCCCGCATCGACCGGGGTGCGATCCTTTGCATGCGGCGGCTTCGCCGCCGGGATGTGCGGTCGCCCCGCACGCGGCGGCGCTGTTGGTGGGCCTCTCCCGGGCAAGCGCGGGTGGGCGGCGCTCCCTGCTAGGCCCGCTCGCGTCGCCGGCAAGCCGGGCTGCGCCCGGCTCCTTCACTGGCGTTGCGGCCCTGCGCCACCCCGTCGCGAGGGCGACGGGGCCCCCGGACTTGGGTGCCGGTGCCGCTTGGAGCGGGCCTTTCCGGTCGCATCTTGCCGCCCACCCCCGCTTTCCGGGGAGGCCATGGTGGTTTTTGGGGCGGTGCAGGAGGTGAACGATGCCTGTCTCCCCTAACGTCCGCGCGCGTGGCAAGGGCCGGAAACCCGAGGCTTCCAACACGGGAACCCCAAACCCGAGCGCTTTCCCAGCGAAACCCGAGACCGCCCGCGCCAGCCTCTATGACGAGGTGACGGGGCGGATCATCGCCGAATTGGAGGCGGGCCGCTTCCCATGGGTGCAACCTTGGGGACGGCCCGATGGCGACGGCGGCGCGATCAGCCCCGGCCTGCCGCGCAATGCGCTGACCGCGCGCCCTTACTCCGGCGTCAATGTGCTGATCCTGTGGGGCGCGGTGATCGAGCATGGCTATCCCTCGCAAGCGTGGCTGACCTTCCGCCAAGCGCTGGAGGCAGGGGGCTGCGTCCGCAAGGGCGAGCGCGGCACGACCGTCGTCTATGCCGACCGTTTCACCCCCGAAGCCGAAAAGGCGCGGGCCGCCGAAACCGGCGGCGACGCCAAGACCATTGCATTCCTGAAGCGCTTTACCGTGTTCAACGTCGCGCAGTGCGAGGGACTGCGCCCGGGCCTTGTGCCCGATCCGGCCCCCTTGCCCGAACGGCAGATCGTCCCCGTCGCCGAGGAAGTGATTGCGGCGAGCGGCATCGATTTCCGCGTCGGCGGCAACCGCGCTTTCTACGTGCCCGCGCAGGATTACGTGCAGGTGCCGCCGCAGCCGGCCTTTTTCGAACAGGTCAACTATTACCGAACCTGCCTGCACGAACTTTGTCACGGCACTGGCCACCCCACGCGCTTGAACCGCAATCTCGCCAATAGATTCGGATCGAAAGACTATGCCCGCGAGGAATTAATAGCCGAAATGGGCTCGGCTTTTCTCTGCGCCGCTCTCGGCATCACCCCAACCGTCCGCCACGCCGACTATCTCGGCAGTTGGCTGGACGTGCTGCGCGAGGATAACCGCGCGATCTTCCGCGCGGCGAGCGCCGCCAGCAAGGCCGCCGATTGGCTGCTGGCGCGGCACGCCGCCACGCAGGCGGAGGCAGCTCGGGCCGAGGCAACCCGAGGCGACACTGGCGAACGCCCCACCCCGCAGGAAGGGAGGCTCGCGGCATGATCGTGCTCACCCCCGAACTTCACGCGGCACTGCGCAGGAACGCCGAGCGCTCCGCCGAAACCGATCATGACCCTGCGCCGGTCGTCAAATTGTTCTCGCCCATAGGCGCGGCAACCTGGCTCGCGACCGAGCTGCTGGACGATGGCGATACGCTGTTCGGCCTCGCCGATCTGGGGTTCGGCTGTCCTGAACTCGGCTATTTCTCGCTCGGCGAGATCGCGCGGCTCCATTTGCCGTTCGGACTTACCATCGAACGCGACATCGGCTTTTCGACAAGCACCAGCCTGTCGGTCTGGGCCGACACCGCGCGCCGCGCCGGTTCGATCAGAGAGGCCCAATCGATCCTCTGGCGCATCGAAGCAGCGCCGGTTCCCGAGCTTCCGACCAATCCCGACGAGGGAAACGGCGGATGACGTGCGGCGCGTGACGCCGTTTTGTAAGCCGGTCCGCCCACCCGGAAAGATCGACGGACCGGCACTCACAAGGAGTGCTGACATGAAACTCGAATTCATCCCGCTCGACAAGCTCGTCGTGAGCAAGGCCAACATGCGCCATGGCAGGAAGGCGCCCGATGTCGCCGACATCCTGCCGACCGTGCGCAGCCGTGGCGTCCTCCAGCCGGTCATCGTCCGAGCGCATTGCGCGCCCCCCAAGGGTGAAGATGGCGGCTATGAGATCATCGCCGGAAGCCGTCGCTTCCACGCCGCAAAGATCGTCGCCGAGGAACGCCGCGCGGCCAGGGACGGCTCGGCCGAGGCCGATGCCGAAACGGCGTTGCTGCCCTGTGCGATCCTCGATGCGGGCGACGATGCCGCCGCCGTCGAAGCCTCGCTGATCGAAAATCTGGCGCGGCTCGATCCCGACGAGGTGACGCAGTGGGAAACCTTCACCCGGCTGGTCAAGGAAGGCCGCAGCGTTGCGGATATTGCTGCCACCTTCGGCCTGCCCGACCTTGCCGTCCGCCGCGTGCTCGCGCTCGGCAACCTGCTCCCCGCCGTCCGCGACCTCTACCGCAAGGAGCGGATCGACGCGGCGACCGTGCGCCATCTGACGATGGCGTCCAAGCGCCAGCAAAAGGCATGGCTGGCATTGGCCGACGACGAAAATGCCTATCTGCCGACCGGCCACCAGCTGAAAGCATGGCTGTTCGGCGGGCAGTCGATCCCGGCAAAACATGCGCTGTTTGACGTGGACGCGATCGGCCTTGCGACCATCGCCGACCTGTTCGGCGAGGACCGTTATGTCGGCGATGTCGATGCCTTCTGGACGGCCCAGAATGCCGCCATCGAATCGCGCCGCGCCGCCTATGTCGAACAGGGCTGGGCCGACGCGATCATCGTGCCACCGTCCGAGCATTTTGCGACATGGGAATATGAGAAGGCAGGCAAGCGCAAGGGCGGGCGCGTCTATCTCGACGTGCGCGCGACCGGCGAGGTGATCGTCCACGAAGGCTATATCAGCCGCAAGGAGGCCGCGCGTCTCGGCAAGCTGGAAGGGGCGGGCCATTGCGTCGTCGGCGGGCAGAAGTCCATGCGGCCCGAAGTCACTTCGACGATGCAGACCTATATCGACCTGCATCGTCATGCCACCGTCCGCGCCGCGCTGACCGGCCATCCGGCGGTCGCGCTACGCCTGATGGTGGCCCATGCCATCGCCGGTTCGCACCTGTGGCGGATCACTCCCGAACCGCAGGCTACCCGCAACGACGCGGTGCGCGACAGCCTCGATAACAGCCACGCCGAGGCGGATTTTGACGAGCGCCGACGCGCGGTGCTCGCTGTTCTCGGCTTCGCGCCCGAGGAACCGACCGTGACCGGCGGCACGATGGCAACGGGCGGCGGCGACCTCGGCCTCGTCGGCATTTTCCAGCGGCTGCTCGACCTTCCCGACACGGTCGTCCTGGAGGTGATCGCCATCGTCATGGGCGAAACCCTCGCCAGCGGCAGCGCCGCCGTCGAGGCGGTGGGTGTCGAGATCGGCGTCGATATGGCCCGCTACTGGCAGGCTGACGATGTCTTTTTCGAACTGATTCGCGACCGCGAGCTACTGACCCGGATCGTCGCCGAGGTGGCAGGCGAAGCCGTCGCCAGCGCCAACCGGCAAGAGAAGACCAAGACCCTCAAACGCATCGTTCGCGATCATCTCGACGGCGTGGGCGGGCGCGACCGGCGCGCGCATTGGGTGCCGCGCTGGATGGCCTTCCCGCCCGATGCCTATACGGCGCGCGGCGGCGTCGGCACGGTCGCGGCGCATGACACAGCGCAGGCGGCGCGGGAGATCGGGAGACGGAATCCGGGTGACGATGAGCCCGTAGCGGGCCCGTCCTGCGTCCGCCATGGCCCGAAGCGCACGGGATGCTGTTCACCCGAAACGCCGACCGCACCCGGCGCGGTGATGGCGCTACCGGACCCCGGCGACGCGGCCGACTGTCTCGCCGCCTGATGACCTTTGCGGGCGGCCGGGAAACCGCCGCCCGCCCCTCTTCCCCCTCGAAAAATTTCGGCCGCGCGCGACCTCGATCCCGACTATCGAACCCATGCGGTGATGGCGGCTACAGCGCTTGGACTGGCGCGGTCCGCTGCCATGTTTTCGCTCAGTGAGGGCATGTTGGAGCGCCGATACTTCGACCTTTTTGACGATCTGTGTGCCGAGCTGCGGGGCGGACCCAAGGGGGAACGCCGCTGACGCCTGCGGGCTGGCCGTCCCCTGATCGACGCCGCACGCTGCCTGCCGCGCGCGCTTTCGGCACCGCATCGCCGGCGACGCGAGCGCGCGTTCCGCGCGTCAGCCGGATGCCGTCGCGGTCTTGTCCTTACCCGACATGCGCCTGGCCCGGCGGCGCAGCGGCGATCCCTGGGCGTGCGGCGCAGCGCGGCGCAAGGCGCAGGAGGATCATCGACAGGATCGCGGCCGCTATCGCCTTCTGCGCCGAATCCGAAAGCCTGTCCTGTCGTCCTTGGCCACACAGCGGGAATGTCGGTGGTATCGGCGTGCGAGCGTTTGGACGGTTGCCCAATAGTGCGGCGGCGTGTCCGCGCAGTCCACGACCCCTCCATCGCGCGGGAGGAACCGGTGGCATGGTCGTCGTCACTACCGCCGTGTCCCGCACTGTTTCCGGCTCCTCGGGCGCAGGACCTGGGACGGCCGCGGCCCTGCGAAACCATCGCCGTGCGGCTTATTTCCCCGCCCGCGCCCACCCCGCGCGGCATGCCGCGCGGGGACCCCGAGCTTGCGGGCTCCTCGCGGTCGCTGCGCTTCAAATAAGCCTCCGGCTCCGGTCCTCCGCTGCCGCTCCGGCCTGCCGGTTCGCCGGCCCGCTGTGCCCGTCCCTTTGGTCCGCCCATCGCCCGGAAACGGTTCGGGGCGACTTTTCAGGAGACGAACAATGCCCGCCATCGGTTATGTCACGCGCAACGGAGAAGGCTTCAAGGGCCAGCTCAAGACGCTCTCGATCCGCACCGACATCGAGATCATTCCCAACGCCCGCAAATCCGGCGACACCCAGCCCGACTATCGCGTGTCGGCGGCCGGCGTCGAGGTCGGCGCGGGATGGGTCCGGCGCGGCGAAATGTCTGGCCGCGACTATGTGTCGCTGTCGCTTGCCGCCCCCGAATTCGGCCCGCGTCGGCTCTACGCCAATCTCGGCCGCGCCGCGGGCCAGGATGATGACGACGCCTTCGCGATCATCTGGAACCCGGCCGACTGAGCGAACCGCCCCGCGTCCGCCAAGGGCGCGGGGCACCGCAACCGGCTCGAAAACGCCGGTGTAAGAAGGGGGGCGGAATCGCGAGGGGCGATTTGCGACCCTGCCGAAGATGGCCGGATCGATCCAATCCAGGCCCATCAGCCGGCGCTCTACGCACCGGCAGGGAGGCACTGGAATCATGGATGATGCCATCGACCGCGCGCAGGCCGCGCGCGAAACCTGCCCCTACCTGACCGCCAAGCAGGCGGCCTTTCATCTCGGCATCGCCTATTCGACGCTGAAGGGCCTGCGCCTCGCGGGAACGGGTCCGAAATGCCGCCTGCATGGCCGCACCTGGCGCTATCATATCGACGATATCGAGGCCTGGTCGGCAGCCCGCGCGCGCGGCGGCGAGCGTGGTTGAGCGCCGCGACCTGCCGCTGTTCGCCTGGGGCGACGCGCTGCGCGCTGCCCGCGCACGCCGAACGAAGCTGCGTCGCCGCGCCGTGCTATTGGGTGCCGGAATCGCCTGCCTCGGCGTCACGATGGTGCTGCCGCCGAGGCCCCGGCTGGTCTGGAATGCGAGCGCCAGCGCGCCGATCGGCCTCTATGCCGTATCGCCCGGCGCGGCGCTCAAACGCGGCGACATGGTGATCGCATGGGCCCCGGTCGAAGCGCGGCAACTGGCCGCGCGCCGCCGCTATCTGCCGCTGCGCGTGCCGCTGGTAAAGCGCGTCGCCGCGGTCGCTGGCGATACGATTTGCGGCATGGACAATGTGGTGACGGTCAACGGAAAGCCGCTCGCCAGGCGTCGCGCCGCCGATGCTGCGGGCCGTCCGCTGCCTGCCTGGCAGGGGTGTGTCCGGCTCGGGCCCGGCAGGGTCTTCCTGCTCATGACCGAGATCCCGGACTCGTTCGACGGGCGCTATTTCGGACCGACCTTGGCGCAGGATGTTATCGGCAAGGCGACCCCTTTATGGTTCCGCTGAAGCTGCTCGCATGCGCGCTCGCATGCCTGGTCGCGACTCCCGCCGCAGCCGGTCCGCCAAAGACCGATCCGGTGTCCCGCTGGCGCGCCGAGATCGCCGAGGCGTCCGCGCGGTTCGGCGTGCCGGTCGCCTGGATCGAGCGGGTGATGCGTGCCGAAAGCGGCGGCCAGACCATGCGCGACGGACGCCCGATCACCTCACGGGCGGGCGCAATGGGGCTGATGCAGGTGATGCCGGCAACCTGGGCGGTGCTGCGCGCAGCGCACGGCCTGGGCGCCAATCCGCATAACCCCCACGACAATATCGTCGCAGGCACCGCCTATCTGCGCACGATGTATGACCGGTTCGGCTATCCCGGGCTGTTCGCCGCCTACAACGCCGGTCCCGGCCGGTACGCCGCCCATCTCGCAACCGGTCGTGCGCTGCCAGCCGAGACGCGCATCTATCTCGCGCGGGTGTCGGGCACCCATTTGGATTGGCGGCCATCCCTGCCAAGGCGTTCGCCGCCAGCATTGTTCATCGTGCTTCGGACCAGCCACACATCCGCCGCTCCCGCGCCATCGCGCGCTCCAGACGCCCCGGCGGACAGGCTGTTTGCGGTTCGCGCACCCCGCTGTCCAGACACGTCCGGCAGCCTCAAGCGCGGCCTGCCGAAAGGGCTCGGCGCACCGGTGGGCGGGGGAGGGGCTCGTCTCGGCAAGGCCCAGCATGACGGGCGGCGAAGCGGCTGTGCAAGGCCGGCGGCCCCTCCAATTTTGCCGCGAGCCGGAGCGTGCTGCGCACGCGAGTCTGTTTGTTTTCAGCGCGACAAAATCGGTTCCTCCGCCGCCGCTTACGCGGCGCTTCCGGCTTCGCCTCCAGCGGCCCTGACAGCCGCTCCGCCGCCCGTCGTCGAAGGTCTGTCCTCGAGGATGGGGACTTCAAGCGAAGGAGGCGATCATGACCATGTACCATGTAGCTAGTGCGGTTTCGGCCAACGACACGGATCGCGTGGCGGCAACGCTGGTGGCGGGGCTCGAAATCGAGTTCGGACGGGGCGCGGGCGAGGCGCTGGCGCAGCGGTTCCTGGACGCCGAAGAGAGCGATTTCCTCTGGGATGCGCGGGCGTCGGAGCGCTGGCTCGGGGCTTACCGCGCACAAGACGACGCGGCGTTCGAACTCGATCGGGTGGCGATTGTCGGGCGGCTGGACGGCCGCTGGTTCGTCGCGGTGAGCATCGTCGATGGCGATGGCAACGCGCACGGATTGATCGGGCGGCGCAGCTTCAGGAGCGAACGCCGGGCCCGCCAAGCCTTTGCAGCGACGCATTGATTTGCGGCTCGGAAACGCCGGGACAGGGTGCCGGACAGGTACCTTCGTCCCGGCTTCTTTTTGCCTCGGCTCGAGTGCGTTGGACGAGCAGGTGGATAGTGGAAACGGGCGGCAGGAGCGGGTGAGAGGGTAGGGCGGCGTAAGGCAAGATAAAGCTATGGCACTGGTGTGCCATAAGCCTTTGCCTGCACATCGTTTTTTGGAGCCGTTGCCGGCACTGCCTTCCCGGTGCCGGTGCCGTTCCGCACTCAAGGGTCGGCATTCCGCCATGTTGGCCGGCACCGGTTTCCTTGAAGGCGGCTGGGGAGCATGCTTGCCGCTCCTCGCTTCCGGAATCACGATGATGGCCGACGACGACCGCTTCTTGCCCATCCTCGGACGCCAGCGCCAGCAGGGCGGCAGGCACGCACGCCGCTATCTCGGCCGCGTCCTCGCCGCCGCCAATCTTGCACGCGGCGGCATCGCGGTGCCCGGGTTCGCGCGGGGAGCCTTTTCGGGCACCCGAATCGGGCGCGGCGCGGGCGTCGGGCGCGTGCTCGCCAGCCGCGGCGGTCATGCGGCATCAAACAGTCGTCGCGTGGTCATCAAGGCCAGCATCGTCAAGCTCGCCGGCAAGGGGGTGTCGGCCGCGGCCGCGCACCTGCGCTATCTCCAGCGCGACGGCACGACACGCGAGGGCGAACGCGGCACGCTCTACGGGCGCGATACCGATACGGCCGACGGCAAGGCGTTCGGCGAACGGGGGGCAAGCGATCGCCACCAGTTCCGCTTCATCGTCTCGCCCGAGGACGGCGATCAATATGACGATCTGAAACCCCTGACCCGCCGGCTGATGGCGCGCATTGAAGAGGATCTCGGCACCAGGCTCGACTGGGTCGCGGTCGACCATTTCAACACCGGCCATCCGCACACCCATATCGTCGTGCGCGGGAAGGACGACCGCGGCGGCGATCTCGTCATCGCCCGCGACTATCTGACGACCGGCATTCGCGAACGCGCCGCCGAACTGGTCGATCTCGATCTTGGCCCGCGCACCGAGCGCGAAATCGTGCAGACGCTCCGCGCCGAAGTCGAGCAGGAGCGGCTGACCTCGATCGACCGGTCCTTGCTCAAGGGGGCGGATGCCGAGCTGGTGGTCGCGACCAAGGGTCGCGACGCCTTCGACCAGACGCTGCGCGTTGGCAGGCTCGCGAAGCTGTCGCGGCTGGGCCTGGCCGAACCGCTCGGCGCCGGCCGCTTCCGGCTCGCGCCCGCCCTTGCCGAGACGCTGCGGGCATTGGGCGAACGCGGCGACATCATCCGCACCATGCAGCGCGAATTTTCGCGCACCGCGATTACCCGGACGCTGGCCGACCAGGCGATCTACGACCCTGCCGCGCCCGATGCCCGCCCGCTGGTCGGCCGGGTGCTCGCGCATGGGCTCGCCGACGAGCACGAAGATCGCCACTACCTGATCGTCGATGGCGTGGATGGTCGCAGCCATTACGTGGCGATCGGCCGGGGCACGGAAACCGATGCCAGTCTGCCGCGTGGTGCGATTGTACGTATCGACCCCGTCCGGCCGGCGGTGCGGGAGGTGGATAGGACCATCGCAGCGGTCGCCGCCGCCAATGCTGGGTGCTACGATGTAGATGCCCATCTTCGCCATGATCCGACCGCGACCCAGGCCTTCGCGGAAGCCCATGTCCGGCGACTAGAGGCGATGCGTCGGGCAGCGGGCGTCGTCGAGCGCGAGCCATCGGGCCGCTGGATCATCGCGGTGGACCATCTCGACCGCGTCGCGGCCTATGAGGCGGCGCGGCTGCAGGACCGTCCGGTCGCGCTCACCATGCTGTCGGCGCAACCGCTCGATCGGCTGGTCGATGCCGAGGCCGCGACGTGGATCGACCGGGAGCTGGTTTCTGGCGCGCCCGTGCCTGTTCGTGATGCTGGGTTCGGTCACGATTTGCGCGAGGCCCAAGCGTGTCGCCGGCAGTGGTTGGTGGCGCAGAGGTTTGCCGAGGAGACGGGCGGCACCACGACGTTTCCGAACGGCATGATCGCCGCACTCCAGCGGCGCGAACTGCTGCGGGTCGCAGGTCAGCTCGTCGACGAGCTGAAGATGCCCTATCGGGAAGCTACCGAGGGTTCCCGCATCGAGGGCATCTATCGTCGGCCGGCTGATCTCGTCAGCGGGCGATTCGCCGTGATCGAACGGAGTAGGGATTTCACGCTCGTGCCGTGGCGCCCGGTGCTGGAGCGGCAGGTTGGCAAATCGGTATCGGGATTGATGCGCAGCGACAGCATCAGCTGGTCGATCGGACGCGGCCGTAGCGGGCCAGGAATTTCGTGAATTGGGACAAAACGGTCGTTCCGGAAAGATATGTTCAACGGCAGCTTCAGTCAGGAGCCGACCATCGCCCTCCTGCAGCATGAAACCGCGCCCATCCTTCAATAACCTACCGTCGTCCACGTCCCACGCCTATAGCGATACGCCAGCGGCCTCGATGGTCAGCCCGAAATGGTTGGCATGCGAATCATGCTTTGCCTGCTTCGCTGGATGTGCCGGTTCCGTACCTGATCGTCAGCCAGCTTAAGCCTGACGCCGCAGCACGGCAGCCGATAGATGCAATCGCATCTATTCATAGCGCTTCGGCGTCCCCATCTTCAGTCTATCGCAGCCCCCGCCACGAGCGCCGCTGCGACTGAGAGATGCTACGTGCTCCCGCTCGGCGAGGACACACGCATGACCATCGACCAGAAAAAGACACGCCTGCTTGACGAAGCTGCCCCGCGCCCCTGCGCGCCAGCCGGATCGGATGCGGATGCGCTTGAGGCCGCGCTTGCGGACATGACCAGGGCGTTCACCAGCGACTTCGTCGCCGGTCGGGTGGGGGAGCGCCATAACACCTATCAGCATCGCACCCGCGTGCTGCGCCAGTTGAGCGGTCAGTTGGCCAAGCTGCGCGAACGGGAAGCGGCGGGGCACTGAGGGGGAGAAAGCCTGAGCGTGGAGATGCGCTCCGCCGAACAACGATCAGACATGGCGGTGCCAGCTTCTTTCGCACGCGCCGGCACCCGATCCGCTCGGCGACCGGTTAAGCAACGATGGACCATGCCAGCTTGCTCCCCTCCACCTATATCCTTGTCCTGACCGGGACGGGCCTGTTGGTGGCGCTGGTGGCGTGGCTGCCGCTCGCACTCCGCAAATTGCCGCTATCGCTGCCGATCGTGTGCATGGGCATCGGCGCAACGATCTTCCTTCTGCCCCAGATAACGCTGCGACCGCTGCCCATGCGGTATCCGGACATCACGGAGCGATTTTCAGAGCTGATCGTCATCATCGCGCTGATGGGCGCCGGTCTCAAGATCGACCGGGTGTTTGGATGGGCGCGCTGGGCGGTCACCTGGCGACTGCTGGCGATCACAATGCCGCTCAGCATCCTCGCGATCGCGGGCATTGCCGGATGGACCCTGGGGCTGCCGTTGGCGACGGCGCTGCTGCTGGGGGCGAGCCTCGCGCCCACCGATCCGGTGCTCGCCTCGGACGTCCAGGTCGGCCCCCCAAAGACCGGGGAAGAGGATGAGGTCCGCTTCGGGCTCACCTCGGAAGCAGGGCTCAACGACGGCGCCGCCTTTCCCTTCGTCCATCTGGCCATCCTGCTCGCGGCCAGCGCCGTGTCGGGCGCGCCGTGGCTCGGCGCGTGGCTGGGCTATCGGGTGGTGTGGGAAATCGGCGGCGGCATTCTCGGCGGATGGCTGGTTGGTCTCGCCTTTGGCTGGCTCACCTTCCACGTGCGCGCCGACTCCAAGCTCGCCAAGACGGGTGACGGTCTGATCGCGCTTTCGGCGACGTTCGTGTCCTACGGCCTGACCGAGATCGTCCATGTCTACGGTTTCCTGGCGGTGTTCGTGACCGCGCTGACCTTCCGCCACACGCATCGCGAGCACGAATTCCACCATGAGATGCACACGATCATTGAGCAGCTCGAGCGGCTGGTGATGATGGCGCTGCTGATCCTGTTCGGTGGCGCGCTCGTCAGCGGCCTGCTGGCGCATGTCGGCTGGGTCGACATTGGCGTTGCGGCGACGATCCTGCTGGTCGTGCGGCCGGTGGCGGGGTTGATCGGGCTGCTCGGCTACCGCGCCGATCGCAGCGAGAAGCTGACGCTGGCCTTTTTCGGCATCCGCGGCGTGGGGACGATCTATTACCTGGCCTATGGCATGAACCATATGACGGTGGTGGAGGCCGAGCGGCTATGGGGCATCGTCGGGCTGGTAGTGCTATTCTCGATCCTGCTGCACGGGCTGACGGTGACGCCGATTATGCGGTCCCTGGATCGTCAGCAGGGGCGGGATCCGGACACAGGCCGAGCCCCTGCTGCCCGCATCGCCGGGTAAGCCACGTCATGCGCCCAAACCACAATCCGAAGTCAATCGTCCGAGCCAGCACCGTTGCGGAAAGCCACGACCGCAAGCGCAACCGGCGCCGATGCCCGATTTGCAAAGCCGCGGTCCGGGTTTTCACTCAAACTGCGGTCATCGAACGGCGAGGTGGCCCGGCCGAGGTTTGCCTCGCCTCGGCGGCGACGGGTCTCGCGGTCGCGGGCCTCGCGCTTCTCTGCGGCCAGGGCTTCCTTTTCCCAGGCCGCAGCCGCGACGAAAGCAATGTCTCGCACATTGGGCAGCGATGCGTTCGCGGCCAGCTGGCGCTGACGCGCTTCCTGCGCGCGGCAGGTGATGGCGGTAGGCTGCATCAGACAGTGTCCTCGGACATAGGGTTGGAAGCGGCGGCGCGTTCTGCGCGACGGGCGGCGGCCAGCGCATCCTTGAAGCTGGAGTAGCGATAGCCACCCCAATGGAAGACGTCAGCGGGAACGCGCGCGATTCCATAGCCGGCCATCAGCCGATGCTCTTCCACGGTTGCTGCGTCGGGCGCCGGATCGGCGGATGGGGACATGCAAGAATTCCTTTTGGAGGCAGGCTTCGGAGGAAAGTCAGACGCGCCTTCGGCCGCCGCTGGTCCGCGTGACGGCGCCATCGAGGAGACGATCGCGGTAGAGACGGCGCATGCGCTCGGCATCCTCTACGCGGGCAAAGACGACGTGCGTGCCGCTCGGTGATATCGGTTCGATCGCGCTAATCCGCGCCTGCTGCTGCGCGCAGGTCGCGAGTACCTGTTGCACGGCCGCGTCGATGTTGACGACGCGCGACATTCACGCGGACTTTGGACTGGGTGGCCCTGCGGGATCGCGCCGGGGGGCGAAGATCGACAGGACCGGCCGGCGGCGCACACTGCCATCGACAAACGGAACGACGTTCGGGGAACGCGGAACGAGGGAGAAAGAAGACATGGGGCTGCTCCTTCGAGAAGAGCGGGAGCAGGATTCTCTCTCAGCCGCGGCCTTGCTCAGGCAGGGCGAACCGCGATGCTATCAAGATGGGGACTCCGCCGCGTATTTACTAGAGCGGCCCCACGAGATCGTCGGCAAGCCTGTGGTAGAATTGGCCGACACCCTGCAGGTCCATCGGTACAACGACGAGCATCATGCCCGGATCGGACACCGGTGGCGTGCCAGCCCTGCCTAGGCCAGTCCAGCACGCCGCCGCCATCGCGCGGCTGCGCAGGATACCGTCACAGTGGAACAGGCAGGCGCGCGTGCTGCCTAGCGCCAGCAGACGCGCGTAATCGTCGCCGCCTCGCCCCAGCGCCGCGTGCAGCGCGCGCAACTTGTTGGCGCCGTTCCGCTGGGCGGGCGCAGTACCCAGGCCATGGGCGTGCGCGAACGCGTCGAGCAGATGGTGGAGGAACCGATCCAGTTCGCGCAGGCCGTTTCCAATCCATTTCGACCGGTGCTGATGACTGATCGGCACGACGCTCTCCGGCCGCGTCGCGGCTTGCCCCATGGGGCCGGCGACGAAGCGCGCGCCCCGGCACAACGTCCGATAGGCGCGATCGAGTTCGGCGGCGCGTCCGTTCGGGTCGGGCATCTCAGAGGGCGAAAGCGTCGAAGGCACCGGAGGGCGTGCTGCTCGTCTCGACCGTCACGTCGACCTGCATTTCGAGAAAGTCCTCGGGCGCGCCAAGATAGCTGCCCCGCACCGGATGGATCCGGGCGATGTTACCCCCGACTGCCACCGGGATGAGGCCTGCCCCGCCCATGCGGCCATGGGTGGGATCGAAAGGGATCCAGCCGGCACAGGGCAAATATACCTCGGCCCAGGCATGGGTGGTGCCGTGCTGGTCACCCGGCAGGTCGGGCTGGAGATAGCCAGACACCGCATGCGCGCCAAAGCCGAGGTGGCGCACCGCCTCGATCAACAGCGTCGCGAAGTCGCGGCACGATCCGCTGCCCCGGTCGAGTGTCTCTTCCGGCGTCTGGGTGCCCTCTTCCTCCCGCACCCGATAGGCGAGGCTGGTGGCGATGGCGGTATTGATCGTCTTGAGCAGCGTGAGCGTATCGGTCGGCCCGGTGCCGCGGAACTGCGCCACCCAAGCGCCTACCCGGCCCGCCGCCTGCGGATAGTGTGGCACCCGCATCCCGCCAAGATCGGCGATGTCCGCATCGGAATAGGCGAAGGGAAATTGATGCGCGGATGGCGCGATGCTGAAAACCGGCCATGCCGCGGCGGAATGATCCACCACCATCCGGCTGTCGATCGTCAGCGTCTGGGTCGCCTCCGCGAAGCTTGCCGTCGCGATCAGGTTGCCGAACACGTCCTGCGCCCATTCGATGGCGGCCGGCGGCACGCAGCGGAGCTCGGTCGCAAGCAGCCGCAGATCATGCTGGCCGCGCGGGCACAGCATCATCCGGTGTGGCTGCAACCAGACCGGCCGCGCATACCGATAGCTGGTGCGGTGACGGATGGTCAGCAGCACGGCAGCGCTTTAACAGCGCTCGGCGCGGGCGGTGATCGCCTGCTCCACCGCCTCGCAACCGTATGCGCTGGCGACGGCAAGGTCGAGCGGCCGCCCGCCGAGCGCCTTGTCATGACTGTTGAGAAAGGCGATCGCGGCATCGCCACCGAGCAGGTTCCAGGCGAGCAGCGCGACACGGCTCTGCCGCTCGAGACTGTCCGGTGAGGGGCGCGCCATTCCAAACTTGCTGCGGAACTGCTTGCGCGCCGGCGCGCGCGGGGCCGTCGGTTCGGTTGTCGTCGGAGCGGACATCGGCATTCCTTTTTTGTCGCGAAGCGCGGGAGAAAGGGGCGCGAAAGCGCGGGCAAGCGCATGGTGATCTGCGTTTAAGACGCAGCAGAGGACCGAAGGCGGCTGCACGGACCGAGCCCTTCGATTCGCGAAGAAGGTCAGCCCTTTTTGGGCAATTGCGCCTGCGGCGCGCCCTTGAGCGAGGGATTGGAAGCGTTCTGCTTCGGCGGCTCCGGTTTTTTCGGCTTGCGTGCCTCGCGGTTGCCGCGCTGCTGTCCTTTGGCCATGTCGTACTCTCCTTGGTTTTGGGGTCAGATGGACCCCGCGTGCAGATGATGGTCCGTTCGGGAAGCGCGATAGAAGCGGACGAGCTCAGCCCAGGCGGCCGGCGCTGCGGTATCGGCCACGCGCGGCCCTCTGCTTGGCGCAGGACTTAGGGAACGCTAGTTTGAAGGGCCTTATGGGCCGCATGTCGGAAATCGAAGGCATGAGAGCGTTCCGCGTCAGAGCGGGAGCATCGATCGCTCTCGGTCGCGGCCAGGCTCGGGAAGGACGGCGCGATGAGCCCTATATGGGAACGTCGGGACGCGTGGGCTACCCCCAATCGTACGGAAGCCGAAATAGTTTGTGGTGCGCTTGTGATTCAATCGCCAAGACACGACATCGCGTGTGCGATCCTGAAGCTGATGCATCAGCCCTTGTACCGCGGATAGGGCGACAAGGATGACAAGCTGATGTTCCTCGACGAGCGCGACGCACAGCCCGGCCAAGAGACAGCCTTGCCGTGGAACACGCAGCCATCCAATCTGGGTTCGGCCGAATGCCGTTGGTGCTGGCGTTTCATCTACGCACCTGCAATTCCGTGTTCGATCGAGGTTCTTCCAGGGCTCGCGGAAATCGCGATTTCTTCGGGGCTTGGTGCCCGATGCAAGTGGGAGCTTGCGACCCGCGTACAAGATGACAGAGTCCCCTCGAAGGTCAGCCGATGACGGACACGCACCAGCGCTGGACCCAGACCAACATCAACGATTTGAGAAGCGGCATCACCGCCGGCATCGGCATCGAAGCCATAGCTGACGATTTAGGCAGGACGGTGGAAGACACGCGGGCGATGGCATTGCGGCTGCGCCTTCGTGTGACCCCGGAGCGGCCATTCTCCAGCATCTAAGCATCTTGGCACGCGCGTAAATAGATCACGCCCGCCCTTGCATCCGCGCCGCGCCGCCCGACATTGTGCGGTGCAGCATCCCAACCAGGATCGGCTGCGTGTCAGGGCTTCCGCCGTGGCCAGGAGAAAAGCCGCATGCGTAACCTGAACGACACTTTGAATCGCCTTTCCCGCTTCCGCGACAGTGCCTTGGTCGGCGGAACCGCCACCGCGACAGAAGATCGGCTCTCCGAGCTGGTGGCGTTCGGCTCGAACCCCGGCGCGCTCCGAGGGCGCTTCTACCTGCCTCGATCGGGGCAAGCACCATCGGCATTGGTCGTCGTGCTGCATGGCTGCACGCAGGATGCCGCCGGCTATGATCACGGTTCGGGCTGGTCCCGTCTCGCCGACGAAGAGGGCTTTGCGCTGCTCTATCCTGAGCAGCAGCGCGGCAACAACCCCAACCTCTGCTTCAACTGGTTCAACGCGGGTGATACCCGACGCGGCGACGGCGAGGCGCTGTCTGTCCGCCAGATGGTCGCGACGATGGTGGCAGAGCATGCGATCGATCCGGCCCGCATCTTCGTGACCGGACTGTCGGCGGGCGGCGCGATGGCGTCGGTGATGCTCGCCACCTATCCCGACGTTTTTGCCGGTGGGGCCATTATCGCAGGTCTCCCCTACGGCACCGCATCCTCGATTCCCGAAGCGTTTGATCGCATGCGGGCGCACGGCGGGCCTCCGGCGGCGGCGCTCGGCACACTCGTGACTGCGGCATCTCCACACCAGGGGCCATGGCCAAGAATCTCGATTTGGCACGGCGATCGCGACGCGACGGTGAGCCATGCCAATTCTGCCCTGATTGTCGAACAATGGCGCAGCATCCACGGCGTTGCACCCGAGCCCACCGTTGTCGAGCAGATCGACGGTCATATCCGCCGCGCCTGGCGTGACGCGCATGGGCGTGCGGTGATCGAGGAATATCGGATCGACGGTCTTGGTCACGGCACACCGCTGAGCACCACGGGTGCGAATGCTTGCGGCAATGCTGGGGCTTACATGCTGGAGGCCGGTATTTCCTCGACGCGCCGGATCGCCGGTTTTTGGGGTTTGGCGGCGACCAAGTCAGGAAATCAGGCCAATCCGGCCCCTTCACAGCCGTTCTCGGCGCCACAACTGCCGAGAAAGGCCGCACCGGTCATTCATTCCGAAGCACCGCCCCAGCCTCAGCCTCAGCCTCAGCCCGCCTCTAACGGCGTTGGACGGGTGATAGAAGATGCTCTGCGCGCTGCCGGACTGATGCGCTGAAGCAGATCACTGCCACGCGGCCCGATCTGTCGTACCGCAACCGTCTTATGAGACCTGTGCGCGGGTGGGCGTAGACAGGGACATCAGTTGCTGATTCTATAGCTTTCCCAAGCAGGAGAGCTGCCGATGGCGCGTCGTTCGATTGGACAGGAGCGGTTCGGTTTTGCTGGACGGGAGCGGGCGGCGACATCGCTCGACGCGCTTGCCTCGCTAATCGATTGGAGCGTGGTAGATGCGCATCTGGCTTCCCTCTATCCTGCCTCCAAAGGCGAACCTGCTTGGCCGCCGCTGGCGATGTTCAGAGCCCTTTTGCTGTCCATCTGGTACGATCTGTCGGACGTGAAGCTGGCCGAGGCGCTGGACGATCGCGCCTCCTTCCGTCGTTTTTGCGGGTTCGCTGCGAACGAGGCGACACCGGAACGAACCGCCTTCGTCAGATTTCGCAGGTTGCTGGTCACGCACAAGCTCGATCGGGCGCTGTTCGAAGCCGTGACCGCGCAGCTCAAGTTGAAGGCGGTGACGGTCAAGACCGGCA